>NZ_AP022834.1:0-740902 GCF_013394385.1 Kocuria sp. TGY1127_2
GTGAGCATTCAGGGCAACAACGAGATCCAGTCCCAGTGGGACGCGTGCATTACGGATCTTCAGGCAAATGCCGCCATCGCCCGCCGCTTGCGTGCTTTTCTTCCCCTGGCCAAGCCACAGGGGCTCTTCGGCACCACGTTGATCGTTGCTGTCCCCAACGAATACACCCGCGGAATCTTCCAATCAGATATTCATCAGGCGTTTAAAGAGGCCATCTCCAAGACCTTCGGCGAGGACATCACCGAAGCATTCGTCATCGACCCTGAGATGGATGTCTCCGAGTCCACGTCGGCTGCCCCCGCGAAGACGCAAGATCAGAAACCCCAACCCTCAGAACAGTCCGCACCCCAGGAAAACCAGACAACGAGCTCGCCTGCTTCCCGGTCCCAGCCTGAACCGTCTCTCAACCACGAGAATTCAGTGACCGTATCCGGCGTTTCGATTCCGCCGATCAATGAGCTCGAAGCCGAACGAGGCCACGCCACGTCCCATACTTCGCCCGTCGACGTCCAGCACACGGACGAAGCCAGCGCCCCTCGTATCAAGAGGGACGACGTCGAATTGCCGGCGCCTCGAGTTGATCCTCCCCGCCAGGAACGCAATATTCCGCGCGACTCATATGACCGGACTCAGGATGACATCGAATGGGACAGCTCAGCACGCCTCAACGACAAGTACATGTTCGATACTTTCGTGATCGGGCAGTCCAACCGTTTCGCTCATGCGGCGGCGCTAGCCGTGGCCGAGAACCCGGCCAGCGCGTATAACCCGTTGTTCATATATGGAGACTCCGGGTTGGGCAAGACACACTTGCTCCACGCAATCGGTCACTATGCCAAACGCTTTTACCCGAATCACCGCGTGCGGTACGTGAACTCCGAGGAATTCACCAACGATTTCATCAACTCGATTCGCGATGACGAGGGGTCCAGTTTCAAGCAGATCTATCGGAACGTGGATCTGCTTCTCATTGACGACATCCAGTTCTTGGCGGGCAAAGAGCACACGCAGGAAGAGTTCTTCCACACTTTCAATGCGCTGCACAACCACAAGAAGCAGATCGTGATCACCTCCGATCTGCCGCCCAAGCAACTGTCCGGATTCGCAGAGCGCATGCGTTCCCGTTTCGAATGGGGATTGATCACTGACGTACAGCCTCCCGAGCTGGAGACACGTATTGCGATCCTCCGGAAGAAGGCTCAGAACGAAAACCTTGATGCTCCCGGGGACGTCATGGAGTACATCGCATCCAACATCACCACGAACATCCGTGAACTCGAGGGTGCTTTGATCCGTGTGACGGCGTTCGCGTCGCTGAACAAGCAACGGGTCGATCTGCCTCTGGCCGAGTTGGTGCTCAAGGATCTGATCACCGATGACGGCGTCCCCGAAATCACTTCTTCTGCGATCCTGGGACAGACCGCGAACTATTTCGAAATTTCCTTGGAAGAGCTCCGCAGCAAATCACGTAACCGTACTCTCGTGACGGCCCGCCAGATCGCGATGTATCTGCTTCGGGAGCTGACTGACATGTCCTTGCCCAAGATCGGACAGGAATTCGGCGGCCGTGACCACACCACCGTGATGCACGCGGATCGGAAGATTCGAAAGCTCATGGGGGAGCGTCGTCAGATCTTCAACCAAGTCACCGAGCTCACCAACAGGATCAAACAGCAGCAGCGCGAAGGCTGACCTTTATCCACACTTCCGCGGGATCACGCGGCAAGAGCTGTTTATTAACACCTGTGGATAAGTTTGTGGAATAAACCCCAAAATCTGTGGACCTTAAGGGGACGCAGAGGCAGAACCTGTGGAGTCGGCTCGCGGGCCCTCAAATCTCTGCACATCCCGTCCACCAGGGTGATCGATTTAACCCACATCCTGTCTACAGCCTGAACCCTGTGCCGGCACCGCTTAAGGCACTTATCCACAGTATCCACACGGGTTATTAACACTACCCATCGTTTAAAGAGATCATTCCAAATAACAAAACTCTGCTCCGAGTCCTGCCGGCGGAACCGGATGAGTCGCCCACCGAAATCCGTAATTACAAGAATCCTATGGAGACTCCGTCTCCGGTAGGCTCTATACAAAGACCCACCATCTTCCAGAGAGGGACTTCGCGCACGTGAAATTCTCAGTTGACCGGGACGTACTGGCCGAAGCCGTCACATGGACGGCACGTTCTCTCTCGCCTCGTCCGCCCGTACCGGTTCTCTCAGGCCTTCTGATTAAGGCTTCGGGTAACGAGGTCTCCATCGCGAGCTTCGATTACGAGACCTCGGCCAAACTGAACATTGCAGCCGAAGTCATTGAAGAAGGCGAAACGCTTGTTTCTGGTCGTCTGCTCGCGGATATCTGCCGTTCACTGCCCTCGGCACCCGTGGAGTTGGAAACCCGCGATTCCAAGGTCTATCTGAGCTGTCGTTCCTCGAAGTTCAACCTGGCAGCCATGCCGGTCTCCGAATACCCGGATCTCCCCGCACTTCCTGAGATCTCCGGAACCGTCGATGGCGCAGCTTTCGCACACGCAATTTCTCAGACCATCGTGGCAGCTAGCAAAGACGACACTCTTCCGATCCTCACGGGCGTACGTGTGGAAATCGAAGGTTCAACCATGACCCTTCTGGCCACGGATCGATACCGCCTTGCGATGAGAGAACTCACGTGGGAACCCACTGACCCGGAGATTTCCACGGCTGCTCTTATCAAGGCCAAAACGTTGAACGAGGTCGCCAAGACCCTGGGCAATGCTGGCCAGATGAACCTTGCGTTGTCCGATTCTCACGAATTGGTGGGCTTCGAATCGGGTGGACGCCGCACCACGAGTCTTCTGGTCGATGGCGAATACCCCAAAATCCGTTCTCTTTTCCCGGAGCAGACGCCGATTCATGCCGTCGTCAAGACCTCGGAATTGGTGGAAGCAGTTCGTCGCGTGTCTTTGGTGGCCGAACGAAACACACCCGTTCGTCTTGCCTTTTCACAGGGTCAGCTTGCGTTGGATGCGGGTACGGGAGAAGACGCCCAAGCCAATGAAATACTCGATGCCCGACTCGACGGCGACGACATCACAGTTGCTTTCAACCCGGTCTACTTGAGTGAAGGCCTGCACGCATTCGGAAGCGAGTACGTGCGATTTTCCTTTACGACGCCGCCCAAACCGGCCGTTTTGTCCGCTCAAGAGGACCCCGAGGGTGAAGACGGTAAGGACTACCGCTACCTGTTGATGCCCGTGCGCCTACCGAACCAATAAAGGAGCCGCGAGGTGTATATAGATCACCTCTCGCTCATGGACTTCAGAACCTACGGGTTCTTGGATCTGCCATTGACTACCGGACTGACTGTCATGGTCGGTCCCAACGGTGTGGGAAAAACCAACATCGTCGAGGCTGTCGATTACAGCGCAAATTTGGCCTCGCACCGTGTCAGCAACGATTCTCCGCTCATCAGGGTCGGAGCCGACCGGTCCTACATCCGTTCCCGAGTGATCCGGGGCCATCAGCAGACAGTCATGGAACTCGAGATCACCCCGGGCAAAGCCAACCGGGTTCGTATCAACCGCGCAGCTCCGGTTCGCGTCCGAGAAGCCCTCGGGATTTGCCAGACGGTTCTGTTCTCTCCGGAAGACCTTGGACTCATCAAGGCAGAACCTGCCGGTCGTCGTCGTTTTGTCGATGATCTTGCCGTTTCACTTCGCCCAGTTCTGGGCGGATACCGTGCCGACTACGAAAAAGTTCTTCGTCAAAGAAATGCCCTTCTCAAGTCCCTCCGCAAACGAGGGCCGGGCAGGGCTTTGGGCGAGGACGAGCAGGCAACGCTCGATGTATGGAACGGCCAGCTCGTCAATCTCGGGGCACGCATCATGCAGGCACGCTTCCAAGTCCTTGCGGGACTGTTACCCCAAGCCGACCGGGCGTACGAGCAGCTCACGGACGGCGGCAAGAACCTCGGTTTCGTCTACGAATCTTCGTCTCTAGGCCCCCGGGACGGGTCTGACATCGTGTCTTTGGCACGAATCCCGTTGCTTGAATTAGGCGCAATGATCGAATCCGCGCTCGAGGAGCGAGCCCCGGAGGAAATCGAACGCGGGATGAGCCTTGTCGGTCCGCATCGCGATGAAATCACGCTCATGCTCGGAAATATTCCTGCGCGAGGATATGCTTCCCACGGGGAGACATGGTCCTACGCTCTGGCCTTGCGGCTTGGCTCCTGGTACATGCATCAAGCGGATCATGACGATCCATCTGCATGCCCCATTCTGATCCTGGACGACGTCTTTGCTGAACTCGACGCCACACGTCGTGCCCGACTCGCGAAGATCGTATCCGGCGCCGAACAAGTGCTCGTGACCTGCGCTGTCGAACAAGACCTCCCGAAAGAGCTCGATGCCGCTCGCCGTATTGTCAGGGTCAGCCCTGGTCAGGCGGTCGTTGCCGAAGACGTGCATGTCGAGGAGGACGTGTCTCAAGGCGGTGACCCCGAAGAATGACACCTTCCCGTTCGGACGATGTTCCGGAGGAGGCCACCCGTCGGTCCCTTGAACAGAACCAAATCGACGCTCCGGCGTCGCTATTGCAACGACTGCGCACCGCAGCCAAAGAACGGGGTGAAGGCCGACTCACGGGTAATGCCGCGAAGAAGGTTATACGCGATTTTGGTGAGATCGTCTCTGCCGAACCAGGGCAGTCCACCAAGAGGCGGTGGCGCGAAGAAGGCTGGGACCCCCGGACGCTGGGAGGATATACGGGTCCCGGGAAATCCTCGCGCGATCCGCAGGGTCTGGGGTCGGTGATCAACCACATGATCGCTTCACGTGGATGGAAAGAACCGGTCGCGGTCAGCAGTGTTCTCGCCAGATGGTCGGACATTGTGGGGCCTTCCATCGCGGCCCATTCGACACCTGAGAACTATGAGAACTCGGAGGTCGTGATTCGGTGCGACTCGACGAACTATGCCACTATTCTGCGCACCATGACGCCGCAACTGATGCATACCTTTGAATCAGAATTGGGCCCCGGAATCGTGACGAAGATCAGCGTTTTCGGCCCGAACGTTCCCACATGGCGCAAAGGACGGCGAGTGGCCCCTGGCGGCCGAGGGCCACGAGATACCTACGGGTAGGCGAGCTCCGAGACGGGCAGGACCCGGTGATCCCCGCTGTACAGCACAAACCGATTGCCCCGGACGAAACCGGCCAAGGTCATGCCCGCATCCTTGGCGAGGTCAACGGCCAGAGAGGACGGCGCAGAAACCGAAGCCAACATCGGTATGCCTGCCATGGCCGCTTTCTGAGTCAGCTCGAAGCTGGCTCTTCCCGAAACCATCAGAACGTGCTGACTGAGCGGAAGTTTCCCATGCAGGAGAGCCCAGCCCAAGACTTTGTCGACGGCGTTGTGGCGTCCTACGTCCTCTCGAATAGCGACCAATTCCCCGGTCTCACCGTTGAAAAGGCCAGCGGCGTGCAGGCCGCCCGTGCGGTCGAAGACTTTTTGTTTGGCCCGCAGGATTTCCGGCATTTCGAGCACGAATTCCTCGGACAAGCGCAGAGGATCCTCGTCAACCGGGAACAAGGATTTCTGATGCACCTGATCGATGCTCGTTCTACCGCACATTCCACACGCGCTCGACATCACGACGTTGCGTTCCTGGTAATGGAAAGGGGGCAAGACCCAAGGTTGGAGGACGACGTCGACGGTGTTGTCCCCGTCTTCGGCACCCGGGCCGAAGTCCTTGCGGCAGTACCTGATCGACGAGACCTGCTCGCCGTCGGTAATCACACCTTCGCTCAGCAGAAAACCCGCGGCGAGGGAGAAATCTTCGGTCGGGGTACGCATGGTCACCGCGAGGCGACGCCCGTTGACGCGGATCTCGAGCGGCTCTTCGGCAGCGACCATATCGGCACGCGCTTCTCTGCGGCCGTCTTGATCCACTCGAATGACCCTGGTGCGGGATTCACTACGACTCATGAAACTCTATTCACCTGCATCCGGATCGATCCCAGCTTGGCGCTGGGTCCGGGCGACGAGCTCTCTGATCTGCTCGGACAATTCTATGAGTTGCTCTTCTGCCGGAACGGCGGCCTCGGCGGAGTTGGATTGAGCAGCCAAACGCAACCCGAGAGCCACCCCCACAAGGTACGAGCTCGTGGGTGCGCCCGGTCGAACGATTCCGTGAGCCACGTCCTTGGTCATCTTGAGAATCGGTCCCGGAACCACGACGTCGCGCGGCAAATCGAGCTCGTCGGCAACCATCTCGAGCCATTCCACAAGGTCAGGCAATTCTTGGTCGGTCATATCGAGCCTTTCTTCGTCCTTGATGGCCACTTTAACCCTGCAAACATCCTGATGGGAGGGGCGGAGTCCAGGAATCAGCCGTGCCCGGCCGGATCAACCGCCTCAATCGGCCTCTCTTGGGTCCAGCCTTCCGAGAGTGTGGACCCACATGCGCGAGGGGCAAACCGCGCCAAAGGCCCATCGCGGGCCTGTGAAAGCCATAGCCCTTCTCGGAGCATGCTCTGAGCTGAGCGATATGGGCCCTGTGAAGGGCGAAGTCCGGTAGAATGTTCAGTAGATCAAAAAGGTGGCCAGCGCAGCGTCCCGATTACATCACTATGTTATCGACTTCGCGCACCGGCCCGCCATCCCCGGACCGGGCCCTTCGAGGCGCCTGGAAACTAGGAGCTGAAACCTCAAAGTGGCAGCCGAAGAAAAGCACGAATATGGCGCGAGCGACATTACGGTCCTCAAAGGCCTGGAAGCGGTGCGCAAACGTCCCGGCATGTACATCGGTTCCACCGGTGAACGCGGATTGCACCACCTTGTATATGAAGTCGTAGACAACTCCGTCGATGAGGCGCTCGCCGGGTATTGCGATCATATCGAGATCACTTTGTTGGCCGACGGCGGCGTCAAGGTCGTGGACAACGGGCGCGGAATCCCCGTGGACATGCACCCCACGGAGGGCAAGCCGACCGTCGAGGTCGTGATGACGGTTCTCCACGCCGGCGGCAAATTCGGTGGTGGCGGCTACGCCGTTTCGGGCGGTCTGCACGGCGTCGGCATTTCCGTGGTCAACGCGCTTTCCACTCGAGTGGTTACCACGGTGCGAAACCAAGGCTACGTCTGGACCACGAGTTTCCATGACGGTGGCATCATCGATGAGCCTCTGACCCGCGGGGAAGAAACCACCGAGACCGGTACGCAACAGGTCTTCTACCCTGACCCGGAAATCTTCGAATCCGTTGAATTCGATTACGAGACCCTTCGGGCGCGTTTCCAGCAGATGGCTTTCCTCAACAAGGGGCTCCGCATCACCCTGACGGATGAGCGAGAGGCCGCTAACTTCGAAAACGAGGTCGCCGAGGAAAAAAAATCTGCCGAGCCCAAGATCAATCAAGAGGGCACCACGGCCGAGGGGTATCGCGTCGTCGTATACCAGTACGACGATGGCCTCCTCGACTACGTCAAATTCCTGAACGCCAGCCAGCACACCAACGTGATCCACGAGGACGTCATCTCCCTGGAAGTTGAGGACAGCGAGAAAAAGCTCTCGCTCGAATTGGCGATGCAGTGGACCGAGTCCTATAAGGAATCGGTCCATACTTACGCCAACACGATCAATACTCATGAGGGCGGAACCCACGAAGAGGGCTTCCGTACGGCACTGACCTCTCTGATCAATCGGTACGCGCGAGACAACAAACTCCTCCGTGAGAAGGATGAGAACCTCACCGGAGAAGATGTCCGCGAGGGATTGACCGCGGTGATATCGGTCAAGATCGCCGAGCCTCAGTTCGAGGGCCAGACCAAGACCAAACTCGGCAACTCGGAGGTCAAGACCTTCGTTCAGCGCGAGGTATGGGACCAAATGGGGGACTGGCTGGAGCGCAATCCCAATGAAGCGAAGGACATCGTCCGTCGGTCCATCACCGCCGCTCAGGCTCGCATGGCCGCTCGTAAGGCGCGCGAGACCACTCGCCGCAAAGGCCTGCTGGAATCCGGCGGAATGCCGGGAAAGCTCAAGGATTGCTCGTCCAAGAACCCGGAGATCTCAGAAATCTACCTCGTAGAGGGTGACTCCGCGGGTGGTTCCGCCGTTCAGGGGCGTGACCCCGAGCGTCAGGCGATTCTTCCGTTGCGAGGAAAAATCCTCAACGTCGAGCGCGCGCGCCTGGACCGGGCACTGTCCAACGCCGAGGTCCAGTCGATGATCACCGCATTCGGCGCGGGCATCGGAGAGGAATTCAAGATCGAGAAGGCTCGGTACCACAAGATCGTCCTCATGGCCGACGCCGACGTCGACGGCCAGCACATCACCACACTTCTACTGACGCTGTTGTTCCGCTTCATGCGCCCGCTGATTGAGGCCGGTTACGTTTACCTTGCGCAGCCTCCGCTGTACCGGATCAAATGGTCGAACGCCCCCGATGACTACGTCTTCTCGGATGCGGAACGTGACGAGGTTGTGGCCCGCGGATTGGCGAACAATCAGCGACTGCCCAAGGACAACGGCATTCAGCGCTACAAGGGTCTGGGCGAGATGGATTACACCGAGCTCTGGGACACGACCATGGATCCCGAACACCGGACTCTGTTGCAGGTGACCATGGACGACGCCGCCGCGGCCGATCAGGTCTTCTCGGTGCTCATGGGCGAGGATGTCGAGTCCCGCCGCGAATTCATTCAGAAGAACGCCAAGGACATCCGGTTCCTCGATATCTGACCGAATCCAAATATTTCAACTAGGGAATATTGCGGATCAAAGGCCCGGTATCGAGCGACTGAAGACTTTCATCAGGACGGAACACAAGAAACATGAGTACCGAAGACAACGGTTCGAATCAGAATCCTCAAGAGGGCGAACCCATCGAGGGTGAGATCGTAGACAGCGACGCGGAGGCGACCCCCAAAATCGCGGATCGCATCGAGCACATCGACCTCCAGACCGAGATGCAACGGTCTTACCTCGATTACGCCATGGCCGTCATCGTCGGTCGTGCACTGCCTGACGTCCGCGACGGCCTCAAGCCGGTTCACCGACGCGTCATCTACGCGATGTACGACGGTGGGTACCGGCCTGATCGTTCTTTCAACAAATGTGCCCGCGTCGTCGGTGAAGTCATGGGGCAGTACCACCCGCACGGCGACTCCGCGATCTACGACACTCTCGTACGTCTGATCCAGAACTGGATCATGCGTTACCCGCTTGCGCTGGGACAGGGGAACTTCGGCTCCCCCGGTAACGACGGCGCCGCAGCGCCTCGTTACACCGAGTGCAAGATGGCACCGCTCGCCATGGAAATGGTGCGGGACATCCAAGAGAACACCGTCGATTTCCAGGACAACTACGACGGAAAGAATCAAGAACCGGTCGTCCTTCCGGCTCGATTCCCCAACCTCCTGGTCAATGGTTCCTCCGGTATCGCCGTTGGTATGGCAACCAACATCCCACCGCATAACCTCCGAGAGGTAGCGGAAGGCGTTCAGTGGTACCTCGAGAATCCCGAGGCATCCGACGAAGAGCTGCTCAATGCCCTGATTGCGCGTGTCAAGGGGCCGGACTTCCCGACGGGCGCGCAGATCCTCGGGCACAAGGGGATCGAAGAGGCCTACCGGACGGGCCGTGGATCGATCACCATGCGGGCCGTCGTCAATGTCGAGGAGCTTCACGGGCGTACTTGCCTCGTGGTCACGGAATTGCCTTACCAGGCCAATCCCGACAACCTCGCCATCAAGATCGCCGACCTGATCCGCGACGGCAAGATCAGCGGAATTGCGGATCTGCGGGATGAAACCTCCGGTCGCACGGGTCAACGCCTCGTCATCGTGCTCAAGCGTGACGCCGTGGCCAAGGTTGTTCTCAATAACCTGTACAAGCACACCCAGCTGCAGGAGAATTTCTCGGCGAACATGCTCGCGATCGTCGACGGCGTTCCGCGCACGCTGTCGCTGGACGCATTCATCCGCCACTGGGTACAGCACCAGATGGACGTCATCGTCCGCCGCACGCAGTTCCGACTGCGCCAGGCGGAAGAAGAGGCGCACATCCTCCGCGGCCTCCTCAAGGCCTTGGACGCCCTGGACGAAGTCATTCAGCTGATCCGCAACTCCTCGACGGCCGATGATGCCCGCACGGGACTCATGGAGTACCTGGACATCGACGAGGCGCAGGCGCAGGCGATTCTGAACATGCAGTTGCGTCGTCTCGCGGCCCTGGAACGCAAAAAAATCCAGGACCGTCACGACGAGCTCATGCGTCTGATCGAGGGATACAAGGAAATCATCGCTTCCGAGCAGCGTCAGCGCGACTTGATCTCGGAGGAAATGCGGGACGTTGTTAACCGTTACGGCGATGACCGACGGACCCAGATCCTGATGGGCTACGACGGAGACATGTCGATCGAGGATCTCATTCCCGAAGAAGACATGGTCGTCACGATTACCCGGGGTGGTTACGTCAAGCGGACCAGGATCGACCAATACCGTTCGCAGCATCGCGGCGGTAAGGGCATCCGGGGGGCGCAGTTGCGCGGCGACGACGTCGTTGAACACCTCGTCGTCACCACGACGCACAACTGGATTCTGTTCTTCACGAACTTCGGTCGCGTGTACCGCACGAAGGCCTATGAACTCATCGAAGCGGGTCGCGACGCCAAGGGTCAGCACGTGGCCAACCTTCTGGCCTTCCAGCCAGGAGAGACGATCGCCCGTGTGATGGCTCTCCGGACGTACGAGGACGCGCCATACCTGGTCTTGGCGACAAAACACGGCTTGGTCAAGAAATCTCGTCTGAGCGATTACGACACCAACCGTACCGCCGGCGTCATCGCGATCAATCTGCGGGACGAGGACGAGCTGATTTCGGCTCAGCTCGCGCATTCCGACGACGACCTCATGCTCATCTCGCGCAAGGGCCAGTCCCTGCGTTTCACCGCGACCGACGAAGCGCTTCGCCCCATGGGCCGCGCGACGAGCGGTGTGACCGGCATGAAGTTCCGGGACGGTGATGAGCTCCTCGCTGCAAATGTCGTGAGCGATGATTCGTACGTGTTCGTGGTCACCGAGGGCGGCTACGCCAAACGGACCAAGGTCGAGGAATACCGCGTCCAAGGGCGTGGTGGACTCGGTATCAAGGTTGCCAAACTCGTCGAGGACCGTGGCGACCTGGTCGGAGGCCTGATCGTTGGTGCCGACGACGAAGTCCTGGTAGTCATGCAGTCGGGCAAGGTAGCTCGGTCGCTCGTGTCGGAGGTGCCCGCAAAGGGTCGTGACACGATGGGCGTAATATTTGCCAAGCCCGGCAAGAACGACAGGATTCTTTCCATCGCTCGAAACCAGGACAAGGGTATTGACGAGGGCCAAGAGATCGCCGAAGACGGAACGGTTGAGGTGCTCGACGCCGAAAATGAAGTACCGTTGGACAACGGTAGTGAACAGACTGATACCCCGGCCGAGTCGGAATCTTCATCACACGGAGGTAGTGAGTGAGCACCAATAACCCTGGTAACGCGGCAGGAAGACCCTCCACGTCCGCCAGCTCCTCTGCGCGAAAGCCCGCGGATAATCGCCGCAAGCCAGCCGCCAACTCCAATCGTGGTGACTCGGTGACAGCGACCAAGTCTGCACCATCCAACGGACCCGCCAACGGAAAGAAACGACCGGCGTCTTCGGGAGGTCGGCCTTTGGTTCGGCCAGCGCCGCGTTCCAAAGTCCGCCGTGCCCACTTGACAGTGGCCAAAGTGGATCTTTGGTCGATTGCCAAGCTGGTTTTTCTTCTCTCCGTTGCCGTAGGCATCGTCGTCGTGGTGGCAACCGTGATTCTGTGGCTGGTATTCGACATCACCGGTATCTTCGGTGGAGTGGACTCGGTCCTATCGATGCTTTCCAGTCAGGGCAATGCGGTATCGATCACGGATTACCTGTCCTTGGGCCAGGTGGCTCTCTATGCGACAATCCTTTCGATCGTGAACGTTGTTCTCATGACGCTCCTGGGTGTCATCTCGGCGTTCCTGTACAACATTGCGGCTAGACTGGTGGGCGGTATCGGAGTGACCCTCACCGACGACTGACAGACGTGGTGTCTTCTCCTGTGGGGGAGGTCACCGAAGGTGAATTTGGCCCGGGCGGGGTAGTCATGTAGTGTTTTATCTCGGCCCAAGGCCAAAGGGGCGTATAGCTCAGACGGTTAGAGCGCTTCGCTGATAACGAAGAGGTCCCAGGTTCAATTCCTGGTACGCCCACAGAATCCTTTCCAAGGAGGAGGTTCCCATGAGGAAGATCCTGGCAGCCCTCGCGGCTGGTACGGTAGCTTTCGTGGTAACCAAACGTGTGAAGGATTCTCAGGAAACCAAGAGAACGTGGAGTACTTCCACCGACAAGGTTGACTGACCTGCGGGGGCGTGGCGCAATTGGTAGCGCATCTGCTTTGCAAGCAGAGGGTTAGGGGTTCGAGTCCCCTCGCCTCCACCGAATGAATGAGGACCCGGCATTGAGCCGGGTCCTCATTTTTGTCTCAACGCCGCGGCGGAGCAGCGGACCTGGTTGCTGTTCCGGCCTCAGGCGCAACGCCAACCTCCGGAACAGCAACCACGCACCGACGTTGCGCAGTAAACCGCAGACGGTCTAATACCGGCCGATGTGGACCGGCCGGCTGGCCATCGCACCAGCTAACAACTGGGCGATCAAGAGCAGGCCCAGAACAATCAACGGAACGGTCCACGTTCCGGTCAGGGAATGCACCGCGCCGATTCCCAGCGGCCCCAGGCCCGCCAGGAGGTAGCCGAAGCCTTGCGACATCGTCGAAAGATGCCCCGTGTGGTGAGTATCCGGTGATCGCCACACGATGTACGTCAGCGACAAGCTGATGGAAGCACCTTGGCCCAACCCGAGCAATGTCATCCAAACGTAAGGGCTGGACAGCGGTGCCAGACCGATTCCGAGATACGCGCTACCAGTCAGGAACACGGCGACCGCCACAGGCAACCAGCTGGGGCGTATACGTTTTGCGATCGTCGGTGTCACCAGAGATGCAACGATGCCCGGGAACGCGGAATAAGACAACATCCATCCGGCCGATCCGGCATTCATGCCTGCATCCTGAAACATCGTCGGGACCCAGGTGAGGGTTGTGTAGTAGCTGACGCTCTGGAGGCCCATGAGCGCCGTGACCGCGATGGCAACAGGGCTCGTGAGGATTGACCGGAACTTTGGTTCCCCGTGTTCGGAAGGGGCATCTGCGACGTCGTGGCCCTGCTTCATGTGCCCCGGCGAACGAAGCATCTGAGGAATCCAGATCAGGGCCGCGAGAAGCGCCGGGACGGCCCACAGGGCCAAGGCCAGGCGCCAATTACCGCCTGTGAGAGGCAACATCGGCACGGTGAGGCCCGAAGCCACTGCAGCCCCGACGAACAGAGCCGTCGAGTACAGGCCCATCATGAGGCCAGCGCGATGGGAGAAATCCTGTTTGATAGCCGGTGGCATCGCGACGTTTCCGATTGCGATGGCGGCTCCGATGATCGTGGTGCCGAGGAAGAGGCTGACCAAACTTGGGTGCAGGCGCAGCGCAATCCCCAAAGCCAACGCAATCATCGTGACACCGAGCAATCGATGCATTCCCAAGCGTCGTGTCAGGCTCGGCGTCAGGAAAGCGAACACACCGAACGCAAACACGGGGATCGTCGTCAGTAAACTCGCCGACGTCGCGGACAAGCCCAGAGAGGACCGGATCTCCCCAAGCACCGGACCGATCGAGGCGACTCCGATACGGAGATTCAACCCGATGAGAATCAAACCGACCCCGAGGACAACCAGACTCCACGCGCCTCGGGCGGACTCGGGCGGATCTTCCACTTCCCAAGAATTCGGTGGTTCTCCGCCGGGGATCGGGGACTCAGCGGTGTCCTCCGCCTGGTGAGTACTGACTGACATAGGTTCCTTTCGGGCGAGGTGCTCATGGGCAGCTCCATGGACGACTCCGGCTCAACGGTCGGAGACATCGCAGTGATGCAGCTTCAACCCATTCCACGCTCGTGCACCTCGGCAGGCAACCGATAAACTGACGCCTGATGCCTGAATCCCGCCATACGATGCTCAGCCCTGAGCAGATCCATCTCCTGGGCCACGACGAGCACACCCCGGCTCACGTCCACGGAAGGGGACACATCGTCTACCCTTCGACTGGAGTCCTATCGATGGTCACCGAAGACGGCTCCTGGATCGCACCACCGAATCGGGCGGTATGGATCCCCGCAGGTTTCACTCATCAGCACCGCGCACACGGGGCTACCGACATGAGGATCGTTTTCATGTCCCCGGAGTTGGCCGGCCTTCTTCCCGAACGACCGGCGGTATTGGCCCTGACCGCACTGGCCAGGGAGGCCGTTCTTGCACTGACGGAACCTTTCACGCGATCGACCGAGAGCCGGGATCGGCTGAGGCGAATAATCATCGATGATGTCAGTGCCGCACCCGAACAGCCCCTTCACCTTCCCGAACCGCATGACGATCGCCTGCTGGCGGTGACCCACCTCGTCGAGCGCGACCTGGCAAGCCCCGCCGCCTTGGCGAGTCTGGGGCGACGAGTGGGCGCGAGCGAAAGAACCCTGAGTCGCTTGTTCCAACGGGAAACCGGCATGAGTTTTCGGCAGTGGCGCACTCAGTTGCGGATCCACAGATCTCTTCTGATGCTGACGGAAGGGGTCTCGGTCGTGGACACGGCGACGGCCTGCGGATGGTCCAATCCGAGCGCGTTCATCGACGCTTTTGACTCGCTGGTGGGTCAGACTCCGGGCAAGTACCAGCACTCGTTGGGCTGACATGTCACCGGTATCCGCGGATCGACGTCGTCGTACGATTCAAGACGTGCAGGACGCAGTCTGAAGCAGAAAACGTCAGCTGTCCAGCCTACCCAGCACCATAGTTAATCTCACAGCTTTCGGCCGCGATGTTAACCTTCTGTTCACGTATTCACCTCCGGGACTTCAGATACGCGTCGGCATAATTCTTATGTGGCACCTGAACTCATCATCCTCGCAATTGTCATCGTCACGGCATTGGTCTTTGACTTCACGAATGGCTTCCACGACACCGGCAACGCCATGGCCACGTCGATCGCGACGGGCGCTCTCAAGCCGAAGGTTGCGGTCGCTCTCTCTGCGATTCTGAATCTCGTAGGTGCTTTCCTATCCATCGAGGTCGCCAAAACGGTGGGCAAAGAGGTCGTGAACCTCGAACTGACCTCCGGCAGTGACCTGATGATCATTGTGTTCACGGGGCTCGTCGGTGGTATCACCTGGAACCTTTTAACCTGGCTTTTGGGGTTGCCGTCCAGCTCATCCCATGCGCTCTTCGGTGGTCTGATCGGCGCGACCATCGCTGGTCTTGGCCTCAGCGGTGTCCTGTGGACCAGCATCGTCGCGAAAGTCATCGTCCCGGCCGTTGCGGCCCCCCTTGTCGCTGGCATTATTTCTACGGTGGGCACCGCCTTGATCTACCGTCTGACCCGCAGCGTGGGAGACGAACAAAAAGAGCGTGGTTTCCGGTGGGGACAGGTGGGAACAGCGTCGCTGGTCTCCCTCGCCCACGGAACCAATGATGCCCAGAAAACGATGGGCGTGATCTTCCTGGCGTTGGTGGCTTCCTCGGCCATCGATCCGAACGCCGACATTCCCTTCTGGGTCAAACTGACGTGCGCCGCAGCCATTGCCCTGGGAACTTACCTGGGTGGCTGGCGGATCATCCGGACTTTGGGCAAAGGTTTGGTTGAAATCGATTCGCCTCAGGGCATGGCTGCCGAAGGCGCTTCCGCAGCCATCATTCTGACGTCCTCCCACTTCGGTATGGCCTTGTCCACAACCCACGTGGCGACCGGTTCGATTCTGGGAACCGGCCTCGGGCGGAAAGGTGCCGAAGTTCGTTGGTCAGTAGCCGGACGAATGGTCGTCGCGTGGATTATCACGATCCCCGCGGCGGCGATCGTCGGAGCCGTCACCTGGTTCCTCGGTCACATGGTGGCGATGATGACGAACGACCTCGTGGGCGCGCTCGTGATTTTCGCATTGCTCCTTGGCCTGTCCGGATACATGTGGCACCGGTCCCGTCAGTCGCCCGTAACCCACGACAACGTCAACGACGAATGGCAGGGGGAGACGCCGGCTGCCGACGGAGCGGCAACGGAAGCCATCAACTCGGAGAGCACCCTGACCGGGACCATGGTTCATGTCAAAGTGGGCGAGATGATTGGTCACGAGTCACGCGGTGGTGCCCGCAAGCACTTCTCTCACAAGTAACCACGGAGTCTGAGCATGAACTTTCTACAACTCATCTCAAACCTTGTCCCCGTGACGATCGCCGGGTTGATCCTCGGGGCAGGCCTTCCCGCTCTGTTTGCGGTCGGAATGCGCCTCTCCGCCGGTCAGACTCAGCATCAGGAAGACGGAAGCGTCATCCAGGTGCGGCCTCCTTCCACAGCGATGCGGCTTCTCGGAGGAATCGTCTTCGCCATCATCCTCGCGGCCATCGCCATGGGGATTCTCTGGATCGCCAAAGATTTTCTGTTTCACCTAACCGGATTCAATTTCTTGGGTCTCGCCAAAAAATAGGGCCCGCCACGGAGCTCTAGGAAAGGGGGCGACATGCGAAATATCGCTGCCTCCGTGATCAGATGGCTCCGCGCCGGTTACCCGGACGGTCTGCCCAGCCAGGACTACATTCCCCTCGTCGCCGTATTACGGCGGCGGCTGGGAGACGAAGAAGTCCTCGAGATCTGTCGGCAGCTCATCGCTGAAGGCGTTATGCCTGCCGGAAGCGTCGACATCGGCGTCGAAATCACCAAAATAACCGACGAGATGCCGTTGCCGGAAGATGTTGCCCGGGTGGAAGAACACCTGCGCCACGGCGGATGGGACCTCTGACCTCGAGAGCACATCCGAGTTCCGCCAAGCCACTTGGTCACAAAAAACGACGCCGCCACGCTGGTTGAGCGCGGCGGCGTCGTTGTCTAAAAGTTCAGGCGAACCTGGACTCCGATTTTATTTGTCGCCCTGGTCGGACTTGGGTGCCTGGTGCTTGCCGGCACGCTTCTCCGCCTCGGTGTTCTGAGGCGCATCGCCGGGACGCGGGATCGAGGACTGGGAATCATCAGCGCTCTTGGCGTCGGATTCCTTGTCCTTGTCCGCTGCCGGGGTCCCCTGGACCGACGTGGCGGGCTTGTCCATCGGGGCACCGGGGCCCGGATGGCTGGTGTTCTTGGGATCGTTCAACGACTTGACCTCCTGGTTGGAGGGGGCAGCCGACGAAGCAGGTTTGGTGACTTTCTGCTCGGACGGGTCAGCCTTGGCCGTTGAAGAGGACTGGTCGCCGCCCTTGCTCTCGGAGGGCTTCTGGTTGGCATCCGCGGGTGTCTTCCAAGGATCCTCAACCGGACGGGAAGCACGCCACGCGGCAACGCCGGCAGTCGCTCCCGCAGCGAGCAGACCGAAGAACACGAGACCCTTGTGGGACTTCTTGTTGGCCTTCTTCTGCTGCTTGGCGAACTCTTCGGCTCGCTTCGCAGCGGCCTTCTGAGCCTTCTTCAGAGACTTCTTGTTACCCGTGACCTTGGCGGCGAGGGCCTCGACCTGCGGGTGAGCTTCGGTGCTGTTCAGCTTGCCCGCCAGTGCCGTGGCAGCCTCTCCGGCGCGCTCGCGGGCATTGGAGACGGCGTTCTCCACCGCGGGAGTCGCACGATCGATTTGCTCCTGGATACGAGGCGCGACCTCCTTCTGTGCCCAGTCGTTGGCCTGGTCGGCACGTTGCTGGAGCTTGTTGGTGAGGTCGTTGACCTTGTCGACGCCCTCGGCGTAGCGGGCATTGGCCGTTTTCCTGGCCTGCTTCGCAGCCTTCTGAGCCTTCTTTTCAGCCTTCTTCTGGCATCCCATGGGTTACCTCCTCGTGGATCCGGTGCGCAGACAGAATCTCTGCCAGCGCCACCCGTCGAGAGACGGGCTGTTTTACCGAGTCAGTTTTAGTCCACTCTCAGGATATGTAATAGAGGGTGAAGTGTCCCCACCCCCAGGGGGTTCCGCCGCGTTGTTTTCACTGTAGGCGGAACACTATTGGGAGCTAGCTCGCCTCATGGGAAAATAACTGTCATGACTGCGATTCCCACTGCCAAAGCGACCCTTCATACCAACCACGGTGACATCGTGGTTAACCTGTTCGGTCATCAAGCCCCTAAGACCGTCAAGAACTTTGTCGGTCTGGCCGATGGTTCCCAGGAGTGGACCGACCCCAAGACGGGTGAAAAGAAGACCACCCCGTTGTACGACGGAGTGATTTTCCACCGCATCATTCGTGATTTCATGATTCAGGGTGGTGACCCCCTCGGCCAGGGCATCGGTGGCCCCGGGTACCAGTTCGATGACGAGATCAGCCCGGACCTCGACTTCAACGACCCCTACAAGCTGGCCATGGCGAACGCCGGTATCCAGAACGGCAAGGGGACCAATGGATCCCAGTTCTTCATCACCACCGTTCCGACCACCTGGCTTCAGGGCAAGCACACGATCTTCGGTGAAGTTGCCGACGACGATTCCAAGAAGGTTGTGGACGAGATCGAGGGTGTCGCAACCGGAATGATGGATCGTCCGGTCGAAGACGTTGTCATCAAGAACATCGAGATCGAACAGCTCTAGAACCAACGACTTCAGCACGGGGACCTCTCGGTGCCCGATTGATCGAGGCCCTTCCGCGACACCGCGGATGGGCCTCGTTTTGTCTATGCCGTACAAGCACGTAAGCGAGGAACACAGTTTCATGAATCAAGGACCGCCCCAATACGGACAACGCGACGACGCAGCCGCCTCCGGGGGTGAGCGCCCCGTTTGTCCGCGTCACCCGGACACCGTTTCGTACGTGACGTGCAATCGATGTCACCGTCCGGTCTGCCCGACGTGCCAGGTTCAGGCTCCTGTGGGAGTTCAATGCGTCGACTGTGTCCACGAGGCGAATCAGGAGGCTCGCCGCCGCGGTGCTTCTGTCCACAACAGGAATTCGATCTTCCCGGGCGCGTCCGGACTGGGAGTGACGTGGACTCTGATCGCGGTGACGGTCGTGGTCTTCGTTCTGCAGTGGGTCATCCCTCGACAGATGGTCCTCAATACGTTCGCGTACGCTCCGGTCCTCACCACCGTAGAACCCTGGCGCATGCTGACCAGCGGATTCGTACATTCCCCGGGAAATCTGCTGCATATCGGTTTGAACATGTACACGTTGTACATCTTCGGTGCAGCGCTCGAGCCGCGAATGGGGCGATGGCGTTTCCTTGCGGTCTATCTGCTTTCGATCATCGGTGGATCCGTGGCGGTGTACCTTCTTGCCAGTCCGTACACATTGGTCGTTGGTGCTTCCGGAGGGGTCTTCGGGCTGTTCGGGGCTTTGTTTGCGTGGACCAGGTTCCGCGGTGGTGAGACCCGAGGATTGCTCATTCTAGTTGCAATCAACCTGGTCTTCGGGTTCGTGGTTCCCGGAATTGCCTGGCAGGCGCACGTGGGCGGGCTCGTTGTGGGTGCCGTTATGGCCCTGATCTTCGACGTGACATCGCACCGGCGTCGGCAGAGACGATGACGTCCGACAAGACTTGTGATTACAAGAAGTCAGTCGCCGGAAAAGTTATCCACAAGGGTTACCCACAGCTGTTAATAACTACAGGCCTGTAACTCCACACATGTTAATAACTCTGTGGATGTCCGTCTTCCCTGAGTTTTCGGGCGTTTCGTGGCTCGAGGAACCTTTTTGAACCTTAACTTATCCACGCCTGTGGATAACTCTGTGCACGGGGTGGGGATGCGGACGCCGGCTACTGCCGCGCATCATTGTAATTTCAGGCGCCGAGTTCCACATGCACGCGACGATGTTGCCTCCATCAGTCACATGGAGACCCTATGGCCGGAGACCGGGGCGCCTGGCGGAAGGTGCCCCCAATTTGTCCGCGCCGCAGCGCTTGTCTCATCATTTCCGATGGTGCGCTCCCATGGCATATAGGCGTAATTACAATAAATTCAATTCAGGAGGGCAATCGGCCTTACTGATGACTCTTCGGATGCGTCCGAGAATAGATCTAACTCGAAAACTCAGGCTTACTGCCGCGGTTTGTTTAACGTTAGTAAAACAACACGTGACGTGGGATACCCCAGGAATTGTCCCTGTGCTATATTGAGCCTGCCGATCGATACATAGATCTGCTTCTCTGGGAGGCTTGCCGTACCCTGCCGCCGCCCAGAGAACCTGAACTCAGGACAACCTTTGGCAGGGGCGAGGTGTTGGATGGGGTTCTCTTCCTCACAAGACTCCGAGGGTAAGTGGTTTTGCTGACTGGGGTTCCTTGATGGATCTTGCACCAACCGCGTAGGCAAAGAGGAGGAAACCATTTCCCATGGCTCAACAAATCACTCGTGTTCGCCCAGTTACCCAGTCACACTTCTTTCGCAACACCGGAATCGGGTTAGCGACCGTCGGAATCGTCGCCGGTTCCATGACTTCAGCGAACGCTTTCGCATCCGCAACTCCGTCATCAACCTCGACCACACCTCAGACTCGACCCAGCTTGGCACTTGCAACTTCCTCCCCGGTTGCTCACACTTTTGTGGACTCCCAAGCATCTGCGCCGACCGGCGCCGCCCCCGCGGTTCAGCAGCCTGCTCCTGCCCCTGCGCCCACACCTGCTCCTGCCGCCCAGCCGGCAGCCAGTGTTCCTCAAGCGCCCTGGGCTCAGCAGCCCGTTGACGATGGCGCTGACACGTCGACTAATGTTCAAGCCTCTGAACCGGCAGCTACCCCTGTAGCTGATACGACGGCCCAGGCCCCGGCCCCCGCGGCTGTCCCGGCCGCTGAGACGACTCCGGTATCTGACCCCGTCGATGAGGGTGTTCAAGACGATCTGGTTGCCGACGATCTCGACAACGGAGCGGAAGCAGCCAACGATGCTGCCGACGCACCGATCGAGACCGTTCCTGCGGCAGAGACCACCCCGCAGCAGGATCTCGGCTCCGAGGTTGCCGACCAGGCACAGTTGGCACCTGTGGATCAGTCCCAGTCGACTGACACATTGTCGGCGCAGGCAACCGATGTCCAGCCCGTGGCGTCCACCGATGCCGTAACCGGTAGTCGTGCCCAGATCGTCCAGGACGCCCTGGCCGGGGTCGGCGGATCCTATGTGTGGGGCGGTCAGGACTATATGGCCTGGGATTGCTCCGGATTCGTCTCCTACGTCTACGCTCAATCGGGGATCAATCTGGATGCGTACACGTACAGCATGAAGGACCAGCTCGTGCCGACGTCTGCACCCCAAGCCGGGGACGTCGTTTTTACGAACAACTATGCCCACGTAGGCATTTATCTCGGTGACGGGCAGATGGTATCCGCGCTCAACCCGGAACAGGGAACGCAGATCACCGCAGTCGACGGCGGCGGAATGATGACGGTGGACGGTTACTACGCCGCTCCCGGACTCTGATATCCGATAGCACTCCCCATTCCAAAAACAGGGGTTGCGGACAACTGTCCGCAACCCCTGCCGTCGTCTCCACCTCAAAAGGGTGAATTCGCCCGGACTGGATAACGAGATGTCGAGTTTTCCGGCTTTAAAGACCTGTGGCGGGCCACCCGTACAGGTGGCCCGCCACAGGCAGGCAAATGTGAATGCCGGGTATTAGCCCTTGAGCTTGTTCCCGATGTTGCGGGCGGCATCCTTGACCTTCTCGGCGCCGTCCTTGACGGCTGCGCCGAGCTGGTCGCCCTTGCCTTCATTCTTCAAATCATCATTGCCTACTGCTTCGCCGACTTTTTCCTTGGCGTTGCCGGAGGCATCCTGAAATGCGTTATTGGCCTTATCCTCGATACCCATATGGGACTCCTTTCATTGGGGTGCCCCTAGGAAATGTCCGAGGGACAAGCAAGAACGAACAACGACAGATTAGTTGTTGCCGAACTTATCGTTCAGCGCATCCTTGGCCTTGTCGACATGTTCGTCCTTGACGGTGTCTTTGCCAGTCTTGTCATTGACGGTGTCCTTGCCCTTGTTTAGAGCGTCGCCCGCCTTGTCACCAATATCGAAACCCATAGTTGGCCCCTTTCGTCTCGGCGATCCTTGCTATTTTCAGTGGTGCGGACCGCCACTTGTGTTCGAGACTAGGGCAAACAAGGGGTGATGTGAACCGCTTTCGCGTATCAGATCGAATTGTTCACCCCTGGCAAAACGTCGTTACCAAAACTCCACCAAACATCCAGGGAATTTTGAGGACGGAGATAGTTAGTTTGGTTTTTTACTAAACGAGATCTATCGCTTGGCTCGATAGAACTGATCCGGCCAATCCGTATCCTGGCGCAATTCCTGAGCGGCCCTGAGAACCCATCGAGGGTCGCGCAATGCTTCGCGGCCAATGCTGACCGCATCGGCCTGACCCGTCGCAATGGTGTGCTCGGCCTGAACCGGGTCCGTAATGATTCCGACGGCGCTTGTCGTGATCCCTGTTTCGCGCCGGATATGTGCCGCGAATTCGGTCTGGTACCCCGGTACGGGAACAACATGCGGCTGGGGCAGATTGCCACCACTGGACACATCCACCATGTCGACACCGAGTGTCCCTGCCTGCCGGACGAATTCCGTGATGTCGGCGAGATCCGCGTCGTTGGCGCGGCGGGCTGCCTCGGAGCCTGCCTCTTCCTTCCAATCGACCGCAGAAACCCGGATCATCAACGGCATGTTTTCCGGTATCGCGGCACGAACCTGGCGGACAACCTCGAGCGGGAACCGCATTCTGTTCTCCAGGTCATCGCCACCCCACTTGTCCTCGCGGGTGTTGACGTCCTTTTGCAGGAACTCGTGAAGCAGGTATCCATGAGCGGCGTGAATCTGAACCGTGTCCACTCCGGCGTCGACGGCGCGGGTCGCTGCCTTGCCGAAAGCTCGAGCCGTGTCCAGGATGTCCTGTTCGGTCATGGCCTGTGGGGCATCGAAGGGGCCGAACGCCTGATCCGTGGGAGCCAGAGTCGTCCAGCCGCCCTCATTCTTCTCCAGTGAACCTTCGGGGTAGCCGGGCAGGGCATGATGCGTGGAAGCTTTCCGGCCTGCGTGGGCCAGCTGGATGCCGAACTTGGCGCCTTGGCCATGTTCATGGACGAAGTCTGCGATACGAGCAAACTGTTGGGCCTGGTCGTCATTCCACAGTCCCAAATCTCCTGGCGAGATTCGTCCCTCAGGCACGACCCCGGTTGCTTCCGCTGTGACGAGGGCGAAGCCGCCGGTCGCGAACGAACCCAAGTGCATCAAATGCCAGTCGGTGGGAACGCCGTCGTCGGCTGCGCTGTACTGGCACATCGGTGCGACAAAAGCTCGGTTCTTGAGGTCAAGGCCTCGGAGGGTCAACGGCTGGAATAGGTATGAAAAAGCCACAAAGCCGCCTTTCGCGGGGAGGAATTGTGATGGGCGTGCTCATCTCAACTTGAGTGGCCGGGTCGTTATTCCCCTGCGGGCGGCCGCGCCCTCTGAACGTTTCGAAGCTCACAAAGACTTGCCTTCCAAGCATCTGCTTCGATGGCTTCGACATAAAGATTTGATAACGATGTGCGCGCCTTGTTGTGAAACGTACTCGCGAGTGTTTTATTGGTACCTATCGATATCGATCGGTGCTCCAGCACATCGGAAATTCCGCCTCATGGGCCTGCAGTGAGGCGGTTTTAAGGGAATGAACCACGTGAGTCAGGCACGGGGCGGAACGCAAGAAAAGCGTTCCGCCCCCGTAGACAAATAATGAATTTTAATTAAATTCTGTTCTTTTTGAGCGCTTTAGATATCACGGTTAGCCGGGCGCCCCGGCGCCAAGGGAAGGAAAACGGGGACCTCAAAACCTTGTGCTGCGAAGGCAGCGGCTACGGCCTGTGCAGTCTCCGCAACTGCTTCGCGGGTCGTCAGAGCCAGTACGGCTCCACCGAATCCGCCGCCCACGAGTCGGGCACCCAAGGCACCGTGTTCCAGGCACGTCTCCACGGCGATGTCGAGCTCTGCCCGCGATGCGCCGAGATCGTCACGCATCGAGGTGTGGGAGGTTGTGAAGAGCCGACCCAGTTCCTCCCATGTTTCTCGAGAGGTCGGAGTCCGATCCGTGAAAAGAGTGCGAGCACGCTCGACGAGCATCATGTCCGTGAAGACGTGCTTCAACCAACTATGCAGCTTTTCCGCGCCGATCCGCTCCGGGACCCCCGATAGGCGCGCGCAGCGATCCAGAGTCTCATTGACGGTCAGCTCGCGAGCTCGACGCGCGTCGTCGGCCGCGAGTTCGGGGAAGCCGAGCTCCTCCGGCAGGAGATCGCGAAGTTTGTCGACGCCCGCCAACTGCCTGAGCTCCTCGCACACGTCTCTCCGGCTGGAGTACTGCCCATCAGCCAGGTCGTGGGGCGCGCGGGTATCGATTACCAGGAATGCCAGGCCGGCCTCGGTCACGTTCACGTCGACGGGTTCGATCGAGAAATCCCGGAAATCCACGACCATTGCCTGCCCGGGAAGAGACCGGAGCGACGTCGTCTGATCGAGGCCGCCGGTCACGGCGCCAGCCACCTCGTTTTCGGCCCGCATGCACACCCGGGCAAGTCGTGCCCGAAGGTCGTCGTTGTCGGGGCCGCAGCCGCCGACCGGCAACGGCTCCATGGCCGCCTCCGTGCGGAGTGGGCAGGACAGTTCCAGCAGAGCGAGGGCCGTGGAACATTCCAGAGCGGCCGAAGAGGACAGTCCGCCGCCGACCGGAACCGTGGAATCGATGAGTAAGTCCGCTCCGAAATCCGGCGGCAAGGCGATGTCTTGGCCGCCCTCTTGGTTCATGGACCACGCAACGCCACCGACGTATGCGAACCATCCGGAAATGGTTCCGGGAGCGATCTCCGGGACTGGAAATTCAACGGGATTCGACATCTGCCGGGACTCCGCGTGGAGGATTCCATCCCGTCGAAGCCGTCCTGCGATCAGGGTCCGGTAGGGAAGGGGCGTGGGAAAACACGAGCCCCCATTGAAGTCGACGTACTCTCCGAGGAGATTCAGGCGCCCCGGAGCCGACCAGATGCCATCGGGTTCCGAGCCGTACCTGTCGATGAAGGCCTCGCGCAATGATTCCACCTGCGCAGTGTGGTCCGGCAGGGAGGCCCACTGGGCCACGATCGAGGCCTCGGTCATGGAGTTGTACCTGAATTCTTCTCGTTGATGGTGTGATTCGGCGCGGATTCGGATTTCGGGCACCGCGATACAGGTCGCGGAACTCTCGGCTCACAACGCGCCCCAATTTATTGTAAAGCGCGGGAGGCTACCCCCTCGACTAGGAGGTATGTGATCCTTCCACAATGCCCAGAACGATGGAACTGACTCCGAAATCGCATGCTTCGGCGTCGTCCGAGGCCATAACGGGGCGCTCGCCGGTCGGGGCGGATGGCGATTCAAGCCGGATTCGGTTATGTGCCGTCGAGACAAAACCGAGGACCGTGTACAGCACGGAACGGGCTCCCCAATCGGCTCGTCGCTCGCACACACCGCCGAATTCCAGGCAGTTGCGGATCGACACGAACGCAGAAACGGAATCGGGATCGGCGGCCAGGGCGATTCCGATGACGTCTGCGCCGTCTTGAAAACGCAGAACGGAATCTCTGACGGCTCGAGCCTGTCCGACTACGGCCTCGATCAGCTCCCGCTCGGTCATCGCCTCAGGCTGCGAAGCTTCGGCGCCGCCCGGGGACAACAACGGCTCCGGGTCGAGCATTTTGCTCGCCAGCTGCGTAAGCAATTCCTGTTTGTTCTTGACGTGATAGTACAAAGCGCCGGGGGCAACCCCGAGTTCACCAGCTACCCTGCGCATGGACAGATCACCCAGCCCGTACTCGCTCAAGAGCGACAGGGCTGTTTCCAGGATGCGTTCACGGGTGAGGGCCACGGGAAGAGTCTACCGATTCCATCCCGAGTCCCTGCCCGCGCGGTTTATGAGGAGAGTGCCTCGGAAATTGCGGCGTTGAAAGCGTCGATGTCGCCGGGGTTGCGACTCGTGATGAGGTTTCCGTCCACCACGACCTGTGAGTCTTCCCAAAGCGCACCGGCGTTGATCAGATCGGTCTTGGTCGAGACGAACGAGGTGAGCCGACGTCCACGAGCGAGTTCCGCCTGGGCCAGGATCCACGGAGCGTGGCAGATCGCGGCGACGGTCTTCTCCTGGTCGAAGAAGGCCCTCACGAATTCGGTTGCGCCCTCGGCAATGCGCAAGGTGTCCGAGTTGATGGTGCCGCCGGGCAGGACCAAAGCGTCGAATGCATCTGGTTTGGCCTCGGAGAGAGGGAGGTCCACATCGAAGGAATCTCCATGATCCCAGTCGCCATTCATCGCCGTCAGTTTGCCTTCGGCGGGCGAGACGATGACGGTCTCGGCACCTGCGTCGTCGAGAGCCTTGCGCGGACGAGTCAGCTCGACCTCCTCCACACCGTTGGTCAGGAGGAAAGCGATTTTCTTGCCGGAAAGATCTGCCATGATCTGCACCCTTCTATGTGATGTTCTTATCTCAAACCTATTGCGACGCGGCATGGATGGGAATAGATGTGCGCTGAGAGCCAATCCCTGCTTCGCACGTCATATGACCAGCCATGGCCGAGTACATACTTGAACACTGTTCAAAAACGGGCTTCAATGCATCCATGCACATTTCATACACGGAACTCGCTCACGAGGTGGCTGCTGGCCGCCACCTAACCCGAGACGAAGCTCTAACCCTCTTATCGGCCAGTGACGCCGAAACCTTCGAGATCGTCAACGCCGCATCCATCCTCCGACGCGCGAACTATGGCAACACGGTCAAGGTCAACTACCTGGTCAACCTCAAGTCCGGCCTGTGTCCGGAGGATTGTTCGTATTGTTCCCAACGCTTGGGATCGGCCGCGGAGATCCTGAAGTACACGTGGATCAAACCGGAGGAAGCCGTCCGTCAGGCCAGCATGGGCGTGATCGGCGGGGCTTCACGCGTGTGCATGGTCGCCAGTGGAAAAGGCCCCACGGACCGGGACGTCGAACGGGTTTCTCGCATGATCGAAGGCCTTAAGAAAAGCAATCCGGACATCGAGGTCTGCGCGTGTCTCGGAATCCTGAAAGAAGGGCAGGCCGAACGCCTCAAATGTGCCGGCGCGGATGCGTACAACCACAATCTGAATACTTCCGAGGACCACTACGCGGAGATCTGCTCGACACACTCGTATTCCGAACGAGTTGCCACGGTTGAACAAGCGCACGACGCCGGACTCCAAGCTTGCTCGGGTCTGATCGTCGGGATGGGGGAAAGTCCCGAGCAACTGGTCGAGGCGGTATTCTCCCTCGTTGACCTGGACTCCGAGTCGATTCCGGTCAACTTCCTCATGCCCTTCGAAGGAACCCCCTTGGAAGGCACCTGGGAACTTACCCCACTGAAGTGCCTGAGGATCCTTTCGATGGTTCGCTTTGCCGCGCCGGAAGCGGAGATTCGCATGGCCGGTGGCCGCGAAATGCATCTGAGATCTCTTCAATCCGTGGCCCTCCACGTCGTCAACTCGCTCTTCTTGGGCGACTACCTCACCAGCGAAGGTCAATCGGCTCTGGACGATCTGCGCATGATCCAGGACGCAGGATTTGTAGTGTTGGGCGCCGAGGACAGAGACCTCGTCGCGGAACACGAAGCATATCTGGAAGCTCACCACGCAGACGGTGCGGAGCCGGAAACACCGGCCAGCACGCCGCCTTGTGGTCAAAGCCCTCATTGTTCCGCCGGCGGAGAAGGTGCGCCGGTTCCGGTCACGATCAGGCGGCGCGGCGTGGGTACTTCGGTCGCCCCAAATGCCTGAATCGGAATAGACAGTCAGTCCGCCTCCGAAAAATGTTATTTCTGCCGGGCTCGGTCGGATAAAGTCGAAACGTGGACTTCTTGATCGTCGTCATTGTGATCTTGTTGGCGACCCTCGTCCTCGTGGGGGTCGGCGACAGATTCAACCTGCCCTGGCCGGTTCTTCTGACACTGGCGACCGCCGCCATGATTTTCATTCCCGGCGTGCCGAATGTGACCATTCAGCCTGAGCTCATCCTCCCGATATTCTTGCCTCCACTTCTGTGGGCACTGGGGCAGAGAGCCAGCTGGCAGATGTTCCGGACCAACTGGCGAGCGATCGTGATCTATTCGGTGGTCCTCGTGTCCATCACTATCCTGGCGGTCATGTGGACCTCCATGGTCTTCATCCCCGGAATGACCGTGGCTGCTGCCGTCGCGATCGGTGCGGCCGTAGCCCCTCCGGACCCCGTGGCGGTCGAAGCCGTCGCGGAACCCGTCGGAATACCTCGACGCATCGTTTCGACCTTGCAAACCGAGGGCCCCTTCAACGACGCCGTCTCCTTGGTGGCGTTCCAGGCGGCTCTCGCAGCCATTACCGTCAATAGCCATCTGTCTGCACCTGTTCTCGTCCTCGAATTCCTGTATACGGCTTTTGCTGCGGTGGTCATCGGTCTGCTCTTCGGCTGGCTGGGCGGAATCGCGCGGCGTCACCTCAACTCGCATGTCGCACGATCCGGCCTGACACTCATTATTCCGTTCGCCGTATATATCGCCTCCGAAGAGGTTCGCGCCTCCGGAGTCATTGCCGTGGTCGTTGCTGCCGTCCAAATGTCCAGCACGATGGGAGACCTGGAACCGGAGGATCGATTGACCGGAACGGCGTTCTGGGAAGTCATCGAGATGCTCATCACCGGCGTCGCCTTCGGGCTGATCGGGTTGCAAGTTCGGCAAGTCGTTGAGGATGCAGGAGATCGCATCGGAGAGATGCTTCTCCACGGATGCATCATCGCGGCCGTCGTCATCTTCATTCGCCTCGCGTGGATGAGCATCATTGTCGGTTTCAACCATTCCAAGGCACGCCGACCCATGACGCCACGGACCATGGGCGAGGCGCTCGTGATGACATGGTCAGGGATGCGAGGTCTCGTCACGTTGGCCCTCGCGCTGTCCCTGCCGGCCGAAGGATTCGGATTCCGGTCCGAAGTTCTGGTGATCGCAACCATGGTCTTGCTCTTCACCATGGTTTTCCCCGGGCTGACACTTCCGTTCCTCGTCAAAATGCTCGGTCTCGATCAAGAGGATCAACAGGATCGACAAGAGCGCGAACTCCTGAAGAGGGCGCAGAACGCGGCGATGGAAGCGGTTGGCCGCTACGCTCAGGACGCCCCACCTGAACTCGTGTCCATGGTCTCGGACCTGTACCGACGGATGGTCCCGAAGAGCCCCCAGGAAGTGGAGAACCAGGAGTTCTACGAGGCGCAGCTGGCGGAGCGCAACAAACGCCGTAAGCTCTTCGCCAAAATGAGAGACACCGCCCTGAACGCTGCCCAGGACGAAATCATCAGTGCGCGCTCTGATCGCGGAGTGGACCCGGCCACCGTCGACCACGTGCTTCGGAAGCTCGACCAGATGGCCGCCGTTCAGAACCCCGATATGGCAAATCTGCTCCCGGGGCTTCAATCAGGCCTCTCATCTCCACCGGCGGGCAAGCCCCAAAAACCGCCCCGGCCACCAAAACAGAGCTAGCAACCATGCCTCATACGCGAGTCCAAGACGGACGTGATGAAATAGGTATATGAACTATCGCGTCTTCCTCACCCCTGCGTACTTGACCTCGTTGCTCGTGCTGTTCGTGGGTGCCATCCTCATCACGGCCCACCTGGGAATCCTCGGCTGGATCCTGGTGCTTGCCGGTATCGCTCTCAATGTCGTTGCTTCCATGGTGAGCCACAATCGCGAGGAACTGCGCCGCGCCGAAGAAGCCGGCCAGTCCAAACGATCCGGTTCCACAACGTCGCCCAAGCGTTGAACAGAAAAGCCCGTGGCTCGCGATGCGCGTCGCGAGCCACGGGTCTTCACTTAGTTTTGTCGCCCGGGTGTCTCAGCCCTGTAAGAGCCGCTGGCGAACTTGAGCGAAAAGCCGCTCGATCGACTCGGCCTCCTCGACGCTGACGAGGTCGTTAAGGATCTCATTGACGTGCTGTCGATGAGTTTCGCGCGCTTGGAGGAAAACGTCCACGCCGTGGCTGGTCAGTTCCGCGAATGCGGCGCGACCGTCGGAAGCGTCTTCAATGCGACGCAGCACGCCTTTGTCGCACAGGACCCCCACCTGGTAACTCAGACGTGACGGTGAGAAAACCATGATGTGCGCGATGTCTCCCAGGCGCAATCGGTGATCCGGGGCGTTGTAGAGGAGCTGGCAGACATCGTAATCGGCCAGCCGGAGCGCTGTGTCTTTGCGCAATAATTGTTCGAGACGATTTGTGAGCATCTGCGACGTCTCAAAAAACTGGCGCCATGAAGCGGCTTTGATCTGTGCATCAGCGTCAACTGGTTCCTGTTGCAGCTCTGTCACTTGTTCTCTCCCTTGGTGGTCACTTAGTCCGCGACGGCAGTTCGCCGGATCCTTGGTCCAAGGCGGCGAAAACATCCGTCACAGATTCAAAGGGTACTAGTATTTCCGGTTGTCAAAGCTTCAACTTAATAGACTGCCTTGCGAGTGCCGTATTGAGAATGGTTCTTCGGAGTAACTTGGGGGAGGCGTGGCACACGCGCCCAGGATTAGTGGTCCAGGAATGCAAGGACCGCGCGGACGCGTCGATTCCCGGCGTCGCTGTCCAACCCCAGCTTGTCGAAAATATTGCCGATGTGTTTGGCCACCGTCGCGGAAGAAACGTAGAGCTCCTGCTCGATCTCCGAATTCGCCTTGCCCTGCGCCATCAGCTTCAGGATCTCGAGTTCTCGCGGGGTCAGCCGTTCCAAGGCCGCCGACCTGTTGTCCGACGCGGCATTTCCCATGAGGTGCTTGACGACGTCGGGGTCGATGACGGTCCCGCCGCCGGCCACCGTTTCCAGGGCCCGCGCGAAGTCCTCGATTTTGCCGACACGGTCCTTGAGGAGGTAGCCCAGGCCGGACGAGTCTTCTGAGAACAACTCCCGGGCATATGCAGAAGCAATGTACTGGGAGAGAACCAGGACGGGGAGCCTGGGATACCGCTCACGGAGGGTGTGTGCGGCCTGCAGGCCGTCCGAGGTATTGGTCGGAGGCATACGCACGTCCGTGACCACGACGTCGACCCCTTCCTGTCCTTGCGCTTGGTCCACGGCGGCCAGAAGCCCAGGGGCATCCCCGACCTCACGGGAGACCTCATGGCCGAGGCGTTTGAGAACCATCACGAGGCCCTCTCTGAGGAGGGTGGAATCTTCGGCGAGAATGATACGCACGGGACCCTTTCTGAGAAACGAAAATACGAATCGGGTTATGGAAGTGTCGATGCCAGATGTCGATGGTGCGTGCTCAGTACGTTTCCGACAGTGCATCGGGCTATTCGGCGGACAATGCAGGTGAAGTCTGCTTCTCCTCCAAGGGTATCGAGCCGAAGAGCGTCGTGGGCCCGCCAGGGGGCGAAACCAACCAGACCTTGCCGTTCATGGTTTGAACACGTTCGTTCAGGCCCGAAACGCCTGTTCCGCCACGAGAGTCGGCACCGCCCTGGCCGTTATCGGTGATTTCGATATGCAGAACATTGTCCTCTGTATACGCAGTGATCCAAATGGTGCTGGCGGTCGAATGTTTGAGGGTGTTGGTCACTGCCTCGCTCGCGATGTAGTACGCGCTGCGTTGGATGTCCTGGGGGAGCTGGTCAGCTGCGGTGTAGACCAGGTGGACAGGCAGCATGCAGTTGTTCGCGAGTTCTTCGAGCGCCGCTCGCAGACCGTGGTCTTCGAGGACCGCAGGGTAGATTCCCCGGACCGTATTGCGCAACGTTTGGAGAGCATGGTCCATCTGTTCTTGAGCGCGGGATACTTCTTGCCGTGCGGCGGCGACGTCGATCCCCTGGTTCTCCAGGGCTTGGAGTTCGTATTCGGCCATGCCCAGCCTCAGTGTGAGGTTCACGAGCTCTTGTTGAACCCCATCGTGCAGATCCCGCTCTATACGGCGCCGCTCGGACTCGAATGAGTCCATGATCCGGGCGCGTGACGACGTCAACTGTTGAACCTGACGCTCGATCTCCTCCGGACGCGGGCTCAGGAGTGCCTTCGACGCCGAGCCTGTAATGGCGGCCAGCAGCCCGTTGAAATAGGCGAAGACGACGAGCGAAGCGAGCGCAACGAGCGGGAACTTCCACCAATCATCCGGGGTGACGTCCCCGTCCGTCATCAGACGGATGAACTTGAACAATCCGGGGAGCTCATTGGCCGGAATGGTCCTGTGGAATTGTCCGGTCAAGATCCACAGAAACCCCATGGTTGCCAGAGTCAGGGTTTCGAGTGCGAGCAGTACCGTATTGACGATTCCGAAGACACCCGTGACTACGAGAGCAAGGACGTTGCGCCAAGAGGCGGGTTCACGATATCTGGTCTTGAGCCATACCAAGAAAGGCTTGAGGGGCAGATTGACGTGGGCCGAGGGAACGTTCTGAAAGCCCATCATCCACAGCCGGCCACGCTCGATGTAACCGAACCACAGGCCTACTACGGGCAGAAAAATGAGCCCCAGCAATGGGATCCCGAAGAAAAAGAAGCTCAGCGCATAGTCGTTGCTGGATATGAGCGCCATGACGAGAAATACGGCGAAAAACGCTACGAAAAACATCATCGGCTGGATGACGATGGCGATGAGGGCGACCCAGGGACCGGCGGATACGAGGTACCAGGGACTCGCCAGCTTGCGCCACATCGAAACGTTCATGGTTCCTCTCATCGATACGCGTAGCGTTTTTCTGCTGGCGACGTTACAGGTTTCCCAGCAACGTGTGGGCCGACCCAGGAAACGACCGGTCGCCCGGAGAACAAGGGTGCTGTGGTCGAGACGGGCTCGTTCTGCCGGGTGGGAGGAAACCGTTCCTGGATCAGCCGAACGCTATGTCTCCATATTTCATGAGCGAGAGGGGGCACGGCAGTGGGGGAAGGTGTGATTCATGGGTAGAGCAGGCTATACCTCGGACAAGCCGAAGAAATCGGTGATCACGTCCGCCGCGGTAAATGCTCGTGTTCCCGGGCCAAGGCTCGCAGGCAGCTCGTGGGGGACCGGGACCACATGGCCCATACCGTGCACCGTCCACAGGTGAACCGGCTCCAGATCTTGTCCGGCCCATTCGGTGACGACGACGTCTTCATGCCATTGGGTCTCGGTGGGTGGTGTACGAATGCCATTGCGCTCGGCAAAGTATCGGGCGGAATCGGGTGCAGAAAGGACCGCACCTCGAGACTGCTTTCCCCACAGGGATGCTTGCCCACCATCGTAGGGAGCCAGCTGATCCTCGGTCCCGTGGATTGCGAGAAGGCGTACGGGTCTCGGCAACGTGGGGAGTCTGCCGGCAAGCAGGAAATTCTCCGGGGTCGGTTGTGTCGCCGCAATCGTGGCCGCCCCGGCCAGGAGTTTCGGGGCTTCGTGAATCAAACGGATAACCATATGACCGCCATTCGAATACCCGACCACGAAGACCCTGGACTCATCGATTCCGTGAGTCCTGCTCAGCCTTTTGATCGTGGCGGCCGTGAAAGCGACGTCGTCGATCCCGAGCTCGCGGCATCGGAAGTTCGCCCCCACGCGGGAATCGTTGAAGTGCCGATCGAAGCCATCGATGTAGGCGAGGACGGCGCCGTTGCGCGCGGCGGCGTCGAAGGTTCCCGCGGTGAATTTTCGGAATACGCGAGAACTCTGCTGAGAACCGTGGAAAACAATCACGAGCGGCGGGTCCGACGGGAGATTTTTCGGCACGACCAACGTCAGGGTGCGCTCGCGGCCCTGGACGGTCAGGGACTTCTGGGACGCAGTCAGGCAATCGTTCACCCGATCATCCTAAGCACCGAAGACCAGGGGCCGACGTGCAGAGATCCCCGGAAGAAACGGGCACCAGGCAGAGCACACGTCATGCCAAGCCGTACGGACATTCGATGGCCCGAGGAGACCGAGATGGCTATGGCTGTGTGCCGAAGATTCTGATCTCGATGCCGTCGGGATCGTGGAGGAGCAGCACGTTGCCATTGGGGGTCGATTCGGGAGAACCGTAACCGAGTTGAACGAGATGCTCTTTCCACGCGGCCAATTCGTCATGGTGGGGGACGAACAGCGAGAGGGGATCGAAGCCGTGAATCCCTTCAGCAACCTTTGGATCCTGCCGGAGGGCGATGGAGAGGAACGCGTCGCCCTCGGGCGAGGTCAGAGTCCCGGCGACGCCGCGCACCACGCCGTCGTCGTCCTGGAAGTTGTGATTGACTTGCAGCCCGAGCACTGCCTCATACCACCGTCGGCTCTGATCGATGTCGCTGACGGGGATCTTCACATGGTGGATGCCTGACAGGGATGGGATGGCCATGTTCATTGCTCCGTAGGTTGAGGCGTCACCGGCCGGACGGCTACGACTCGCACCAGGGGCGAGGCTCTCAGATCGCATCCTTGCCATCTTGACCGTCGCGGAATGGTCGGGTGTGGAAGCCGGAGGCTTTCACCTCGAGACTACATAGCCTTGGGTCCGGTGCGATAGGACACCGCACCGCCCCGTTCCGGTCCGTTGCGGCTCGACGGTGCCGTCATCGAATTCCGTTGAGGCGGCGAGGGATCACGCCTCGCCGTTCAACAGCTGATCGAAAGGGGTGACCCTGAGCGGAGGAAGCCCCCCACCGCCGGCGAGGGACGGCGCTTTCGGCTCGGACTTCTTCTCCACGGATGGCGCCCTCTCGGCCCGGTTGGTCCCGGCCTGCCAGGCGATGCGATCAGCCAGCTCGAGGCCTGCCCGATCGATACGGTGCTGAAGCGAGGAGTCTGCCCCAAAATCGTCCGTTGCCGCGAATACTCCGGTCGGTACGACGTCGGCGTGAAGGTACGCGAACAGCGGGCGCAGGGAAGACTCGATCATGAGCGAGTGACGAGCTGTGCCGCCGGTAGCGGCGACGATCGTGGGGGTTCCCACAAGATCGTCGTCGTCCGTCAGATCCCAGAAGGATTTGAACAGCCCGGTGTATCCGGCCTTGAAGGTGGGTGTTACCGCTATGATCGCATCCGCGGAACGTACCGTGTCCAGCGCTCTGCCGACTTCGCCCGAAGGAAAGCCCATGGTTATGTAATCAGCGATACCGTGGGCCAAGCCTCGGAGACTGATGGTCTCGACCTGAGCGGTCAGACCAGTACCGTCGAGGCGGGCAAGCGTGGAATCCGCGAGGCGTTCGCCCAGAAGAGCCGTCGACGACGGTTCGGACAGTCCCGCAGTGATCACGACGATCTTGGGATTACGCATGGTTTGCTCCTTCCTGAAACTCCCGAGATTTGGCGACGCGCGGGTGAACCGGAGCTTCCGGCACCTCGGGGTTGTGCGAGGCCGCGTACTCCTTCCGAAGCTCGGGCAGGACCTGCTCGCCGAACATGTCAAGCTGCTCCAAAACGGTCTTGAGGGGCAGGCCCGCGTGGTCCACGAGGAACAGCTGGCGTTGGTAATCGCCTGCGTACTCCCGGAACGAAAGGGTCTTTTCAAGGACTTCTTGAGGAGAGCCGACCGTCAACGGGGTTTGGTCCGTGAACTCTTCCAGCGTGGGGCCGTGCCCGTAGACGGGAGCGTTGTCGAAGTAGGGACGGAATTCCCGCCATGCGTCCTGGCTGTTCTGCCGCATGAAGAACTGTCCGCCCAAGCCGACGATCGCCTGCTCGGCCTTTCCGTGACCGTAGTGTTCGTAGCGCTCGCGGTACAGATTGATCATCTGCTCCGTGTGCTCCTTGTTCCAGAAGATGTTGTTGTGGAAGAAGCCGTCTCCGTAATATGCCGCCTGTTCGGCGATCTCCGGGGTGCGGATGGAACCGTGCCATACGAAGGGCGCGACGCCGTCCAACGGCCGCGGCGTCGAGGTGAAGGACTGCAAGGGGGTACGGAACTTGCCTTGCCAGTTCACGACGTCCTCATTCCAGAGGCGATGCAACAGGTTGTAGTTTTCCACCGCAAGGTTCACGCCTTGGCGAATGTCCTTACCGAACCACGGGTAGACCGGCCCGGTATTGCCGCGACCGAGCATCAGATCCACGCGGCCTTCGGACAGGTGCTGGACGTAGGAGTAGTCCTCCGCCAGACGAACCGGATCCATCGTGGTGATGAGGGTGGTCGAGGTCGACAGAATGATGTTCTTGGTTACGGCGGCGAGATACGCCATGAGCGTGGGAGGGTTACCCGGAGCCACGAACGGTGGGTTGTGGTGCTGACCCGTCGCGAAAACGTCCAGGCCGATATCGTCGGCCTTCTTGGCGATCTCGACGGTCGCTTTGATGCGTTCATTTTCGGTCGGTGTGGTGCCATTGGTGGGGTCCTGGGTGACATCCCCGATCGTCATGATTCCGAGCTGCATGGTGACCTCCTGATGGTCTGTCAAAGGCGAATCACCAAGGTCAACATGATAATAGTTCCGCTTATTCCCGGTGAAAATTATTTGAACCGTAAAGCAAGTGCGTGACGTCGGGGTGAGCTCAAGATGTTGGGCGGGGAGAGGCTTGGTGCCGTTCCCGTCATGCTGGTCAAGGCCGTAATACAGCAGATTCGGAGACGGCTCATGGGCCGAGAGACCCCGGCACAGACCTTCTTCGGCCCAGTCCGAATTAGTTCCGACTTTGTCTTGCCTTGAGCCTTGGACAGATTGCTCATGGTCTCATCGTTCTGGGCTGGCGCGGGTACGTGCCTCCTCGAACCACACCCGTACAACGAAAGTGGCATGTTTGACGAGGCCCAGCAGCGTCGCTTTCGAAGACACGAGCCGTCTTACGGGCTTCGGCTTCAGTCAGACCGTCAAGACCGGAAGCAATCATGTCTCTACGCTGTTCAATAAAGGCCGCTGACCGTGCGTCAGTGTCTGCGGCACAAAGGTCCGGATGACCTGGAGTCGTGATGTACTAAATCTGCTCCATACATGGACAAATATGATGAGGGTACACATCCGCACGGTACTCAACCGGGCGAATGTGCGCGATCGTGAGTAAGGCTTAGGGGCCGTTGCCAACTTGAGTTAAGTCGACTTGGCAAACCTAGGCTATAGCTCAACCCATCGATGTCCTGGTGATGCGTATCCAGGGGCCGGCGAGAGCACTCGACGGGTCACATATAGCAACGGAAAGCTTCGCGGTCGACACCCTGGCACAGGACGGACTAGCCTAGTCTGCGCGCAATGGGGCGATTGTCATCGAAGCGAATCCCCTCCACCCAGGAAGGTCAGCCTTGACCACTCTCACACCCGCTCGTCGGAGTATTGCCCTTTTGGCCATCGCTCTCGGCGGTTTTGGCATCGGGGTCACCGAATTCGCCTCCATGGGTCTCCTTCCTGATATTGCGCGGGACCTCCTGCCGAAATTCGATCAATCCCCCGAAACCGAGATCGCCAAGGCAGGCAGGCTCATCACGATGTACGCGCTAGGCGTCGTCGTAGGAGCCCCGACAATCGCAGCCCTCGGCGCCAAAGCCTCGTATACGCGACTGGCGTTGCTGCTCTTGTGCCTGTTCATCGTCGGGACATTGGCGTCCGCATTCGCCCCGACCTTCGGGCTGCTCTCGACCTTCCGGTTCATTGCCGCCCTGCCTCACGGTGCGTACTTTGCGGTGGCCTCCCTGCTCGCGGCCCGGATCATGGGTCCGGGGAACCAGGGGAAGGGAATTGCCCTGGCCCTTTCCGGACTCACGATCGCGAACGTCGTGGGCGTTCCCCTCGCGACCTGGCTCGGCCAGAATTTCGGCTGGCGTTCGGCCTATTTGATGGTCGCGGCGATTTTCGCCCTTGCACTTGTTCTCGCGTTCTTTTCGCTTCCGCGTTACGCAGGGGACCCCACGCGCACAGCGGGATCCGAGCTCCGGGCCTTTAAGAACATACGTATCTGGATCATGATCGCCGTGGGCTCCATCGGGTTCGGTGGATTTTTCGCGGTGTACTCGTACATCACCGAGGTCTCGACTCAGGTCGCGGGCCTCTCTTCGTCGGTGGTCCCTTGGGTCCTGGCGGTCATGGGCATCGGCATGACGATCGGCAATATGATCGGTGGCTGGGCCAGCGACCGCAATCTCACCAAGACAGTGCTCTTCGGCTTCACCGCGTTCATCATTTCGCTGGTGCTGTACACACTGCTCGCCCCGTCCAAGCCCGGTCTTTTTATTACGGTGTTCCTGATTGGCGTCACCCAGTCGATTCTGATTCCGTCCATCCAGGCGCGTTTGATCCGCATCGCGGGCAAGGCTGCGCTCCTCGGTGCGGCGGTGAACCACTCGGCGTTCAACATCGGCAATGCCCTTGGTGCCGCGCTGGGTGGCGCTTCGATTGCCGCAGGCTTTGGATACCTCTCGCCCGGTTGGATCGGCATAGGACTCGCCGTGCTGGGTCTGGTTCTGGCTCTTGTCAGCTTGGCGGTCACGCGGCACGACAAACGGGCAAGCCGGGACACTGTGGGTATCAGCATCGTGAAAAAACACTAACGGCCTCGTTGAATAACGTGATGGCCCCTTACCCCCGGCAAGTGGTCGCCAGTCATGAACCTTGAACCATTCGCGATTTTCCTCCATGCGAATCTGGGTTGAGCGAGCTGTCCCTTGCCTTCAGGCAGTCCACGTGGGCTACTGGCCCTGGCCCGTTGAATTGCTCTGCAAACCGTAGACCGGGACGCGCCGAACCGCTCCGCGATGTCTGCGATCGTGATCTCCCTACCGCGATGCAGCGACACCAGATGTTTCTTCTGAGACGGAGAAAATTTCGGCTTTTTGTCCCCCAACCGGCCGTTTTCATTGGCTGCGGCCATTCCTTCGCGGGTGCTTAGCCGGTGGGCCTCGGAATCGGCGCCCATGCTAAGCACTCGGAACAGCAACCGGCCGACCGGGTCATGGACACTTCGTCCAATATTTGGAGTCACGCCCAGGGGCGTCAATTCAGGAGCAATTTCCCGGGCACACGGTAACGACCGAGCGAGCCGATCTAGTTTGGCGACTACTAGGACCTCCCCGGTGCGGACTGCGGCCATTGATCCCCACAGATCGGGCCGGGACCCGTTGGCCCCGGCTAACCCGTGGTCAACATACATCTGCGCTTCGGCAACACCGAGTTGGGACAGGCTGTCCCTTTGGGTATCGAGGTCTTGTTCGGTCTTCGAGACCCGGGTGTCGCGAAACAACCTGTCAACGACTGTGCCCGTTGGCGTGTGACGACCGGGCCTTTACGTGGTCGGGCTATATGTGAATTCAAGAACTGCGTATTCAGCGGCGACCCAACTCATCGAGTGACCTCATCCGAGTGTCCCAGTGAGGGGACATGTCTCTGACGGAGACGCCTGCATCTTGCCTCGCGTGTGCTGGGTGCCTCAGCCCACCTGTTGCTAAGATTACATATTGCATGTAATTTGGCCAACAAGGAGGGCAACAATGACTCAGCTCACATTGGATACCAGTTCCATCAGTAGAGGCGATGGCCTCACGGATCAGGCCTACAAGGTAATCCGCGACGCGATCCTCAGCCGGCGTCTGGCACCAGGGAGCCGGCTGTCCATCCCCGAGATATCTCGGCAACTTGATATCAGTCGAAGTCCTGTGCGGGAGGCCATTGCTCGCATCGAGTACGAAGGTCTTGCGGAGAGCATCTCCCACCGCGGGGCCGTCGTCGTTGAGATCGGCCTTGACGAACTCATCGCCATCTATGACGTGCGCGAGGTCCTCGAAGGACTCGCAGCCCGCCTCGCAACCCGAACCGCAGATGCTGCACTGATCGATGACCTGGAACGGAACTGGCAGGCCCACCACAATGCCGTCGAGAGCGACGATGTGGAACAGCACATGAAGCTCGACGCCGCATTTCACCGTCGCATCCGCGACGCCAGCGGCAACCACCGACTCTCGGAGAACCTGCGACAACTGCAAGGACAGATCAGGGTGGCCATGACGACCACCGTTGCCCGTCGTGGCGGTATGCATGCAGCCCTCGCCGAGCACCGCACTCTCATTGACGCCATCCAAGGTGGCGACCCCGCAGTGGCGGAAAACGTCGCTCGCGAACATATCACTCGTTTGCGCGAGAGCCTCCATGATGCGGCTCTCGCGGACCATCACCACATCGACGAAAGGCACAAGCCATGACATTGACCGCTGTAATCGGACTAGGGACCATGGGAGGCCGTATCGCCCGCTCGATCGGCGCCGGTGGCCATGAGGTTCGGGGCTTCGACCCCTTCAGGGGCGCTCGAGAGGCTGCCTCCGCTTCAGGCATCACCGTCTTCGAAACCGCCGAAGAGGCCCTGCAGGGGGCGGAGCTCGTCGTTATCTCCGTACCGCGTCCCGAGCACGTTCTTGCCTCTGCGCGCGGGCCACTGTCCACGGCTAAGGGAGCCGTCGTTGCCGATATGTCGACGATCGACCCAGGCAGTGCCAAGGAAGCCGCGGAGATCCTCGCCAAGCACGACGTCACCTACGTCGATGCCCCGGTGTTGGGCCGACCGGACAAGATTGGCAGCTGGACGCTTCCGACTGGTGGGCCCGAGGCTGCGACCGCACTGGTACGCTCCGTGCTCGAGGGCACGGTCGCCAAACAGGTCGTTCGCGTGGGCGATGTCGGTGCCGGCCATGCTGTGAAGGTCCTCAACAACCTCATGTTCGGCGCGATCAATGCGATCACCGCAGAAGTGCTCACCATCTGCGAGGCCGCGGGCGTCGATCCCGAAGTCTTTGTCACCACCGTTGCTGACTCTGGCGCCGCGACCGTTTCAAACCTATTCCGCGAGATTGCCCCGAAGATGATCGCGAGTGATTTCGAGCCGGCCTTCGCCCTAGAGCTACTGGCAAAAGACAACAAGCTGGCCATCGATCTTGCCCGCTCTGTCGGCGCTCCGACACACCTCGCCGAGATCATTGACCGTGTGAACACCGGAGCCATGGAGCAGGGGTTGGCCGATCGCGACACGGGAGCCGTCCAAGAGCTCTACCGCTCACAATCCGGAGCCAGTCGATGAGCAGCCTGCCCATCGAACGCATCGTCGCGCGGGTCCTTGAAAACCCCCTCGAGGAACACGTGCCGATGTCCTTCTCTCAGCTAAACGCCCGACGTACCTTCCTGATCGAGGTCCACGCGGGTGGCGAGGTTGGGATCGGCGAGAGCTGGATCAACTACCCCGATTGGGCTGCCACTGAACGTCTGGCGACCCTGTTCGAGGGGGTAGCCCCGCTCGCCCTGGGGCGCGACGCGCTCGACCCCGGCTCATTGCTGGATTCCCTCGTCGCGGCCCTTGGCGGAGTAGGACGACAGTGGGGTGCGCACGGCCCAATCTGGCAAGCGATCAGCGGCGTCGACATTGCCCTGTGGGACCTACGAGGTCGTCTCGCCGGTACCTCCACCGCACAGACGCTCGGCTTGCTCCGCGATAGCGTACCGGTCTATGCCAGCGGCGTCGGGCCCACCAAGGTCCATGATCTCACCGAGCGCGCACTCGAGCTGGGCCTGACCGCGGTCAAGACCAAGGTTGGCTTCGGCCAGGAGACTGACCGCGCCACCATCGCGGCGGTTCGCGAGGTGGCCCCGGAGATCCGTATCTTCGCGGATGCCAATCAGGCGTGGACCCTTGAGGAGGCCATCGCGAACACGAAATGGCTGCAAGAGCAGGGCGTCGAATGGCTTGAGGAGCCCGTCTCTGGAGACGACACCCGGGATCTCGCCACGCTGCACGAGACCACCGGTATGCCGCTGACCAGCGGCGAGAACGTGTATGGACTGGAGAATTTAGTTCGTCTCGTTACCACTGAGGGTGTTGTCCAGGCTCAGCCCGACGTCGCCAAATCAGGCGGGCTGACCGTCCTACTACGACTGGACGAGCGACTCGACGGCACTGGTTGCGGGCTGAGCCCGCACTGGTACTCCGGCGCCATCGGTCTGCGCGCCTCCCTGACACTCGCCACTGCCGTTGGCCACGCCGGATGGATCGAGCTCGACGTGCGCGCCAACCCACTACGTGACGACCTCGTCACCGGCGGTTTTCCCCTTCGCGACGGCAATGCCCTCGCTCCCACCGCGCTCGGTCTCGTCGGTGATATCGACGCCGAAGCCGTGAACCGATTCCAGGTTCACTCCGAAGAACGGAGTTTTTGATGAGTACTACTTGCACCCCCGCAGCCCGCATCGGCTGCCAAACCCTCGAGGGCATCGCCCATGACGTGATCGACCCCGCTACCGGCGCTGCCCTCGGGAGCGTCGGCTGGGCCAGCGCCGCAGACGTCGACCATGCAGTGGGCGTGGCCGCCGATGCCTTCGCCGACTGGTCCTCCGCCCCGGCCAGGACCCGCGCCGCTGCTCTGCGCGCCATTGCCGCGGACCTGCGTTCCAAGGCCGCCAAGATTGCGCCCGTGATCGCCGCCGAATCGGGCAAGCTCCTTGCCGAAGCCACCGCCGAGGTCGAATTCTCCGCGAAGTACTTCGACTGGTTCGCTGAGGCTCCCGCGATCGCTGAGGAGGAGGCCGGCCGCGTCACGCCGCTTCGTCGCTTCCGTGTGCGCCGCCATCCTGTGGGAGTCGTCGCCGCGATCGGCACCTGGAACTTCCCGCTGTCAATCCCCGCCCGTAAGATCGCGGCCTCGATCGCCGCTGGTTGCCCAACAGTCCTCAAGCCCAGTGAACGCACTCCAGTCTCTTCTGACGCGTTGGTGCGCATCTGCGAGCGTCACCTCCCTGTCGGCGTCATCGGCCAGGTCATTGGTGATGGCCTTGAGATTTCGAATGCGTTGATCGACGACCCGCGCGTGGCTGCGGTGACCTTCACCGGGTCTACTCCCATTGGAAAAATCATCGCTGAGCGTGCGGGGCGTAGCTTAACTCGGGTCTGCCTCGAACTGGGCGGTCGAGCCCCCTTTATCGTGCGCGAAGACGCCGACGTGGCCGACGCCGTCGAACACCTGCTGATCGCGAAGCTGCGAAACAACGGCGAATCCTGCATCGCGGCGAACACCGTGTTCGTGCCCTCGACTTTGGCCGAAGATTTCCGGACAGTCCTTGCGGCGCGCATCGAGGCCACACGGCCTGGGGCCCAGACCGATGCCGAGGCCGACTTCGGCCCGCTCATTGACCAGGACGCGGTCACGCGTCTGACCGATCTCGTAGAACAGGCTGAGCAGAGCGGAAGACGTGTGGTGCGCGGCCAGACGGGTCCCGATAACGGTGCATTCATGGCCGCCGCTCTCGTTGAGGACGCCCGTGGCACCGAGCTGTATGAGCAGGAGATCTTCGGCCCCGTGATCGCACTGGTCACCTACGACGATGAGTCCGCTGTCGTCGAGGAAATCAACGGGTGGGGCGTTGGACTGGCCGGCTACGTATGCGGCCGGGACCTCGCCGCGGCACAGAATCTCGCCGAGCGCCTGCGGATCGGCATCGTCGGTATCAACAATGGTGCCCCGAACACACCGGAAGTCCCCTTCGGTGGCTTCGGCGCCTCCGGAATTGGCCGCGAGGGCGGCATGGCCGGATATGACGAGTTCACCGAGCAGCAATCGATCTCGATCGCACGCTGACCGCTCCCTTCCCAAGAATGAGGCCATCATGAACACAGTAGCCCTGCGCACCAAGCGTGATGTGATCACTTTTGTCAACAACCACCCCACCGGCAGCTCCCGAGGAAAGGTCATCGCTCTGATCGCCCTGGGCTCTATCTTCATCGACGCCTACGACTTCACGTCTCTCGCGATCGGCTTGGATTCGATGAAGGCGGAGCTTAGCCCCACCCCGTTCCAGGTGGGAACCACCACCTCAGCGATGGCGGTCGGCGCTCTCCTGGGCGCAATCTTCGGCGGATACCTCGTCGACAAGCTTGGTCGCTATAAGCTGCTGATCCTCGACCTGATACTTTTCGTGGTCGCGGCGATCGGCGCTGCGTTGTCTCCTTCCATCGAGGTGTTGATCATTTGGCGCTTCCTGCTGGGCCTAGGGGTAGGCCTGGACATGCCTGCAGCGCTGAGCCTGGTTGCGGAGTTCACTCGCAACAAAGATAAGGGCAAGTTCGTCAACCTCTGGCAGCCCATGTGGTACGCGGCGACGATCACCTCCGCGGCCCTGGTACTGCCACTGGTGTTCCTTGGTCTGGAGGAACACATGTGGCGCTGGGCCGTGGGATTCGGCGCTGTCCCGGCCTTGATTGTCTTGGCCCTACGCTTCCTTTTCGCTGACGAGAGCCCTATGTGGGCGGCCCACAACCTGGGCATGGAAGAGGCCGTGAAGATCCTCCATAAGAACTTCCCATCCACAGAATTCGTGGTCGAAGAGGGTGAAGTGGAGAAGGAAGCCGATACTCGTATCAGTCGCATCTTCGAGCGCAGATACCGTGTCCGATCCCTTGTCGTCGCGGTGGTCAGCGGCTTCCAAGCGGTCCAATACTTTGCTGTCGGATTTTATCTGCCCGTGATCGTAGGGTTGATCTTCGGGCTGGACGTCATTTCCATCGTAACCGGCACCATTCTGCTGAACTTGTTCGGTCTTTTAGGCGGCGGTATCCAGCCGTTCCTTACACATCGATTCGGCGGGCGCATGCTCACGTTGGTCGGCAGCGCGATCTGCGTCGTCGCGCTGATCGCGGTCGGCCTGGTCGAGTTGGAATCCACACCGTACCTTGCTGCGACTCTCGTGGGGGCGTTTATTTTCGGCCACTCCTTCGGCCCGGGATCGCAGGGCAAGACGATGGCGACGCTGTCGTACCCTACCGATCTGCGTGGCACGGGCACCGGATGGGCCGAGGCTTGCAGCCGTTTGGGGTCCATCGTGGGCTTCTACGTGTTCCCGCTGGTAATAGCCGCGGTGGGCCTGTCTCAGACGATGCTCATCCTCGCGGCTGTTCCGCTGATCATCTTCGTAACTGTGCTGGTGGCGCGCTGGGACCCGAAGAACGTCGAAATCGAGGCCGAGTCCGTCGGACCTGAGCGTGTCCGACGCGCCTAGGACGAACAAGCTCAAGGAGGAGTTCGCATGGTTCAAAGCCGGTTCCCCCGCAAGGTTTATAACCGTGGGACTGAGCCCGACGCACGATTCAGCCTTGCCAATGAACGTACCTTCCTTGCATGGATTCGCACTTCTCTCGCTCTCGTGGCCGCGGGCGTCGCCCTGGAGGCTCTGGACTTGCCGATCCATCCCGACTTGCGCCAGATCGCTTCGCTGATCCTCGTCCTACTTGGTCTACTTGCTGCGTGTTTATCTTTCGTACGATGGGCACGCACGGAACGAGCCCTGCGGGAGCGACGGCCCTTAACAGGGTTGGGGGCGGGTGCGCTTCTGACTTCAGGAGTCATCCTCGGCATTCTCGGAATCCTCGTAGGGCTCCTTCTGTGAACGAGCCTAATGCGCTCTTCGATCCGGGGCTGCAGCCGGAGCGTACCCTACTCGCTTGGCAGCGAACATGCTTGGCGCTGGCCGTTGTAATTGCCGGCGGTACTCGCTTGGCTATGCCGGTCCTTGGAGCACCGATCGTGGTGCTGGGCACTATCAGCCTCGCATTGCTGACGTTCTCCTGGTTGGGGACGATTCATCGATACCGCGGGGTTCATCGGTCCCTCACTGGTTCTCAGGCTGCCCTTCAGCAGAGCGGATGTTCCTTGGCCGTCCTCGCGGGCGCTACCTCTATCTTCGGTCTCGGTGGGTTCGCTTTCGTGTTGTTCGAAGGCTGACGAGTGCAACTTGGCGACGCGTGAGGTCGTTGCCGTGTCGCGATTGTGGAGACTCGGCTTCCAGAGGGGAAGCAGGACACGATGGCCGCGCTGACCGAGGCCTGAAACGCTGAAGGTAAAGAGTGCGCCGAGGCCGAAACTTAAGGGGTTACTGATCCTCTATGGCACTGAATGGCCTCAGACAGCTGCGCAAATATTCACCGGCACCATCGGTTCATACAGTGACCACCGTTCATCGGTTGTGCCTGCGATCCAGCTCCTTCAGGCGTCGATCTCGCGGCTCTTCCTGGAGGGGGATGACGTGGAAACTAACGACGTCGTGTCGTGGTCACTGGTGGCTCACAACTTCTAGCAATCCATCGGCGGTTGATGGTCCGATGCACAAACCAGGGGACAGGTAAACCGGTAACCCGCGGTTCACCGGATCCTGTCACCAACTAGTGGTGGCACCCATCGCGTGGACGACACCATCTTGAGCGTCCCCATGATTCGCGGCATTCTCGGTAGCAATAATGGCTATACCGGTATGGTGCTACGAAATGATTTCGGCATGAATTTTGACGTCGGAGCCTACATCGCATCGTCAGTGAGACATCAAATCCGAATGATCTTGCCGAGGTTGAACAGCGAGTCACCAGCAATCAGTCCAGCGCCAACCAGACCGACCTCTCGTTCACCTTCTTCACCGCGCCATTTGGTCCAGAGCTTTCGCGCAAGCAACCCGATGAGGACCAGCCATCCAGCGTTTGGCGAGGCCACCAGCAAACCCGTTGCGAACAATACGCCCAGCTGTCGCTGAGGGCCGCCCACGAGCTGAATGATCGCTCCCGGTATGGCCCACAGGGCCATTGTCTTGCCAATGGACGGGTCACTGACACCAGCTGTGATGGTGTCGGCGAAGACTTGGGAGGTCGGCGGGATGGCGCCGCTGTTCAACAAGTTGTCCCACGAAATTGCGACGATGCCGATGGAGATCAGGATTGCTACCACAGACGCTTGCAGCTGTTGCTTGCGGCCGTCCATTTCGAATGCAGTGTACGGACGATGTTCTCTCCGCAGGATCCACCCGGCCTTGTAGTCATAACCCATATCAGCAAAGGCCGGTCCGGTCGCTGAACAATAGGCCACCAACAAGACCAGGGGCGCGGCTGGAATGTGAATCAACAAGCCAATAACCAGGAAGATCAGCGTAACCGCAAAAGCCGGGAACCAGCCCGCGTGCATTGCGGCCAAACCCACGATCAGTTCGTGGATGATTGCGGCCAAACCGGCAAACAGAACCAGACCCAGAATTTCCCACCACGGCAGTCCTTCTAGGACGCCTGCGAAGCCGGTGAGAATTACCGCTCCCGCCACGAACGCCAAGTACCCAAACCCAAAAGCTCGAGCTAACTGTTGGGGATTCACCGTGTACTTCATGGACGGATCCGTCTTGGCAGCTTTTGAGACTTCTGCCTCGCGCTTTTGCGCCGACTTGCTTCGCGAGCCAAAGATGATCCACAGCACCTGAAACAGAGCGACGATGCCGGCCCCGATCATCAGCCCGTGCGGTATGTACAGCGCCGTCAGATCCACTTGGAACAGGGTAGGTGCGTACTGGGCAATCAGCAGGCCGATTCCGAACATCGTCAGGGACCACATATTGCCGATAAGGGCCACACCTGCAGCGGACATGGGCAGAGAAAGGAATGACCCTCCGATACCTACCGCGGTGCCAGCGGCGAGGATAAGCGCGCGTCTGCCTCCGCGTGAGCCCGCCTTAATGGTCTCGGCCGCAGCGGTTCCTGGCGGCCAAGCGTTGGATGCCGGAAAAAGCTTCGACCCGTAGACCTTGAAAAGGACAAAGACGTCTACCAGTACACCTATCGAGGCTCCGAGCAGCATGGGCCAAACGAGCTCAGGCATCCCCAGTGCGAATGGAATAGCGATGGGCGCCAAAAGACCGTTTGCTGCCGCGAACGTCGAGGCCGAAACCGCCGATTGCACCAGGTTCTGTCGATTTTCACTGCGGAGCTTGGATAACCCGAAGAAGGAAATCCTCCCCAACAGCATGGCGATCACTGCGCCGATGATGCTGGTATTTGCGGAGATTCCCAGTGTAGTAATCAGGTTCAACCCAACGATGGCGCCAAGAACACTCAGAATAATCGTGGGTATAAGCACCACGGGCTCGAAGGCTCCGGGGTGCCGCGTTTCGTTGCCTTCCGGGGCAACCTTGTTCTCAGCCACGTCGCTCACTCCTGTTTCCGGGGCTATTTCTTGCCTGAGGTTTGGAATTGCTTCAACGACCCGTACTGCGTTTGGAGGTTTTCAAATTCGGAAGAATCGTAGAACTCAGCACGGCCCCACGTGAACTGAACTGCGGTTTCGAGTCCGAATCGAACCGCGTCCAGAATCGCGTCCGGATAGCTTGCTCCCGTCACGCTTCCGGGAACTGCGGCCTTGGCTGTCAGCGCGAGTCCAATGACCGGGGCAACTGTCGCAACGTGTGGCTGCATGATCGAGTTGAAGTGGTAGAACCCGTTCTCATAGGGAGTGATGTCCTGGAGCGATACGGGGAAAGTGAATGCGGGTTCTCCTGTCGCGTTCTCCAGGATGCTCACCAGATCGGGGGCGACCGGCAGAATGTAGCCTTGCTTCGCCGTCGCAGAGATGGCAATCCCGCGGTGATTGATGATTTTGTTGCCTTTGGAGGTGTCCACGGAAAGGATCGCGTCCATGGTCTTGTCGACCTCGTGATCGTTCATTTTCGCGGAGCTGATGGGCGAGCCCATGAAATCTACCGGCTTGTGTTCCTTGATCGACACATGCGTGGCGACGTGAGTGGTGATAATGACGTCACCCTGAAGGATGGCTCCGGCCTCGTGCATGCGAAGGAGCTTCAGCGCAAGCGCCAAGGCGACAATGGATCCGTCGGAGTCGGAGACCATGCCTATGCGCTCAGGCTGAGCTTGCTGGGCTCCCAAACGACCGATGATGCCCAGTGTTCGTTGTTTCCCGCCATGGGTTTTACCGTTGTTTCCCGGAATAACGACTTTGATGAAGTCGCACTTGAATGGCAGATTCGGATCATCGTAGGGGATGGAATCAACCGATATGGTGCACCCTTTGGCGTTAGCAGAGTCCAAGAGTTTTTTCGCCTCTGCTCCGCTAAGGCTCGGGCTGTCGATGAGGTTGATGACTTCTGAAACTTCTTTAATGCTCATTTCTTCCCCTTGATTTCGCCAAGACTAAACATTTCCCCGGCAGCGATCGTTCTGGGCTGGACGTTGTTGCTGAACACAAGCCCGTCGCGGTCACCGAGAATAGTTCCGGTATCCCCCTGGACGTGGAGGGCGCAACCTTCGTATAAGGCCAGGACTTCCTCATTACAGTTCAGGGTTACGAACTCGGTCAGCCGTTCTTCACGGCTTTCACCGTTGTGACCGGCCGGTTTGCCGGATACGAAATGAGGATTGATCTGGAAGGGAACTAAGCCCAGGCCCACGAAGGAGGGCGGTTGCACGATCGGCATGTCATTGGACGTTCGGATGCTCGCCGTAGCTACATTTGTTCCCGCGCTCCAACCGACGTATGGGATGCCCTCGTCCATTACTCGGCGACGGATTGGGTCGACGAGACCTCCGTGATAGAGACGATTCAGCAAGGCAAAGGTATTACCGCCGGCCACCGCGATTGCCCCCGCTTCAGCTACTGCGCGGAGAGGATCCGGTTCGTGATGAATAGAGCGAATGGTGTAGCCAAGCCGTGAGAACGGTTCGGCAGCAAGTGCTTCGTATTCGTCGTAGGTCGGGGTAATCGCCGCATACGGAATATAGAGGACATCTCTTGGTCCGCTACCCAGCAGGGTTCTTAGCTGGCTGGAGGCATGTTCGAGGTAGCCCAAGTCGTCTTTCTTAGAGCTGCTCATTAACATTGCATTTACCATCAGTGCCTACCTCGTTCCTTCTCGAGAAATGATTTGATAATCGAGGTCATGCGGTCGATCTCGGTCTGGGAATTGAAGTAATGCAAGGATGCTCGCGCCATCGTTTCGATCCCATAAGCCTTCAGAATCGGCGTGGCCATGAAGTGCCCAGACTCGATGATGATGCCCTGTTCCGCGAGGGCGGCTACCAGTTCAGCCGGGTCGATTCCAGCAACGTTGAATGGAATGATGCCCAAGCGATGGGTGGAATCCGGGGGCCCATAAACAGATGCCCCGTCGATGGATCGAATTTTCGTCACGGCATATTCGGTCAGTTCCCGCACGTGTGCCTCGATGTCCGCGACACCGATGTTCTCTGCGTAGTCAATGGCCTTTTCGAGGGCCAGGATGACAGGCACGTTGGGGGATCCTGCCTCGAAACGGCGAGCGGTGTCCGGGAATCCGATTCCGCCGTCCTCGCCTATTGAAGCGTTCCACCAGCCAGCCAGTACGGGAGAGAGATTCGAAATATGTTCTTGCCTGACGTATAAGATGCCGGACCCTTCGACGGACCGAAGGCCCTTCCTGGTGCACGCCGAGAGGAAATCACAACCGATTTGGTTGATGTCGGTGGGGATCATTCCCAAAGATTGCGCCGCATCCACGTGAGTGAGAACTCCAGCTTTTCGGGCCACCTGACATATCTGGGCAACTGGTTGCACAGCTCCAGTCACGTTGGACAGGGACACAAAACTGATAAGCCTGGTGCGTTCGGAGATGGCGTTTGCAACCGACGTGGGATCGATCAGACCGTGTTCATCTGCCCTGACGGTAACGATTCGAATGCCTATTTCCGACTCCAACTGGCGCCAGATGGCAACGTTGCTGAGCATCTCAGTATCGGGCAGGATCAGCTCATCGCCTGCCCTCCACACAATCCCTCGGCCTATCAAGGAAATCGATTCCGTACCGTTGCGGGTGAAGGCGATTTCCTCTGGTTCTGCGCCGATAAACCGTGCGGTTTTGCCCCGTATGTCTTCGATTTTTCGGTAAATCTCTGCTCGCAGTGACGGCAGGTACGGACCTGAGTCCACCGTCTTGGCGAGGTAGTCGGTCATTGCTTGTACGGCACTTCTGACAGGCGGTGCAGCGGCTGCCGTATCGAAATATGCGTATCGATGGGTTACCGGGGTCTCATCCCTCACGCGTTGCCACTTCACGGATCCACCTTTGTCTGCGGTTCTTTAGTTCTTGAACAAAAGTATGATCTGGGCAACACTGGCCATGCCAGAGTTTCCCGGAGAGAGGGATAAAAGATCATGGTGGAACGTGTTCACGGAGCGGCACATGCTTTGGATGCCTTGCTGGCCTTCGATGCAGAACGTGACAGTCTGGGGGTTTCGGAACTCGCCAGACGTCTCGGTTGCAGCACATCGACAGCGCAGCGTGCCGTTAACACACTGTGCGAGCTCCAATTCCTGCGTCGTGACGACCAGACCAGGCGTTACTACCTGGGAACAGCCGTACTCCAGCTCACCAAGGCCTGGAATCGGGCAAGTTCTCTCAAGAGGTTCGCTGAACCCATCATCATCGATCTGGCCGCAACCACGGGGTTAGTAGCGACGTTTGCTGTGCCTGATCATGCCCACATGCGCTCCCTCGTCGCTTGCGACGGTAAGGAAGGCGCACTGCGGGGGTACCCGATGGGAGGAGAGTTGTTCCCCGCTCACGCCGGGGCGATTTCTAAGGTCTACTACGCACAGTTGCCCGAGAAGGCACGGGCCAGGTTTGTCACGGGTCGGCCGATGGCCAAGTTCACCGCTACAACTACAACCGTTCCATTACAGCTCGAGCAAGAGTTTCGAAAGATCGCGAGGGTCGGGTATTGCTCGACTCATGGGGAATATGATGAAGCGGTCTCGGCTCTGGCGGTTCCTGTGCTGGTGAAAGACGACCCGCTCGGCGCCATTTCTGTTGCCACGCGAGGCGATCTGGTCGTCGATTCCACACTGATTGCACAATGCAAGCAGGCCTCCAGCGATCTGCAATCGTTGCTTTCCCTGCAACGTCGCAGACGTTAAACACCATAAAGAACGAATTCGGCTTGGCCCTACCATCGTTGAGTGGACACCGAATTTAGGTAGTGGCTACTGCTGTTGTTAGGCGAGTGCAACGATGACAAGTGTGATGAGGAAGCGTCTGAGTTTCACCCCGGAGTATCAGCAGGATCTGTGATGCCGATGATCGAGCCTGCTCGCACAGGCGCCATTGTTCCCGTGGAAATCGGCGTCGGCGCGCAAACGCTGGGCGGAGGGCGACAGAAGATCGAGCTGGAGAAGGAGCTCTCGGTGGCCGCCTCGATGCGGCAGAAGGGGCTGGCAAGGGCATTAGCCCGCGGATGTTCGTTCTGGTGACCACGATCGTAGCAGTGCAAGGTAGGTCTGTCTGCGTGGATTGGCAGAAAGGGGGGCTCAACACTGGTTGATAAAACGGCCGCACGTTACGGAGGGGCCGCACGGCCTCGGCTGACCGATCATTCTTCTGCTTCTATTTGATGGAGTTTTAAAACTGCGAACGTGCTTGGCTTTGGCTCGGCTCATCGGATTCGCTAGCCGACCGCACGTATGCCCTACTAGGCCAATCCTCACCACGGACTTGGTCTGTCCTACACATAGGGCACGGGAGTGGTTCGCCGCTCACGACATCAACCCAATCGACAAGATCGTTACCGACAATAGGCCTGCTACCGCGCTGAGGGCTTCGCTTGGTCGATCAGTTGCTGCGCCGTTGTAACGTCGGTGACCAGATGCGTTATAAGGCCTCCGTTCAACGCACCGTACAGGGCTGTCACCTTCCTGGCCCCACAGGTCACGCATACGCGGTAGCGACTGGACCGGAGGCCCTCCAGGTCGGGACCGCTTGTTCTGCGGTTGAATTCAATGTCATGCGACGATCCGTCCTTTCGGAAGTACGTTGCCGAGATCTCACCGACACATTGCTCGGATTCGAGTTCTCGAGAGTCGTCCGTGCCGACGTAGTAGCCGGCCAGATAGGGGCCGTTGGGCAGGTTGTCGTCTAGCGTGCCGACGTTGAAAAGGACAAGGTCCGCCGTCTGTTGCAGGCGCCGGATTCGTGCAATGCTGCGTTCGGAAAACAGCGCGTCACGCGTCACGGGCGAGTCGAAGAAAAGCGGCACAGGGAACTGTTGGACGTACGCGTTGAAAGCAGTACCGAACCTTTCCATGATCAGATTGGAGTAGTGGATCCCGCTGGTGATGGAGTTGCCGAATCCGTTGAGTTGAACGACTTGGCAATTGACGGTCGATTTGGGGGTCAGGCATCTGCTCACCGAATCGATCATGGTGCCCCAAGAAATAGCCATGACCATGTCGGACTCCAGCAGCTCATGAACGAGATGCGCACCGCGCAGAGCAACCGCCTCAAGGCTTTCGCCCACGTCTGACGATCCAGTGGGAACCACCGTACAGCTTTCTAAGCCGTATTCGTCCTTTAGCCTATTCTCGATGACCAAGTCATTGGATCGTCCTGGACGGACTCGGACTTCGATGAGTCCGACCTCTTTAGCCCAGCTGAGCAGTCGGGAGACCGTTGAACGCGACATACCAAGAGCCCGCGCTATCGCCTGCATTGTTTGTCCCTGGGCGTAATACCGCGATGCGACTTCGAGGGCTTTGGCCCGCTTGTCGTGGAGATACGGGTCCCAATTGTCACCGGTCTGGGAAAGTGTCACGTGGTGTTTCCACCCACTTCGTCATCGATCTTTGAGTGTTCCTGGGTGAAAAGCAATCCCACATCCAGGGGTCTTACTAGCCATTGTTGGAGCTAGTTCAGCTAGTCTCAAGTGCTCCATCCGCCTTGTACTTCTGGGGGTCGACAAAGTCCATGTCACGTCGATCGGGTGTACCGACGACCCCGGCGATTGCTATGACACACAGTACGATCATGACCACTGACAAAGCCCAGGTGCCGGATGTCAGGTTACTGAGCCAGGCGAAGATAAAGGGCAACGTACCGCCGATCGCAGCGGATGCGACTTCGCGACTGAACGCCATTCCCGTGTACCGGACGTTCGTCTGAAACATCTCCGCCAACATGGACTGCTGCGAGCCCAGCATGAGGTCCAGAGCAAAGGTCAGCACCAAAACTATGGCGAACCAGATCGCGATCGTATTTTTGGTGTCGAGTAGCCAGAACATCGGGAAGGCAGCCAGGATCGTCAGGGTTGCGCCCGCGATGAAGATTCTTTGTCTGCCGAATCTGTCGGACAGATAGCCAGCCAGCGGTATTGTCGCGAGTTTGATGACATTGGCAATGAGCAGTCCGATTGTCCCTATGGAGGCGGCGAGCCCTAGGTTGTCCGTGATGTAGGTCAGCAGATAGACGCTTGGCACGTAGGTGGCCACGTTTGGCCCAATGCTCAACAGCAATCCCCGAATCACGGTCTTCGGTTCCCTCTTGAACACTTCTACAATGGGCGCTCTGGCCTGTGATTCCTGTTCCTCCACGTTGTGCACGTAGGCCGGGGTCTCCGTGAGCTTGGCTCGGAAGTACAGACCGACTACGACGAGCAGACTACTGAGCAAGAATGGAACCCGCCAGCCCCACGCCAGGAACGCCTCCTGCGGTAGAAAGGTGAACGGAGTCAGTACGATCGCCGCGCCGGCAGCTCCCAGCCCGTTGCCTGCATTCGGCAATGCCGTGAAGAAGCCTCGCCGCGACTTGGGTGCATATTCTGCGGCCATCAGGGAGGCGCCGGCGAGCTCGGCTCCGGCGCCCAGACCCTGAAGGACGCGGAGGATGACCAAGAGGATCGGCGCTGCCACTCCGATTGTGGCATAGGAGGGAATGAGGCCCATGAGCGTGGAGGCTGCACCCATGAGGATCACCGTTGCGGTAAGCACGGGCTTGCGCCCGACCTTGTCGCCGAGGTGGCTGAAGATTATCCCGCCAAATGGCCGGGCGAAAAAGCCGACCGCAAAAGTCGCCAACGACTGGAGCACCCCGGCGGCCGGATCGCCCGATGGAAAGAATACGTGGCCAAATACTACGGCCGCCGCGGTTCCGAATAGCAAGAAGTCGTACCACTCCAACGCAGTTCCGATCACACTGGCAGCTACGACGCGATTGCGCATCGATCGTGAGGTGTCTGTCTTGTCAACTTTCATGTCACGCCTCCATCGGCACCTTGTAGCTGGGTCCGAGGTAAGCGCCCTCCTCAGTGAGCCGACGCTGCAATTCTGTGACGTCTACCTCGACCGGATTGACACCATGGTCGATTGCCAATCCGGCGGCCTCGCCGGCGGCCTGGCCGATCGCAAAGGCCGGTGGCATGACGCGCACAGCCGCCAGAGCCTCGTGTGTTGCCGATATGCACCGACCGGCGGCGATCACACCAGTCAGCGAGATGGGGACAAGGGAGCTATAGGGGATCTCGTAGATATTTGCGGTGGCCGGCAACTCATCGTCGAAGGGGCCCTGCGTGCTTGAAGGGCTGTGGATGTCCGCGGGATATCCGGCAACGGCGATGACGTCGTTGAAATGTCGCCCTTCGACCAGATCGCTTAGGGTCAACGTGTACTGCCCGGTGATTCGCCGCGACTCGCGCACGCCTACGGTTGCGGCGGTCTCGGTGACGCGTGCCCGTTCCAGGCCGGGAAGCCGGTCGTGAAAGAACCGCATGAGTTCGGGGATCTGGTGGCGTGTGATGATTTCTGCAGCGGTGAGATCTGCCGATTTCGTGCCGTCCTTGCCCAAGACTCGCGTTGTGTTGATACTCCAGACACCGGGCTGCATGGTTTTGAATAGCTGGACTCCGCGGCGGGGAAGATCATAGGTGCCCTCTGCCTGTGCCTGTTCCACCAAGTGCTGGTAGGGGAAGTGCTCATCGGGATTTTGCCGTTTGTACTCTTCTACGGACTCGTCGTCTACATCTGCTATGCGGAAGAACACTGTCATCGGCTGAGTCAGTCCGTCCTCGGTGCGTCCGAGGTCGAACTTTCCACCACCATGCGCGACGACGTCACCGTCCCCGCTGCAGTCGATGGTGATTTTGGCCGGGAAGAACGTCAGGCCGTCTTTGTTCCCGACGATGACTCCCTTGACGTTCTCATGCTCGACAACGGTGTCGACAACAAAGCTGTGAAGCACGATGTCGACGCCGGCCTCTTGGCACATATCCAGGGCCTCGAGTTTGGCGGCCTCCGGGTCGAATGGTGTGACGGCCTCGTGGCCGAACTTCATGAACCCAGCGTATGGCGTCCCTGACTTAGTCTTGGAAGGGTGCACAGCCGCACCCTGTTGTTCTAGTCGCGTAATGAACTCGTCGAAGATCCCCCGTACCAGTTGGACAGAGCCGTCCAGAGAGAATGATGTCATGCACGGGTTCACCATCCCCGCCGTCAGGTTCCCGCCTAGAAAGCCGTACTGTTCCACGATTCGGGTGCTGTTGCCAGATCTTCCCGCGGCTATTGCTGCCGCCAACCCAGAAGGTCCACTGCCGACCACCAGTACGTCGGTTTCCGGCGCGATCGAGATTTTCTTCTCGTAGTGCATTGTGACCATGATGCGTTTATCCTCCAATTGTCAAAGACTGGTCCACCGTCTGTAACGGTTTTCTCAAGCTAGTGGCCGTGTTCAGCAGGTCTCAACGATTTTGAACATTCGTGCGATATGCACATCGGGTGCAGCCCACCTACTCCTCCATAAGTGCTTTCCCGACAAACGGGGTTGTAGAGCGGATGCCGATGCGACCTGGGCGCACATCTTGTTTGACATCAAGGTCGTGTCAGGACGGTGGCCCGATCAGGCACGGCGGGTGCCGCGGGTCTTCTTCTGCGATGCCACCGAACTCTTCCCACTCGTCTCAGAGGGTGTCTGGGCACCTGCAATCGAGACGTCCCCCAGGGCAATACGACCGATATGAGTCAACGTGAGGGCCCCGCACACCTGACGAGAAGTATCAGAAGTATCAATTGCTCGAAGAGCATTGTCCGGGCAATCGGTTGGAACTGGTTGCCCGTCACCCCTCGCCCTGTGCGGGTTGATAAATCAGGAACGGATAATGCACCTCATGGCAAAGCTCGTAAGGCAATAACGGCGGCGAGATTGAGGGCGAGGGTATTGCGTTGGCGTCAAATGAACGGCTAACGCTGAAACGGATAAAGTCCTTGAGACCTTACTGCGGAAACACAACGAAAATCGAAATGCCAGCAAATATGGCCACCGATCAAGGGCCGTCCATCCAGCAGGTGCAGGAATTTTTCCAACGGGCCGCGGGAGGAACATTCCGAAATAGACGCAGGCCTGTTGTAGCTACTGATTGATGCGGCGCGTAAGGCGGCGGTGGCCCACGGTACAGCCGTGCATGTACACCATGTCCCGGGTAGGTTCCGAGCTTGCCGGTGACTTGTCCGTGGACTTGCGTGTGTGTGCTCGACTAGGTACACGATGCCTCACGCGGCGTTGGGTAACAGGGGAGCGGCGGACTTAACGCTTTGCTGCGCTGGGGTTGCCTGCTGATACGGTGACCTCTGTGATTCCGATAACCATCGTGTCCCCCAGGGGGTCGGTGTCCGCCGGCGGGCGGCCAATTAACTGAGCTTTCTCCAGGTGCGGACTTCTGAATCGGACCAATCCTCGCCTACTCTGGCACTGATTTTTGGAGAGAGATTTTTTGAGCGCGCCGCAGACCATATCCCTCATTTTGTTGGTTTTGATCTTGATAGGGGCGGTGTGGAAGAAAATCAACATTGGCACGCTGTCGTTGTGCGCTACGTTCATCCTCCTGATCATCGCTGGCGCTTCGGTTGATGAAGTTTACAGTAGCTTCCCTGCCGACCTGGTGATTCTGATTATCGGCGTATCCCTGATGTTCAGTCACTTGGAGCTCAGTGGGGCTATTCGCTGGATTATCAACGGTGTCTTCCGTGTTGTCGGAGACCGCCATGCGCTGATTCCGTGGGTGGGCTTCCTCCTCGGCGGTTTCCTTTCTACAGTGGGCATTTTCGGTACTGGCCCGGTGGCCATTCTGGTACCGATCATCGCATTCATCTCCGTCAAATATCCGGGCACCTACCTCATTAACGCGCTGGGCGTGATCATGGGATCCATCGGATTGGGAATGTCCCCATTGAATCCCACGGGAGCGACCGTCCATCACTTGGCGACGAAAGCAGGCGCCGATTACCCTGTATGGACCCTATGGCTTGTGGCCCTTGTGGTGACGGCTGCCGCTCTGGCGGTACTCCAGATCATTTTCGCCATCATGACCAAACGCGGCAAAGCGCTGATTGAACCGCGTGCATCGCAGGTTGACGAAGGAGCCGAATCCAGTTCAGAAGCCATCAATACGCCCTATGCGGTGGGCTCGATCATCGGACTGTTCCTGTTTGTGCTGTGCGTGATTGCCTTCGGCACCGACGTGGGTCTGACCGCCATGGCGATTACCGCAATTTTGCAGTTGATTTTTCATCCGGCTCAGAAAGACATGCTCAGTCGCGTCCCCTGGGGTGCCACGCTGCTGATCGGCGGGCTTCTGACCTACCTGGGTCTGCTGGAGTCCGTGGGGACGATCGACTCGATTCAGAACTCAATGAACGGGGTTGCTTCAGGTGCGGTCCTCTTGCTTGTCCTGGCCTATCTGACCGCGGTGCTGTGCAATGTGGAATCCTCTGCCCTGGGCGTGTTGAGCCTTACCATGCCGTTGGCCTATGGATTCTTCTCCGATTCGCCTCACATTTTCTGGATCGTGGCGGCGGTTGCCATCCCCTCAGGCCTGATGGTCATGAATCCGATTCATATTGCCGGAACGTTGGTTGTCGCCAACGCGCAGCAAGATCGACAGAATGACGTGTTTAGGATCTTCCTCTTTACATCCCTGGGCATGACGGTAGTGGTCCCCGGGTTGTTATCCCTTATTCCACTGGCCCTGAGTATTTGAAAGAGAATTCGGGCAAGACATGAACAACAAAATTCCAGTATCGATCGTGCGCGGTGGCACCAGCCGCGGTGTATTCCTCAGAATACGTGACCTACCCCGGGAGCTCTCCGAGCGGGAGGCCCTATGTGTTTCCTTGATCGGCAGTCCTGATCCACTGGCAGTCGATGGACTTGGGGGAGGGGCATCGTCAAACAGCAAGATTATGGCCGTCGACCTCCCGGACAGGATCACCGCTATACCCGGAGCTGACAAATGTCCCGACGGCATCGACCTGGTTACCTTATTCGCCCAAGTGGATCCACGATCTCCCAGCGTTGACTGGAGTGGCAACTGCGGAAACCTCAGCGCCGCGGTGAGCGCATATGCGCTGGACCAGCAACTGCTTGCACGAAGCGGGCAGCGGGCGGTCGTGCGAGTCTGGAATATGAACACCAATTCGATTTTCGAGCTGGAGCACGACCTCGACGGCGGCGTCCTGCCCCAGAGCGGTGATTTCACGATTCCCGGCGTGCCAACCCCCGGCCCTCGAATCGACTTGAGGTTTCTGGCACCGGGAGGCGAAAAGACGGGATCAGTACTGCCCTGCGGCCCGATGACGTTTCTCCCTGAAGCTGGTATCGAAGCGTCTCTGGTCGATGTCACCAATCCGTTGGTGCTAATCCGCGCGGCAGATGTTGGTCTTAAATCCTGCGGGATGCCAGAGGAACTCAATAAGGAACCAGCCCTACTGGAACGCCTCGAATCCATCCGTCGGGAGGCCGGCAAGCTCATGGGCCTGCCCCAAAGCACTGCGATCCCCCGTGTAACGTGTCTGTTCCCAGCTGCCGGGACGCATGAAGTTCAAACGCGAACGACATCCATGGGGGTCCTACACCACGCGATTCCCGTAACCGGGGCGCTGGCGTTGGGCGCGGCAGCAGCACTTGGAGGCACCCTGCTCGATGAATTCGTGGCGCGGGCTCCCAGCGGCGATCTTGTGATCCAACAGCCCCAGGGTCTTGTCACAACCACGGCCCATACACACCAGGATCATCTGAAATCCGCCGGCATCGCCCGTACCGCCAGAATCATCATGGACGGCTTCACTTACTCGAACTGAGGCAGCAAGAATATGGTCAGGTCCCTGGGCGTCGGAGAAACCCGGAGCCGTGGTTAGGGTGCGAGCCCATATCCGCTCCCCTCAGGTATTGGTCGACCAGGATCCACGTTTGTTGATGATTCCTCCGGAGGCAATGGACTCCTGAATCATCTCTCTTCGAGGAGCTGATTTCGGGACTTTGCCCTATGCAAGGATGGAAACAACCCGCGAAGCGATGAAAACCGTTGCCTAGGCCGGTATGGCCAGGTCTGTGGTCATGCTCGGGATTGCTCCAGCCTCCGAGGCCGGTGGAACGTACAGTTCTCCGGTGACGACAGCTCCACCGCAGATGGTCCTGCGCTCTGGGTTCTCTCCGTTCCCCGCGCAGACGAGATGCGACCGTTGCTGGCGGAGACCTTCTGAGTCGTATACCGGAACGCAGCCGCGGTCGCGGGCGAATATGAGTCTGTCATTGTCGCCGTCAGATTCGCCTGACGATTCCGCCCGACGGTCCAGTAGGTTCGCCCATGAATCAAAGTTACCGGATCTGTACTTGTCAGTAGGCTACTATCTTTCCGTCGCTATTTTTAGCCTTACGAACCATTCAGGGGAACCATGCCTGCAAACAATATCTCCCGGAGAACTATCGTCCGAGGCGCTGCGTGGTCTGCGCCGGTCATCGCTGCCGCGAGTACCGTGCCAGCTTATGCCGCATCCATATGCCAGGATGTCGCTTACCAGCCAGTGCTCAGCACCAGCACCATCACACGTTCCAGCTCGACCTCCGCTACGGGAAAATTCAATCCCACGATCACGCCCTCTTCGCCTACCGGGCCGGTAAAACCAACGGTCAATGTCTCGTTCACAGCGTCGGCGACCGGCGGCAAGATCATCAGCGCGGTGCAGAACCTCGCGGTGGCCGGGCAGCAGAACCAACTGGGATACAACGGTGCAGGTGACCTCGCAACCGACGGTATAGAACTCATCCAGAGGGGGCCGATTGGCTATGCAGCCCGGCAGATCCTAAACATCACATTCGATCGCCCCGTCAGCAATTTGAAGTTCACTCTCGCGGACTTCGATCAGTCGAATTACCTGGACCAGGTAGCCGTCTCCGGTTCTCCCATCATCACCAATGCTTCCGGCGTCAGCGGCTCCGGAACCCCAACGTCGCCTCTGGGGCCGAACCGCAACCGCGGTGATCTCAGGTCTGACAACACGAACTCGCGAAGCTTGGTTCAGTACACGCAACCCACTACGTCGGTGACCCTCGAATTCTGGAGCAAAACGGGCGCAGGAAGCCAACAAATATTCCTCAGCAAAATGAGCTTCACCGCTAGTACCTGTCCGTAGCTGGAAAAGCAGTGGACGCTGGGGCTCGACGGCCTCAGACAAAGTGTCCCAAGGGTTTCGTGATGCAACACAGTGCATGGAATCCTACGGCCAGGGATTCGAGTGGGGCCGGCCAGGCCGCGTGCGGCCTTGAATCCGCTGCCACATTGGCAGTCAAGGCCTCAGGGGTTGGTGATGGTGAGTCCCTAACTCATCAGCACAAAGCAGTGACGTGAAACACGGTGATGCTATATTGTTGGGGAATTAAACGAACTTAGTTCGTTTGCGGCGATGACCAATTGGCGTCGCGACCCGCCCCATCAGGAGCCCCGTGAAACAGCCGCAGCCTCCCCACTTGAAGCGCACCCTCGGCACCATGAGCCTGACTTTGTTTGGGCTGTCCTACATGGCCGTCGGAACCGTGTTCACAACGTATGGCATCGTCAATCAACTCACGGAGGGCCACCTTGTGGCCTCCTATCTGGTCGCCGTCATCGTCATGCTCTTCACGGCCAGTTCCTACGCGGCCATGGTGCGCCGATACCCCGTCGCGGGTTCGGCGTACACCTACGTCCAGCAGTCCTTCGGCGGAGGACTGGGCTTCCTCGCGGGCTGGACCCTGATGCTGGACTACCTCTTCATACCGATGATCAACTTCCTCATACTTGGGCTGTACATCGGCACGCAGTTCCCCTCGGTACCGCATTGGGTCTTCATCCTGGTCGCACTGATCCTCGTATTTGTATTCAACGTCCTCGGCATCTCCATTGTGGGCAAGCTCAACTCCGTCATCGTGGTGGTCTCGCTGGCTGCCGTGATGGTCTTCGCGGTTCTGGCCATCAAGACTGCCCTGGCGGACCCGACCGCACCGGGTCTGATGGATCCGTTCATCCCCAGTAGCTCGGACTACAACCCGGTCTTCACCGGCGCCGGCGTGCTTGCCCTGTCCTTCCTCGGCTTCGACGCCGTATCCACGCTCTCCGAGGAGGCAAAAAACGCTCGCAGGGACATACCGCGTGCCATCATGCTCACTACGATTCTCGGCGGGCTGATCTTCCTCCTCGTCGCCTGGTGCGGCGCCCGCGCATACCACCTGGACGACTGGTCCCAGGCCTCCCAGGAGCTGCTCGATGCCGCAGGCATGGTGCTCTTCAGCCACGTAGGCGGAGAACCTCTCACCGTAGTCTTTCTCATCATCACCGTGGCAGGCTGTTTCGGTTCCGGCCTAGCCGGCCAAGTCGCGGTCTCCCGTATTCTCTACGCCATGGGCCGGGACGGCATCCTGCCCAGGCCACTCGGCTTCCTCTCCAAACGCCGCGGCACTCCGGTGGTCGCCGCCGCAGCCGTCTCCGTCGTCGCTCTGTTGTCGCTGGTTCTCTCCCTGGACCAAGCCGCGTACATGATCAGCTTCGGTGCGATAGCTGCATTCGCCCTCGTGAATCTCTGTGTCATCCGGACTTATCTCTTCCCCCGCGGCGGTCGACCACGACGCGCGACCGCATTGGAACTGCTGCGCTTCGGCCTCGTCCCGCTCATAGGGTTCGGCTTGAGCGTGTGGCTTTGGGTTTCGCTCAATCCGTTGACCTGGGCCATCGGCGGGATCTGGATCCTTGTGGGCTTTGGCATCCTGGTTGCCAAGACCCATGGTTTTCGTCGCCCCGTCCCCGCGCTGAAGTTCTCCGAGCCCATCCCAGACACCCAGATGATCGACGAGCTCGGCATCGGCCAGCCGCTCAAACACCACCGATGAATCAGACTGTGCCAGACCAACCGCCTCACATTCCCAGGAGCACCGTGACGACCACCATTTACCACCACGCGACCGTCTTCACCGCAGAGGGTCCCGAAAAATCTCCTGATCAGGAAACCCCCGATGCACTGGCCGTGCGGGACGGATTGATCCTCGCGGTCGGGCCGTCGGACGCCGTGCGCGCAGCGGCAGGTCCAGGTGCCGAGGAAGTGGACCTGGACGGCCGTTTTGTGGCCCCCGGCATCATCGATGCCCATACACACCTGGACAGCTTCGGGGAGTCATTGGCAAAGGTCCAACTGCGAGACTGCTCCAGTCTGAAGCAGATCCTGCAGGCGCTCGTCGCGGCGCGCGCCGCCGATCCCAGGGCGTCACGCATACTGGGCATCGGCTGGCTTTTCGATGCGGTGGGCGCTGAGCGACCCACCGCCGCAATGCTCGACGCCGTTCTCCCGGATGTGCCGGTCTACCTCGACGCGAATGACTTGCACTCCGCGTGGGTCAACTCTGCTGCACTGGCAGAGATGGGCATCGACGATTCCACTCCGGATCCTGTCGGTGGCGAGATCGCTCGGGACGAATTCGGGCGCGCGACCGGCATGCTCTATGAGACTGCTTGCACGCGCTATGTCTGGAGCTTCCTGGCCTCCGTGGTCACGCCGGAAGATCGTATCCGTTCTCTGGACCGGGCGTTCACGTCATATCTCGGGTCCGGTGTCACGGGTGCTACGGACATGTCGATGAACGACGCCCAACTGTCGGCACTGCGCGCGATCATCGACAGGGACGGTCGATTGCCGTTCCCGGTCTCGGCGCATTACCTGTTGGAGCCTTCGGGGTCATTGGAACAGGACCTGGCTGCCGTGTCGCATGTTGCGGCAGTACGTGAGGATGTTGCGGGTTCGGGCGAGGACGGCTGGTTGCGCATCTCAGGGGTGAAATTCATCCTGGACGGCGTGATCGATGCCTGCACAGCGCCCATGCGCTGGCCTTACGCAGACGGTACCAACGCCGATCCGATCTGGGGTCTTGAAGAGTTACTGCCCGTCGCGGAAGAGGCTGACGCGGAAGGGCTGCAATTGGCAATGCACGCCATTGGCGACCGCACCAGTCAGATCGCACTGGATGTAGTGGAGCACTGCGCCGCGGTGAACGGGTCACCCGCTCGACGGCATCGGATAGAGCACCTGGAATCGGTCGCGGACGAGACCATCTCTCGAATGGCTGCTCTGGGTGTGACAGCTTCGATGCAGCCTGTGCACTGTGATCCGGCTGTGCTGAGGAATTGGAAGGCAGTGCTCGGGGACTCTCGCGCCGAGACGGGCTTCCCGTGGCAGAAGTTACGCGAGGCAGGGGTGCCCATGGCGCTGGGAACAGATGCACCAACCGCTCCGCATCAACCCCTATCGAACCTGTACATCGCCCTGACGGGCGGGTCCGCGATCGACCCGTCCCTGCCGCCATACCACCCGGAGCGCGTCTTCACACCGGAGCAGGCTCTGACCGCTCTCACCGCGGGAAGTGCAGACGCTTCAGGCATCGAAGAGGGACGGCTGCGCCCCGGACTCCCGGCGAACTTCGTAGTCCTGGACGTGGATCCTTTTGCGCCCGATCCGTCCGCGCTGCTGAAGCAATCAGTGGTGAGCACCTACGTAGCAGGAAGGTGTGTGCACGCCGCGACGTCGGTCCGGAGCTGAGGCCTGTACCGCTACGGCTCTTCGACTCCCCCTCTCAGAAATTCTTCGGAGTACGGAACAAGTGGTCACGGACGGGTGCCGCAGGGTAAAAGCTCCCGGAGCGAGGTTTGCGGAGGAGTTCGCGTAGCCCGTTTGTGGGCTACGCGACTATCCCGTCACTCCTGTTCTATAGGCACCCACAGCTGCCCGCTGACCTGCGACCCGTCGGCGCTCATCTGGACGCTGAGCATCTCAGGCCCTTGTGCCCACCGGTACGGGTTGGCCGGGAACCATTCCGTGGCCGCGTCGGACTACAGATATTGGAGAACCTTGGGGGATGTTCCCTGAGTCTCGAATACGACCCACAATCCGGCGGGGATGTCCAGGCGGTCGAATCCTTCTGGCGCTGGTTGCGATGTGGCTACAGCATGCCAGTAGTCCAATTCGCTCCCTTCGGTACGGTGCTCAGAGATGTTGCCGGTTACCGACAACGCTCCCGCCGGGTCGACATTGGAGATAGCAAGCAATCGATGGGTTGCCGCCTTGTCCAGGTTCTGCTCGAACTGCTCGATGGACTGGTTCGGACCTTCGTATATCAGCGGGACGCGGGTCCTGAAACCGACTAGTACGAAGGCCTCTTTGCTCCCTTCAACGCGGAGATGGAATCTCAATTGCGGTTGGGAATGGAGCACCGCTCCTGGTGCCCGAGCCTGAGTGGGTGTGAGTCCATGCATGGCCTTGTCCGGGGGTCTGAGTCAGAAGAAACGGCAGTGTGCTTGCCAGCTACTTCGTTGACCACCACGTAATGGGGACCGTGCTATTGCGGCTTCCGTCTTCATTGAGAATTTGACCCATCCGCTTGTAGGAACGCAACACAACGTGACGATCGGCAACAGTTGCCCGAGGGGCTATGGCTACCACTTTTGCCTCATGATCTTGCACTTGGTCATAGCTATGAATCCACAGTGTTGCAGTAAGATTCGCGGCCCCGAACACTTGCGCTGAAACGCGGCACATGGGGTCAGCAGCTAAGTGCGCGCCTACCGCATCGACCGCGTCGCTAGGGACCGACCAGTTGACGATGACTTCTTGTAACCCTAGGTTCTCCCGTGTTGAGGTATCGCATCGGAACTCCATCGACCCCGTACTCATCATCTGTGTAACGCGTCGCTTCGCTGTCTGAGCAGATATGCCCACGCTATCCGCGATCTTTTGCCAAGCGAGCCGGCCGTCAGTGGAGAGTTCTTCAAGAATCTTTATATCGATACCGTCCGGTTGCCGACCGGTTGGAGCCCGCGCATGCGTTCGCATAAGAGCTTGTTGTTCGGGCTCATCAAGTACGCCCGAACGCCATTGGCTACCAAAACGATATATTTTGGTGATGGGATCGATCTTGCGGCGAACCACTCCCGGCATCGAAGGGAGATCACGAGTGAGCAGATGCATGAGGTCATGGGCTGAGGCCGCAAAGCAGTCAAGAAGAAACTGACCTTCCCCGGATAACAGAAGCACGGATGCGAAGCTCGGCTCGGCACATAGACGCTCAGCCAGCTCCTCCTGGTCTCCCGCATCTGCCTCGATACTGATAAATGCAGACCACCCTTCTTCGTGGTGCCTGTATCCGGGAGAGACCGTGACCCACGCTTCTCCTGTTTGAGTCAGCCCTTCCCAGCGTCGCGCAATCGTGGCCGGGGAGTAGCCGAGCACCTCTGCCAAGGTCTCAAAATCTGCCCGTGGTTGGACTTCGAGGGCGCTGACGATCGCTAGATCGGTTTCATCCATCATGGGCGTTTTCCTTAATCGAGCGTGCATTTTTGGAAGATTCCCGCCATTTTCAACCCTACTGTGATCTGGGATATAGCCTGCAATGAGCGATCAAAAATTGACCCTCGAAAGTAGTCAGACATGGACTCAATACCTCGCGAAGCCGGCCCACGCAGCTGCGTACAGCCGCAACGGTCCCCACAGATGGCAACATCCTCTGCCCAACGCGGAGTTGTCGGAGTGCTTGCACTCATGGTCATCGTCGAATCGACGAGCGGGGTTGTTCAGGGTTATCTGAATCCCATTCTTCCAGCGCTCGGGTCGGTATTTGACGTTAACGCCCCTGAGGTGAATGGCCTGTTCCTCCTCTCCAATGTCTCCTTCGCGGTCCTCACCCCACTTATCTCACGGCTTGGTGACAGCTACGGTTACCGTTCCGTGCTGCGGGCCAGTTCGCTCATGGTTGCGGTCGGGGTTCTACTCATGGCTTTGATCCCCTCGTTGCTTACCGTCATCATCGGCATCATCCTCATTGCCGGAGTGGTCGGTTTTATTCCGCTCATGATGGGTATCCTTCGGAGTACTTACCCCGATGTGGTTCGCACTGGGGTGAGCTATCTCGTCGGGACACTCATGATCATGATCGGTGTCGGAGGCCTTATCGCGGGAGTCCTGGGGATGGCCAACCCTTTGCATGGTTTCTGGGTAGGGGTTCCATTCGCGTTGGCTACCCTTGTCTGCTCATTCTTTGTCCCGGACGCAGGAACGGCAACGCGTGAGTCCATCGCCGCAACGTCGATGAGTAGCTGTCTATTGGGCCTTGTGATGACTATTGCTGGCCTCTCCCTGGGGCCTGACTTCGGGTGGATGGATTGGAGGACTCTTTCCCTTCTTGTGGCCGGAATAGGATTGTTAACCTTCTGGGGTTATCTCGATTCACGGCCCAGTGAAAGAAAACAACGTTTCATTGACCTGCGGCTAATTCGCAGACGCTCTCTGCGCAGCGTATCGGTGGCAACCTTTTTCTTCGGGTTTGCCTCCATCAGCTACTTCGGTACGAATGGAATTTTTCTCAGTTCGGAATATTCTGTTGCCGGGTACGGATTTAGCTTCTCTCCTATGCTCATTGCTGTTCTGTTGGCCGCTACTTCGCTGCTTTCCTTTGTCGCTTCTGTTGCATCGGCTCCGCTCATGAATCGACGGTCCGAACGTAGTGTATTGACCTTGGCCGGAATGATTCTGGCTTCCAGTTTCGTGGTGATGATGGTCGGGGTACATAGCCTTATCGTCTACATCGTCGGATTTTGCCTGTTCAACGTCGCGCTGGGCGTGTATCAGGCTGCAACGCGGTCGTTATCCGTCGAGGGTGTTCCGGCCGACCAGACCGCGGCCGCTGCAGGACTCAATGAGCTGGCACTTTCCGTAGGTATCGCTGTAGGAGCGGCTGTCATCAAGATGATTTCCTCTGCCACTGTCACCGGTAGTGGCACCATCTCATCGACCGGGTTGACCCTTATTTGGCTCTCCCTCTGCTTGGCGTCTCTCATCGCGGCAGTCGCAGGGTCTCGCTATCCCCTACAACATCGGACAGTCTCGGAGGTCATGTCATGAGCGACGCTAATACACCAGTCCGTTCTCAACGACGCACTCTTGCTGAATCGGTATCGCATACTCTCGAAGTCTGGCGCGATACATTGCTTGCTTATAGTCATGCGCTGCATGCCGACCCGGAACTCAGCGGTGAGGAGTACCGTGCGGCAGAACGGACCAGAGTCATTTTGCGTGATGCAGGATTCGATGTGGACGGAAGGCAACCTGACGCTCCGACTGCACTGAGTGCTACGTCCGGGTCCGGTGATTTCACAGTCGCTCTATGTATCGAATACGACGCGCTTCCTCACATCGGTCACGCTTGTGGGCACAACGTCAATGCAGCATCAGCTCTGGGCGCGGCCATCGCCTTGTCGCGACTGGCAGAGGAGTTGGACCTCACCGTCCAGGTCCTGGGCACGCCAGCCGAAGAGACGCACGGGGGCAAGATCGACCTCATTGAACAGGGATTCTTTGAGAATGCGCATGCCGCGGCAATGGCACATGCATCCGCTCAAGATGCGGCTGGTTGCTCGTCGATGGCGCTGTCCGCCTGGGTCGTTTCCTACCGAGGTGTAGCCGCCCATGCTGCCAGCGCACCGTCGTCGGGCGTCAATGCCCTGGATGCTGTACATATAGCGCAAACAGCTATCGCTGTAGCCCGTCAGCAACTTCCCCCTGATTCCGTCGTTTCTTTGATTGTCGAAAAGGGTGGCGATGCCGTCAATATCATCCCCGAGTGCGCCCAGATCTCAGTCGAAATGCGTTCGCCACTCAGCCAGGATCTCGAGATCATCAAAGACCGCGTCGAGAAGTGTCTCCGAGCCGGAGCTATTGCTACCGATTGTGAGATCAACATCGAACCGCAAGGCAACACCTTCGCAGACCTCAGACAAGATCCGGATCTATCCCAAGCCTATGTTTCTGCGCTTCTGGATCGGGGCCGCGATGTCCCGATACTAGACAAAGCAATCGCATCAACGGATATGGGCAATGTTTCCCAAGTTCTGCCGAGCATTCATCCCCAGATCGGGTACGAAGTCCACGGCGCGGTCAATCACAACAAGGCGTTCGCCGCCTACGGTGCAACGGCTTCTGCGGACCGAGCTGTTCTCGACGCCGCGTACGGGCTTGCCATGGCAATGGGCATAGCCGCAACAGACGAAGATTTGCGTATTCGCCTCATGAGGGCGCGGCAATCAAGAAACTGCCCCTAAAGCCGGTGACTGCGGATTATTCGGTGGACGGACGCAACAACCATGATCGTGACGATGGCTGGTTCACGGAGTGAGGCCCGGCGCCAAGACCTTTACCTGCAGAAGCGGGACCCTGCGCATCAGAAAAAAATCTCCCCATGGAGGAGCATTGTTCGGGCTCGTCCGCGGGCTTCGTGATCACTGCCGTTTCCGTGAGCTCGTGGTGTGCCCGTCGATGCTGCACGAATTTCCCCCGAAACGCCACCGGTTCGCCGAAAACCAGGCGTAGAACCAACGAGCCGGAATCGAGAACCCGGGAGCAAGGATTATGCGCCCCGCCAGTCGATCGATTCCATGAGCGGAAGCGAGCATAGCTTTGCCGACGGCTTCGTGGCCCCAGAATTTCCGGCCCTGTGGGAGAAAGGCGCTATCCGAGGGGTCGGGGCCCTCGAGATAAACCGCTTCTGCGAGGAACCTCTCGGCCTCGGCATCCGTCAGCTCTGATTGAACCCGAGAAAAAGGCACCACGTCGAGACGGTCCCGCGTGCGGGCATCCAGGAATCGGGCAGCCGGAACGCAGGGGCCGCAATCATCGTCGTAGACAAAAGTCCTCATATCTCGAGGCTAGACCTCTAGGTCAATTGTGGTGTCAGCTCGCGGTCACTCGTTCGACTTTCCTCTCACGGCGGCGTTTGGATCCAGGAATGCGAATTTTCGTGGAAGACAATGTGGTGCCCATCGAGGCGAGGATGACCAGGACAATCGCGAGAAGTCGGAGAGGTCCCACGATCTGGTGAAGAAGAAGAAAACCGAAGAGGGCAGCGAACGCGGGTTCCAGGCTCAAGAGGATACTGAAGGTCGCGTTCGGGAGACGACGAAGAGCCTTGAGCTCGAGTGAATACGGGATGACCGAAGACAGCAACGCCACCAATGCCGCCAGAGCCAGCAAAGGGAGATCTCCGAAGGCCAGCACAGCGGAGGGGCCCCCGACTGGCGCCAGAACAACAGCGGCTACGGCAATCGCAACGGCGAGGCCGCCCGTTCCCGGAACAGTCCGCCCTACCTGGGCGCTCGTCAAAACGTAGACGGCCCAGAATGCGCCCGCGATGAGAACGAACAGGACGCCAAGTGGATCCAGGGCAGCGTTCGCGCTCGTCACACTCTCGATACCCAGTACGGCCATGCCGGCCAGTGCCAGAAGAACCCACAGGAAATCGACGACCTTGCGCGAGAGGACGGCGGCCAGGGCCAAAGGTCCGAGGAATTCGATCGCAACTCCTGCTCCCAAAGGAATGCGTGCGATCCCTGCGTAGAAGAAACCGTTCATCCCAGCCAGGGCGAGCCCGAAAAACATGACCGATCGCCACTGCTTACCAGTCCATCCTGCAATTCGTGGTCGGGTGATGAGCAACAGGATGACCGCGGCGAAAAGCATGCGCAGCGATGTCACGCCCCACGGGCCCAACCGAGGGAACAGCTGCGTTGCAATCGCAGCCCCGAGCTGGAGGGATGTGCACGAACCAATGACGAACAGAATCCCTGGGGCCATGCCGCGCGTAGTGTTCGGTCCTGGATTCACAGTGGGCATGGAACCGGTCGCCACGACGGCCGGCGTCACGCCGGTTACGGGTCCATTGTTCATGGTGCTCACGGGTCACCTCCTGAAGGCTCGAGTCTCATCACGACGCCCACACCGCTGAATTTTTCGCGGAGTGGGCCGTTACAAGCATGAGGCCTCAGGGAATGGGTAGTCTAGCGAATGTATCTAACCAGAACCGGTAAGAATAAATAAACTCATTGCCGGTCTCGGAACCGTGAACGACAGCAGGGCCGACGGCCTCCGTAAATTCAGGAAGAGAAGGCAGTGCTGAATCTCCAACGACTTCGCATGCTTCGCGAATTGCACCGGAGGGGCACTCTCGCGCATGTTGCGAAGTCCATGTCGTACACGCCTTCGGCCGTGTCCCAGCAGTTGTCTCTGCTCGAGCGGGAAGCCGGCGTCGTACTCCTGGAGCATGTGGGGCGCGGGGTCCGACTGACCGCCGAGGCGGAGAACCTGGTGAGGCACGCCGATGAAATCCTCGCGCAGATGGAACTCGCCGAATCCGAGCTCGCCGGAACTCACTCCGAGGTGCGCGGAACACTGCGTATCGGTTCGTTCCAAACGGCGGTGATGACGGTTGCTTCGGCGGCTCTGGACATTCTCAATGAACGGCACCCCCGGCTGACGGTCGAAATCACCCAGAGGGAAGTGGGCGAGGCGTACGAAGGCCTCATGTCCCACGAATTCGACGTGATCATTGGGGAGGAATATCCAGGCCTCGCCGAGCCGGTTCGAGAAGGCATCGACCGGATCAACATGATCAGGGACCCATTGAACCTTGTCATCCCCGGAACGGGCCCGTGGGCCAGGATGCCGCGAACCGTGCGGGACCTCGAAGACGCTCCGTGGGCCATGGATCCCTCGGACCAGCCGACGGGGCAGTGGGCCCGCGGGATCTGCCGCAGTGCCGGATTCGAACCCAAGGTCCGGTTCGACACCCGAAACCCGTTGATCCAAGCACACCTCGTTCGCACCGGCCACGCGGTCGCGTTGATTCCGGCGCTTCTCAGCGGCCAATATCTTGCAGGCACGCGATTGATCGGACTTCCCGGGGATGCACACCGGATGGTCTACACCTCCATCAGGACCGGGCGCGCGGGCCACCCAGCAATCCTTGCTTGCAGACAAGCCTTCCAGGCGGCCGTTCGAGGGGAAACTGCGCCTGAACCAGAGCTCAGGCTGACGGAATAGTCAGAAGCGGACATAAGTGCCGCGGAACCTGCGGCCCCTGCAACCTTCAACACTGCGTTTTCTGACCTCAGATGAAGGTTTCTTTCTTTTCCTCTGACTCTCGCGATGCGGGTCGATAGCCTGGGCTCAGGCGCACCGGCCTATCCGGTGACCCCCCTGAGACGACTAGGGATTTGAATCGTGACTGCTTTCAGAAATTCGCAGAGCTGGGCGCTGGCCTCGCGCTTCGAGGCCCTGGACTGTCGTATCTGTTGAGCGGCGTCGGAGAGCACTGGACATTCGAAGGGTCATTGCGTTCACCGCCGCTCGAGCGATGTTCCCGATGCAGACACCCAGGAAGAATTCCATGCCGCCATTTCACCGCCGCCCGCTGAAGAATGCCCGGTTGGCACGAGCCGTTGCCGTCGGAATCAGCGCGGTATTCGTACTGGCCGGTTGCGGCTCATCCGAGACCACCGGCGGGGGCCAGGCCAAGAACCCGGTCTCCGGTGGGACGCTGAAATTGGCTTTCGACGCCGACCCCGGATGCGTGGACGGGCAACAAGCCGGTCAGAACGTCGCACTCAACGTGACGAGACAGGTCACGGACTCCCTGACCTATCAGGACCCCGAATCCGGAGAACTGGAACCATGGCTCGCGGAATCGTGGGACGTGAACCCGGACTCCACCGAATTCACGTTCCATCTCCGGGATGGTGTGAAATTCCAGGACGGAACGGATTTCACCTCCACGTCCGTGGAACACAATCTTCGGGCGATTCAGGATCTGGGAGCCAAAGCAAGTCTGGGTTCCACGTATCTCACCGGTCTTTCGGACGTACAGGCTCCGGACGAGCGAACGGTCACCGTGAAATTCGATAAGCCGAACGCGCAGTTCCTCCAGGCGACGTCGACGATGACCCTGGGCTTCTACTCGGATTCCACTCTGGGCAAATCGCCGGACCAAAGGTGCGGGGGCGAGGTCGTGGGGACCGGTCCCTTCCAGCTGAAGAGCTACACCCCGCGACAGAGCATTCGCCTCGACCGGTTCGACGACTACGGATGGGCTCCGAAGCAGGCGAATCACAGGGGGCCGGCCTACCTCGACGCAATAGACATGTCGATCGTTCCGGAATCGACCGTCCGGAACGGGAGCCTGGCCTCCGGTCAGATCGACGTCGACACCGTTGTCCAGCCGCAGGACGAAGAGCTGCTGCAGGCTTCGAACTTCACCATCGTCGACCGGCCTAATCCGGGCGTGGTCTACAACTTCATCATGAACGAATCCCGGCCGTTGTTCTCCGACGAACGAGTGCGCCAGGCCGTCACCAAATCGATCAACCGCGATCAACTGCGTGCGTTGCTTTCGCGCTATCAGGAACCAGCGACTTCGGTGCTCGCAGGATCAACGCCTGATTACCAGGATTTCTCCGGACTGCTCAAGCACGATCCGGACGGTGCCGCCAAACTGCTGGACGAAGCCGGTTGGACGATGAACTCCAAGACCGGACTGCGGCAGAAGGACGGGAAAACCCTCAGTTTCACCGTCAAATATTGGCAATCCGCACCGTTCCTGGAGCTTGTTCAGCAACAGCTGAGGGAAACCGGTATCGAAATGAAACTTGAACAGACGACGGTGGCCAACACCGAGGCCGCCTCGCAGTCCGGGGAAGCCGACGTCGAATTCATGAACCTCACGCGCTCCGACCCGGACGTGCTCCGAACCGTCTTTGACGCGAACGGAGCCAACCGGAACAAGCGGGATCCGGCACAGCTGGACCAGGCCCTCGATCAGAGCGTCGGAGTCCAGGACCCGAAGCAACGGAAGAAGCTCGTCGACCAAGCAGTTACCTCCCTGATACGTGATGCCCACTCGGTTCCGCTCGTCGAACTGTCCGGTGTGATCGCGACAGGGCCCCGGGTCAAGGACTTCAAATACGATGCTTCCTCGCGCATCGACCTGTATGACACCTGGCTGAATGACGCCGGCGGCAACGCGGGCTCCGGGTCTCAGGGAGGCGACCGATGAACCCCTTGCTCGCGATGATCCTCCGCCGCCTGGGATTCGGCATTCTGGTGCTGTGGGCGGCCTATGCCCTGGCTTTCCTCCTGTTGTATGCCTTGCCGGGCGACTCGGTGGCTGCGGTTCTGGGAGGTGATCTTTCGACGGCGTCCCCGGAGGAAATCGACGAACTCCGGCATCAATACGGGTTCGACCAACCACTGGTCGTTCAATATCTGTCAGCGCTCGGCAATGCCGTACGAGGCGATCTCGGAACGTCCTACACCACGGGCCAACCGGTTGCTGCGGCCATCGCCCAGGCACTTCCGGTCACGGTCGAGCTCGCGGCGTGGACCTTGGCTATTGCGATCCCAGGCGGAGTCGTTCTGGCGCTCGCGGCCGTGGGGGTCCGGAGCCCCTGGTTGCGGAATCTGTTGTCCGGGCTGCCCAGTCTGGGGGTGTCCCTCCCGACGTTCTGGGTCGGACTGCTCCTGCTTCAACTGTTCTCGTTCCGCTTGGGCGTAATCCCCGCAATCGGCGCGCAGGGTATCGCGGGTGTGATTCTCCCGGCGGTGACTTTGTCTTTGCCCCTTGGGGCGATGATCGCTCAGGTATTGCTGCGATCGCTCACTCAGGCGTGGAGCAGGCAATTCATGACGACTTATCGTGCCGCGGGTCTGGGCCGGCTTCGTCTTCTTCTCTCGCATGCCCTGCCCCCGGCCGGGGTGTCCCTTTTGTCGATCGCGGGAGTCGTTCTCGGCAATGTTCTGGGTGGTGCCGTGATCGTCGAGACCGTCTTCACGCGCAACGGCATCGGTCGTCTCGCGGAAACATCGGTCACCGGCCAGGACATGCCCGTGGTACTGGGGGTTGTGGCTTTCTCCGCGCTCGTGTTCGTGGTGGTGAATCTGGTGGTCGACCTGTTGTACCCGGTGGTCGACCCCCGAACACGTCCCACGGGGAATCCACCCAAACGAGGACGCGATGGCTCGCAAAGCCTGGACTCGCACAAGGGTCCCCATCCCGACGCCGCGGACGCCACATCCGTTACAAGTCCGCCGGGAACCGACAACACGACCCAATCGATTCAGGAGGCGCGACCATGAGCACGAGCGAGCTTCCCTCCGGATCCGCGCGTTCGGTACGACGCCCCGGAAACCCTGCGACTCGTCATCGTCGATTCGCCGCCACGATGGTTCGTGCGCCGTACGGACTCATCGTTTCCGGACTCATCGTTCTCGTCGCACTCGCATGGGCGGTTCTGCCCAGCGTCTTCGTCACCGAGAACCCGTTGCTGGGCGACCCCGATATTCGCTTGTCGCCGCCCGGAATGCAGCACTGGTTCGGTACCGATCACCTCGGGAGGGACGTATTTTCCCGAGTCGTCCAAGGAGCCGGGGCGTCCTTGGGGACGACCGCCATCGCGGTCCTCATAGCCTTTTTCGTCGGGACCCTTCTCGGGTTGTTGGCAGGAACCGCGGGAAGCGTCGTCGACACCATACTCATGCGCGTCGTGGATGTCCTGCAGTCGGTGCCTTCGCTCTTGCTTTCCCTCGCGGTCGTGGCCGCGCTGGGGGCCGGGTCCGTCAACATTGCCGTGGCCGTGGCGCTGGCGTCCATACCGTCTTTCGCGCGACTTATGCGAGGCGAAGTCCTTCGATGGAGGAGTTCTTTGTTCATCGAGGCGGCATCGATGTCCGGTATCCGCACGCCGGAGATCCTGGCCCGCCATATCCTTCCGCACGCGATCGGCCCGGTATTTGCACTGGCCGCAATCGAATTCGGAGCCGCGATTCTCGCGATTTCCGCCTTGAGCTTCTTGGGATTCGGAACCCAGCCGCCCAATCCGGAGTGGGGGCTACTGGTCTCCGAAGGAAGAGATTACCTCGCGAGCGCCTGGTGGTTGACCGTCATTCCGGGACTGGTGATCGCCGCCGTCGTCGTTTCCGTCAACCGTATCTCTCACGCCCTGCAGACCAGGAGACCATCATGACCCTGCCCCATCGAGAGAATGTGCATCCACGCCTCGTCGAGGCCACCGATTCGGCGGATTCCCCCGTGGCTCTCAGCCTGCGAGACCTCACCGTCCGGTACTCCGACGGCGCGGCCCCCGCGGTCGAGGGGGTTTCGCTGACTGTCCCTGTTGGCGAAACCCTTGCGGTGGTTGGTGAATCCGGTTCGGGGAAGTCAACCACGGCCGCAGTAGCGGCCGGACTGCTGACTTCCTCCGCCCACGTGGATATCGCTGAGCAATCCCTGCACGGCTCGGATATGCGGTCTGCCTCGGAGAACCAATGGAAGCGTGTTCGGGGAGACCTCCTGGGCTACGTTCCTCAGGACGCGGGGACGGGACTGAACCCCGTACGCACGATCACTTCGCAGCTATCGGAATCCTTGCGCGAAGCCGGTCTTTCGCGTCATCGGGCCAAGGAACAGACGGCGAAGGCGCTCGAGGACGTCGGCCTCGAGATCGAGGTCCACGGCTCCCGCTATCCGCACGAACTATCCGGTGGCCAGCGCCAGCGGGTCCTGATCGCGCTCGCACTAGCGCGTGGGCCGCAACTGGTGATCGCCGACGAGCCGACCTCCGCCCTCGACGTGTCCGCGCAGAAGAACGTCCTGGACTTGCTGGAGGCGCGAGTTTCCGACGCCGGAGCAGGCCTCCTTCTCATCACCCACGATCTCGGAATCGCTCGGGACCGGGCCGATCGAATCCTGGTGATGGAAAAGGGCCGTGTTGTCGAGGAAGGCTCGGCAGCCAGCGTTTTCGCCGAACCTCAGCACGATTACACCCGGCGCCTGCTCAAGGCATCGCCGGCACTGCACGATGTGCCGCGGAAGCGTACTGGGCCTGCCCCGCGCGGCGAGAGCTCGAGCGTGGTACGAGCTCAGGGGCTGAGCAAGACCTTCGGTTCCCGAGCGAGGAAGGTCCAGGCTGTGGCCGATCTCGACCTGGAGCTCGAACCGGGGCGAACACTCGGGATCGTCGGGGAATCGGGATCCGGAAAATCGACGACGGCCCGGATCCTGCTCGGTCTGGAATCGTATGACGCCGGCCGGTTGGAGATATTCGGTCGGCCGTTCGATGGCACGAAGCGCAACATCCGAGAGCTCTCGACGCGCGCCCGGTTCGTTCACCAGGACCCCAGCGCATCGCTCGACCCTCGGTATTCCGTGGCCGCGTCGATCGGGGAGCCCCTGCGGGGATTCCGTATCGGCACACGTCCACAGCGCGAACGACGAATCAACGAGCTCCTCGATCTCGTGGCCCTGCCTCGGGAATTGGCCAGTCGTCGGCCGGTAGAACTGTCCGGAGGGCAACGCCAACGTGTTTCCATAGCTCGGGCACTCGCTGTTGACCCCGAACTGGTGATTCTGGACGAACCGGTCTCGGCACTGGACGTTTCGGTTCAAGCCCAGATTCTTGACCTACTTGCCGATCTCCAGGATCGTCTGGGGCTCTCTTACGTGTTCATCAGTCACGACCTGGCGGTGATCCGACAGATCTCCGACGACGTGCTGGTTATGGCTCATGGCCGGGTGATCGAGTCGGGCCCCGCGGCGCAGGTCTTCGAGAATCCGCGCGAGGAGGCGACGCGGACCCTGATCAAGGCCGTTCCGGGATCTCGTTACGCTACCGATGTGTTCGGCCCCGCGCTGAGCGCCTAGACCTGAACTCGGTCCGCACGCGAACGGATTCCACGGAGTCCGCCCTGATCATACGGGAGTCTCGCCAGGTCATATGACGTTTCCCGGCAGGTGGATTACCTTCATATGACGATCTGTCTGAACCGTGCGTCATGTCCTTTCGAGGTTGGTGGGAAGGCTGTAGGTTTCTGAATCAGGATCACGAGTACCGGTTGTGAAGCTCTGGCTGGCCGGTCGGCAACCCTTTCCGCTGTGATGGGGTGCCCCAGATGAAGATCCGGTCGGGAGCATACCGCTCCCCGGCAAGCACGGCGTTACGAGGCGAACTCGGCGCCCCGCCTTCGAGGGGATCACGATGTCAGCTGATAACAACCCGGCACCCGGAATCGGTACGGTGCAAGTGCACGGGGGTACGGCCAATCCGCCGGCTGCCCGACCTGTGCATCCGCCTTTGTACCTGACGGCCTCTTACGAATTCGAGACGTTGCGCGACGCACGTGAATGCTTCGGCCAGAGAGAACCCGGATTCACGTACTCACGCACCGGCAGTCCTACGGTGGGTTTGCTCGAGCGTCGGCTCGCGGAACTCGAAGGGGGCGTCGGTGCCGTCGCCACCGCTTCCGGCCAAGCGGCAACAACGCTCACCCTTCTTGCCCTGGCCGGTCGATCAGGTCAGAGCGAGGACGGCGAGCCCCACCCGGAGATCCCCGCCGGCCATGTGGTGGCATCCAACCGAATTTACGGTGGCACTGCCGATTTGCTCAACGACACTCTCGCCGAGGCGGGCATCGAGGTCACGTGGGTCAACCCGCATCGACCCGAGGAATGGGAAAATGCCGTCACGGCGCGCACTCGCGCGTTCGTCGTGGAGTCCATCGGAAACCCGCATGCTGACCTTCCCGATATCCCCGCGCTCGCGGACATTGCGCATACCGCGGGCGCCGCCCTGATCGTCGACAACACTCTCGCGACGCCATATCTCCTGCAGCCCGGGAAATTGGGTGCCGACGTCGTAGTCCATTCCGTCACGAAATACCTGACCGGAAATGGAACGGCGCTTGCGGGAATCATCGTCGACACCGGCCGGCTGACCCCGAGCGAGGACGCCATCCGATGGCCGCAGCTTACGGCTCCGCGGAGGAGATTCGGGAACAGATCCCTGGTCGAGGGGCACGGCGATCACGGAGCGTTCCTCCACCTCGTTCGCGCACAATTGCTCAACGACTTGGGCCCGAGCCTGGCTCCGTGGAATGCGCAACAAGCCCTTGAAGGCATCGAGACCCTCGACATCCGGGTTGAGCGCCATTGCCGTGTGGCCGAGGAGATCGCGCGTCGACTGGCGACTCATCCTCGCGTGTGCCGTGTCCGGCATCCGAGCCTTCCTGGGTCGCCGGATGCGGCCATCGCCGAACGAGACTTTCCGCGCGGCACCGGAGCGGTCTTGTCCTTCGACATCGCGGGCAACACATCGCAGGTGGAGGAATTCTTCGACAATTTGAAGCTGTTCAAGCTCGCTGCCAACCTGGGCGACGCTCGATCCATGGCAACGCATCCCGCGTGGACCACCCATTGTCGTCTTACCCCCGAGCTCAGAGAGGCCGGGGACATCACCGAACAGACCGTTCGGCTGGCGCTGGGTCGTGAAGAGGTCGACGATCTCTGGGATGATCTCTCCGCAGCGCTCGGTTCCTTGTCCACATCCAGCCAGACCCTGAGCCGGGCGACGGCTCTCACGCGAGAGAAGGAGGCTGCTCAGGTATGACTGCAGTCGAAGAATCCACCGAGTTCAAGCCGGGACCCACAACCGATCGAGTGAATTCGACCCGTCCGGGGTTCAGAACGGCAGCCGTTCACGCGGGCCAGGAACCGGACCCTCACACCGGCGCCGTGATTCCTCCCATTTACCAGACGTCGACCTTCACCCAAGACGGAGTGGAGACGCTCAAGAGCGGATATGAGTACTCGCGAGGGGGAAACCCCACTCGGAGTGCTTTGGAGGTCCAGCTCGCGGCCGTCGAAAACGGTACACACGCCTTCGCTTTCGCTTCAGGGATTGCTGCCGAGGACGCCCTGTTGCGTGCGACCTTGCGACCGGGGAACAAAGTTGTGGCCGGGGCGGAGACCTACGGAGGAACGCACCGACTCCTCAGCCAGTTGTATGCCCGATGGGGAGTCGAAACGACCTTCGTGTCGCCTCAACAGACCGATGTGCGGGACCGGATTCTGTGCGATCCGGAAGCACGGGTTGTTTGGTTGGAGACGCCGACGAACCCATTGCTGACCATCGTGGATATCCAGGAATGGGCGGAAGCAGCCCATGCCGGAGGCGCGTTGTTGGTTGTGGACAACACCTTCGCTTCACCGGCGTTGCAGAATCCGCTGACGCTGGGCGCCGACGTCGTGGTGCATTCGACCACCAAATACATCGGTGGTCACTCGGACGTGCTGGGCGGAGCCCTCGTGGTCGGCGATGCACTGTGGGAAGATCAACCCCTGGCCGATCTCCTGCAATTCCAGCAATTCGCTGGGGGTGCGGTGGCAGGTCCCCAAGATGCGTTCCTTACCGCGCGCGGTCTCAAGACCCTGGGGGTTCGGATCCGGCAACATTGCGAGAACGCCCAGACGGTCGCCGAGTGGCTGCGGGAGCATGAAGGCGTGGAGCGCGTGTATTATCCTGGCCTCGCCGATCACCCGGGTCACGCTGTAGCCAAACGGCAGATGTCAGGGTTCGGAGGGATCGTATCGTTCCGCGTCAAAGGTGGAGAGACCGCGGCGCGGAAGGTCGCGGAGTCCACGGACGTCTTCGGTCTGTCCGTCAGCCTGGGCGGTGTTGAATCGCTGATCTCCCATCCGGTGACGATGACCCACGGCTCCACGAGGGGCACGCCGGAGGCCCCACCGAGCGACGTCGTGCGGCTCTCGGTAGGCATCGAGGATGTCGAGGACCTGATTTCCGACCTGGAGCGGGCCTTGAACCGATCCGGTGAGTGACGCCGTGCCCGTCCCGAGGACTTCAGATTCCGAGGGCGGGCGCGACTTCGGTTGCCAGCAGCTCGAGTGAGCGCAGGGTCTCCTTGTGAGTCGCCGGCGCGGAATGGACCTGGAAGGCGACCTGGGTTGCGTAATCCCGGACGACGACGTCGTCCCGAAGGCGTGCCACGATCTCATCCGGAGTGCCGAGGTAAGTGTCCGTGGCAACCAGGAGTTCCTCATCGGAAAGGCCCGAGGTGTCATACCCCACCAGGCGATCGGCTTCCCCGCGGCGAAGTTTTTCTGCCGTTCGGCGGACCAAATCCGAACGGTTTTCCTTGTCTACCGCGATGGCCGTCCGAGAAGCCATGACGCGAGGAGCCGTGCCTTGGGGAAGTTCGGCGAGGTACGTCTCGACCACCGGCACCTGAATCTCACTCAGCGGCGCATCCGTTCTGCCTGGCCGGGGCTGAGTTCGGGAGAGCATGAGCCCGTCCCCTCGGGAACCTGCGATACCCGCCCCGAAAGAGCCGAAACTCGCCTGCCACAAACGGTCGAGAAGTCCGGGCGCGGCGGGGTACAGCCTGTTTCCGCCGTCGATCTCTCCCCCTCGCCACAAGGTTTCCAAAGTCTCGAGATGGGAAGCGAAGATCTCGCCTCTGTCTTCGAAGGACCGTCCGAACGCCGGGAAGGAACGCGGATTTCCGCCCGAGCCCAGGCCGATCTGGAGCCTTCCGCCGGACAGAGCGTCCACCACGGCGGCGTCTTCCGCGACCCGAACGGGATCTTCCATGGGCAGTGTGATGACGCCCGTAGCCAGGTGAATGCGGGCGGTCCGTTCCGCCGCGGCAGAAAGCAGGACTAACGGCGAGGGCAACCCGCCTTCGTTCTCGTGGAAATGATGTTGGGCAACCCATGCGCTGTGGAATCCCAGACGTTCCGCGGCGTCGATCTGCTCCAAGGCGGATGTGTACCGCTCTTGCGGGCTCACGTCTTCGAGGAGTCGAGTGAAGAACCCGAGGGTCTTCTTGCGTGTTTTCTCGCTCATGAACAGCCTTTCTCGTGAGGGGCTACTCGAAGGTCGTCGGTGCGGTCCCAGAAAGACCGGTCCCGAGGCTACGTCGTCTCCCGCTGAATCGGATAGGTATTTCCGCCCAAGTCCGGGTCGGGGAGGACATCGTCGGGGTCGATGAGTTCGACGCGGTGCCCGTCTGCCGTGAGGCGCCGCAGGCCCTCGAGGAACATGCGCCGGGCCATCTCGTCCAGTCGAGTGACTTTGGTCAGGTCAAAGACCATGGTCCCCGGATCGCATTCCAAGTTTGCCATGCGGTGGAGGATGGCCTCGGCCCCCGAGAACTGGATGACCCCCTGGAGACGGACTACGGTCTCATCCTCGCCTTCGCTGACCGAACGGATTGTGTTCGAACCGAAAATTCCGGCGTCGAGCAAGTGGAGGCCCATGTCCTGGGAGAGTTTATTGAAGACATTGACTCCGCGGACGCTGTTCCCCTTGGAATCCAGTCGTGGGGAGAAGACTCCGATGCCGACCTGGCCAGGCAGGACGCCGAGGATCCCGCCGGAGACCCCGGATTTGGCAGGGATGCCGACATCCGAGAACCAGGTTCCGGAGGCGTCGTACATTCCGGCGGAGACCATGACGGCTAGGACCTGCCGTGCGACTTCGCGACTCGCTACGCGCTCGCCGGTGAAGGGGTGCAAGCCGCGGTTGGCCAGAGTGGCGCCCATGACAGCCAGGTCCCGCACATTGACCTTGATAGCGCACTGCGCGACGTATCCGGCGACCGCTTGGTGGGCGTGCTCCTCGAAGACGCCTAAATTCCTGAGCATGTGCGCCAGGGCGAAGTTCCGGTCGGCCGTTTCCAGCTCGGACCGGAAGACGGAATGATCCATCTCCAGCTTGCGCCCTGCGAGACGAGAGAAAAACTCGACGGTGTGGTCGGCCCGTTCCTCGAGCGAGGATCCGGCGTCGGCGAGCATACTGTGAATCGTGATGGCACCAGCATTGATCATGGGATTCTTCGGCCGGTTCGTGCCTTTTTCAAGAGACAGCTCATTGAAGGCCTCGCCCGTGGGCTCCACGCCGACCTTGGCGGCGATGGCCTCCAGGCCACGGTCCGTGAGCGCGGCGGCGTAGGAGAAGGGCTTGGAAATCGACTGGATGGTGAACTCTCGTTCGTCCTCGCCCACGGAATAGGTGCGACCGTCGATCGTCGTGAGGGCGATCGCGAAAACGTCCGGATCGGCTTTGGCCAGTTCTGGAATGTAATCGGCGAGTTCACCCCCGTCCATGTCGGTCGTCTCTTTGTAGAGCTGGTGCAGGTACTTACGTACGGGTGACTCCAAGGGTTCCTTTCGGGATCGGTGCGGGTTCAACGTTTTACGGAGGATGTTGGCCTGTCACGAGCCTATTTCATCGGGTGGGGGGGGGCGGCGCCCGGGGGAGCAGTGCCGTGCCTCTGTGACCGTGATCCAACCGGGGGGGGGCGGGCTGGGGAGAGCCGCGGTCAATGACGTCGGGGACTATTTCCGCATCCCTGGCGACGTGGACGTTGCGGCCGTAGCCGACGACGCCGGATACCAGCGCATACGGGTTGAAGGATCCAAGGGTGTTTGGTTCGTTGACCCGGAAGCGCTTGCTGAGGTGACGGAAGGTCAGTCTTCCGGGCCGTCGTTGGCCGTGACGGTGTTGTCTCCCTTTGACTCCCTGATCAGGACGCGGGCGAGGCTGCGTGACGTGTTCGGAAAGCATTGTCTTTTGGAAGCCTACAAGCCGTCTACGGCGCGGGAGTTCAGGTATTTTTCGATGCCCATCCTGGCGGGGCGCCGGCTGGTCGGCCGGGTCGCGGCACGGGCGAAAGCAGGGGCCGTGGAGATCGAGAACTTCGAGTGCGATGCCGAAGTGTCCGCCTTCGCCATCCGTTCGGCGGCGAAAACCCAACTCAAAACGTGGACGATGCCTGTTCGTGGGTGAAGCCTTCCCTCATCTGAGCTGATCGCCCTACGCCGATTCCTTCCGGGCCCCTAGTTCGGCCGTCGGGGTTCTGTGCGTTTCCGGGTTGAATGCGGCGCAGATCTCGGAGAAGACGGCGACGCCGCTCCCCTCCGAGACCATTCCCTGAGCGGCAAGGTGACAACGGCGACCAGGCTTACCGCGCGGATGAACGTGAGCCTGGCCGCCCGGCCGCAGAGCGTAACGATGCGTAATGTACAGATTTTGAAGAACCAGCTATTAACATACGGCTTACCTGAAGTACTTAGGTAACACCCGGCCAATACTAAGGGAAGGATAGCTTGTGCAGGTTTCAATCATTGGATCCGATGCCCTCCGTTCTGCTTCTAGCCTCATACCGGCTGCTGCCTGCTGTAGCTCGTGCTGTCACTGCTGGACATGTAGTTGCTGCTGTTGTTCTGCGGTTGGTGGCGCAGAAGCGGCATGTTCCACGCTAGACGCCGCGGAACTGACCGGTGGACTCCTAGCTGTCGCGTAGTGCCAGTGCGCCCGCTGCCATTGCGTACTGCGGGCGCATTCGGTCTTGTTTTTCATTCGTAAGGGTCACATCGACAACTCGTCGGTGGTGGCCTTGCGGCACGGCCATTGAGAGAAGCAGGAAAAAGTGGGTCATCGGTATTCCCTCATTCCTTCAGCAACCTACATACCCCAGTCACCCCATGAGGTTCTTGTCAAAGGGGGAGCCCTCGAGGGGTTCAGTTTGTTGATTAACGATCCTCTGCGACGAGGATTGACTGCGCGGATTGTTGCAGAACTGCGCCATTCGGCGCGGAGCGCTGAAGAATTATCCAAGGATCTTCGAGAAGAAATAGGGGTCGATGACCTGAAATCAATGCTTCTCGAGATGGAGTCGGGTGGCGCTATTGAGCGACTTGATGACGAATCTCTGCCGGAGAGCGACGGAGCTTGGACAACCTTCGTTCGTTACGGTGAGCTGCCGGATCCGAGGCTCCTGTCCGAATTAACCGTCGCCGCTGAAATAGATGCGAGCCCATTTCTTCAGGTTGCAAGTTCGTGGGGCATACCGTTGCGTCTCACGAACCCCGAGGACGTGGGTTTGGGTGACATTGAACCGGTCGCCGACACTCCCCCGCACAGCCCTGATGCACCTCGCCAGGGCATAGTGTTCATCGGTGAGTCCTATGCACGTACTGGGTTGATGATCTTCAATCGGGACGCAATAAGGAACCGACTTCCTGTGTTTTACGCCAGCATCGATGGGTCGGACTACACCGTCGGCCCTTACGTTGTCCCTGGAAAAACAGCGTGTATGTGGGAAACAGAACGACAGTGGGCTCGTTCAAGCGCAGATCGGGAACAGTACGAGACTCTGTTGCGTGTAAGACAGCGTGGGAATTCAGATGCGGTATCACCGTCCCGCGAGCATAAGCATGTCGCAGCAGAGGCGTTTGCGGCCACCCTCGCACCCGCATTGCTTGAACTTTCCCTGAGGGGTACGAGTAGTCGCGGGGGCGTGGTCCTTCATGGTCGAGCAACCACGTCAGAGCTTTCGAACCACTCAGTGATGCGTCTACCACGGTGTCCGATCTGCATGCCAATGCAACCCATGGCACGAAACCCGTTGTACTAAGTGGAGACTTATCATGCATGAAGATGAGAGAGTCCTCAATGAACAGGTTTCCCTCTGCGCCCGGAAAACCCCCGATGCGGTATGGCTTGAGAGGATGAACGATTGGGATCCCGTCGCACGCCTGGGAGACACTTTACTTCAGAACGCCCAGGTCACTGATCAGCCGGTGCGATCAACGCGACTGATTCCGGCTGAATCGGTTCGGGAGATCGGACAGTGGCTGGCGGATACCTTGCATAAACCTTTCGCGGGTTCAGGCCCAGGAGGTCCGGAAGGGCATGGCGCTCTGAGTGAAGACGACGTGGCACGGATTCTCGGTTTCTCCGTTAAACAATTTCCTTTGCCTTACGAGGAATGGCGAATGTCGACCGAGATATATCTGGTCGTTGGCAGGATCTGTTACGTCCTCATGAATCAGCAGTTCGTCCGGTACCGTGCCTTGAGCTCAGATGACCTCGGACAGCTGTTCTCGCAGAGAGTGGCGCCTTTCGGTACTTTCGACGAGGGGACAACTGGTGCGATTTTGATCGTCTCCAGTGTCCCGGGGCGCCTTGCCGCTTTCGGTGGTTTGCGAGGTTTTCGACGAGCACTTCTCGAAGCAGGTGTTGCTCAGGAATGGCTTAAGACTCGGTTGTCGCGCTCAAACTCCGTCTGGTGGGATTGGACCACTGAGTTCTACGACGATGCGCTCTGCTCAGTCCTTTCCCTCGATGGTGTGGAGCGGGCCCCGATGTGTCTGGCTTATCAACGGGATTCAGGCATGTGCAAGACGGAAGGAACCGTCAATGCATGAGAATGATGCGTTTGACCGGTCCGCTCGCCTGGCCGAGTCACTAGAGATCATTGCTCGCGAAAACGACATTGACCACGAGACCATGACAGGAAAGATCCTGCATATGGTCACCGGTTTGGTCTCAGAGCCGAAGTCATCGTTTCCGACACCACCCACCTATCGCCGGGTCATTGAGGGCGAATCCGTTGCAGGACCCGGTCCCAAAATGCAGTCGAGCCACGGATTCTTCGACGTGGTGAAGGCGCGGGCTTCGCGGCGAGATTTCGGGGATTCTCCGCTCTCCCTGGATATTATGACTTCGATACTGGCCTGGACTCTGGGGCAACGTGAAGAAACGATAGCTTACGACTGGCGTGGTGCTCCGCTCCGATATTGTGCCTCTGCCGGAGGGCTGGCCTCGGTAGACGGTTACTGTCTTGCGCTTAACGTGAACGGTCTCGCAGAAGGCAGTTATTACTACGACTATCAGCGGGGGTTAGTCCAGACATTTATCGGGGCAGTAACTGAAAAAATCGCGGCCGCGTTGCCTTCGATGACTTGGCTGGAGAAAGCCGCCGCGATAGTTGTGCTGGTCGGCAACCCGGAACGGGTGGACCGAAAATACGGTGTTATGGCTTCAAAACTCTGCTTGACCGACGCGGGTGTCGCGGCCGGTCATCTTGAGTTGGTGGCTACGGCGTTGGAGACCCGTGCCTGCATTCTCGGTTCATTGCCTGTAGCCCTGCTGTCCGAGACTCTTGTTTTGGAACCAGAACAGATTCCCTTGGTAAGTATTGCGATTGGATCCCGTACATGATGACGGAGCACTTCATTGGTATTATTCCGCTTGCCGCACCAGTTATTCAGATCGCTGCGATGGGGTTCATCGGATACCCGGTAGCCCGTCGCCGGCCCGGGGGGATGGAGAAATTCAAGAGCTCCGGATTCATATGGTGGATCGGGACACTGGCGGTCATCGCCGTCGTAGGATCGATAGCACAGGGTGAAAGCCGTGCATTTCACTTCCCCTCTCTCCATGAGCCATCCATAGTGCGAATCCTAGGTGGGGCCGCGTCGGCGTTTGTGGTCAGTGTTCTCATTGAGCTTGTGGCTGAGAGGCTATTCTTTGGACGTCGTGACGACCTTGCCCGAAGGAAAGCTGCTGAAAAATATGAGGGTGCCCTTCCTGTGTGGGCGCGACAAGGCGTGAACCAGATTGCCCTCCTAGCCCTCGTGGCAGTTCTTGAAGAGTACATATTTCGTTCTTTGGCCCTGGGCTCCATGTGGCATATTTGGGACCTTCCTAAGAGTGTCGCTGCTGGCCTGGTCGCTGTAGTCTTCGGTATCTCACACTGGTATTACGGATTCAGGCAAATCGCTATCAAGCTGATAGTAGGCTCAGCTCTCGTCTGGGCTGCACTCTTTGGGGGATGGATAGCCGCTGCTCTTGCGCATCTCGCTCTGAATGTCACCCTGTCGATCATCGCGTCAAGGCGGTCAGAGTGCCGGAACCTATAACGATTCACGCTAAACGTCTGTTTGATGGAGACGCATGGCACGAGGACGTCACAGTGATAGGGGACGAGCGGATTCACCACATTCGACAGGGGAGATCACCCGGTGCGATGTCGGTTCCGTTGGTCCTTCCGGGGCTTGTAGATTGTGGGGTTCGACCGGAAGGCTACGTTGCGGGACCGGTGACGGGAACAACAGTTCGATCTCCTGAGGAAGCCTTTGTCTCCTTGTGTCTCGCCTATGGCGTAACTTCGGTTGTCGATGTGGGATCATCCTGGGAAACCAGTCAGTGGTTCCAACGTCACGGCGGAATCAACTATCTGGCCGGTGGGCCGAGGATTTGTCGCCGTGCTGCGTCTCGTAGCGATATTGAGGTATCGGACAATGAGGTCAACGATGTTGCTGAATGGTTAGTCAGCGCTGGATCGGGTTTTATCTCGCTTGAACGGGAAGTCAACTCTACATTGGGGGAAACCGTGCCCCGTGTAGTTAGCCGTGACCGTGACGGAGTGACTCTCCCTGGACTGGAGATCGAGCGGAGAGGGGGGACGTGGTGGGCTCCTCAATTACTGGCTAGACAGCTCTGGTCGGTTGAAGGGCTAGCCGCGCGAGGGGACTGCACGGAGGCACGAGCTTTTCTGCCTTACCTTGAAAACTTTGCTGGAGAACAAAATTTTATTGCTAAGCGCGCGGCTCGACATGTCCTGAACCGAATGTATGGTTCACGCCCTGCATTGGATGCCGTGAATGAGCCTGAGGGAATGCTTCCGTGCGAGCAAGGAATTTTAGCGTCCTCAGCGGCAGGGTGGCCCGGGGTGATACCTGGGCGGTCCTTGTGGGAGGAAATGGGCCTGCTTGAAATGGCCTATGGTGCGGATACCGCTCTCTGCGCAGCCACAGGAAACGCATACCGTGCATTCCCTGAGCTAAACGCGGGGAAGCTAACCCCCGGATCTCGGTTCGACGCTCTGTTGGTTGAAGCACCTACCTGGTCAATTTCCAATGCTCGACACCATGTGCAGGAGATTGTCGTGGGCGGATGTCGGCGTTCAATGAACGAAGTTCAAGAGGATGTGCAGCGAAGGACGCAGCTATCAGACGAAAGGAAAGTATGAGGATCACGGCCATCCCCGAAAACCCCGGTGCGACTTTCCCGGGAGTCGTCGAAGGGAACTCGGTGGCATCCTTGCGTGACATGTTGCGCCACGTCACTCCACAGTATGGACCCATTCTGAGAGCGAGTTCGTTTTTGGGGTCTGGAGAACCAGCAGGAGGTGGCTATGCCGGACACGCGGAGCTAATAGATATCGACGGCCTTTTGCAAGACGTGTACGGGCAGCCGTCCATGGAACCGGGCGTCAACGATACCCTCTTCGGCGGAGGCAAGGGGTTTGCCATCGCGGACGTTACTTTGTCGACGCTTGGAGAATCGCTCGAACGTGTGGTCGCTGGACTGGTGGCGACGGCTCCGGAAATGCCGAGCCGCCGTATCGTTGGCTCCTGGGATGACCTGGAGGATATGGGACTTCCGGCCCTGGACCCTGAGGCGGTCTCGCTGTTCAGCGAGTGGCAGTACGCTACGGAAGGGTTTCTTTATGCCCCTTTCACTCGAGAAGTGCCTGTCCAGTGGGTCCGAGGCAGACGATTGGTCTCTCGCGAAGACATTTGGGTCCCAGCGCAGCTGGTCGACATGGTGCACATTTTCGACCCCGGTGAAGAGTTGGTGGGGTACCCGGTCTCGGGAGGGTTGTCGTGTCACGTCTCCTACAGGGACGCGATCTATCACGGCCTCACCGAGGTCATCGAACGGGACGCAGTCAACGTGTCGTGGTACACCTCGAATCCACCTGATGTCGTAACTCTCGATGCAACGACTCGGGGCCTCTTGGGCGGATTTGCGGATCGCCTTGAACACGATCACTCGCATGCCTTCTTGCTACGACACCCGTCTGACGTGTGCAGTGCGAGCACATTCAGCTTCGTTGGGCTCCAGAACTGGTTGTCCAGACGGCGCTATTGCGCGGGTGGGGGATGCGACCTCAGCGCTTTCACTGGCGTCAGGAAGGCCGCAGCTGAATTCGGACAGACGCGTAGCACCCTGAGCCTAGCCAACGTGGCCCCAGGCTCCTCCGTCGGGCGCAGCGTGCGCACGATGTTCGACTGGGACGAAGACCGTCATCTCAGCGAGATGACGCTATTTTTCCAAGCGATCGGGTTCTACGGTTTGGAGCAAAACGCCCGTCATCTGGACCACTATTTCAAAGGCGAGGAAATAGCGGGTGAAGAACTCTTCGACATCGAGCAACGGCACAGAAGCAAGCTATCAACGGCGGAGCGGTTGGAGATCCTGACCGACGAACTCAGCCAATCGGGAATTGACCCGATCATTCTTGATTACTCGCATCCTGACTGGAAGAGCCTGAGCGTAGTTAAGGTTTTCGTTCCGGAATTGACGACGCCATTTCTCCAGTCGCGTCCGATGCTGGGGCACCCCAGGTTGTCCAACGTTCGCGCCGACCTCCGTCAGGAGGACGGCCAGGTCCTGCCCCTCCCGTATCCGTGATGGAAGAAACGACCATGAATAACGTCATCGAACTCTCCGGCGTCACCAAAACGTATCAAGGGCGCGAGGTTCTGCACGGTGTGGATTTGTCGGTGACCGCAGGGAGCACGTACTTTCTGGTAGGCCCGAACGGCTGCGGAAAGACCACGACCGTCGAGTCCCTCGTGGGGCTTAGGACACCGACCAGAGGAAAGATCACAGTGCTCGGCAAAGCCCCGGGCGACCCGTCCCTTCGTCCGCGCATCCGAGTGTGTCTTCAAGGTGGCGCAATTCACCCGCAGGTCACTGTGCGTGAGCACTTCGACTACCTTGCTGCCCTCTATGGTCAGGGAACTGACTCGGTTGAGACCATTGCCGAGCAATTCGTCATTCAGGATCTCCTGAAACGGCGATACGGGAGGCTCAGTGGCGGTCAGCAGAAACGCGTTTTGGTAGCCGGGTGTCTGTTCGGGGATGCGGACCTGATCGTGCTTGACGAGCCAACGAGCGGTGTCGACCTGGAAAGTCGTCTTTCCCTGTGGGAGTCGTTGTCGAGGGCTATGCAGGGAACCTCGACGACGCTTCTTGCAACCACTCACGACTTGTCCGAAGCCGAGGATTACGCGGACAACGTCATCATCATGAGGGACGGCAGGATCGTGGCGGATGGTTCGGTCACCAACCTTATTCATTCCGCTGGGTTGGTGGGTGTGGTCTCGATGCCGGCCTCCGTTCTGGGCCTACTGCCCGACGAGGGCGCCTCGGCCCGCTCAATATTGAGTCGTGATCGAGGGACTGCCCTGGTGGGGTACACCGACGTCGACGTCTTGCGGCGCGAGATCCAGGCCTTGGATGCCGCGCATGGGGCCGAGGTGCGTGAGCGGTCGCCGCGCCTTTCCGACGTGTACTTGCATACTTATCGATGCCCGAATGGACTAGAGGAGAAACAATGAAGCCGTTTCTTTTGCAATTTCGGAATCAATCTCTCGGTTTCGTGAGAGAACCGGTGGCTTCGGTATTCAATCTCGTGGTCCCGTTCGTCATCGTCATGGTGCAGGCACTCGCTTTCGGGGATGAAATCATCGGGGACGAGCTTCCCGGATACCGAGTCGTGGACACCTTGGGCGTGAACGCGGGGGTTATATTCACGATGATTGTCGGGCTCTTCGGTATGGGTGTCGGGCTGGCCTCGATGATCGAATCTCGTGTGCTTGCCGGCTCCAGTCTTCGCCCCGGTGGTCCGGGGCTGATGATGGGTGCCTACGCCGCAGTTTTGTTGCTTATGGTCCTTTTGGGTTGGACGGTCTCATATCTTGCGCTGAAGTTGGGTTGGCAGGTCAAGCTCCCGGTGGCTCCATTGGCGGCGTTGGGAGTGGCTGCGCTCGGCGTCGCCCTGTTTCTTGCCCTTGGCGTGTGCATCGCCGCATTGGCCGGTACCCCGCGCGGATCCCAGGCGATCTGCTCGGTGATTTTCTTCCCGTTCTTGTTCCTCTCCGGGGTCCTCTTCCCAACCACCTCATTCCCCCAAATACTGCGGGAAATCGCCGCGTGGCTTCCTGGTTATCGCCTCACGGAAGCACTGGCTCCGTTCTGGATCGAGGGGCAGGATATCGATTCCGGCAGCGTGCTCTACCTTGCCGTCGTATTGGTACTGGCGGTGATTCTGGCCCGCGTGCTGATGCGGCGTCGAGAGGACGTATAGGTCGAATACGACGCCGAGGTGTCCACCTCCGCCATCCGTTCGGCGGCGAAAACCCAACTCGAGAAGTGGACGATGCCTGTTCGGCTTGACCCGAGGTGACTCATCCTATTTTCCGTTCTCCCGCTTGCTCAGAACGGCAAATACGGAGTTCATGAGCGCGGAATATGCCACGAGCGCGAAGTACTGAGCACGCGGAAACCAAAGCCCGCCAGAGCATGTCGTCTATCCAGAAATGCAACGCCAGCATGATGAGACCGAGGGAAATCATGACTTCAATGAGTCCGAAAGGCGTTTCAGGGCCGTATGGCGGAGAAGATCCTCAAAGGACCCGCCGTTGACAATGAAGAGTAGGGACAAGACGCAGCACGTGAGTATCTGAGTGGCAATGGATGAAACGCTGACGCTTGTGTCGCCCGAAGTGCTCCTAGGACTTCGCGTCGCGGAGAGTCCGCAGGGCGATGATCGCCGCAGCGATCATCAGCACGACGCCGATGCCCGAGGTCAGCGCCACACCTGAGTCGAAAGCAGAGCGAGCGGACCTCAACAGTGCGTCCCCTGCGGGGCCCCCGATCTGGGAGGCGACTTCGGTCGCACCCCCGAGGGTTTCCCTCGCGGTGCTCCTAGCGGATTCGGGAACCTCTGAGGGCACCGTGACGTTGGTTCGGTAGGCGGCATTGAGTATCGACCCCAATACCGCGGTGCCGAGGACGGCGCCGGTTTCGTAGGCAGTTTCCGAGATCGCGGAGGCCGCACCGGCTTTGTGCGCCGGGACCGCGGCCAGAATGAGGTCGTTCGAAATGGTTTCCGCGGCCCCGATTCCGGCGCCAAGGACCACAAAGGCCAGGATCAGACCCAAATCCGATCCCGCCGGACCCGCGACGGTCATGATTCCGAACCCCACGGCATTCAGGGTCAGCCCGCCGGCGACCACGTGCGACGGCTTGAAACGACGAACTATCGGTACCACGGCCAGTCCCGCGACGATCGTGGCCGCGAGGCCCGGGATCAAGACGACGCCGGCCTGCATCGGTGTCATTCCGCTGATGAGCTGTAGATGCTGGGAGACGAAATACAAGAATCCGACGAGGGAAAACACGCTCAGCAGGTTTGCACTGACCGCACCTGAGAAAACGGAGTTGGTGAAGAGGCGGACGTCCAACATGGGGTCGTGCCGACCCAGTTGGCGGCGGACGAACCAAATGCCCGAACCCACCGCCACGACGAGGCACAGCAAGGCGTCGATCCCGAAGCCGTCGCTCGCGAACGCCTTGATGCCGTAAACCAGGGGCGTCATGGTCGCCATGACCAGGAAAATGCTCGGAATATCGATGCGGCCTGGGTTCGGGTCCTTGGACTCGGGAACCAGAAGCGGACCGAAGACGAGGAGCGGTACAAGCATCGGTACGGCCAAGAGGAAGATTGAACCCCAGTAGAAATGTTCCAAGAGGAAACCACCCAGAATGGGGCCGAGGGCAGCGCCGCCGGAGAATCCTGCCGCCCAAATGGCGATGGCTTTCCGGCGTTCATTCGGTTCCACGAAGATATTGCGGATCAGCGACAGGGTGGCCGGCATAAGCACCGAGCCGAAGAGCCCCATGGCGGCCCGTGCTGCGATCAACCAGCCCGGGCTCGGGGCGAAGGCCGCGGCGACCGAGATGATAGTGAACCCGGTGCTGCCTATCAGCAAGAGACGACGCCTACCTATGCGGTCGCCCAAACTCCCCATCGGAACCAGAAGACCCGCCAGAACCAGAGAATATACGTCGACGATCCACAACAACTGCGTTCCAGTTGGGTTCAGGGCTGCCGAAATGGGCGGTAATGCGAATGCCAAGACTGTGTTGTCCACCGCAACCAGAAGAACCGGCAGCATCAGGACGACGAGCGCGATCCAACGGCGGTCGTGCAGCGGCGGAGGCCCGGCACGGCGCTTTGAGGCGGTGGACATGACTTTTCCCTTCACGGCACGGCAGTAGATGACGATTACTGTACCGTCTGGACGGTTTAGTGCCAAGACAGTATGGTCGACATCATGAGTGCCAAAAGTCGTGTCCTGGATGCCTATGAATCGATCCTGATTTCCGAGGGGGAGCGCGCGGCGACGATGGACGCAGTTGCCGCTCGTGCCGAGGTTTCCAAAGGGGGACTGCTTTATCACTTCAAGGACAAGAATTCCCTCGCCGACGGGTTGATCGAGCGGCTCCTGGAATATGCCGCGGACGACAACGCGGCAATGCGGGCGTCCCCGGAGGGCCCCTCCAGATATTACGTGCGTTCCTCGGCCTTTTATCTCGGCAACGAATCGAGCCATGGTGCACCCATTGATCGCACGTTTGTCGCGGTTTTGAGTTTGGGGCAAGAGGCCCAGCCCAAGGCGCGTGAAGCGATGAGTCGCATCCACTCGGACTGGTACAACATCATTCTGGAAGAGGTGGGGGAGCCTGTGATTGCCTCCGCGATACTTCTGATCGGCGATGGCCTGTACTACAACGCTGCGCTCGCCGGCGGATCGGTCGATGGCGTGCTGGCCCCCGCCCCGGAAACCGCCCTCGGGGTTTCGTTGGTCAGTTCGCGAGGCCTCGAAGATCTTCTGGAGGTAGTGGACAGGCTCAAGGGCAACGCCAGCTGAGCAAGGTGCCCTGGTCTTAGGCGGCACCGAGTTTTTCGGTGAGCGAGTCGATCATTCGGCCCATGATCTCCGTCCCGTGGCCGTCCAGTCCCGGGCCCAATTGCCCAAAAACTTCCATACTGATGCATCCCACGATGCTTCCCCACGCTTCTATTCCGAATGCGGCGTGAGTTGCAGACGCATCGATTCCCAGTCCGGCGAGCTCGAAATCGAGACGCTCCGCGAATTTCCTGCTGGGCTCGGGATAGCGGAGTTCGGCTGCTGAAAAGATACTGAGGAACATCCCGATCACTCGCGTGCCCGGACCTGTTGTCCTCTCGGCCGGTGCCGCGTACCCGGGAACGGGGGAGCCATAGATCAGAGCCCATTGTTCACGGTGTTCCACTGCCCATTCACGCATCCCGAGAGCCAGAGCCCGAAACTGTTGTGCGGGCGCTTCCGATGCTTCGATCTTCCCCTCCACGTGGTCGGCCAGGGAAGAATAGGAGTCGATCACGAGCAGTGTGAGCAGTTCGTCCCGGCTGGCTACATATCTGTACACCGCGGACGAGACGACGCCGATTGTCCGCGCCACTTCGCGCAAAGAGAGGTTTGCTGCTCCTCGGGAAACGAGCTGTTCTCGACCTGCCGCGATGATGGCCGACTCCATCTGGGCTCTGGACTCTGCCCTGGATTGATGTGGGGTGTTCATGGTTTCAGTGTGCCATTTTCAATAACCGAGAGCACCGCTCTTGTTTAGTGTCGGCCTTGAGAATAGTCTGGTGTCATCAAACAGAGAGCAGTGCTCTCGGAAGGGTGGTCATCATGAAATTTCTCGTCACCGGCGCGGGGCAAATCGGTTCGCAACTGGTCTCGGATCTGGTTGCGGGCGGTCACGACGTCGTTGTATTGAGGCGTCGGGATTCGCCGGTGGAGGGAGCTGACGTCCTCAGCGGGGACGTATTGGACGGCCGATTGCTCCGGAAGGCGATGGCCGGAGTCGCGGCAGTCTTCCACTGCGTCCACACGGCCTACGACGCGAAAAAGTGGAAGGAATTCCTGCCGAGTCGCGAACGGGCGGTCATGGACGCTGCGGCAGATGCGGGCATTCCCGTGGTTTTCCCCGAATCGGTCTACGGCTTCGGAGACCAGTCGGTCGATCTGCCGGAAGGGGCCAAGCTGAGTCCGCGCAGTCCGTTGGGCGAGGTCAGGGCATTATTGTTGACCGCCCGAGAACAGCATCGGGCCCGTACCGTCAGTGTTGTGGCGTCGGATCTCTGGGGGCCGACCGCCTTGCCTGCGACGTCGGTGGCCCATCTGGCCGTGCTTGTCCCGCGTCCTCAGGGCAAGCGGGGTTATGCGTTGGGGAATCCGAGCCTCCCGCACACGCTGACGTACATCCCGGACCTCACCTCCGCGATGATTTATTCGGCGATGCACGCAGGGGCACTCGCTCCCGCCGGCGACCGAATTCTTCACACTCCTTCACCGGAAACGGGATCTTTGGAGGATCTCAACGAGCTGGTTTCCCTGCGTTCCGGCGTGCGGTACAAAAGGCTCCTTCCCGTACCGAACGTGTTGCTGAGGACTGCAGGGTTGGTCAGTCCAATGATGGCGGAATTGAAGAATCAGGCATATCTCTGGAACCGCCCCGCGATTCTCCGGTCGGGGGTTCTCGCCGAAGAACACGGTCTCAAGGCCACTACCTTTGAGGCGGGCCTCGAGGCGACCAGAACCCGATAGCGAGACTCTCGCATCCGGGTATCGGCCCTCGGGGTGGCGTTCGTTTGCATTCAGGACGGTCGTGTGGCGGAGAAGGCTCCGCCGTCCAACATGGTTTCGAGCATATGCACCCGAGCCCTTTCGATGCCCGCGGTCACGACGTCCCTTATCTCTGACTCGTCGCCGCTGCGTATGGCGTCGATGAGCCGCCCGTGGTTGACCGCGGTATACGGCTTGCCGAGTTCCTTGCGCAGGTTCAGGAATCGCTCGATTTCCTCATTGAGGGCGGTGACGGTTCGCAAGAGGACGGGTACGCGGGCCAACTCTGCGATGCGGACATGAAAGATCCGGTTTGCTTCGTTCCTGGCCGTGCTGTCGGAACCGGCACTCACCGTTGCTTCGCTCAACGTCTCGAGATCATCGAGTTCCTCGGTGGTTGCGCGGCGGGACGCCAGGATTGCAGCCTCTGGTTCGAGCAGTGCCCGTAAACGGTACGTATCCTGTGCCTCTGTGAAATCCACGCTCTTGACGAAAGTACCTCGGCGGGGAATGACCACTACCAAGGCTTCACGCTCAAGGAGATTGATGGCCTGGCGGATTGGCGTCTTGCTCATGTCGTATTTCTCGGCGAGCCATGCGTCCACGATGACCGCGCCCGGACGCAAGTTGCACTGGATAATGTCTCGCTTGATCGCCTCATAGGCCCGATCCGCCATCGACATCTGACGCTCCATGCCGGCCTCCGTTCCGCCTTTGTTGACTATTGACTTCCTTAAGGCCCTAGTCTAGCGTCTATCAGAAATATCACGGGAATGTCACCGTGATCTCAGGTGGTTCACCTCCACCCGCGGCCGATTCATTCGGCAGTGCAGGCCCCAAGGCAAGGCGATGAGGATGACGAAGACGTCAGACGATGTGATCGAGAGCGTTCCGCTCAACCGCTTCTACCGTGCTCTGAGCGCCATTGAAAGGGCAGGCAACAGGCTTCCGCATCCTTTTTGGCTATTCGTCATTCTCATCGTTGCCTTGGGGGCGGTGAGTGCCGTCCTTGCCTCTTTGGACGTGAAGGTCACGCTTCCCTCCTCGGGAGACACGGCTGCCGTGAAGAGCCTATTTTCTGTGGAAGGCGCCCAGTACGCGATCAAGAATGCGTTGAGGAATTATGCGACGTTCCCGCCGTTGGCGATGGTCGTCGTCGTTCTCCTGGGCGTCAGTGTCGCCGAACGTAGTGGGCTCCTGACCGCGCTTCTTCGAAGTACCGTTGGCCGCCTTCCCAAACGCCTGCTGACCTTCGCGATCGCCTTCAGCTCCATGACCGCGCACATCATGAGCGATTCTGCGTATTTGGTCATGATTCCGCTGGGAGCCCTCGCCTTCCGCGCAGCCGGACGTAGCCCGGTCCTGGGTCTCATGGTCGCTTATGCGGCCACGGCCGTCGGCTTCAATGCGAGCCCATTGGTTACGCCACAGGATGCCATTCGGTCGTCTCTGTCGACGGCGGCGGCTCAGATCGTCGATCCGGACTACGTGATGACTCCGGTCGCGACCTACTTCTTCACCGCCACGTCATCGGTCGTTCTCGCGGCCGCGATTGCCATAGTCGTGGATCGCGTCCTCGCTCGCAGACCCGAATTCTCCTCTTCTCAGCTGGATGGGGATTTCGAAGTAGCCGACAAATTGTTCAACACCGATACTGCGGACAGCACCACGGCCTCGATCGGCACGATCAAGCTCTCGAAGACCGAGATGCGCGCCATCGCGGCCACGGCGGTGGTCTTCGCGGTCTGCGTCGTCGTGATCGTCCTGATGCTGCTGCCCGGATCGCCTTTCCGCGGCGAGAACGGTGGACTACTCGACTCGTACGTCGTCGAGTACATAGCGATATTCATCTCGATCATCTTTGCGCTCATGGGTATCACCTACGGCAGGATCACAGGCACGATCCCCCGGCTGGGCGACGTGCCGCCTGCTATGGCCGAGGGCGTGCGTTCTCTGGCGCCCGTGCTCGTGCTCTTCTTCGTCGTCGCCCAGTTCCTGAGCTACTTCACGTGGACGAATATCGGCTCCGTCATCAGCGTCAACGGCGCAGACCTGCTCCGCTCGCTCCAGGCGCCGCACCTGGTCATTCTGCTGACCATCATCTTCTCGATCTGCATCCTCAACATGCTGATCACGAGCGGATCGGCAATGTGGTCGATCCTTGCCCCCGTGGTTGTTCCGCTGGTCATGTACGTCGGGATGACCCCGGAAGCCGCGACGGTCGCATTCATGATCGGCGACTCGGTCACCAACTGCATAACACCGCTCAACGGCTATTTCGTACTCGCTCTCGGCTTTGTCCAGCAATTTCGCAAGGGGGCAGGTATCGGAACCCAGCTCTCGTTCACGATTCCGATCGCGGGCGTCGTGTTGATCGTATGGATCGTGCTCTTTGTCCTGTGGTACTTGCTCGGCATCCCCCTCGGTCCGGGCGTACCCATCCGCTGATCACCCCATTCATGTCAGGGACGGCAGATCGCCGTTCGCACCACCACCGTAAGGATTTCCCATGGGAAGCATTGCAGTAATCGGAGCAGGCAACGTCGGCCAGGCGATGGCCGGCCATATGAAACTGAACGGCCACGATGTCCGTGTCTATTCACGCTTCGAACGGGACTACGCTGCGATTGAGCAGCGCGGAGGCATTACCCTTTCCGGCGAGATAGAGGGTACGGCGGTACCGGATCTGTTGACGACGGACCTCGCGCTCGCGATCGACGGAGTGGACGTGGTCGTCGTGGCCGCACCCGCATTCGCGCACCCATACCTGTCCGAATCACTCGCCGACGTGCTGGAACCCGACCAACTGGTCATCTTCCAGCCGGGGGTGCTCGGCAGCGCGCTCGAGCTCATGAGGAAGACAAGGTTGGCCGAACGAGAGCCCGGAATCGTCGCCGAGACCTCGACCAGCCTGTACACCTGTAGACTCCGCGGGCCGGCCCAGGTATACGTCGGTGCCATCAAGAACGCGGTACCGATGTCTGCCATTCCCAATCGCCAGACGGCCACTGTACTCGCCCGACTGGAGCCGTTCTTCGGCCGGCGCTACGTCGACGGCGGGGACACCCTTGCTGTCGGTCTCACGAATATCAATCCCGTCTACCACGTGCCTCCCGCAATCTTGAACTTCAAGACGGTCGAGGATGCTGCGCGCCTGCCGCAGCACACACTCGTCACCCCTCGGATCGGAGAGGTAATCAACGAGCTCGACGAGGAACGCATTGCATTCGGCCGTGCTCTGGGCGTGCAGCTGCCAACCTTCTGGAATTTCCTCGAAACATCGTATGGGGTCAATGAGGGTAGCTTCGTCGAGAGGGTGATCGGTGGATACGGTCGTCAGGCTTTCCCGGAACCGGACTCCCTCGAGCACCGCTACTTCGTCGAGGACATTCCCTTCGGTCTTCTCACATGGAGTTCGATCGCGTCGCAGATAGGCATCGCCATGCCCCTCACCGACTCTTTCGTACACATCAGTCAGGTTCTCTGCGGCCGCGATTGGGAACTTGCGGGACGCACGGCATCGACCTTGGGCCTCCTCGGTGGCGACGCCGAGGCCATCAAGGGGGCGTTCGTCTCCGGTGAGTTCCCCGAATGAGCCGGGCCGCACGCAATCCAAACGCCGCTGCGGCCGCTCACGTCAGGGCGTGTCGCGTATTGTTCCCGGCTCCGCGTTTCGCGTCTCGTTCTCGCGGCGTACGAGCTTCTCACCGATGCTGTCGAACATCATTCCAGCGGATGCGGCGATGAAGATCCAGGTCCCTGCATCCATAAGCCCCGGCGAGAGAAAGAAGATACTCCCGAGAACGAAGAGCGTATTACCGATCAGGCCGATCCAACGGTGGAACCAAGGGAAATCGTGTGCAAGCTTGCCGATGGTCCATCGCATCTTCATCGCCCCTTTCGTGACAGATCCCGATTGGCCCCCATGGTAAGCAGCCGGATCGGTCCTCGTCACGGTATCGGAATCAACAGCAGGTTCATGGAGGGACGATCCAAGGTCATGAGAAACCACGATGAAGACTCTCCGCGAAACTGCAACAGTCGCCGGCCGGGCGGGCTGTCAGGCCTCGACGCTTTCCTTGGTGTTCGAAGGTTCTTCGCGTTTGTCGGAGAGTTCTTTGCGGACCACCCATACCAAGGCGACGGCCCACAGGGCCGCGATGGTCAGCAGGATGACCGCGTAGGCTGCGCCCGGCAGAACCGCATTGACGGCGTCGACCTTCAGCAGGGTGTGGGCGTTGGTGAAGATGATGAGTCCGCCCGCACCAACGGCCAAGAGTCGAGGAGCCAGCAAACGGACCAGCCATGCTGCTATGGGCGCGGCGATCACGCCCCCGATCAACAGCGCGAGGACAAACGGCAGGTTGATGCCTTGATGCCCCATGGCCATGAGGAATCCTGCCGAAGCGCCCAGACTCACCACGAACTCGGAGGCATCGATCGAGCCGATGACTTTGCGCGGCTGAATTTTGCCGGATGCGAGGAGCGTTGGGGTTCCCACGGGGCCCCAACCGCCTCCGCCGATCGCATCCATGAACCCTGCGACCATCGCGAGCGGAACGAGCAAAAAGCCTGGGACCTTGCCGGAGAAACTCGGGCGACGGTTTGGTATGCGCAAGAACCGCCACACCACGTAGATCCCGAGAAGCAACAAGAGGGCTGACATGACGGGCTCGGCGCCATCGCCCGAAGCCGTGAGAACGTTGGCGCCGAAGAATGCGGCAATTCCACCCGGAACGGCCATGAAGCCGACGACGCGCCAGTCAATATTGCCGAACCGCCAGTGCGACGCTCCCGAAGCGAGCGTCGTACCAATTTCCGCGAGGTGGACGGTAGCCGAGACCGACGCCGGCGCAAGCCCTGCGGTCAGGAGCAACGTCGAGGATGTCACGCCATAGGCCATCCCCAGCGAGCCGTCCACGAGCTGCGCGGCAAGTCCGATTAAACCCAAAAGGATCAACGTACGCATGGTCCGCTCCAGAGATCGAGGTATTCAAGTTCGATCACTCTATGGAGCGGTTGCGGGACCCCTCAAAGGATGCGTCGTGGCGTGTACCTAGGTGACACCGCATTGCGACTGGCATCAACACATTTCACCGGCCGTCATACAATCACCGTTCCGACCCCAGGGGCCTTGGACGATCTCAGGAAGTTTGGTCGAGAATCGTGCGGATGTACTCCGCCGTGGTCTCGACGATGACGTCTGTGGCGTCCTTGACCTCTTGCGGAGAGTAGCCGAATGAGGCCGAGTGTCGGGCCCACTCGTGCATGGCCAGGTCGTTCCACGAATCCCCGACGGAAAAGGTCTCGTACCGATCACCCAAATGCGCATCGTCGAGCCATTTGAGACCTGTGCCTTTGGTGCAGTCCGGCGGCACGATATCCAGGAAGTCCTGATTTCTGTGGCAATCGACCTGACCCCGGAAGTTGTTCCGGATCCACGCTTGGATTCGTTCGATTGCGGCGTCGTCGTTCTCTATCCACAAGGGGATGCCCACGAACTCATGATCTGGAATTTCAGAGAGTTTCATGGGCTGGAAATAGGCGAGGATAGAACTCGATTTCTCGCCGGTGGTCGAGGGGAATTGCACGTCATCGGGGGAGTCTAACGTCGTCCCGTAGACGGCAACGCCCTCTTCCGTCGTCATAGTCTCGACGATCCGTTGCACCGTCTCGTTGGGCAAGGTGTGGCTCATGAGCACGGTGAAGTCGGCATCCGTGACCGCACCACCCGTGTACAAGACGTAGTAGTCGAACCGGAGGCCGGTGCCGTTCAGTGCGTGCCGGGTTGCAGCAATCGATTTTCCCGTGGCGCACACCGCAAGATTGCCCGCCTCTTGCCAGTCGTGGATCGCGTCGATGCTGTTCTGGGCGATTTTTCCGTCAAAGACGAGCGTGCCGTCCAAGTCGAAAGCCATGAGCTTCGGCGCCATGAAGACTCCTTAGTGGGGTGGGTCCGAAAATGCCTCTCACCACTCTACGGCTCCGCGGTGCGCTCCCGCCCATCCTCAGGCTTCGTGCGCTCCCTCGGATGACCAGGTGAAATACAACACATGATGTTCTGTCGGCCGGTAAGCTCCACACCGAGGCCTCTGCCAAGGCGTGGCAATCGGCACGGACACACGATGACGATATCGGATGTCAGGGAATCGACGAGGGAGACACTATGGACAAGAGCGCGGGTCGGACGGAACTTCCCGAATTGGCAACTGCGGAGGCCTATTACGAGGACCGAGGAGATGGAAACTTCCGTTCCTCGATTCACGCCCAAGGGGCATGGAACGAGCACGAGCAGCACATGGCTCCGGCGTCCGGGATCATAGCCCACTGTCTCGCACGACATGAGCCGCGAGAAGATATGCGCATTGCCCGCATCAGTTTCGAGATTCTCGGCCTCATCCCGGGCGGTGACTTCGAGATCGTGACATCGACTGTTCGCCCCGGCAAGACCATTGAACTCGTTCAGGCGGAGTTGGCCGCCGGCGGTCGCGTGGCCATTCGAGCCACGGCGTGGAGGCTCACCACCTCCGACACCTCTGCTATTGCCGCGACCGAAGATCCGAGCCTCCCCCTGCGAGCAGAATGTGCGAGGTGGAATGGCTACGAGGAATGGCCTGGAGGATTCATTCGTTCGATCGAGGCAGTGCAGGCCCCGGGGCATCGGCCAGGCAGGGGGAAGGCCTGGATTCGCCCCACGGTTCCCTTGGTCGACGGCGTTGATTCCCCAGACTGGGTGAGACTGCTCGGCGTCGTCGACGCCACCAACGGGATCGCAACCCGGGTTCCGGCCGGCGCCTCGAGCTGGTTGTTCCCGAACGTCGACCTGCAAATCCACATGTATCGCGAGCCCAGGGGCGAGTGGCTGGGCATCGACAATTCCGTGACCTTCGGTGCGGACGGAATTGGTCTGACGTCCTCGATCCTTCACGACGAGCAAGGGCCCTTCGGGAGATCGGAACAGATTCTGACCTTGAGAAAGGGACCCAACCAGTCCTGATCGTCCGGTCAAGAAAGCCAAAATATTAGTATTTAAGATGAATTTTACCCCGAAATCACGGGTTTTTTCAGCGTTGGGGACAAACTGAAATTTCGGATCCTTAAATTTTGAGGTACTATGGATTTTGCCGACCCGCGGGACACTCCTCGTGTGCTCCTGGTGGTTCGGAGGTCTTCAGGCGATTGTCCGAGACCTCGTAACCTCCGCGTGATCGGCCTGCTGACTGTGCGTCAGCATTCCACTCACCTCATAGTCAGGAACACACCGTGAAAAAGTCCGCGAAATTCTGCACCGTCGCCACGCTGGTCGGTGCCTTAGCCTTTGGCGGAGCAGCAGCCGCCAACGCTCACGGCTACATCGGCAACTCGAAGTCCGACGTCACCGCTCGAGCGGCCATGAAGTCAAACACCAACCTCGGTCCAGTCCAGTACGAGCCGCAGTCCATTGAGGCGCCCAAGGGGTTCAGCCTTGATGCCTCCACGGGAGGGCCCGCAGACGGAAAGCTTGCTTCCGCCGGGACGGACATCGCCAAGAACCTGGACGAGCAGTCCCCGGATCGTTGGAAGGAAAACGAAGTCAACGCGGGGCAGACCATTAGTATGGGCTGGGAGTACACGGCCATGCACCCGACGTCGAAGTGGCACTACTACATCACCAAGAACGGTTGGGACCAGAACTCTCCCCTCAAACGCTCTGAGCTGCAGCCGCTTGCAACGGTCCAGCACGATGGAACGCTGCCCACCGAGGGCACAGTCCACCAAATGAAGCTTCCCGCTGATCACACTGGCGATCACGTGATCTATGCCGTGTGGGATGTCGCCGACACCTCCAATGCGTTCTACAACACGGTGGACGTCCACATCAACGGCGACGCCGAACCGGAGAAACCGGATACTGAAGCTCCGTCCGCCCCATCCAGCCTCACCGCGAACAACGTGACCTCCACGGGCGTCCAGCTCACGTGGAAGGAGTCCACGGATAATGTCGACGTCGACCATTACGAGATCCAACGCCGCACCAAGGGCGGAGACTTCAAGAAAGTCGGTTCAACCGCCGGCACCTCATTCAAAGATAAGGACCTGACCGCCTCGACGGCCTATGACTACCGCGTTGTAGCCTTCGACGCTGCGGGCAATGCCTCCGATCCCGGCACCCTGTCCGTGACCACGAAGAATGAAGACGTCAACCCTGGCCCGGATACAGAAGCACCTTCGGCGCCTTCGCACGTGCATTCGATGGGCACCACGGCCAACAGCGTCGATCTGATGTGGAGCAAAGCTGATGACAACGTCGGCATCGACCACTACGAGATCCAGCGCGCCATCAGCGGGGGAGAATTTGCAGCGATCGGAACCACGGACAAGACCTCGCACATGGACGAAGGGCTGAACGCTTCGACGAGCTACGACTACCGAGTTGTCGCTGTCGATGCCGCGGGCAACGAATCGCCGTCCAGCGAGGTATTCACTGTCCGCACCCGCGATGACAGCACGCCGGAGACCGAACAGTGGTCATCCACTGCCGCCTACAAGAAGGGCGACCGCGTCTTGCACAACGGATCCGTTTTCGAGGCCGTCCAGGATTACCAGGGGCACGGAGATCCGACGTGGATCAATGCCCTCTCTTTGTGGAAGAAGATCGGCTGACATCGATCGGTGCATGCCCCACGCCTGACCCGAGGTCCCAGCATCTGGGCCCTCGGGCAAGCAAGGGGCGTTGAGGCCGGATAGCACGCATGAGCTGTCTTAGGTGTCATTTCATGAGCGACTGAGCTATCTGGCCCGACCGCCTTCGGGCTTTCACCGACGGTGGGATGAGTTTCCTCCGGTATAATCTGAAGTATCACAGCATGAACAGAAGTATGGGGGAATTCATGCCGATTCCGGGGGGCTCGAAGGGCGGACCAGTAAAACGCACACTACTGCGGGATACCGTGTTCCAACGTCTGCGAGAGGCTATTCTCGACGGCACGCTTCAGCCCGGCGAAAGACTCAATGACGACGAGATCCAGAAGTGGCTCGGCGTCTCAAGGACTCCCGTCCGAGATGCCCTCAACGAGTTGAGTCACGTGGGACTAGTCGAGATGTCGCCCAACCGGTACACGAGGGTTGCGGTTCCGCGGGAAGAGGAAGCGCTCGCGGCTCTTCAAACCTTAGGGGTCATCATGGGCGGTGTCGTCCGTCTTGCCGTGCCCAGGTTGGACGATGGCGCGAGGAAAAAGGTCATCAAGCAGGCCAAGGTCGTCGTCGCGCATCTGAGGGCCGACGACGGCGAGAGCACCAATGATGCTGCCGTCAAGCTCTGGAGGAGCCTGATGAGCGAGTGCGGTAACCCGCTTCTGCTCAGCCTCTGCGAGCAAACCATCGACGGCCTAGCATTCAAGCTGCGCGTCGCGACGATCGACAAACTCTTCGACTTCGACGCTCACGCCGACATGTTCGAAGAGTTCATTCAGAAGATCGAGGCCAATGACGCCATCGGAGCCGAACTCGTCGTCGAGCTGATTCATCTTCTTCAAGCAAGTAACGAAGACTCCGTTTCTTCCTAAGACCTCCCGGATATGAGTTGTGAGAACCGGAACCGTGAGGAATCTCCGAGATGAAGCACGTCGCCCGGCCATACCGTCGAGGTATGGCCGGGCGACGTGTCTTCAGAGATCGAAGTCTTGGGCGGGGCTAGGACACCTCTAACGAAGCACGCGGATTCCTTCTGAGGCCGTCCATGTCACTTCGACCCCTTTGCTGAACTTCTGATGGACCTTGGCATCAGAACCGCGGAATTCATCCGTGGTGGGTACGCCCCAGCCGGATTCCCGGCCGTTCTGAGTCCAAGCATTCCCGATTGCACCGGACTCGATGACGGTATGCGCTCCCGAAGACGGGGTCCACATGTAGAGCTTCACCACGGCTCCGCGTTTGAAGGTCTGGTAGGCAAAATTGTTCTGCGCCGACGTCACCTCGTCGCCGACCGGGAAGCCAGAACCTTGCTCCCGGCCATCGGCGATCCATTTCTGGCCGATGGCGTTGTTCTCCACGATGGTGTTCGCTCCGGTTTGCGGCGTCCACATCATGAGGGTTGATCGTCCCGAGGCCGTCTTGAACCATTGGTATGCATAACCGTTGGCGCTGAATTCGTCCGAGCTCGGGAATCCGGCGCCCCGTTCGCGTCCGTTCGCGATCCATTTCTGGCCGATGGCGTTGTTCTCCACGATGGCGTTTGCTCCGGTTTGCGGCGTCCACATCATGAGGGTTGATCGTCCCGAGGCCGTCTTGAACCATTGGTATGCATAACCGTTGCCACTGATTTCTTCCGAACTCGGGTACCCGTAGGCATTTTCATATCCGGCTGCCTTGAACTTGGCACCGATTGCTCCCGAGAAATTCACGGAATGAGTACCAGTAAAGGGCGTCCAATAGATGGTGTAGTTCTTACTGAACTCTTGGAAAACGCCGCCGTTGACAAGACCGCCACTTTCATTATTCCTAGGGGTGCCGAACTTGGAGGCTCCGCCCTGGGAATCGTAAAGATTCTTGATCCCGTTGACCACGACCGGTCCGTTGTCGACCGGGGCGACCGCAGCGACCGCTGCGCGAGCATCGATGCGGGAGTAACCGTTCACATTGGCGCCGGTGCTCACCAGAATATTTCGGATCTGTTCAATGCTGATGTTCGGGTTCCGTTGCTTCATGAGCGCGATGACGCCCGCCACGTGAGGCGCCGCCATCGAGGTCCCGTTGAGCGGACCGTAGTTGGCCTGGGCCGGAGACTCGTACCCGGTGTTGTACGTCGAGTAGACGTCCGCTCCGGTCGTTCCGCCGGGGGCCAGGACGTCCAGCATCGGGCCGTAATTCGAATATCCGGTCATGACATCGGAAGAGGCCGACGCGCCAACAACCATTGCACCGAGACAATTGGCAGGGGTCACGTCGTTGGCATTGACGCCAGCATTACCGGCGGCAACGACTACAGGTACATTTCGGGAATATGCGCCGTCGATCGCCGACTTGATGGTTGCCGAGCACTGGTCGTTCCAGGCGGCAGAGAAATTGACGACCGTTGAAGGCCGCGGATTCACCGGGGCCCCGGCTACCTGACCGCCTGAAGCCCAGGTTATTGCGTCGGCAAAGTCCGATACGTACCCGGACGCCCCGATGCCGAAGGCGCGGACGGGTTCGATGGCAGCATCCGGGGCGACCCCGGCGACACCAATTCCGTTATTGGTCGACGCCGCCGCTATGCCCGCAACATGCGTTCCGTGCCAATTCTCCGAAGGGTTGAGCACCCCGGGGTCGGTCGGGTCGGAATCGCGCCCGGGGGTGCCATCTCTGTCGTAGTCGGGGGAGACGAAGTCGTGCCCGCCGGTGACCTTGGAGTTGAGATCCGGATGGTTTGTGATTCCGGTGTCGACGACGCCGATGGTCTGCCCGGCGCCCGTGGCGTATTGCCAGGCCCCAGACGCGTTGATGGTTCGCATGTTCCACTGTCTGCTCGAGTACAGGGAATCATTGGGCGTGGTCGGGTAAGCCGCCGTCGCGTTCTTGACGATTTTGTCCGCCTCCGCATATTCCACGGAGGGATCGGCCTCGAGCTGCTTCACGACCTCAGCCTGTTCGGCGTTATCCAGTTTTTCCGATGTCTGAACGACATCCGAATCGTTGGTCGTGGACTTCAGGACCTTGGACTCGTCGGAGGGGGCGGCGGCGTCGGCTTTCTGAAGAACCTGAGATTTAGTCTCTGCAGGGGTGCTCTCCTTGAATTTCACCACCAGGCGGTCGGTCGCGGGTTCGACGGAGGACGGTGTTTCCGGGGCTTGCCCCGTGGCCTCGGCGAGTGAAGAGTCACCGAACACCTTGTTCTGCGACTGCTGCTGGCCGGTCGGCCCGCTCGGAGGAGCGGCAACGGCCGGGGGCGTCGCCGATATAACGGTCCCTGCCACGAGACAGATTCCGATGAGGGTACGAGATATACGCATGGGTAACCTTAACTAAAGGTGCGAGAAAGCGAGCGGTGATTGGAGCCTGGATGACGCTGCTCACCTTGAAAACGTGAACATTGTCTCTCGCGAAATCCTCTTCTAGGTCGCCCTATTTGTCAAGAATATTTCGAATGAACTATTCCATACATGTGATGTTTCGCGGTGAAACCGGTGGGAGGTCGGCGCCGTATCCTGGATTCGTGCGACGACGAGGATGTTTTCCCTCGGAATTCGGGGCCGGTTCTAGATTCCGTACATCCGCCGGACGTACATTCCGTACAGGCGGCGATAAATCGTCGGCGAGGCTTTCAGAAGTACACCGGCCATACCGAATACGGGCTTGATCCGCAGCGCGGTAATAATTTGGTTCCACGAAATTCTGCGTCGGCACTGGGATATGATTTCTCGGCCGCGCTCATTGTCGAGACCGATGGCCTGCTGAGCATTATTCAGATAGGTCAAGATGCACGAGATCTTGAACGCCCGTAGGCCTTCGGACGTATCGAGCAGGGATCCAGCTTCCTGGCTCATATGGTCCAGGAGTCGATCACTTTCTTCGACCGAAACGACCTTCCCCCACGTCGCGGAGTTTGCGTCCACGGTGTATTCGTACAACGAGGGATCGATCACGGCGACTCGCTTGGACCCCGCATAGGCCCCCAAGCAGAAGACTGCGTCCTCAGCCCGGTGAATGTCCATCGGGAATCGAATCTCACCAATGGATTCCACGGAGATCAGTTTGTCCCAAACATAAGGGGTGAGGTTGTCCTTCAAGAGCTCGAGACCCGCCTCTTTCCCGGATCGGCCCCCCGGGGCGCCAATGGAGCGGTCACGATGCGAGCCGTCCGTGCTCACTAGCGTGTGGCTACACACGACCAAGTCGGCTTCCTCGGAGGCCGCAAAAGAATGCATCGTCGAGAGAAAATTGGGTCGATACCTGTCATCCGAATCGATGAAAGAGACCCAACGCCCTTTCGCTTCGTCCAGGGCTTGATTGCGTACCCCGGACACCCCGACATTGGTTGTGTTGTCGAAGACCCGCACTCGCTCGTCCGGGTGGTTCCGCAAGAACTCATGGATAACGCGGGACGAGTCGTCGGGCGAAGCGTCGATCATGACCAGCAACTCGAAATCCGGATCAGTCTGTTCCAAGACGGATCGGATCGACGAGACAACACGTTCTGCCGTGTTGTAGACCGGCATGATGATTGATGTTCGGGGGCCCTGGCTAAGAGTCACAATCTTCTTTCGTTGTGGAAGCAATACATATCCGAAGTTGCCATCATATTGAATGTTTCCCAGTGGCGCCCGGGTGGATTGCCGCCTTGATAAGCATTCACTGAATCGCAGACACCGTTGAGCTCTCGCCCCAGAGATCCGTCGCGAGCCGGGCGATGTGCATCGTCAGGTACGTGTGTTCGTCTTCCGACATGTCCTGGTGCAAATGCATTTGCAGGAGCAGTACGACCTTGTACGCGCAATCATAGGCGCGGGGGTAGCTGGCCCGGACCGCGTCGTGAATAGCCGGGAAGGCCGGGTCCTGGCTCGTCGGGTTCTTGCCGTGCTCGGCACGAACGAAGAGATACCGGAGATGGGTCACGAATCGCGCCACGGACATATTGGATTGGTTGATCTCCTGCCCGTAGGCCGAGGAAATGACGTCGAAGATCTGCGAGAAGACCTCGGTCATTTTGAAGGTCTTGACGAGGTCCTCGGTGGCAAATTGCGAGTTGACGAGGTGCAGTGCGAGAGGCGTCGCCTCGTCTTCGGGTAGATCGGCGTCAAAACGTTCATTGATCAGTGATATTGCCCGACGGCCGAAGGCGACTTCCTTGGGATACAGCTGTCCGACCTCGATGCTGAGGGGGTATTCGATACGGAGCTTCTCCTGGGCGCGGATCAATGCGTAATTGATGTGATCCGCAAGGGGAACAATGAAGGAATGCGAAATGCTGGCGCCCAATTCGTCACGGGCTATGGCCTCCAACTCTGTCGCGAGGGCCAAAACCTCCGCCGGTATCTCGGACAACATGGCCGTGAGCTGCTCTTCGCCCTGGCTTTCCGGTACGAAGGTCTGTTCCACCTTGTCGGGATCGAGCTGTTGGCCCTTCTTCTTGCCGAAGGCGAGCCCCCGGCCGATCATGACCATTTGCTCACCGGAATCACCGGATGCGAGTACCACATTGTTATTGAAGATACGGAGGATGCGCATGTCTGCTTGTCCTTCCTCCCGGCAACGTGGTTGAGGGTGAGGTAGCCCCGCCAACTCTTAGGAACATCTTACGGCGGGTCCAGATGATCTAGAGCTCGAGTATCGGGAAGCCGATCAAGGCCACCAAGACCGTAATGAGCAGTGCAAACCCGATCACGATCAGGCCGGTCAACACGATTTTATTGCCCAGGCTTCCGGGATATTTGGGACGCTCGGGCTGCGTCTTGGGGTTCGGACTTGGCGTCTTGGGAGCGGTTTTGCGGGGCTCGGCCCCGGCGTGTTCGGATTCTTCGGCAGCCGTGGCCGCGGCGCTCGGAGACGTACCAGGGCCTTTGGGGCCTGAGGGCCGACTCTGCGACGGCCGCTGACTGGACCCTCTTCCCGGAGAGGCAGGTCTTCCCTTGGCCGGACGAGTACCGACGTCCGACGAAGGGGATCCCGTTGAGGGGCCGGGGCTATGCGGACTCTTATTGGTCGTCGTGTCGCCAGCGTTGGCCTGCTCCTTGGCCGTCTGGGACGGGCGGCCCTGGCGAGACTGCTGGGGCTTGTCTTCGCCGTCGGAACCGGGGCTCGCGGAGCTCCGAGGACCAGGCGAGGTCGGACGCTGCTGATTCGTCTGATCTGCCGTGGTCGCGGACTTCTTCTTTTTCTTGTTCGGCTCGCGGAAATTGGCCATGGCTCTCCTTCCAGAAGTGTGCTCCACACTACACATTCGAACCACCCTGAAGACACTTTTTCCCTGCCATGGCGCGCCTAGTCAGGAGGAAGTTTGGTTGTCCTGAGCAAGATGTACGGGGCGCCGAAAGCCATCAGAACAGGACGGAATGGTACCGCCCGGCCTGAAACATGGTGGATACCGAATGTTTACCCGGCTGTAGCCACGAGCGATCTTGAGTCGTCCAGAGTTGTTCTCAGGCCGTTTTGACAGGCGGTCAATGCGATAAGAACGAAAGAGGAAAACACATGCTGTCCCACACCGTAGAATTCCTGCTCGACTCCGTTTCCGGTATCACGGGCCCGATCCTCGATCTTTTGACTGCGCTGGGTCTCTAGTCCCGTGGCCGAATGTGAGAGCTTGGTGATCTATTCTTGATCATTTCTCACGGCGACGACCACGGGTTTTGCGGGTGACGGTGCACTCATATGTCGGATATCTTTCCGACGTGATGTCCTCCGCGCCCGCAAGGCCCGTGGTTGGGTGCGTTAATCCGAGAGGGATGGCCTATTGCCGGCCATTTTACTGTTTCTATTTCTCGTAGATAACGCTGGCCGTTATGCCGTCGTCCATGGCCGATACCGCGGAAACATGGCCTTGTTTCTTTGCATCCAACTTCGCCTCAGCGACGACCCTGCCTGTGTCATCCGTGATCCGCAGGTTCTGTCCCGGGGCAAGCTCCGAAGACTCCGCTTTGTAGGCCCGTTCCGCACCGCCGACCTTTGCTCGGTCCGTGAATGATCCGTCATCGTTGGTGATCGGAGTCGCGTCCGATTCGGGATACGGGAGTGAAACCAAGTCTTCAATCTCGTCGTGATCATTGTCCGTAATGTTGTTGAGAATGAGGGTTTCCTTGGACGCTCCTTCGGCGGGTTTCATTTTCACGTATACCGTCGATTTCAGGTTCATGGCCTGGTACATGACGTACGGTCTGCCATGAACGTCTATTTCCTCTGCTCTGTTCTGATGCGTCAAGGTTGAAATTGCAGTTCTTGCTGATTCCTCTCGAGCGTGCCTAGCTTCTTTGTCCCAGAAAAGAGCTGCCGTCGCCAACGCAACAACAATTACGGAAAACAGCACGGTCGGAATGACTAATTTTTTCATGGAGCTCTCTGTCTCGATTCCCGGTGGTTTGAAGTTCGAGCAAAATTTTGTCACGGGACGAGAATCGGAACGATAGAACTGAGTGTATTTCTCGGTAGAGCCTCCTTTACCGTGAACGGTGTAGATGCAGATGGGGAAACGGTGTTACTCACCCCGCCCGATGCTCGGCGGTAGGCGTTGACGGGTCTGCCCTTTGCCTGCTTCTTCATTCCGGTGACAAAGGCAGTGGAGCTCGAGGAAGCGGGCACGGTGACGAACCACGACGTCAGAAGACCCGCGATCCCAGACTGTAGCTTCTGTGGACCTTTCGTGACCCTTGGATCTGCCGTATAGGAGCGAGGAGCTGTCGGTGATATGTCCCGGGGGGGGGCTAGGGTTGTCCGAATTCGCCTTCCAGGCGTCCGCGGGACCCGGGCTGGATGAGTCGGGCAAGGCTCACTAGGCCGTTCTGCGACCACGTATGTCGTCGTACGAGCAGGCATGGTTCGGTCGTTTGAATGCCCAGCAGACGACACTCCTCGTCGGTTGCCAGAATTGCCTCCACGACGTGTTTTCCGCGGGTCAGCGGGGCGACGCGGGTCAGGTAGTCGTTGGGTGTCGTCGTCGTGAAATCTTGGCCCAGATAATCAGGCGCTTCGCTGGGTGCGACGTAACGGTCTTCGAGTTGGAAGGGGACGTCGTTGTCATAATGAACCACCAGTGAATGGAAGATTCGACCGGTCAGGCTTTCTGCGGTGAGCCAGCGAGCGTCTTCTTCCACTGTCTCCTCGCGTGCGAAGAGCACCTTTGTCCGATGCGAATGGCCGCGTTCATGGATTTCGTCGGCGATGTTGCGGATTTCGACCAGGGATGTGGGCATCTTGAAGTCGGCGATGAAAGTTCCGACTCCGCGAACGCGTTTCAACACCCCTTCCGTGGCGAGTTCGCGGTAGGCGCGATTGATGGTCATGCGGGAGAGGCCGAGACCCTCGACGAGCTCGTTTTCGGAGGGGATCTGCTCGCCTGCTGTCCACTCGCCCGATTCGATTCCTGACAGGATGGCCCGCATGATTCGCCGGTAGGCGGGGCCACTATGGACGGCTTGAGTGAGGTACGACCTCGTGAGCTGTTGCGTGTCCACAGATCTCCTCGACTGTTTGACATCAGGTTGTATATACAGGATTATACGACGTATCGGACTTTGTGATCCACATTGCTTTTATAAGGCTTGCGAGAACACTTCGATCACTGGCATTCGGGGCGCACGGGCCCGGAATGCTCCATCCTAGCCATGAAGGAGAGAACGAAATGCACGAGGTTTCTTCACCGGAGCATCAGCCGCGTCCGGTTTCCGCACCACGAGGAACCGAGCTCAACACCTTAGGTTGGCAGCAGGAGGGTGCTCTGCGCATGCTCATGAACAACCTTGACCCCGAGGTCGCCGAGCACCCGGATGCACTCGTGGTGTACGGAGGGACGGGACAAGCCGCCCGGAACTGGGAATCCTTCGATGCCATCGTTCGCACTTTGAAGACCTTGAAGTCGGACGAGACGATGTTGGTCCAGTCAGGCAAGCCGGTCGGGGTTTTCCGGACCAACGAGTGGGCGCCCCGCGTCCTGATCGCCAACTCCAACCTCGTGGGCGACTGGGCTAATTGGGAGGATTTCCGCAAACTCGAGGCAGAAGGACTCATGATGTACGGCCAGATGACGGCCGGATCGTGGATCTACATCGGCACACAGGGCATCCTCCAGGGAACCTTCGAGACCTTCGGTGCCGTGGCCCGCAAGCGCTACGACGGAACCCTGGCCGGAACCATCACCTTGACCGCTGGGTTGGGCGGAATGGGCGGCGCGCAGCCATTGGCCGTGACCATGAACGAAGGTGTGGCAATCTGCGTAGATTGCGATGTCACCCGCATCGATCGACGCATCGAGCACAGGTACTTGGACGTCAAAGCCGACAACCTGGAACACGCTCTGGAATTGGCGGTCGAGGCCCGAGACGCCAAGAAACCCCTGTCGATCGGTCTTGAGGGCAACGCGGCCGAGATCTTCCCCGAGATGCTCCGGCGTGACGCCCCCATCGACATCGTGACCGATCAGACCTCCGCCCACGATCCCCTGGCGTATCTGCCCGTGGAGGTGCCCTTCGCAGAAATGAAACAGGAAGCTCAGCGCGATCCCCAGCTGTTCACCAAGAAGTCCCGCGAATCCATGGCCGCCCAGGTCCAGGCAATGGTCGAGTTCAAGGACCGCGGAGCCGAGGTATTCGACTACGGAAACTCTATCCGAGACGAGGCCCGCAAGGCCGGCTACGATCGCGCTTTCGAATTCCCCGGCTTCGTTCCGGCCTACATCCGTCCGCTTTTCGAAGAAGGGCTGGGGCCGTTCCGTTGGGCGGCTCTTTCGGGAGACCCTAAGGACATCGAAGCCACGGACCGTGCATTGCTTGAGCTGTTCCCTGACAATGATCATCTTCGTCGCTGGATCACCATGGCCGAGGAGAAAGTATCGTACGAGGGCCTCCCGGCCCGCATCTGTTGGCTCGGGTACGGAGAACGCCACCGTGCCGGGTTGAAATTCAACGAGATGGTGGCCAACGGTGAGCTGTCAGCACCCATCGCCATCGGACGCGACCACCTCGACTCCGGTTCCGTGGCTTCTCCTTACCGTGAGACGGAGTCCATGAAAGACGGTTCGGATGCGGTCGCCGACTGGCCACTGCTGAACGCCCTGGTCAATACCTCATCCGGTGCTTCGTGGGTTTCTATTCATCACGGTGGTGGTGTTGGTATGGGGCGATCCATACACGCGGGCCAGGTCTGCATCGCGGACGGCAGCGACATGGCGGCACAGAAGCTTGAGCGCGTCCTGACCAACGATCCCGGGATGGGCGTCATCCGTCACGTGGATGCCGGTTACGACCACGCGGCCGACGTCGCCCGGGAACGCGGCGTACGGGTGCCGATGACGGAAGGTGATGCATGAGATCGACCCTGCTGACAGGAATCACCGAACTCGTCACCAATGATCCGGAGCTGGGCCAGGGAAAATTGGGCCTCATCGATGACGCAGCACTCGTCATCGAGGACGACACCATCTCCTGGGTGGGGCCGGCCGGGAAAGCTCCCGCAACCGACGCCAAACACGACTTCCACGGGCGGGCGGTCCTGCCGGGCTTCGTGGAATCGCACTCCCACATGGTCTTTTCAGGGGACCGTTCGGAAGAGTTCGCCGCGCGGATGGCTGGACAGAAGTACACGGCCGGAGGAATTCGTGGCACCGTCAAGCACACTCGTGAAGCATCGGAGGAAGAACTCCGCAGCAACATGAGTCGGTTGCTGGACGAATCCCTGCGGTCCGGAACCACCACGGTCGAGTGCAAATCCGGCTACGGTCAGTCCGTCGAATCGGAACTGAGGAGCTTGCAGGTAGCCGGCTCGCTCACCGACGAAATCACGCTCCTCGCAGCCCACGTGGTCCCACCGGAATACGGGGGGAACACTGACGAATACGTCCGGGTGGCGTGCGAAGAAATCATTCCGCGGTGTGCTCCGCTGGCCCGCTGGATCGACGTGTTCTGCGAACAAGGCGCATTCGACGAGGAGCAGTCCCGTCGCGTCCTGAAAGCAGGGATGGAACATGGACTCACTCCGCGTGTCCATGGGAACCAATTGCACCAAGGGCCAGGCGTTCAGCTCGCGGTTGAACTCGGCGCGGCGTCGGTGGACCATGTGGTCCACATCAACGAGAAAGACATCGCGGCCCTCGCCGGTAGCCAGACCGTCGCTACCCTTCTTCCAGGTGCAGACTTCTCGACTCGGAACGAGTACCCGAATGCACGCGCCCTGATTGATGCCGGAGTCACCGTCGCTCTGGGGGCCGACTGCAATCCCGGAACCAGCTACACCACCAGCATGCCGTTCTGCATAGCCATAGCCGTTCGGGACCTGCACATGACCGCCGACGAAGCCGTGTGGGCGTCGACCGCCGGTGGTGCACGTGCCCTGCGACGAGACGACGTCGGCGTGCTGCGCCCCGGGGCCAGAGCAGACCTGATGGCTCTCGACGCACCGAACCACCTTCACCTGGCCTACCGGCCGGGAGTCCAGCTGGTTTCCTCGGTATGGAAGGCGGGCGAGCTCAAGTATTCGGCATCGGAGGTCAAGCATGACTGAAAAGAATGAACACCGAGACATCGACGTGGACGTTCCCGCCGTCGCATGGACCGGAAGAACGGATGGGGCAGGCCGCGAGCACCTCCGATGGCACCAGGTGGTCCGTCCTTATGAGTCCGGGAACTCCGATCACCGCGAGGGCGGCGTCGTATTCCTGGGTTTTTCGAGCGATGAAGGAGTCGAACGGAACAAGGGGCGTCGGGGGGCCGCAGAAGGACCGGCAGCCCTACGCGGAGCTTTGGGAGGACTCGCTCTCTCCGATCGGGACGCCGGTATCCGCGCGTGGGACGCAGGCACCGTAGCCGTGACCGACGAACGGATGGAGGAGGGCCAAGCGCGCTTGGGCGCTGCCGTGTCCGCGCTCCTCGATGCGGGACATCTCCCCGTCGTCCTGGGCGGCGGACACGAAATAGCCTTCGGAACCTACCTAGGCATCGCCCAGTCGGCAGTTCGACAAGACAAGAAACTCGGCGTCCTCAACCTCGACGCCCACTTCGATCTTCGGCCGGATCCCGTCCCCAGCTCTGGCACCCCGTTCCGGCAGATGCTCGAGGCCGAAGAGGCAGCCGAGACCGAGATGCAGTACACGGTGATCGGCATCAGCCAGCCCAGCAACACCCAAGTGCTCTTCGACACCGCACAAAAGTACGGCGTCACCTACATGCTGGACGAGGACTGTTCCGCCGTGGACCGAGAAAAAGTCCGGGCCTTCGTCACCGACTTCCTCGATGAGGTCGATCTGGTCTACCTGACCATCGATCTCGACGGTTTGCCCGCGTCAACGGCACCCGGAGTCAGCGCGCCCGCCGCGTATGGGGTGCCGCTCGACATTGTTCAATTGGTGTGCGACCTCGTCGCCACGAGCGGAAAGCTCGCGGTATGCGACGTGGCCGAACTCAACCCCCAGTACGACGTCGATAGCCGCACCGCGCGCACTGCCGCGCGTCTGGTGCACCGTATCGCGACGACTTCGCAGAATCAGGAGAATTCATGAGTCAGAATCGAGACAACAGCCAGGACGCCGGGCAACACGAGGTGGTCGTCGGGACGGGCCCGGTCAGTTTCCAAGACGTCATCGACGTAGCTCGGCACGATGCGACAGTTCGCATTTCCGACGAGGCGATCGAGGCCATTGAGGATTCGAGCGACCGAATCCGCGAATTGGCTGATTTCGAACGTCCCGTATATGGCGTATCGACCGGGTTCGGCGCGCTCGCAAGCCGACACATCCCTCAGGACATGCGCCGTCAGCTTCAGAGGAGCCTGATCCGTTCACATGCCGCCGGCTCCGGCCCGGAGGTAGAACGCGAGGTCATTCGAGCTCTCATGCTGTTGCGCCTCTCCACATTGGCCACGGGTCGAACGGGTGTCCGACCGGAGGTCGCCAAGGCCTACGCCGATATGCTCTCGGCCGGGATCACCCCGGTGGTTCACGAATACGGTTCCCTGGGCTGCTCCGGAGACCTGGCGCCTTTGGCCCACTGCGCGCTCGCGATCATCGGTGAAGGTCCGGTCAGGACCCGGGAGGGTGAACTGACGACCTCGGAGGAAGCCCTTTCCGCTGCTGGGCTGAAGCCCGTTGAGCTCGCGGAAAAAGAAGGGCTCGCCCTGATCAATGGCACCGACGGAATGCTGGGCCAGTTGGTTCTCGCGATTTCCGACTTGGACCGTTTGATGCGGTTGGCGGATCTCGCCGCGGCAATGTCGGTCGAGGGCCAGCTCGGAACGGATCGGGTTTTCCAGCCTGATCTCCAGGCCCTCCGGCCGCATCCGGGGCAGGCGGCTTCGGCCGCCAACATGACCTCAATTCTCGCGGATTCCGGAATCGTCTTCAGTCACAAGGGGGAAGACTGCACCTACGTCCAGGACGCGTATTCGCTGAGGTGTTCTCCCCAGGTTGCCGGGGCAGCGAGAGACACCATTGATCACGCCCGCACGGTCGCGACGCGCGAGTTGGCTTCTGCCGTCGACAACCCCGTGGTCACTCTTGACGGTCGTGTGGAGTCCAACGGAAACTTCCACGGCGCCCCCGTTGCCTATGTGCTCGATTTCCTCGCGATCGCTGTCGCGGACACTGCATCCATCTCGGAACGGCGTACCGACCGCTTCTTGGATGTCGCACGCAACCGCGGTTTGCCGCCCTTCCTCGCCGATGACGCCGGCGTCGACTCCGGGCATATGATCGCCCAGTACACTCAGGCAGCCATCGTCTCGGAACTCAAACGACTGGCGAATCCGGCTTCGGTTGATTCGATTCCTTCCTCGGCCATGCAGGAGGACCACGTATCGATGGGCTGGTCCGCGGCACGCAAGCTTCGCAAGGCGATCGATGGATTGACGCGGGTTCTGGCCGTCGAGATCCTCACCGCGGCCCGTGGGATCGAATTGCGGACACCCGAACCGGCTCCGGCAACGGCCCGAGTGATCGAGACGATCCGTGAAGCCGGCGTGCAAGGTCCCGGGCCGGATCGATTCCTTGCCCCGGAAATCGAGTCGGTTGTGCGACTGGTTTCCTCCGGCGACTTGCTGGATGCCGTGCAAACGGTAACCGGGAAGCTTCAGTAGCCGAGGAGCCCGAACCGTATCCTGGCAACGAAAACGGCCCGAAGAACCCCACGCGGAGTTCTTCGGGCCGTTTTCGTTGCTCAGGTCGGCGAGTGCGGGCTGCGGGGGGGGGTAACTATTCGACCTCGCGCACGCTGACCTGGTGCTTTCCCGGTTTGAAGCCGTGTTCGGTGATCGTCCGGTTGATCCGTGACGTAACCTGCTGGGCGATCGCCAACGCAGTACCCGGGGTGCTGCCACCGACCCATATCGCGACGGTCAGGGAAGCTTTTTCCTCTTCCACATCCAGACGCATTCCTTTGGTGTCCGGACTGCCCTGATCCCCCGTTACAGGTTTCTTCCAGAGGGTTCGCAAAAAGTCACCCACGTTGGGTTCCCGTCGCGTCACTCCGGGAACGGCGTCGACGACTCTTGCTAAGTCCGCGATCAATGCGGTCGTGCCAGTATCGTTCGGCTCGGCCCGCGAGGATCCGACAGGGCTTCCCTCGGCGGGTGCTTCTGGGCGGTGACTAGTCATAGTGCACATCCTCTACCGTGAAATCGACTTCTTCGACGCGAGCCCCGAGATTCCGGGAGACGGCGGTGATAACGGCCTCACGCACCGCGTCGTCGAGAACTCGGATATTCGTGGTCGGCGTGATGACCACGCCGATGCTCAGCGCAAGCGTTTGGTGGCCTTGCTCAGGCGTCTGGAGATTTCTGACCGCGCATCGGCGCGCCGTGAGCCCTGGGAAGGAATCAATGGCTTCCCTGGCGGTGCGAGCGATGAGCATCTGGCTGAAGGACACGGTCGCGGTCGGTTCCCGGTGGACGGGAATATCAGCACCGCGCCGGAGATTGGTTCGCGCGAAGTCGAGGACCCGACTTCGGGTATGCGCCTCGATCTCGAGGGAGCTGTCTGCCTGCTGGGCCTCCCGCGCGAGCTCATTCAGGTGAATGAGGCGTTCTCGGACTTCGGCGCAGTAGGGGCAGTCTCGTTGGTGGGAATCTGGTTCGGAATCTACGGTTTCCCACACCGACTCAACGGTGCGCCCGCATTCAAGGGACTCGTCGTCGGTCATTGCCATTCCTTCATCTCGTTGGCCAAGGTCTTGCGTGCTCGCGAGAGACGCCCTCGAACCGTGGCTTCGGGCAGCGCAAGGGTTCGAGAGATCTCGGCATAAGAAAGCTCCATCTGCTCCCGAAGCACCCAGCATTCCCGCTGTTCGCGGGGCAGTTTCTGCAACAGGATCGAGAGGGCATCCATGCTGGATTGGTTCTCTGCCTGTCTTTGAGGATCTGCCGACGCGTTCGTATCGGTCCACGCCGGGTTGCCGTCATTCGTTTCGTCGATCGGGACCGTGAATCCGTGCCGGGGAGACTTCAGGATGTCCTTGCAACGGTTCACCGCTTGACGGTACAACCACGTTGAGAACGCTTCTGGCGTTTCCAAGTACTCAAGTTTGAGCCACGCATTCATGAGTGATTCTTGAGCCACATCTTCGGCGTCGGCTCTGTTTCCGAGCATTCTGAACGCCAGGCGCAACAGCGGAGCCTGATACTTGTCCACCAGCCGTTCAAAAGAATCGACGTCGCCGTCTTGAGCACGAAGAACGAGTGTGGCTATTTGCGCGGAAGAGTCGTTTTCACCTTGGCTCATAAGCCCCCTCAATTCTCTTCGCCTTCCGGCGAGTGGAATCCACTACAGCCCATCCTTGCAGAAAGGACCCTCAAAAGGCGCCCCCAAAAAATTCTTTGAGAAATTCCGTGACGAATCGTCGGCTCGAGCGTCAGTATTAGTACAAGCCCGTTTCGACCAAAACAAGGGAGTAGAAATCATGGCTACTGAGAACAACGTCAAGAACGCACAGCAGGGCAGTGACGCCGAGCGCAACAGCCCTCTCCAGACACCACAGGGCAACACCACCATCAACGACACCGTCGTGCAGAAGCTTGCCGGTATCTCCGCACGTGAGGTTCCTGGCGTGTACTCGATGGGCAATGCAGCCCGCCGTGCTTTCGACTCCATTTCCGAGCGCATCCCGGGTTCGCAGACCAACGTCTCCGGTGGCGTGTCCGTTGAGAAGGGCGAGAAGCAAGCAGCTATCGACCTGAGCATCGTCATCGAATACGGAAGCTCCGTGGTCGAGATCGCCAATGGCATTCGCCGCAACGTGATCCGCACCGTTGAGCAGGCCACCGGCCTGCAGGTCATCGAGGTCAACATCGATGTCACTGACGTCCACCTCCCGAATGAGGAGAACGACGAGGACGATAACTCGAACGACCGCGAACTCCAGTAATGAGCGCGGGCCCCGAGCAACAGGTCTCGGGGCCCGATCTCGCACTATGGAAAGGTACATCAGCATGAAACCGAGCCAATTGGGACTCATCGTCGGCCTTGCGCTGGGCGTAGTCGCCTTCTTCGGCGGATTCTTCGCATTCCTTATTGCAGCGGTATTCGCCGTCATTGGTGCAGCCGTCGGACTCTTCATGGAGGGTCGCTTGGACCTTCGCTCCATGACGGGCCGCGGCTCTGACAGGAGGTAACGATGATGGCTAGCGCACATCGGCTGGAATCGACGCAAAGCGGGGAATCGGGACTGCCTGAAGGCTCCGAATCCACCGCCCAGCGCGGCAGCCTCGTTATCGCGGACCGAGTGGTAGAGAAAATCGCCGCGCAATGCGCCTCGGAACTGTCCGGGGTCGGAGGTCGCGAACGAGGTTTCCTCGGCGTGGGAGGCCACGCGGATCTGGATTCCCGCCCGCAGGTCAAGGTCGAGCTCACCGGCTCGATCGCAGTGCTCAGCGTGGACTTGGGTATCGAATATCCGCTTCCCATCGAGGAGACGACCGAGCGAGTCCGTGAGACTCTCGTGCGCACCGTGTCCGACATGGCTGGCGTCGAAGTCCGCCAAGTCGACATCCGAGTCAAGTACCTCGTACCTCAGCAGGGCCGACAAGAAAGGGTATTGCTGTGAAGTCACTTCGACGGCGCCCCTCTCGCGCCATACCGTCCGCGATAGTTCTGCTTCTGGCCTTGATCATAGGCCTCGGCTTTATCTGGGCCGGTATTCAGAAACTGTCCACAGGTCAATGGTGGCCCCAGCTGAGCAGTGCGGCCGACTCCGCGTCATCGGCATCATGGAATTCACCGTGGGGGTGGGTGGCGGCAATCGTTGCCGCGGTCCTGGGGCTCATCTTGTTGCTGTGTGCATTCTTGCCGGGCGGTTTCAACGCCGCCCAGCTGAAGAGGCAGCAAGCGGCAAGTGGGCACTCTCGCGGTCCCGTCGATGCGGTCGTCAGCAACCGCGGACTCGCGACTTTGGCATCTTCTGCGGCTTCGCAGGTCGACGGTGTTTCGGGGGTCAAATCCTCCGCAACCGCCAAACGGGTGCTCGTCAACGTGACGACGCCGCTGCACGAGACCACGAGCCTCGAGGAAGAAGTCAGGGCAGCGGTCGAGGAACGACTGGCTTCTGCTGACCTTGTGCGTTTCCCCAAGGTGCGGGTCAGTGCACAGAGCAAGGACGTGTCATGAAGAAAACCGCTGGATCTACCAACCGGACGTGGCTCGCGATCATAGGATTTATCCTTCTCGCGGCCGGGGTCCTCTGGGCTGTTACGGCCGGAGGCCTGCTGGCCGGAGCGGGAGAGCAATGGGAGTCATCAAGCCGCCCCTTGCAGAACGCTTCGACCGTCCTCGACGCCCCATGGCTGGCATCGGCGCTGATCGTGGTCGGTGTGATCCTGATGCTCTTCGGTCTCTGGTGGCTCATCCGTCAGATACCGCGGAGTGGGGGATCGTCGACTTTCCGTTTCCAGAAGGATCCCAAGCGTGGGTTCACGCTTGTGGAGCCCAAGGTCATCACCGCGGCCGTAGCCGAGCACATCGAAGATCTCACGTACGTCACGGACGCCAAGGCAGGCCTCAAGGGCCAACGAACCAATGCCGAACTCGTCCTGGACGTTACCGTGAACGAGCGTGCTGACCTCAAGGAAGTCACGAGGGAGATCCGAGAAGAGGTTCTTCCTTCAGTGGCCCGAGTGTTGGGCAATCCCCTGGGAAGCGTGGGAGTCGTGTACACGGTTTCGCGGCAGTCCCGCTCCAAGCGACAGGTCACGCTGCAGTAACGCAAAAGGTTCGGTCGTGGAGCTGTCCGGATTGGCTGCCGTCAAGTGATGGTGGCCAATCCGGATTTCATTGGGGGAGATCCACGTCCGCTGCCGCCCTCTGCGCAGGGCGGACGGTGAGGCCTGCGATTGAAAACGGGCAGGCCTCATTTAACTCTGCCTGGGCTCGATACCCGGTGTTTCTTTTGGAAGTACATTCGCGGCGAAGGTGGCTGGGGCACACATTACAAGGATTTGTGCACATCTCAGAGGGCTTGACAGAAGTTACTGAACCGTAGATTAGCTGTATTTTCAAATTCAAAAAATAATTCAGGCGCTCGGATATTCGGCAAAACTCCTTGGCTCGGTTTCGAGAACCAAAATTTCAAGAAGAGCTCTAAAACTTGGCTATGGCAACCCGGGTCTTAGCAGGTATCCTGAAATCAGAGCCAACACCAGGACATACGTAATTACTCGCGAAAGGTAAATATCATGGGACTAGGTTTTATTGGCTGGATCGTCATCGGAATCATCGTCGGTGCGCTCGCTAAACTCATCATGCCGGGGCGCCAGGGCGGAGGAATCATTGTCACGATGATCCTCGGCATCGTGGGCGGCCTCTTGGGCGGTTGGATCGGCGGAGCGATCTTCGGAGTTCACGGAAACGGGTTCTTCTCGTTGACCACGTGGCTCCTCGCGCTCGTCGGCTCGTTGATCGTGCTCTTCATCTGGGGTCTGATCTTCGGCCGCAAGAACCGCGCATAGCGGCGAATAAACTCAACAAAAGCGGGGGCGGACCGGTAACGGTCCGCCCCCGCTTTCGTATGCCGTCATCGACAAGCTCTCCCTCTTGCCGAGAGGGCAATGAGGGCCTCAGGGGAACTAGTCCTCGTCCTTGTCTTTGCTCAAAACCCGTTGGCGTTCGCGCTGTCCGTGGGTCAAACGTTGCAGATCTGTCTCGGAGTCGAATCCGGAGCCCAGGCCGCCGGCGATGACGCCCATTGAAGCGCTCAGCCACGCAATATTGAGGTAGTTGCTCAAGTGCGCGGGCATGCCCAGCGTCTTTTGCATGAAGTCGGGATCGATCACGACCAAGCCGCCGAGCAGAATGAGGACGAATAGCATGAGATAGAGGCTGGCTATGGAAATGAGCAGGGTGACAACCGTCGAAACGTTGTACAACGCGACCACTCGGGCAAGCCGTTCTTGTACGGGAGCATCCCACAAGCGGTTGCGCAGGATGAGCCAGGCCGTCATCACCAAGATCGAGACCAGGGTGATGATGGCCAACCGCAGGCCTGACAGCGATTCTGCCATTTCCCAGATAGAGCTGTAGAAGATGCCGAATGCGCCCGCGGCGGAGGCTGCCGTGAGAGCGCTGGAGAGCCGGGGAACCGTCTTCCACGGTTGGTTGGACATGACCATTCCCGCAACGGTGCGCGGGGCACCGGTCCACGTGTGGGAGTAGAGCCGGGATATCTGATCCTGATCCTGGCCGCCCCATTCATTCCAGCCCTGAACGTTGTTTCCTTCGGATGAGGAGTTCTGCACGAGGGATTCGACGCCGCGCCCGATGACGTCGACGAGCCGCCTTTTAGGGTACAAGACGCCCATGGTGGGACACGAAATGATCAGGATCCCCCGGGAGAAGTCCGTCTGTGCGACCACAGGCCGTCCGCTGTGGCGGAGCGGCATTTCAGTGAGCAGCACGCGGACGGCGTAGTCGACATCGCGGGCTTCCTCCGGAAGATCCAGCTCGCTGGTAACCTCGTTCTCGGGAGTCACCGGAATGAGGTGTTTGATGTGGTTGACCTCGGTCTGGTGCCCGAGGATGTCTCCCAATCTGGTCTTGATGCTCGACAGTGAATGTTCGATTCTTTTGGTCGGCAATCCGGGATCGGAGACCAAAAGGATTTTCGGGGTCGAATCTGACGTTGTGTGCACAGTGGTGGTCCTATACGCCGAGGTGCCCACGCACGAGTGGGCCGGATGTTCGCAATAGATTTTCTTTGCCGTGCGTGACCAGGCAACTCTCGCACGAGAGATGGTCTGCACGTGAAGCCGCACCACGCGGCAAAGAGCGCCCGTGAGAAAGCGATGGCCTCGCAGCGCAGCGAGACAGCGGTGGTCGACGGCGAAGAGCGCTCAGATGAGGGGCCGGTACCAGAACATCAGTTCCGGTACCGGCCCGGTGCCTGGGCAGGTGAAGCGTACAAGAAAGCTGCCCGGGGTCACCCCCGAACGGTTCTTGAGCCAACACACCGCTCGAGCAACAATAACCTTACTCAAACCGCGCTGACTTGGGCAAATAGCCGTTCGAGAGGTCGTGGGGCTCCGGAGATGGGACGGGGTTACGGCGTCTCGAGGCGGAGCGTATGGTCGAGACTATGGATGCGATCACAATATTGAAAGACTTGGCCGGCCGTCCTTCCGAAGTCGCAGCGCGACTCAAGGACAGAGTCAGCCCCGAAATGCTCAACGCTCACCCCGGCGACCACGACAACTCGATCGCCTGGTTAGTGTGGCACACCGCGCGGGAGATCGATGAACAGGTCAGTGAGCTTTCCCAACAGGAGACCGTCTGGGTTTCCCAGGGCTTTGGCGATCGATTCGGCTTGGACCTGGAACCACACGAACTCGGTTTCGGCCAGTCCGGTGACAGGGCCCGGTCCATCCAAGTGCAGGACGTGGATCTGCTTTTCGAACATCTCGATGCCGTGGTCAAAGCTGAGCTCGACTACATCGATACCTTGAGTGACGAGGACCTGGGAGCGGTCATCGACGACAACTGGGATCCGCCAGTGACCAGGAGCGCTCGTTTGGTCAGCGTTTCCGAAGACGCCCTTCAGCACCTAGGGCAGGCCACCTATATCACGGGGATGGACACGTCCGTCTTCCAGTAGTCGATCACTCGGTGGCCGCGAGCAACGGTAACCTCACCTCGAACTCGGTGTGACCGGGCCGGGAAGTCAGTGAAATGCCGCCGTTGTGGGCTTCGACGATCGCTTTGACGATGGCCAGGCCCAAGCCGGTCGTGCCGACTTCACCTGAGCGGGCCTGGTCGGCGCGTGCGAAGCGGGCGAAAATCTTTTCCTGAAATTCGGGTTCGATTCCCGGGCCGTTGTCGGTCACGGCCAATACCGCCTCCTGCCGATCCGCCGATGTACCGAGCCGCGTGGCGACCCATGTCCCGGGATCGGTATGCTTCCGGGCGTTGGAGAGAAGGTTGAGCAGAACCCGCTGAAGCTGCCGGGGGTCGCCTTGTACTACCACGGGATCCTCCGGAAGTTTCAGCTCCCATTCGTGGTCAGGGGCCGCAACCTGGAGATCGGAAACGTTTTCGATGACGAGTTCCGTGAGATCTACACTTTCCCGTTCCGGCTCCCGGCCCTCGTCGAGACGGGCCAGAAGCAAGAGGTCCTCGACCAATCCGGCCATCCGCTGGGATTGAGAGTCGATACGCCCCAAGGACTTCTCACCTTCCGGCGTGAAGTCCTCAGTCCATTTGAGGAGATCGGAATAACCACGGATCGCTGCGAGCGGGGTCCTCAGTTCGTGGGACGCGTCCGCAATGAACGCCCGCATCTTGTCCTCGGACTTCTGGCGGGCCGTCAGCGCCGACCCCACGTTATCGAGCATCCGGTTCAAGGCATGTCCGACGGCGCCCACCTCCGTGTCCTGATGTGCATCCGGTGCGGCCACCCGGCTCGCGGCGGGCAACTGCCCGGATTCCAGATCAAGCCGCGAGACACTCGTAGCCACCGAAGATACCCGTTCGAGGGGCTTCATGGTTCGGCGGACAGCGATGGACCCGAGCAGACCCGCGAGGAGCAGAGCGGCGACGGATACCCCCAACATGATGGCTACCAACGTGCTCAGGGTCCGGTGGACCCCTTTGAGGGGCAGGCCGGTCAGAACGACCTGACCCGAATGGTCCAGTTCCGAGACCACCAAGTAGTCGCCCTGGGAAAGATCGACCTTTTGTGACGCGTTCCCCGGCCGGATATTCTTCAAGGTCTGCCGGTCCGACTCCGTGAGCTTCACGGCTGATCCACCCGTATCCAGAAAGCCCCCGGCGACGAATTGTCCATCGTCGATCCGCGCATTCAGGGTGCCCGCCGCCTGGCCGGGCGCGTTGAGCGGATTCGGCGCTGCTTGCTGCGCCCCGTCCGCCTGATCAGGGCCCGCCCCGGAGAAATTGGTCGCGCGGCTCGAGGCCTCGGACAATTGTGAGTCCAGTTGGCCGGTGAGGGTCGCGTTCATGGCACCGTAGCTGACGAGCCCGATGACCAAACAGGCCAAACCCAGGAGAAGCATGAGGATCACAATGAGCCGGGTGCGCAACCGCCAGGAACCGGGGTTGAAAGCAGGGGACCTCCGCGGACCGCTGGAAGCGTGGGATCCCGTCATTGGGCCGCAGGTTTGATGACGTAGCCTGCGCCGCGCACCGTGTGGATCATGGGTTCCCGATCAAGATCTATTTTCTTGCGCAGGTAGGAAATATACAGCTCGACGATGTTGGCCTGGCCGCCGAAGTCGTATTTCCACACGTTGTCCAAGATCTGGGATTTCGAGACCACGCGCCGCGGATTCTCCATGAGGTAACGCAGCAGCTCGAATTGAGTCGCGGTCAACTGGATCTCTTCGCCTCCGCGCGTCACCTCCCGAGTGTCCTGATTCAGGACGAGGTCTCCGACGACCAGCTCTGCGTCGTCGATTGCGGCGACGCCAGAGCGCTGGACCAAACGGTGAAGACGGATCATGACCTCCTCCATCGAGAAGGGCTTGGTCACGTAATCATCGGCGCCCGCAGCCAGGCCCTCGATGCGATCGTTCACGGCGTCTTTCGCGGTAAGGAACAGGCACGGAACCTCCGGCTGGGCCCGCCTGATCCTGGAGAGCAGCTCGAGTCCGTCGTAGCCGGGCATCATGATGTCCAAAACCAAAACGTCCGGGAGGAAGCTCCGTGCCGCGTCGAGGGCCGCCGGGCCGTCACCCGCGTGCTGGACGTCCCAGCCGATCATCTTGAGGCCGACGCTGATGAGTTCGGCAAGCATCGCCTCGTCGTCGACAACGAGCGCGCGGATGGGGCTTCCGTCCGGGTGCTCCAGGGCCGGTAGATTCTTGGCGATGTGTGCAGCCGAAGAGGGTTCGGGGTTATGGCTCATGGTTCACAGACTAGTGGCCTTCAGCGTGCATCCGTGGGTCGAATCCGTCAAAACCTCAATGTCACAGACACGCTTTCGTCCTGTCACAGCTGGCTCATAAGTTGACCGCCCAGAGTCGAGACGTACCGGGCTGTTGACCGGCTGGTCCAGCCATCGCGGTAACCCGGGCGGGGCCTCCCCGGCCGATAGAAAGGACGAATGATGATTTCGAAGACACCCAGCGACCCAAGGGGCGACAAACAGCAGTTCGTGCCAGCGGACGTCGAGATGCACCGAAGGACCGGGTCCAGCGCCTCTGGCCGACGCACCGTGCCCACCGGTCGGATCACGTCCCGCACCACGTATCCATCGACGAGTAACGCCGACATGCCGACCTGGGGATCGCCGGCCTCCGAGTGGAACGAGTATCGGGGGAATGACACCTCGAAATGGTCCAAGAGAAGAACGATGGCGACCGTGGCTCTTGCTCTCGCCGGGAAAAACCCGACCATCGGCGGCGCACAAGGCGAGGAACCACCGACCTCTGGGCAAGTGGGAGCATGAGCGTGTAGTTTTTAAATCGCGGGAACAAGGCATTGGCGCAAACGATGCGTTGATCGATTTCATGCGATAAAGTAGTTCACCGTAGATAAAACTTGTACCGTCCGGTAACCGGACGGTACGCCGAACGCCCCGAGCCCTCTCCCTAGGGCCTGAGAAGTTTTCGAGCTTCTTAAGGTACGCTCGGGGTCGAAGAGGCCCGTGTTTGTGGTTGTGGTTCCCCCAAACACGGGCCTCTTCTCTATGTGCGGCTGACTCGTCGGCGGTTTTCGTGTCCATAACGACGGTCGACAATCCGCGTAGCAAACTGCTCCTATGTGACTCCGGAGTCACCGATGAAGCACAGTACATTGCTATAGCTGACCTCACCGGGGTGGCACATGTTGGGCGCACGAGACCGCGACAACACGGAACTCAACTGCATCTCACCGACGTTCTTCCGGAATTCAGGATGCCGGACGAGTCTCTGTCGGGCGGCGCCCAGCCCCTCTGTTCACGTCCATCTGGGTGTTCGCCCTGATATCACGCCAAGCCTCGGGCTGGGTGCCGTAGCTCCGACGGATCGTGCTCCCTGGTGGTTCCGTTGCAGCGGTGCTGTTTCCGTGGCGTGCGGCGAATATCTGGCCACGACCATCGGGCAGCGCGGGTGGGTCGGCTGTTGAGAGAGCTCGTCAGTCGTCCATGTGGTGTATGCCGCCCCATGCGAAGCGAATCAAAACCTTGCTCAGCTCGTTCTGTTCCTCGGGGGTTTCGGCCCCCGCGATGACCTTGGAAGAAGTCAGCGCGGCGCTGATGATGGCCTCGGCGCAAAGCCGGCAGGCCGCCTCCTCCGTGAACTTGGATTCTTTGAGGAGAACTTGAGTCAAGGTGTCGACGAGCCCTTCGCGGAGCCTGCTCACGCGCTCGTCCACGGCCGAGGTATTCAGCATGTCCGACTCGAACAGAATCTTGTAGCGATCCGGTTCCCGGATCACGAAATCCGTGAGGACCTTGATGGAGCTCTCGGTGCGTTCTTCCGAGGACAGTTCGGCATGCAAGGGGCCATGGATCATGGACAGGAACTTCTCGACGCAGTCGTCCACGACCGCCAGGTACAAGTCGTCCTTGCTTTTGAAATACCGGTACAGGAACGGTTTTGAAAGGTTCGAGGTCTCCGCAATTTCATCCATGGTGGTGCTGTAGAAACCGTTGTGAGCAAAGGTAGCCAGCGCGGTCCCTAGAATGAGTTCGCGAGCTTGCTCATGTTCCATACGCCGCTTTCGGGGCATGTCATCTCCTTCAAATACGTGTGATGTTTGCACCTACCCCGGCCAATAATTCTTGGATAAAAACTACTCGCGCGGCATGCACTGAACGGTTGGCTCCGGTCGGTTTACGCCTTGGATTTGTTCAGAATTTCTATCATAAATCGTTCACATGCTTCGATTTGGGACAGTTCAACCCATTCATTCTCAGTATGAGCCTGAGAAATAGAACCCGGACCGCACACAATGGCCGGTATGCCGGCTTCGTAGTACTGTCCGCCCTCGGTCCCGTAGGAGACGTGTGTCGACTCGCCGCCGCCGTCGAGCACTGCCCCGAGCTCTTCCGCAAACTTCACGATGGGTGCGTCCGTGGATGTGTTGAGGGCCGGGACTCGTGCCAGAACCTCGAAGTCGACCCCTACCTTGCCGAGGGCCTTCTCATCCGCGCCATCGAGGGACCGAACCCTGGCCACCTCGTCCTTGAGTGCCGGTTCGATTTCTTCGCTGAGGAATATGCGGATCCTCTCGGCGAGTTCCTCGGGCTCGGTTCCGGGGACAATCCGGAAGTCGTATTCAAGAACGCACTGGTCGGCCACGATGTTGTAGGCCGAACCACCTTGGGCGAAGTTGACGCCGCCGGTGGTGTACGTGATGTTGAAACCCTCGACCCTGGGCCCGTTGTCGCGGAGGTCGTCAACCAGTCCGTTGAAGAAGTGAATGAACTCGCCCGCGTAGCGGACGGCGTTGATTCCAAAAGGAGCGAGAGAAGAGTGCTTGGGCACTCCGCGGAAGGTCAAGCGGCCGCGTTGCGGAGCCTTGTGGGCGACGACGATGTTCATCAATGTCGGTTCGCCCACGATCGCGTACCGCGGCTTGACGCCCCGTTGACCGAATTCCTCAATCATTCGAGGGGCGCCCAAGCAGCCGAGTTCTTCGTCGTAGGTGAAGGCGAAATGGATCGGTTCGGCAAGTTTGGCCTCGATGACCTGGGGCAGGAGCCACAATGCGACCCCGATGAACGACTTCATGTCCGCACCACCGCGAGCATAGATCTTGCCGTCCTTGATCGTCGGTGTGAAGGGATCCGTGTCCCACGGCTGCCCCTCTACGGGCACGACGTCGGTGTGGCCCGATAGGAGGACTCCGCCGCTCGTCTCGCCGTTCTCGGTCGGGACCGTCGCGAAAAGGTTGGCTCGCTGCCCGTCATCGGAGTAAGTGCGATGTGTGGCGATCCCATGGCGCTGGAATTGGGACTCGATGAACTCGATCAACTCCAGGTTCGAGGTTTCGCTCATCGTCGGGAACCGGAGGAGGCGGTCGATCAACTCGTACGAAGAAGGAAGGTCGGCCGAATTCTTGACCTGCGTGTGCAGTTCCGTGGATTGCTTGATATCGCCCATAGGATCAGCCTAGCCGGTGGTCTTCGCTCACGAAGAAGCCAGTGCTTTCAGGGCCTGCAGGCTCATTCAACAGTGAGAAGTGCTGGGTTGCCGCGTGCAGAACGGCATCAAAATTGGGGGATCAGATGCCGTAGTGAATTCCGGTGATTAAATGATGCGACCGGTCTATGGGGGTCTGATCGCGTCTCACCGGATTGCCGCACTGTGCACATCAGCAACCCAGCCCACCAAAGTTAACTCGCTACTTTCGGGTACGAATAATTATTTCCGCATATTACGCAAAAATGCTGATCTGAAAATATGCTGGATAGGCGCTAAATCATGTATGAATGCTCACCGAGAGTATGGAATGCACGACGGTGATAAACCAAGGGAGTTCCCGGGTCATTGTTTCGAGCGGCTTCTATGACTTCGGCCGTGAAGACCAGGGCAGGGCCGGCCTGTGCCTGAGTCAGGGTTCGGCACCGCAGCACTCTGCTGACGTCGGTCAGCAACGGCTCGCCGGTGGGGAGGGTCTCCCAATTCATCACATCGCCGAAACGGGGTGCGCCGTGCGTTGCGAAGGTCTTGGCGAGCTCGACATTCTCGGCGTCCAGTAAGTGCACCAGGTACGTTTCGGCGTCAGCGATATGCGCCGCTGAACCGCGTCGGGCGGCGAGGGAAAAGCCCAGAATGGCCGGGTCCGCCGAGATAGACGAGACGGAGGAGGCCGTCAGGCCCACGGGACCGTCCTCGTCGGTGCTCGTGATGATCGCGACGCCGGCCGGGTGGTGTCCGAAGATCTCCTTGAAGATCTCGCTGATAGATTCCCTGTTTTCTGGACTCGCGTCAGTCATCGATCATCCTTTCAGCGGACTATACCGAATGTCCGCTAGGCCTACCTTTCTCCTCACGATAGAGCGAGCACTTCCACTGGCGCAGGGGAATACGGAATCTTACGTCCCGTCTCCCAATGTGACCGGAGTGTGAAAAGGTGCGTGACCGTGGCTGGATCGCCTGAGAGTCTGACCCTCACGGGCGCGAGACGGCCTTTGGTCGATCGGCTCGGAGAAGGGCGAGGTTTTCGGCCGGCTCGGAGACTCCTCGGCCGATCGATGCGTAGCGGAAGCCCCCCTCGGCGACGCGGGAGGGCTCGTAGAGATTCCGGCCGTCCACGATCACACGACCGCGCATTCTGGAGGCAAGAAGTTCGGCATCGAAGACGCGGAATTCTTCCCATTCCGTGCATATGACGAGTGCATCGGCGCCCGCGAGGGCATCGAAACTGTTGTCCGTGAAGACCACTGGGCCTGCGTCGGTTCCGAGCGCGGCACGGAATGTTCCGACTGCTACCGGATCGTAGGCGCGAACAGCCGCGCCGGCATCGAGGAGCGAGCGAACCAGGACCAAGGAAGGCGCCTCGCGCACGTCATCCGTTTTGGGTTTGAACGAAAGACCCCAGACGGCGACGGTCGCACCATCCATCGAGGGCATAAGGCTCTCCAGCTTGCGGAATATCGACGTCTTCTGATGAGTGTTGACGCCATCGACGGCTTCGAGTATCCGGGGTTGGCACCCCACCGTGCGGGCGGTGTGCGCCAAAGCCGCAACGTCCTTGGGAAAGCATGAACCACCGTACCCTGCGCCCGCGTAAAGGAATTGATATCCGATGCGCGAGTCCGAACCGATGCCGACGCGGATCTTTTCGACGTCGGCTCCGGTGGCCTCTGCAATGCCTGCGATCTCGTTCATGAAGCTGATTTTGGTTGCGAGCATGGCGTTGGCTGCGTACTTGGTCATTTCCGCCGAAGCGATGTCCATGGACAGAATCTTCTCGTGCTGCCGGTTGAAGGGCTCGTAGACATCGCGCATCGTCCTCTCATCGTCAGCGCAGGATGTGCCGATGACGATCCGCTCGCTGTGCTTGAAATCCTGGATCGCGGCCCCTTCTTTCAGGAACTCGGGGTTGGAGCACACCGTAACCCGGTGTTGGGCGCCGCGCCCGCCGATGGCCCCGTCAATGAGTGATTGGATCCTCTCGGCCGTGCCAACCGGAACCGTGGATTTGTTGACTACCAGCAACGGGTGGTCCGTGAGATTGCCGATGTCTTGGGCGACGGCGTCGATGGAGCGCAGGTCCGCGGAGCCGTCGGAATTCTGCGGGGTTCCCACTGCGATGAAAACGACCTTCGCCTCGAAGAGGCCCTCGGACGCGTCGTCCGTGAAATCGAGCCGACCCTGTTCTGCGTTGGTGCGGATCATGCCGTCCAGACCCGGTTCCCAGATGGGGCAGGTCCCGGATCGAAGCAGCTCGATGCGTTGAGGATCCACGTCTATGCACGTGACGTGGTGGCCTGCGTCGGCCAAGCACGCGCCGGTAACCAGTCCAACGTACCCTGACCCAAATATTGCGATTCTCATGTCTGCGTCCTCTGAGCGGGGAATCCCGTGCCATGGGCAATCGGGTCTGTCGACGCTTCACAGTAGGCTCGGCCACAAGAACCCCACGTGAACTTCGCGTGACCTCTCGCAAAAGGTCGCGGGACAAATTCGGCCGCAGGCGTGAGCGAGTTCCCTCTGCCGGATCCCCTATCCGATGATCAGGTGGGCTGCGAGGGTGAACATGATCAGTGCAATGATGCCGTCCAAAATTCGCCATGTACCGGGACGGGCAAAGAAGGGTCGGAGAAGGCGGGCACCGAATCCCAGGGCGAAGAACCAGATCGTGGAGCCCACAACGGCTCCGACGAAGAATAACCATCGCCCTGGGTCGCCCTGCTGATTGGCGACCGATCCGATGAGCACCATGGTGTCCAGATACGTATGCGGATTGAGGAAAGTCATGGCCGCACACGTCAGGAGCAGGGCGAAGACCGTGGGTTCGGGGGATGCGGTCGTCGTCGTGCGTTGAGTGCGCGTCGCCCCCCGGGTCTTGAGGCTGACACCGCCACCGGGGGTGGAGGCGCTCGATTCACTCGATTCGTCGGCGCTTTCCTCCGGGAAGTGCGCCCCCGGCCCCACCGCATCCTGCGGGGTGACGACGAGGGCCTCACCGCTGGGCCGGATGGCCCTTGTGGCGGCCATCGCACCGTAGCTGACCATGAATATCACGCCACCCCACAGGAGGACGGTCTGGATCCAGGGGAGCCTCTCGACCAGGTAGCCCATTCCGCCGATCCCTGCGGTATACAGCAGGGCATCAGAGACGATGCAGAAAACGATGATGGGCAACATCGGGCGCCCCATAATGCCTTGCTTGAGGATAAAAGCGTTCTGGGCACCGATGGCAGTGATCAGAGCGAGGGTGGTTCCCACACCCAGGAGAATCAGGGAGAAATCGATGGTCATGAGACCAAGCTATGACCAGAAAGCAGAACAGTACAGCTAAAGTTTTTTAGGATACCTAAGCTGAGCTTATGATGATGGCGTGAAGAGATTTACCGCGGAGCAGCTCAGGACGTTCGCGACCGTCGTGGAGGAGAAAACTTTCGAAGAGGCCGCGCCGGTCCTCCGGGTTTCTGCCTCGGCGATTTCGCAACGGATCAAGGCCATGGAGGAGGCCTGCGGGCAGATCCTCCTGAGGCGATCCAACCCTGTGGAACCGACCGAGCCCGGGCGCGCGGTCCTGAGGCTCGCGAAACAAATCGAATTGCTGACCCTCGAATCGGAGCGTGAACTCACCGGAGGAGACCAAGTCCGGCGGCTGGCGATTGCCTCCAATTCGGATTCCCTGGCGACTTGGCTCCTGGATGCATTGGCGTCCATCCCGAGACACGAGCGACTTTACTGCGAGGTTCACCGTGAAGACGAAAGACACTCCTCGGCGCTGTTGCGTTCCGGTGGCGTGATGGGGGCACTGACCGTGGATCCGCAACCGGTTCAGGGATGTTCGGTCGAGTTGCTCGGTTCAACGCGATACTTCATAGCGGCATCACCGGATTTCGTGAACTACTTCTTTCCGGCCTTCTTCAAGAGTCCTTCCCGGCTCACCGAAGACCAACTGCGCGAGGCCCCGGTGATTCAGTTCGAACGTAAGGACATCATGCTCGACGACATGGTCCAGCTGCTCGCCGAGAGCCACGGGCTGAGGCCCCAGACCCAGGCGCCTCGCGTCTACATCCCCTCGTCGACGCAGTACTACAGGGCCGTCAGCCTGGGAATGGGTTGGGGCGCCGTGCCGGATCTCCAGGCCGAGGAAGCGTTGAGGACCGGGGAGCTCATCAGGCTCGTGGAACGGCCCATTGACATCCCGATCTACTGGCAACGATGGACCATCGATTCCCCTGCGCTCCAGAGACTCACGGAAGCGATCCGGGCAACAGCACGCCAACGACTCAGGCAGTGACCAACCGGCTTCACTCAAGGATCTCGCTCAGTCAGCCCAGCCTGCGGATTGAGGAGGCGACGTCGGCCGCCGTCGGTGCGGTGACATAGCTGATCCGGATGTGGGACGCCTAGCGTTCGGTCGGTTGATAGTTCCCGCCCGGGGTCACCGCGACGCCGCGCGCCGGTGCCCCTTCCGCGGACGCACTGGGCGAGGTCATGGAGGGTAACTGGACCCGGGGAAGGTGTCCGCCGTGCGGAATCCACGTCAGAGTCTCGGGGCCAGGGTCTCGTACATCGCGCCGACGGCCGATGCGTGCCGTTGCCTCAGTTGCTCTCCGCCAGGTGGGCCAGACTCCGCTTCTCGCTCCCATCCGGGCCGTACTCTTCCGGGGCGAGCGTTTCACGCTGGCCGTACCGCTGACGGCGGTACTGGTTCTCTGGCCTGCATTATGGTCCCCCAACGCATCAAGGATGCCTGAGCCGACCGTGGCGTTGCCGCCCCACACCCTCTATTTTCCGAGGAATTCCGCGGCGGATTCACCGGCGATGCGTCCGGAGTTGAAGGCAAAGGCGAGCGTCAGGCCGTCAATCTGTGGGTACGTGCCTCCGTAGAATCCCGTGGTCTCGTTGCCCCCAGCAAATAAGCCGGGAATGGGAACGCTGTGCGGGTCGAGCACGCGGGCTCGCTCGTCGATGCTGATGCCGCCCAAGGTCCCGCGGACCGTGTTGACGACTTTGACCGCGTAGAAGGGGCCGGCGCTGACCTGATGCTGGAGCACAGAAGCGGGAGTGAAGAATTCTTCGTCGTGTCCCTCGCGAACAGCCTGGTTGTAACGATCCACCGTGTCCGCGAACTCCTGGGCCTGGAAGCCGACGGCGCCCGCCAGCTCCTCGACCGAAGTTCCCATGTAAGCCGAGCCGCAGTCCACGGCCTCGCCGAGCGCTTCCACGAGCTGGGGTTGCGCGGGAGTGCCGACCGTTCCGGGAGGCAGCGGCGCACTGTGGTCCTCGCCGGGGGAGAGTGCGAGGCCCTCGGCGGAGAGCTTCTCGACCGTGGAAGAATCCAGGATCATCCAGAAGTGACCGCCCTGTTGGTAAACGGCGGGTCCGCGCTGCCCGAAACGGTACGTCACGGCTTCGTCGATGAAGCGTTTCCCTGCAGTGTTGACCCACAGGAGCGGCAAGTTGGCCAACATCGCCAGGGCCCTGGAAGAAAAGCGTCCCGGCACCGTGAAGCTCGGGATGTCCAGGGTGCGTTCCGCATCCGAGACCCCGCCGGCTGCCGCAGCGATCTGCCGGCCGGTTCCCACGGCCTTGCGTTCTCCGGTGAAGTGCAGGGTCGAAGCGTCGATCGGCCCCAATTCTCGTTGCACCAACTCCATGTTTCCGACGAAACCGCCGGTTCCGATCACCACGGCGTTGGCACTGATGTCCACGTGAATCGGGGCCGTGTTCTCATCCGATTCGAGATCCTCGGAAGCATCCTTGCTGAGGGCGGTCGGAGTCGAGATGGGCTTGCCCGCGTCCGTCTTCTCCGCACGGATGCCCAGGATTTCGCCTTCGGCGCCGGTTTCGATCGCCGTGGCGGCGGTTTCGGTCAGCAGAAGACCGTCCATGTCTTGAAAGGCCTTCAGCATCTTCTTGAATCCACCGAATTTGGATGCGTAACGGTGGTAAGTCCGTGCGTTGCGGTGCGCGGTCAGAATTCCTGTTTGGGCCTGGACAGGGGCCGAGTGCGCGTCGTCATGTTCGGCCAAAGTGGTTTTGAGACCGTGACTCGCAAGCCATGAAACCGTCTCCCCGGAACGGCCGACGACCGCGCGCACCAACTTCTCGTTGCACCGGTGGCGATTGTATTCGGTGATGGCGTGAAATGCGTCCTGGACGCTGAAGGTCTCTCCCGCTTCCCTCTGGGCCTCGGACTCATAGGCGGCGAATCCGGTGGCGCCGAACATTGCTGCGCCGCCAGGGCGGTTGCCCTTTTCGAGCAATACGACCTTGACGCCTCGCTCGGCGGCGGCCAGTGCTGCTGCTATGCCGGTGCCGCCCGCGCCGAGCACGACGAGCTCGGCGTCGTAATGCTCTGACTCTTCTCGGGGCTCAAACACGGGTGCGGTAGTCACATGTCCTCCATTGGTTTAGGTGTACCTAACAGCGTAAAGGGAAATCTCTTGGGGTTACAGGTGTGAGACCGATCCGAGTCCGGAGCGTCATTGAATGCAAATTTCCGTCATGTCTTGCGGCTGAGGGGGGCGCGGAGTCTCGCGAATCCGGTTTGGGCCGTCGGCCTCGGGATGCGTCCTCACTTGCCGGGAATAGATTGACCGGGCACGGGGTTGTGATGGAAAAGGTTTACTCGTAAAGTAAATCTCGAACTCAGATCAACGAAAGGATCTCACCATGACCACCTTCAACGAACTCTCCGTAGGCATCTGGACCCTTGACCCCGCTCACTCCGAGGTCGAGTTCACCGTGCGTCACGCCGGTATCTCCAAGGTGCGCGGCACTTTCCAGGAAGTCTCGGCCGAGCTGAACATCGGCGAGCAGTCATCCGTGACCGCCTCGGCGAATATCGCTTCCTTGGACTCCGGCAATGCCGACCGCGACGGTCACGTCAAGGGCGCAGATTTCTTCGATGCAGAGAACTACCCGACCATGACCTTCACCTCGACCTCGATTGAGTCCGATGGCGAGGATTTCACCCTCAACGGTGACCTCACCATCAAGGACGAGACCCGTCCCGTTTCATTCAAGGGCGAATTCGGCGGCGTTGCCGTGGACCCGTTCGGTGCCACCCGCGCAGGGTTCTCGGCTTCCACCGCGATTTCCCGCAAGGATTTCGGCATGACCTGGAACGCCGCGCTCGAAACCGGTGGCGTCCTGGTCTCCGACAAGGTCAACATCTCGCTCGACGTCTCCTTCATCGCGCCTCAAGCATAAGGGCGCAGCGCCAGACTCCATAGGTTCCGGCCCAGGGCCCCTCTGCCTCCTCATTGAGGCGGAGGGGCCCTGTGCCGTGAATATCGGTGGCCACCGTGCGCTACGGTCAAAGGAGGAAATACCTTCCGACCCGCGAACGGAGGCTCGCCATGACCACTCTCAAGGACTGGACTCAAGCGCACCGAATGTGGGTGGATGACTTCGTTCTGACTCTCCGGCTCTCCGGTGCCACGGGAGAGGACATCGCCGACCGCCTCGCTTCCGTGCACACCCAGTGCGACGAGATGGATCGCTCTCCGGAGGAGGAATTCGGCGATCCCGCGGAGTACGCGAAATCCCTGGGGTTCGAGCCCAAGGCTTCGGAGAAGAGAGATGTCCTCCGGACGGCTTTGCCCGTCGTCGTGCAGGTCCTATTGCTCCTGGTGGGTTCCTATGCGATCCGTGACTGGATCACGGGTACCGAACTCGTCATCAACTTGGGGACTCTGATCTGTTGGGTGGTTCTGGTCGCCATTGTCGGTGTCGTCACCGCGACGACGGCTTGGGGAAGCACCGCGATTTACAACGTTTGGGTTTTCACCGTTGTTTTCGGTCTCGCGATCGTCCTGGGGGCGGCCGGTGCGTTGATCTCCCGAGCGGACCTGCCCGTGGTGTTCTCTGGGACGCCCGTGTTCCTGGCCGCGGTCGGGATCTTGGGGGTGCTCGCAATAGCCGTCCTCTCCACCCTCAGGCTCGTGAGAACCTCGCGTCGGACGTCCGATCCTCGTGTGAGACGCGACGAACCCGAGCAGCGCCGGGCAGGCGGGGCTCCCAGAAGTCTGGCCGTTATCGTGCCGATCTTCTGGATCATCCCGCTTTTCATGGCCTTCGATGCCGGCTTTACGGCGATGACTTCGTAGGTCACTGCCATCGGCTCCGTGTCAGACCTCCGTATCCCGCATCGGTCGGGTTGCAGTTACGAGATCAGCTTCTGGACCACGAAGTAGACCACCGGGACCAGTACGAGCAGCAAGAGGGCCCAGCGGCGCACGCGCGTTTCGGTCTTCGCGGCCCTGATGTCGGGGCGATCCTCGCGGGGCCGTGTCGGACGGGCCTCAGACCTTTCCGCCGAGGGGCCCATAGTCTGGTCCTCGGCCGCGGCTTCGGAGTCGGGATGCTGGCCGGACTCGCCGTTGAGGGGGTCCTGAGGGTCCCGAGCTTCGGCCACCTAGCGCCACCTGGTTGTCATGATCAAGCCGACCATCATCAGTCCGATGCCGATAGCGATGTTCCAGAAACTGAGATCGGGGATCGGCAGCGCCTGGTCGGAGATGTAGAAAGTCATGATCCACAGGAGACCGATGATCATGAAGCCGAGCATGATCGCGATGTACCACGTGGGGGTCGGGGAGGATTGACGAATGTTGGACGTCATCTCGTCCGCGATTTTGCGCAGGCGCTCGTCTTCGGCGCTCTCGTGGGCCCGCTTCGCCTTGGTATCCGACGGGGAGGTCCTGCTCGTGTCTTCGTCGGCGATGAGGGAGGTTGTTCGGTCCGTCTGGCCTACGGCGTCGCCGCCTTCCGAAGCGGTCACCTTCGAGTCAGCGCCCGCAACGCTAGATCCAGCGCGGCGTGAGCCGAAAAGCCCCCGACGGGGATTCTTTTCGGTCGACGTTCCGGTGGCGAGGTTGCCCCCGCCTGTCTTCTTGTCCTCGGCCATTCTTGGTCCTCCTGGAATTCCGCGTCCGACTTCTGCGGTGACCACATAAGGTATGATTCTGGGCGAGAACGGCCTGTATTCGGTGGCCGATCGCCTGAATGTCGAGTCTAACCAATCTGCCAAGCTCTTGCCGATATGTGCCTGTGGATTCACGGCTCGTACGAATGATATTGGCAGTATCTTTTTCGTCAGGAGGTGCCGTTGGCCGCGCGGAGAGCATCTTCACGGGCTGACCGACGGCCCCGCAGCATGGTCGGCGGTGTGATTCAGGTCCTGGGTGAGTTGCTCATCACTGTGGGTCTCATTCTGATCTTGTTCGTCGTATGGCAACTGTGGTGGACCAATCTAGAATCCGACAAAGCGCAGGCCGACGCCGTCGACCAGATGAAGCAGAATTTCCGGGACTCCGGAAGCCTCGATGATTCCGGCAAGGGCCCAGAGGACCCCATTATCGGGGAAGCCCCGGCGCATGGTCAGGGTATCGGGATCATGTATATTCCTCGGTTCGGCGAGGCCTATGAGCGCCCGGTCATTCAGGGTACGGGCCGCGACGTACTGGACACGCTCGGTGTCGGTCACTACGAATCCACTGCAATGCCGGGAGACATCGGGAATTTTGCGGTAGCGGGTCACCGACAGACCAACGGCAAGGTCTTCGACCAGATCGACAAGCTAGTTACCGGGGACCGCATCTACGTTCGCACTGCTCAGGGCTATTACACTTACGTCTTTCGAAATAACGAGATCGTCCTGCCCTCGCAGACGGATGTCATTGCACCTGTCCCCGGATATCCTGGAGAAGAGCCACAGGACCGCATCATGACATTGACGAGCTGCAACCCTCGATTCGGGTCTACCGAGCGCATCATCGCCTACGCAGTTTTCGAAGGATGGCAACCGAATTCGGCGGGGCCGCCCCCGCCCATCGCCGACCTCGTGGGGAAGGACCAGTAACAGATGTACGGATGGGTCTTCGCTCATGTCCCGGGCCCCTTGTGGCTTCGGATCATCATTGCGATAGTTCTGATTGTCGCGGTTGCTTATCTCCTCATGGAATTCTTGTTTCCGTGGCTTGAAGAGTACAGCCCATTGAGCCCCGACGTGACCGTGGACGAGTAGGAGAATTTCATGACTATCAAGATTCTCGTGGTGGACAACTACGACAGCTTTGTTTTCACCTTGGTCGGGTACGTTGAGCAGTTCGGCGCGGAGACCACCGTGATCCGCAACGATGATCTCAGCACCGAGGAAGCCAGGCGTCTCGCCGAGCAGCACGACGGCGTGCTGATTTCGCCAGGGCCGGGAGCGCCCGCTGAGGCAGGGGTCTGCATCGATCTCATTCACTGGGCCACCGAACACCAGAAGGCGCTCTTCGGCGTGTGCCTGGGCCACCAAGCCATCGCCGAGGCCTTCGGCGGCACCGTGACTCACTCTCCCGAGCTCATGCACGGAAAGACCTCTCGGCTGACCCACAATTCGCTCTCCGTTTTTTCCGGCGTGCGAACGCCATTCACCGCGACCCGATACCACTCCCTGGCGATCGCGGACGGGACCCTGCCGGAAGAGCTGGAGGCCACCGCGTGGACCGAATCGGGGATCATTATGGGTGTGCGCCACCGTTCTGCGCCGCTGCACGGGGTTCAGTTTCATCCGGAGTCCGTGTTGACCGAGGACGGTTACCTCATGGTCGGCAATTGGCTCGAGTCCTTAGGTCTCGCCGGGGCGGTGAGGAAAGCCCGTGACCTCTCCCCTCTGATTGAGGCTTAGAGACACTCAGGAAATAAGTGAGCGGGCGGCCTCGTGCCCAATGGGCATGAGGCCGCCCGCTCACTTTGTCTCGCTTACCGTCCCGGGCTGGGGCTGGAAGAAGGCGAAGGGGAGGATGAGGGCGACGGGCTACTGCTGGGTGAGGAGTTGCCGCCGGAATTCCCGTTGGAGTTATTTCCCCCGTTCGCGGCCGAGTCACCGGAATTTCCACTCGGACTGCTCGATGGGCTGGGCGAAGGAGAGGGCGTCGCACGTGGTCCGGAGGAGACAGCGATGGTCACTGTGGAGCCTTGGGCAATGGACGTCCCGGCCTGTGCGGACTGGCGCAGAACTGTTCCCGCGGGCTGGCTCGACTCTTCATTGGTGATTTCAGTCGAGAGCAGGGTGTCCTTGCCGGTCAAGGTCGCAATCGCCTCGTCACGCGTGAGCCCGACGACCTGGGGAACCTGGACCTTGCCGGTCGAGAGGACCAGGTTGACGGTGGTGTCTGCGCTGACCCGCTCGCCCAACTTGGGGTTGGTGTCCACGACCAGGCCTGCCTGAACGGTCGGACTGTTGGCCGTTTCCACTCGCCCGGCCTTGAGACCTAGTTCCTCGAGACGGGAGCGCACATAGGCTTCCGACTGGCCCGAGAGGTCCTCCGGAAGCTGTACATTCGCGGGACCCTTGGATATTCGAAGGGTTACCGTCGAGTCCTTTTCGACCTCGGTTCCGTCGGCGGGGTCCGTGTTGATCGCATTGCCATGCTGGATATTGTCCGAGAACTCTTCCTCGACCTTGACCTTGAGGCCTTCATTGCGCAGATGTTCCTCCGCGTCCGACTCCGACTGGTTCGCAACGGCCGGCACATTCACGTAGACGGGCTTGTTGAGCTCGTTCTGGTAGTAGAGCCACGCGCCAAGGGCGGTTGCAGCGAGCAGGAAGATGATGAGTCCGAGGATCACGTTCTTCCAAGCGTTACGACGCCGTTTCTTGGAAGCGAGGGCCTTGTTGCGCTCGTAATCGTAGAGCTCGTCCTCGGAGTACTCGTCTTGCGCTGATGGGAAGAAACCGGAGACGTTCGCGTCTTCCATCTGAGGCTGGTCGCCCTCATTCGTGGTATACGCGTTGTACTCTCCTGAGTCCGAAGCCTCCGGGGAGTTCAGTGATGATTCGTACGCTTCGTTGTCGCCATGGTGGGCCTTGCCGTCAGCCGCCCGGGACGCCGCCGCACCCGCGCCCACAGCGGTGGCACCCGCTGCGATTCCGGTGACACCGCCGATGGCCTGCGTCGGATCTTCGTCTGGGGCCCCTGCATGGCCGACGCTGATGCCGTGGGAGGCATTCTGGAGCGCAAAAGCGAAGTCTTCTGCGGATTGAAACCGGTCGACGCGGTTCTTTTCGAGCGCCCGGAGGACCAAAGCATCCAGGGCGGGTGAAATCTCTGACCTGAAGGTACTGGGCGTCTCCGGAGCCTCGCGGAGGTGCTGCTCCACAACCTCGATGCTCGTCGAACCGTCGAAGGGCGGCCTCCCGGCGAGCATCTGGTAGAGCAGGCACCCTACGGCGTAAAGGTCGGAGCGTGCGTCGACCGTTTCGCCCCGGGCTTGTTCCGGGGAGATGTAACGGGCGGTACCCATGATCGTCTGGGCTTCGGTCAACGGACGAGCCGTTTCGGTCATAGCCCGGGCAATACCGAAGTCCATGACCTTGATCCGGGCTGGCCGACCCAAAGCCTCGTCTTCTTCGGTGCGGTTGAGCACCATGACGTTTCCGGGCTTGATGTCTCGGTGAATGATGCCGCGCTCATGGCTGTACTCCAGTGCGTCGAGGATGCCCTCGGTATAGCTCAGAGCATCTTCGATCGCGAACTGCCCCCGGTCGGCCATGACGTCTTTGAGAGTTTCTCCGTGCAGTCGCTCCATCACGATGTAGGGAACGGAGTCGGCGTCTGCCTCTTCGTCGGGTTCGATGTCGTCGTCACCGGGGTGCTCCAACTCCACTTTGGGCATGGGAGCCGTGGCATCCGGATCCGCTATCGCATTTTCTTCGGTCATCGGACGGAACGTTCCGGTATCAAAAACCGCGATGACGGTCGGATGGTTCAACGATGCGATGGCCTCGGCCTCGCGGCGAAAACGGGTTCGAAAAACACTGTTCTCGGCGTGCTCAGGGCGCAGAACTTTGATGGCGACCTGACGGCCCAGGCGGTTGTCTTCGGCCGCATAGACGGTGGCCATGCCGCCTGAACCCAGGATCCCACCCAGTTCGTATCGGTTATCGAGAATACGTGGAACGCGCAGATTCATAGGGTCTCAGTCATCCGTTGGAGCCTTGGGTGCCGCCCTCGGACGATTCACCCGGTTGTTGATTCTCGTTGGTCGCGGGTCTTGTGGAGGCCGCCGAAGGCGAGGGTGAGCTCGGCTGGGACGGAGCGGATGACGTAGGCGCCGGGTTCTCGGGAGCGGGGCTCGAACTGCTCCCGGATCCAGTGGACACGTAAACGTCAACATATGAGCCAACCGTCACCTTGCTTCCCTCACTGGGAGAGGTCCGGACGACTTTGCCGGAGGCCTGATCGCTCGAGGTCTGATCGTGACGGGTCACGTTCACGCCCATTTGAGTGATCTCGTCTATGACGGACTGGGCATCCTGGCCGACCATCTTGCTCGGCAGGTTAACCGACTCGGGCCCGGTGGAATACACCACGGTCACATTGGAACCAGCGGCAACCTGCCCCTCGGGGGAGACCTCGAGGACATTGTTCTCGGGCTCGCTGGAATTCTTTCCTTCCGAACGGACAGTCAGGCCCATGCTCGCCAGCTGGGAAACGACGTCGTCCAACTTCTTGCCTTTGTATGCCGAAGAGTCGATATCAACCATCTTGGCCGAGCTCGAGCTTGCCGAAGGTTGCGAGGAACTCGAGGAGGGAGACGCCGAAGATACGGATCCACTCGCTCCAGGGGATGCGGAGGCGTCCGTCCCCGAACCCGACTGCACGATCCACCAGATGCCGAGGCCAACAGCCAGCAACAACACCAGCAGAGGGACAAGCCATTTCCAAACGGCAGCACCCTTGGACGATTTCTCCGCGCCGTTGTCCGAGTAATCGCCCTGGTACTTCAACGAACGAGGTTCGCCCACGGCAGGCAACTGCGATGTGGTGGGGTGGGCCTGATATCCGGCGGCCGAGGCCCCCGAACCGAACTGGCGGGTAGCGTCAGTCCCGCCCAAGGGCTCGGTAGGCGTCGTGACGGGCTGTGTCTGGCTCGTGTCGGTGCTGATCGGCAGGTACGTCGAGAGCCCGGGAACGGCCTTGACAGCGGCCTTGAGGTCATTGCGTCGGATAGCGTCGACGGCGCTCGCGAGCGTCGTCGCATTCGCCGGGCGTTGGGCCGGGTCCTTGGACAGCAGACACATGATCATGGCCTGCGCGGGCACCGGTACGGACTTCGGCAACGGTGGCGGCGGGTCATTGACCTGGGCCAATGCAATTGCGATCTGAGATTCCCCGGTGAATGGACGCTTCCCCGCAAGGCACTCGTAGCCGATGATGCCGAGTGAATAGAGGTCGGATGAGGCCGTTGCGGTCTGTCCGGTGGCCTGCTCGGGCGCAAGGTACTGGGCAGTTCCCATTACCTGGCCGGTTGCCGTCAGCGGCACCTGATCCGCCAGACGGGCAATGCCGAAGTCGGTCACCTTCACGCGGTTGTCGGGCGTGATCATGATGTTTCCCGGCTTGACGTCGCGGTGCACCAGTCCCTGGGCGTGCGCGGCGGCCAATGCCCGTGCCGTCTGGGCGATGATGTTGAGGGTTCGATCGGCCGGAAGTGTCTTCTCGCGCTCGATGATGTTCGACAGAGGCTCGCCAGGCACGAGCTCCATGACCAGGTACGCCGAGCCTTCTTCCTCGCCGTAGTCGAAGACGTTAGCGACGCCGGGATGGTTCAGAAGTGCCGTATGGCGAGCCTCAGCGCGGAAACGCTCGAGGAAACCGGGGTCCCCCGTGTATTCCTCTTTCAAGATCTTGACGGCGACGATGCGACCGAGGACTTTGTCCTTGGCTTTCCAGACCTCGCCCATACCGCCGATAGCGATGCGCTCGGTCAGGCCGTAGCGACCGCCAAGGGTCATCGATGATGAGGGCCTCACTGATTCAACACCGCCTCGAAAAGTTGCTTGGCACCAGGGCTCGTGAGCTGGGCTCCTGTGACCGCATCTACATCTTCATAGACAATAGCAACAGCTAGTTCCGGGTCGTCCGCCGGTGCGAAACCGGTGAACCACGCTTCGTTGTTTCCGTCCACGCCGGTCTCGGCGGTTCCGGTCTTCCCCGCAACCTTGGTCCCGTCGACCTTCGCGCCGGACGCGATTCCGTCGTCGACGTCGTTGACCATCCAGTCGCGCACCTGATGGGCCACATCGGGCGAGGTTGATTCCCGCAATTGCTCCGCCGAAAAATCGTAGAGCGTGCTCAGACTGTTGGACCGAACTGTCTTGACTATGTTCGGTTTCATCTGGACGCCGTTATTGGCGATTGCGGAAGACATCATGGCCACCTGCAACGGGGTGGTTTTGACGTCGTATTGACCGATCGAAGACAACGCGAGCTCGCTCTTGGACATGCCACTGGGGAAGTTTGAAGGGGTGACGCTCATCGGGATGTCCAGATCCTGGCCGTACCCGAAGTTCTTTGCCGTCTTGGCAATCTTATCCTCACCGAGGTCCATTGCGATCTGTGCGAAGGGAGTGTTGCACGATTGTGCTAGCGCCCATTGCAAGTCCGTCTTGGACTGGGAGGAACAGTTGCCATTGACATAATTCGGCAAGGTCGAAGAGGAGCCTGGAAGAGGCAGGTTCTGCGGGTTGTCCAGAACCGAATCCTTGTTGTATTTGCCCGATTCCAAGGCGGCCACCGCATCCATGATCTTGAACGTGGAACCCGGTGAGTAGAGGTCGCCGGATATGGCTCGGTTGTAGAGTGGGCGGTCCTGGTCCTGGTTCAGCTCGGAGTACGCCTGGATGACCGATTTCGAGTCGTGTGACGCGAGTTGATTGGGATCGTAGCTTGGCGTGGAGACCATGGCTTTGATCTCACCCGTCTTCGGGTTCATCGCAACGACCGAGCCCTTGTGGCCGGCCATCAACTCCGTGGCCTTCTTCTGCAACGTCGGATCGATGGTCAGCTCGACCGAAGCACCGTGAGTGTCTTGGTTGGAGAAGATTTGCGCGATGCGATCGTAGAACTGCGAGTCCGATTTTCCGGAGAGCTCATCGCTCATAGCGGATTCGAGGCCGGTGGACCCGTAAACCATCGAGAAGTACCCGGTGAGGGCGGCGTACTCGTCGGTCTGTGAATACTGGCGCTGATAACCGAAGCTGTCGTTGGACGGAACGGACTGTGCGATCGCGGATCCGTCGACGAGGATGGACCCGCGTGCTGAACCGTACTGATCGTAGAGCTGGCGGCTGTTCCAGGGGTTTTCCGCCAGCGCACCGGCATGCACGTATTGAACGTACGTCAGGGAGCCGATGAGCAAAATGAAGACGCCCGCCGCGGCGAGCCATGTTCTTCGGATGGCCTGGTTCACGAGTGACCTCCTGCTGAATGTGGGGAAGAAGCAGTTTCCTCATGAGAGTTCGAGCCGAGTCGGGAAATCGCCGCAGTAGCCCCCAACTGACCTGTATCCGCAGTGGTTTCGGCATCGGCAGTCTCCTCATTGACCACGCGAGGCGAACGAGCCGAGTGAGAGATTGCGAGTAACAACCCGACGATGAACCAGTTTGCGAGGAGGGACGAGCCTCCCGCGGACATGAATGGCGTCGTCAGACCGGTCAGCGGAATCAGGCGTGTCACTCCGCCGACTACCACGAAAAGTTGCAGGACCATGGCGGCGGACAGACCTGCCGCCAGGAGCTTGCCGAACGCGTCGGGCGTCCCCAACGCCGCGCGGAATCCCCGGGAGACCAATATCAAGAACAGCATCAGAATCGCTCCGAGGCCCAAGAGCCCGAGCTCCTCTCCGATGGCCGTGATGATCATGTCCGAATTCGAGAATGAGACGAGGTCGGGTCTGCCGTTACCGAGACCACGTCCGAAGAGGCCACCCGATGCGAGGCCGAAGAGCCCCTGGACGATCTGCCCCGAACCGCCGCTTTGCTGGTTGTAGACCTCAGGATCAAAAGCGTGAACCCAAGAATCTATGCGCAGGGTCACGTGGCTGATGGTCTTGTACGCGAAGAAGCCGCCGACGACGACCAGCACCAGTCCGAGAGCGACCCACGTGAACCGGTTCGTAGCCAGATAAAGCATCGCCAGGAACAGACCGAAGAACAGGATCGCGGAGCCGAGGTCATGCTGAACGACGAGGACGCCGATGCTCACGAGCCATGCTACGAACATCGGGGCGAAGTCCTTGAAGCGCGGAAGCCGAATCCTCCCGATCTTCTTGCCCGCGAGCAGGATCAAATCGCGATTGGTAGACAGATAACCAGCGAAGAATATAGCCAACGTGATCTTTGCGATTTCGCCGGGCTGAAAAGTCCTGCCGCCGATCGCGATCCAAATGCGAGCACCATTGATCTCGGTCCCGAGGCCAGGAACCAGCGGAAGAAGCAGCAATAGGACCGAGGCGGCCAGGCTGATGTACGTGACGTGCAAAAGCACCCTGTGATTCGTGAGGAACCACAGGGCCGCGGCACAAGCAATCATTGCAACGGCGGTCCACGCCGTCTGGGAACTGACCGAGGACGTCGGCGTGGTGAGATCGATGCGATAGATCATCGTCAGGCCAATGCCGTTGAGAACCACCACGATCGGGAGGATGAATGGATCCGCGTACCGTGCTTTGAGGTGGAGAATCACGTGAATGATGAGGGAACCGAGAACAAGGACAGCCGCGGCGGCGACGACACGATGGTCGAAGGAGGCCGTGTTGTCCAGATCCACGAGGCAGAGCGAGCCGACAGCGATGATCCACGAGATGGCCAGCAATAAAAGCTCGAAGAAGCGACGAGGCTTGGGGATGTGCTGCTCTTCGTCCGGAGTATAGGAATGCTCCTGAGCAGGTTGAGCCTGGGTTGTCACTGGTCGTCACCTCCTTGCCCGTCTGAGCTGGGTTTTTGACTATCATTGCTGGAATTCGATGATTTATCACTTGATGGCGGAGCACTCGATACTGTTCCGTGGGGCGCTGGGGAGGTGGATTCCCCTCCGCCTTGGGAACCCAAGTCCAGATCCGACACCACGCGCTCGGCATCTGCCACGGATGATGCGTGAATGCCCTCGTGGACGCGCGATTTGGAATAGGCCGGAAGATCGGAGACCTTCACGTCGGTCTCTCTCTCCAGGTTGTTGAGGTGTATCGGTCCGAGTGATTGGTCGACGCCGCGGTAAATTGCGACCTTGCCGTTATTCTCACCGACGTAGTACTGGCTGTTGACCCACGCCAACCCGGCCCAAACAGCACCCGCGATGAGCACCAGAATGAATGCCCAGATGAAAGCGGCCAGGCCCCACCGTCGCTTCCGGCGTCGGGGGCTGTCCATCTCCTCGAGCAGTTCGTCCGGAATCTCCTCGCCCTCGTCGGTGTCCATCGACGGTGTCCGTGCCAGAGTCGCCCTGCGCTGAACGGTCGCATCGGTCACCGTGGGTATCTGGCCGGTGTGGGTGGCGGAGGCGGCCGCTCCTACCAGCAGGTGGGGTCGTTCCTCCAGCTCTCGACGCAAGATTGAGGCGGAGCTTTCTTCTTGCTGACTGGCCTCTTCGAGGTCGATTCCGGACCGTTGCATCATCGCATTGAGCACGGAGTCCGAGAAGGAATCACCGCGCCACCGGCCGTGCCGAAGGGTGTGGCGGACCTTTTCGCCACGTTCTCGGGGCAGTCGCCGCCGCCATGGAGCCTTCAACTCGTTGGAGTCCTCGTCCACTGGGGCACGGTCCCGAGTCGAGGAGGCGGCATCAACGCCTGCGACATTCTCTGGTGCAACGTCCGATGCCCCAGTTTCCGGAGATTCTTCTTCCCATGGGGCCAGGGATGAGTCGTCCTCTATATCCAGGAATTTGGGCCACTCTTGATCCGGATCGTTGGAGCGGTGCGAGGAGCTTTCGAACGATGAATCAGCCGGCATGAGTCCGGAACTCGACGTGGTTCCGACTGCCGCTTGGGGTTCCTCGGAAACGCGCTCGGGATGTTCGTCGGCCCGGCTGTCCCGGCCTACGGCGTCAAGGCGACTGGTGACGGCGTTGGCCAAGTTCGCCTCCTCATTGACCTCGACCACGGCGACGGTCACGTTGTCCGGTGCGCCTCCGTCGAGAGTCAGTTCAACGAGGGACTCGCAGATTTCCTGTAGATCGTTGGTCGATCCGAGGATCGATTCGATCATGCGATCCGAGACCACGCCGGAGAGTCCGTCCGAACACAAGAGCCACCGATCGCCAACTTGCGCGTCTACGCGTTTGAGCTCAAGTTCGGGTGATGCGTCGGTATCCCCGAGAACACGCATGATGACGTTCTTGTGCGGGTGGTGCTCTGCTTCCTCGGGGCGCAACCGGCCTTCTTCGACCAGACGCTGGACGAATGTGTGGTCGGTGGTCATCTGCTCGAATTTTTTGCCGCGCAATCGGTAGGCGCGTGAGTCACCGATGTGGGCGAGCTCGAGTTCGTCGCCGTCCACCAGAAGGGCCGTGCACGTGGTTCCCATGCCGGCCAGCAGAGGATTCATTTCGACCAATTGGTTGAGGATGATGTTGGCCGTCTGAATTTCATCCGCAAGAATCGTGCCCGCTGAGCCGTCATATTCTGAGTGATCCAGGGGGGTCAGGTCGAGAACGGTCGAGGCGGATGCGACGTTGCCGCCCACATGGCCTCCCATGCCGTCGGCGACGACGGCCAGGTATCGGCCCGCATATGCGGAATCGTCGTTTTTGCTACGTACGCGTCCCGTGTCTGAGCGTGCCGCGTACCGAAAAGCAATATTCATCGGTTTTACGCCCTCAACTCAATGACAGTGCGTCCCACGGTAAAGGGCACGCCCGGTTCGACGAGCGTCGCTCGCGTCAGGCGTTGATCGTTCACGAAGGTCCCGTTGGTCGACCCAAGGTCCTCGAGGAACCAGCGGGATCCCTGCGGGAAGAGGCGGGCATGGTGCCCGGAGCAGTAGTCGTCGTCCAAGGGGAGGGTGCAGTCCTGCGCCCTCCCGAGGAGCACCGGAGAGTCGCCCAACCGGGCGATGCTTCCGGACCCGGGACCGCCGATGATCGCAAGCTGGCTGGGCCGCTGAGGCGTCTGTTGCTTTTGGGAACCGGTCGAGGTTGCAGTTTGGGCGCCGCCTTTTTTCTTGTTCTTCTTGCGGCCGGGCAAAGACGTGAAACGGAGTGTCTGCCCTATTCCGAGGTCTCGCCGCTGCCCGGCGAGGATCACGAAGACGAATACCCACAGCAAGGCCAGGAAGCCGAAACGGAGCAACGTGACGGTCAGCTCTGAGGCCATTATCGACTACTCCTCGGGGCGAGCAAGCGGAAAGTTATCTTGGTCCGACCCATTGTAATGACAGTCCCATCCACGAGCTCGCGTCGACCGTTGAGCCGGGTTCCATCCACCGATGACCCATTGGTCGAGCCTAGGTCCACGGCTAGGAAGACACCGTCTTGATTGAGAATCTCCAGGTGGCGCCGGGAGACACCAGTATCTTCGATGGTTATATCAGCTTCCGAAGAACGGCCGAGTACGATCGAGCTCGCCTGAATGGAGAACCGTTGACCGTTGATATCCAGGACAGGCTTGTAGTTCGGCGCAGCGCGGTGGGGCTGTTCGTACCTGTGCGGAGATGGTATGGCTTGCGTTGCGTTCGGGTCCGCACCGGCCTGGCGGCCGCCCGCAGAGCCCCGCCTGCCGGGAGTTCGGGGCGCGATGCGGGATGAGCCGCTGGGCAGGGTTCTGCTTGACGCAGCGGCCGTTGCGGCAGGGGCAGCCGTAGCGGCCGCGTCGGCCGGGTCTGCCTCGTACTCCGGCGCGTACCCGGGGGCATAAGTCGGTTCCGGCTCGGCCGGCACGTTGGTCGCCTGATGCCCGACGGGTGATCCTGTTTGCTGGGCATTGGTCTGGCTCGCGTTGTAGCGCTCCCCGGCGGCAGCAGCGGAAGTCTTCGGGGCCGTTCGGGTGGAGCGTCCTCGCGATGCCGAACGCCCGGCGCGTTCTTGGCTGGATAGAACGAGGAATTCGCCTTTTTGAAGTTCTTCGGTATGAGCGCGCGTGAAAGTGACGCGAACTGCGCCGCGCAATGTGTAACCCTGTGACCGTGCATGGCGGATGGCGACGTCGCAGAGTTCCTCAGCCAGGTCATGACCCCAGTCTTGGGCTCGGGTGAAGTCGGCATCCGAAAATTCGATGGTGAAGACGTTCGGGGCGATGGTTCGCCCCTCAGCGATTGCGTAGGATTTCTTGTCCATTTCCGAACGCAGGCGGCTCGCGACGTCGACCGGTTCGATGCGGTTCTTCGAGCCGGCGGTGAAAACCCCTCGCACAGCCTTTTCGAGACTCCGCTCAACATTTTCTATGAGTCCCATGGTTGCCTCCTGGTTCTGCGGTTACGGTCCTCCGGCAACCCTCGCTTTAGGGTACGGGGTACCGCCACCGCGTACGGCCTCGGACACAAGGATAGTAGAGACCTATCCTGAATAGACCGTGAATGGTCGGTCTCGGACCAATTCACTGGGACAATTCCCGGATTTGATGGCGACACAGTGCGGGTTTTCTGAACTGTGGACAATTTCCGAGGGTCTGGCGGCTCGTGGCGAAGGACACCTCGTCCTCGATTAGACAGCCACTCGTGGATCTGGGTACGATGGTCAGCGTTGCTTTTCGCGCGTTATCCTTCGGATCGCGGGCGAGTCACTTGCGCGAGTGGCGGAATAGGCAGACGCGCACGGTTCAGGTCCGTGTGCCCGAGAGGGCGTGGGGGTTCAACTCCCCCCTCGCGCACCAGTAAAACCGGCTTGTTGCCAGGCGAAACGCTTGGCGGCGGGCCGGTTTTTGTATCCGAAGGAAGCTTCTCGGGGTTGTGGCGCTTGCCGTCCGGATGCGGGGCTCTGACCCGCGCATCCGGACCGCAGGCATCCCTTTCCGACGAGCGCTCCCTGCCCCAGGTCAGTAGGCTTTCTGCCGTTGCGGTACGACCAAGTGAATCACCGCGAACTGTCCCGATTCGACGGTGCGCAATGCGGCGTCGAGAGCGCCGGGCAGCTCCTCGTTGTTCTCGACCCGCACGCCGAATCCGCCATAGGCACGGGCCAGCCCGGCGAAATCGGGATTGTGCAGCTGGGTTCCGCTGACCCGACCCGGGTACTGGCGTTCCTGATGCGTCCGAATGGTCCCGTATTCACGATTGTCGGCCACGATGACCAGCGGTGTTGCACCGTATTGAGCGGCCGTGGCCAACTCTTGCCCGTTCATCAGGAATTCGCCGTCCCCGGCGATTGAGACGACCAGACGTTCGGGATGGCGCAAGGAAGCGGCAACCGCCGAAGGAACCGAATAGCCCATTGATCCGTTACGGGCCGAAATCATCCGGGCGTAACCGTGAGTCGGGAAATAGCGATGGGCCCAATTGGTGTGTTCGCCGGCCCCGAAGGTGACCATACAATCCTCCGGCAGCCGGGGCACCAGGTAACTCATCAGCGAATCCATGCTGACCTGACCACTGGTTCGTGCCTCGGGCAGAGTCGAGAACTCGGTCTGCTGACCGCGCAATTTCTCCCGCCAGTCGCGCCAGGAGTCCTTGACCGGAAGATCCATCCGCAACAGGTCTCGGACGAAGACGTCCGGCTTGGCGACGATTTGGTGCGTGACCGGGCCCGAACGACCGCGCAGGCCCGGGTCGATTGTCACCAGGAAGTTTCGCTTGTCCCAATCCTGCCGCGACGTGAATCCGTCCGTGATGACGTCGCCGGGCACGGTTCCGACGAACACGATGAGGTCCGCTTCGTCCAGGGTCTGTCGCGAGTGGTCCGGTCTGCCGTACCCCAAAGGGCCTATATAGCTCGGGGACGAGAACGGCACGGTGCCCTCACAGCGCCATTCCGCACCGGCTGGCAGCTCATGCGCCTCCAACCACGAGGTGAAGTCCGCTGCGGCCTTTTGCGTCCAGTCGTTGCCGCCGAACACGAAGAGAGGCTTCTCCGAGTCCAGGAGCGCATTGTGGAGTTCCTTCCAGTCGCTGACCGTCATGCCGCCGGTCGCGATGGGGATCTGAGGGTGCAGCTCGGGGGTGATTTCGCGCTGAATAATGTCCTCGGGCAAACCCACCACCACGGGTCCGGGGCGACCTGACCGAGCGGCGAAGATCGCCTCGGCCACGAGCTCGCTCGCGCGGTCCGGATGGTCCAGAATCATGACCCTTTTGGCTCCGGTCGCGAACCAAGCCTTGGGGTCGAATTCCTGGAAGGCTTCTTTTTCCCTGTGCTCGAAAGGGATCAATCCGACGAACAAGACCATTGCGGTCGAATCCTGCCACGCGGTGTGGAGGCCGACGTGTGCGTTGGCTGCCCCGGGACCTCGAGTCACCATCGCGACGCCGGGTACGTCGGTAAGTTTCCCCTCGGCTTCGGCCATATAGGCCGCTCCGCCTTCGTGGCGGCAGACGACGGTACCGATGGATGAGTCGTGGAGTCCGTCGAGAACATCGAGAAAGCTCTCTCCGGGCACGGTGTAGATCCGGTCGATGCTGTGATGTTCGAGCGATCGAACGATCGCGTGTCCGGCTGAGGTCATGAGGTGAATTCTTTCGGGGAAGTAGGTGCAAGAGACGGTCGAAGGAGTCCGGGCTCGAGGTCCTGGAGGCGGTCAGGAGAGAAGCGCCGCAACAGCGAATGCGTGAATAGTGTCAACGCGACCCGTGTGCTGCGTCACCGAGTGCCACATTATCGCCACCGCACCGAAGCGACACTCTCTTTGCTTAATAATTACCTGCGCAACCGGCGCGAGGGGCACCTACGGGCGGAGACGTGGGCGGTCAGGCCTGTGGCACTCCCCGAGGTTTGTTGCATTTTTGGGCTCTGCGCAAGGCTTTTGTGAAAAAGAGGCGAGTTATGTTCCGGTTTCACAGAAAAACAACAGGGTCAAGATGTCCATTGCCGGATTTCCAGTAGAACCGGTAATTCTTGCGGATTACGTGACAAATATTGGTCTGCCGCCGCACTTCGCCGTCGCATCAGCTCGGCGCAATTGCCAGGAAAATCCCAGCCAACTAAGTTGAATAGGGTGCCCATGGATTCCGCTGGGCGTAGCGAAGAGTCAGCGACGCGCGAAAAATCGGCGCGCTACACCCGCTGACGAGGCCGCCCTAACGCTGAGAGCCCCCGCGCCGGTGTGGCTCTGCGTCTTCAAGGAGCCAACAAGTAGCGGCCGGGCGTTTGCGAATGCGTTATTGGTGCCTTGGTTCAGTATGTGCTGGTGCGACCCACCGGCACGAGAAGTTTGCCGTCGAGACGAGGAGAGTGCGTGTCAGAATCGCAGGAATTCAGTTCACCAAGGAACCAGACGTCCGCGGGGGTCGAGCGCGAGCGCTTCGGCGGCTCGCAACGGTCACTTGCCGACGTGGTGGAACGCCAGGAGAATCGCCCTCCCAGCTCCAGTGCGGAGTTGAGCCGCGGCCCCGCCGAGCTGCGCAAGGACGTCGGTCCCAAAGTCAACTGGAAAGTCCTGCTGATTTCGTCGGCAGTCGTCGTCGCATTTTCTGTATGGGCCATCCTTGTGCCGCATGCCGCGGAATCGACCATGAGCAACGTCGTGGCATGGATCGCGGAGAGCCTCGGGTGGTTCTACGTCGTCACGGTCACCTGCGTGATTCTCTTCGTTCTGTGGGTTGCTTTCTCGAAGCTGGGCGGAGTGCGGCTCGGGCCGGATCATTCCCGTCCCCAATACAAGTTATTCACCTGGGTCTCGATGCTCTTCGCCGCTGGCGTGGGCATCGATATGCTGTTCTACTCCGTGACCGGACCCGTTACTCAGTACATGCAGCCAATCAATGCCGACCCGGAGAGCGCCGAGGCCGCGCACGAGGCCGTGGTCTGGACGATGTTCCATTACGGCGTCGCAGGGTGGGCGATGTATTCCTTGCTCGGCATGGCAATGGGCTATTTTGCGTACCGGTGGGGCATGCCCTTGTCGATTCGTGCGGTGCTGTACCCTCTGCTCGGAAAACGCGTCCGCGGGGCGACCGGCGACGTGATCGACATCTTCGCCTTGGTGGGCACCGTATTCGGCGTCGCGACGTCGATGGGCATCGGCGTCGTGCTTCTCAACGTCGGCTTCTCCTGGCTCTTCGGGCTCCCTGAGGGCCTGGCTCTTCAGATTGCTCTGGTCCTCGTAGCCGTGGTCATGACCATCGCCGCCTGCACCTCGGGTGTGGACAAGGGTATTCGTCTGATTTCGGAGCTGAACCTGTGGTCGGCGGCCGCAATGATGATCTACATCCTCGTGACGGGCAAAACGGCTTTCCTGCTTAATGCGATGGTCGAGAACATTGGGCGGTTCGTCTGGTCATTGCCGGATCGCACGATGCAAACCATGGCCTACGAAGACGGCGGGTCAGCGTGGATGTCCACGTGGACCTTGTTCTTCTGGGCCTTTTGGCTCGCGTGGGGACCGTTCGTGGGTCTGTTCTTGGCGCGCATCTCCCGCGGGCGTACCCTTCGGGAATTCGTTATCGCTGCTATCACTGCTCCCGTGCTGTGCGATTTCTTCATCGTTACGATCTTCGGCAACAGTGCCCTGTCGCGAGTTATGAGTGGGGATCATGAATTCGCCCAGCTCGCGATGGACTCGCCGGAGGCCGGGTGGTACGCCCTGCTTGAGAGTTTCCCGGGTGCGGCTTTCCTCATCGGGCTGGCTACTCTTTCTGGTCTTCTGTTCTACCTGACGAGCGCCAATTCAGGCGCGATGGTGATGTCGAATTTCTCCTCGACCATTCCCGACCCTTCTCAGGACGGGGCGAAATGGCTGCGTATTTTCTGGGCCGTTCTCACAGCCCTGTTGACGATAGCGATGCTGGTGGCGGGCGGCGTCACGACGATGGAGTACGCGACGCTGATCTTCGCGCTGCCCGTGACCGTGGTGGCTTATCTTGTCATGGCATCCTTCTCCAAGGTTCTGCGCATGGAGCGTGCCGAGCAGGAAGGGCGGCGTCTCAGTCGAGCGACTTTCGCACCCGACGGCGGGGTCAAACCGGAGAAGACGTGGAGACAGCGCCTGGCGCGGATGCGTTCCTACCCTTCCAAGAGAATGATCAAGGAATTCGCGGACGAGACCGTCGCCCCAGCCCTGGATGCCGTGGCCGCGGAATTTGTGGAGCAGGGTTATGTCGCAACCCTCGATACGTTGCCCAACGAGGAAACGGGCGTCGACGAGCGTACGCTCTTGGTCGACATTCCGGACCACCGCACGTTCCGGTACCAGACGGGGGCCGTGGAGGCCCCCGTGCCCATGTTCGGCGGCAGGATGTCCCGAGAAACGGACGTGTACTACCGACTCGAAGTCTTCACGCAAACGGGTTCCGAAGGGTATGACCTCATGGGGTTGACCCAGCAGCAAGTGATCGACGACGTCCTGGATCGCTTCGAGGCGCACCTCGGGTTCTTGAGCTATTCGGCGGCCCACGACGCAGTCTCGGTGGTGACGCCGGTGGAGCGATAACGATGTGATCTCCCGATCGGCGTGGGTTTGACCACAGAGAACGTGCGAGTCGCTGATAACCTGAACTTGGCTAGGGAAAACGTAGTTTTCGTCCGGTGTTCCGAACCCGGGGAGTTTTGCGGGCGGTCAGAAAGACGGCTCGAGGAACTCCTCGCATGCGGAGGAAGGGCCTTCGATCCCCAGCCCGCGATCCACGGTGGAGGCCCGGATTCGCGGTGCTATCTTTTTCTTGAACAGCTCGAAGCCTGAGCACTGAACCACGCCCGAGGTGAATATGACTCTTCAAACTGTGACGTATTGCGCCAGACTTCCGCATGAGCTCGAGGAGAAGGTGCGCAAGGCCGCAGGCGACCCGGAGCTGGCCTTGCGCCTTGCCCCCGATATAGCGCGGGAACTGGGGTCGCCGGGAAACGGAAATACGCTGTCTCACTGGCAAGGTCTTGCGGCATTGGGGTCGATCGACCTGACGGTTGCGCGCGCCGTTGAGCCTCATCTGGATGCCCTCGCGATCCTGGATCAGGAGGCTGATCCACGGGTCGAGATTCCCCAGGGTTCGACGTGGGGCGTATACGCTGCGGAGTCTGCCAACGACCGGCTGGAAGCGACGCAAACGGGGCACGGCCAATGGAGAATCACCGGACGCAAGCCGTGGTGTTCCCTGGCTCACTACGTTTCTCACGCGCTCGTCACCGCATGGACCTCAAAGACCGAACGGAGACTCTTTGCGGTCTCCCTGGGAGGCGACGGCGTAGTCGTCACGGATGGACATTGGGTCGCCAGAGGGCTGAGCGCAATCCAGACTTCGTCGATCGAGCTCGAGAACGTCCCGGCTGAACCTGTCGGGGCAGACCAGTGGTATTTTTCCCGGCCCGGTTTCGCACTCGGAGGTATTGGTGTCGCCGCCGTGTGGTGGGGTGCTGCGTGTGCACTGGCACATCAACTGGAGACATCGTGCCGTTCTCGTACGCCCGACCAAATTGCGCTGTACCACCTCGGACAATGCTCGACGGAACTCGAAGCCGCGGGGAACGTGCTGGCCCACGCCGCGGTCCACGGCGACGACGCCCTTGGTACCGAGGCGAAGGACCTATGGCCCCTCGCCCTCCGCGTACGTGGCACGGTGCACAAGGCATGCGAGACGGTGCTCTCGGCAGTGGGACACACCCTGGGGCCAGGCCCGTTGACCCAGGACGAGGAATACGCCCGAAGGGTCTCTGACCTGCAGGTCTATGTGCAACAGTATAAGCCCGAACGGGACGTGGCCGGTATCGGTCAGGCGATCCTCGACGGTGCCCCGGCCATCTGGGCGCGAGCGTGAGCCCGCAACGGGCGCCCCGGTTCCGCCACGACGATTCCGGCACACCCGAATCCGTATGGAGTTCCGAGCCACTGCTGGCAACCGCAGAGAAACTGAGCCTCGAGCCTTTTGACCGGCTTGTCGCCGTCGCGGCTCACCCCGACGACGAAACGCTTACCGCTGCTGGCCTCATTGCGACCGCCAGCGCTCGGGGGATGGAGATTGACATCGTCGTCGCGACGGCCGGCGAAGCATCACACCCGAATTCCCCGACGCATGATCCAGCAGATCTGCGGAGTATCCGGGAAGGGGAAATCCGCGAAGCCGTGTTGACGCTGGCTCCGCACGCGAGAGTCCACTTGCTCGATCTGGGGGACAGTCACCTCGCGAAGAGCCAGACGGAGCTCGTCAACGTGCTTGTGGACCTCCTCGGCCCTTCCGCGAGCCGTACGCTCGTCGTTTCGACGTGGCGTGGGGACGGGCATACGGACCACGAGGCCGCGGCGCGGGCGGCCTCGATCGCGGTCTGGCGAACCGACGCGACTCACCTGGAAGCGCCTCTGTGGCTGTGGCACTGGGGGACACCATCCGAAGTGGCTGCCTGCGCCGCGCAACAGCCCCTCGTCCGTTTCGACCTCGACGATGAGGTACGTGAGGTCAAGCGGGCCGCGCTGAGCAAGCATCGTTCCCAAACCGAACCGCTCGGCCCCGAAGAAGGCAATGAGGCATTGTTGTCCGCCGAAGTCCTGGCCCATTTTGATCGCGGTTTCGAACTCTTCCTGGCCCCGGAGCGCGGCGAAGTGAGTCCCTTCGACGAACTCCACCGGTTCTCCGAGGACCCGTGGGAGACCAAGAGCAGCTGGTACGAACAGCGCAAGAGGGCCTTGACCCTGGCGGCGTTGCCGCGGCCCCAATACGGAACGGTTCTCGAATTGGGGTGCTCCGTCGGAACTTTGGCGCGCGATCTTCTCACTCGATGCAACAGTGTTCTCGCGGTCGACGAGAGTGCCGACGCACTGGCCCGCGCCCGAGACGCGACCGTATCCGATCGCATCGAATGGGTTCGCGCGTCCGTTCCCGAAGAATGGGGTGAGGCCGTGCTCGGTCGGCACTTCGATCTGGTGGTGCTCTCCGAAATCGGCTATTTTCTCAGCCCGGGGCGGTTGTCGAGGCTCGGGGAGCTCATCGCTGCCTCCGGAACGAGTACAGTCCTTGCATGCCATTGGACCCACCCCATCATGGGCTGGCCGATGCGAGCCGCTGGCGTCCACCGAATCCTCGACGAAAAGCTTGACCTTCTGCGGGCGGTGACCATAGCCGACCCCGATTTCGAGCTCGCACTCTGGACCGCGGACAAGTCGAGCAGGACGGCCATGTCGTGAACGGGCGCTCAGTTCAGGCCGTAGGCGTCGTCGTCCCTGCGCACAACGAAGAGGGCTATCTGGAACATTGTTTGGCCTCGATCAGGATTGCCGCTCAGCAGGTGAACGTGCCGACGAATATCGTCGTCGTGTTGGACCGTTGCACGGATGGCAGCGCTCGCGTGGCCTCGGAAGCGGCCCGACGTGCTGGTGAAGAGGTCTTGACGCTGGTTGAAGGGGATTTCGCGAGCGTCGGGTCCGTCCGTGCCGCCGGGACTCTTCGACTCGCGGAATTCTTTTCGCGAATACCCTCCGAGAACGTTTGGACCGTGCACACCGACGCCGATTCGCGCGTTCCTCAAGATTGGCTCGCCAAGCATATTTCCCTGGCCAATGAGGGGACGGACCTCGTGATCGGCAGCGTCATGCCCGACGAGCCCCCTCATACTCCGACGTGCCGACTCTGGCTCGAACAGCACCCCTTGGGCGAAGGACATTCGGCCATTCACGGGGCCAATATGGGTATTCGCCTGAGTTGTCTTGAGGGGATCGGCGGCTTCCGCAACCTACAGGTCGGGGAAGATATTGACGTCGTCGCACGACTCAAGGACACGGGGGCGCGCTGGGTGGCCACCGATTCCATGCGAGTCGTGACTTCGGCACGGAGGACGGGCCGTGTACCCCAAGGGTTCTCCGCATACTTGAGGGACCTGGACGACCAGCTAGGCCGATGATTTCTCCCGCAAGGCACAGCAAAAGTACTTGAACTCCGAGCTGACTCGGGGTTGAGTGGGCAGTGAAGCGTACAGCCGTAAAAAACAAGAAGGTAAGGATTATGGCTGATCACGACACCAATGGACGGTTTGCCCGCAGGAAGGTGGGTGTTGCGGACACCGGGGGTTTTGGCGCGGCATTTCGCGTCAGACATCGTTACTGATGCACTGGGCAAAGGAGCTCACCATTTTGTACGATACCCAGCCGGTGTCGGTTACTATGCTCACGATCCCTCCGCAGTACGTGCAGGACGAGTCCCAGTGGGCTTTGCAGATCTGCGAGAAGTACCGGTGGGGGCTTCAAACAAGCAGCTGCCCGGTCCGCGACCCGGATCGTACGCCCATAGCAGAGGATATCGCGTCGCTGACGAGGACGTTCATTTCCTTGGGGTGGAGGATCACCCCCAAGGATCGCAGTGACCCCAGTGCAGGCATCGTCTGGCATCGCACACCTCAGGACCCCGAAGCCGTGCGAGAGGCAATTTGCCTCGCGGCGGCAAAACACCGTGTGACTACCGGGCGGACAATTCTCGCTCCAAAGGCCACGGGAACATCCGATCGAAAGGAAGAGCATCATGACTGAACCGAACCATCGACCTGAAGAAGAGATCTCCGAAGAAGAGCCCGGAGAAGGCGAAACGACCCAAGAGGCCGAGGAACAGCGCATCGACAAGGGCAAGAAAAACTCCAAGGACTGATCGCATACTCTGACGCCTCGTGAGGAGTCAGCTCGTGCCCGCACAGAAGATGCAGGCACAAAGGGCCCCCGAACCGTTGTGGTTCGGGGGCCCTTCGCTGTAAAAGTGACGATCGATTCTTAGTCGTCTTCGGTGCCCTCTTCGGGGCGCTTGCCGAGTTCTGCGTCGAGGCGGAGGATTCCGGAGCCGTCGCCGTCGGTCAGCTTGATGCGGCCGATGATCTCGGAGGCGGTGGCCTCTTCTTCGATCTGCTCATCAACGAACCAGTTGAGCAAAGGACGAGAATCGTAGTCGCCCTCGGCGTCGGCTTCGCGGTAGAGGTCGCGAATCGACTGGGAAACCTTCTCTTCGTGGGCCAGCGCGGCCTCGAAGATCTCCAACACGGACAGCCCGGTCTTCACCGAGGGCGCGCTGATCTGGCCGATCTCGGCGTGGTTGCCGCGATCCGAGAGGTGCTCGATGAACTTGTTGGCGTGAACGACTTCCTCGTCCGCCTGGTGGCGAAGCCACGCGGCAATACCGGGGAGGTCCTGCTCATCGGCCTCGATGGCCAGCTGACGGTAGGTGATCGAGGCTTCGAACTCGAGAGTGATTTGGTCCTGGAATTTCTTTTCAAGGTCTGTAGACATCTTCATAGCTTCGAGAATAAGCCGGATTTCCTGCGTTGTCAGCCGTGTGGAGCCTTTCCTCAAACCAACTTCAGGTATGCAATGGCTAAATTTAGGGGAGGGTTTCCACACGGAATCCTAGGGTGCCGCAGCACAAAAAAGCCGTTGACGAACACATGTTCGCCAACGGCCCTTTCAGCTATCCCCTCATTGCGGGGACAACGCGTTTAGAGAACGCGGATGCTCGTAGCCTGGAGACCCTTGGGGCCCTGCTCGGCCTGGTACTCAACAGCCTGGCCCTCTTCGAGGCCGCGGAAGCCGGAGCCCTCGATGGCGCTGTAGTGAGCGAAGAGATCGCTGGACTGGTCATCGGGAGCGATGAAGCCGTAGCCCTTTTCGACGTTGAACCATTTTACGGTGCCTGTAGCCATTATTATTCTTTCCTTCGTGTCGGCCACCTGAGGTGACCATGTACTCCGCATCGATTCTGCCGACGCGGTTCTTGAGCTACTGAATGCAGGCGTACTGCTTTAAAGAACTCAAAAAATTGGTGGGGGATCAAGCGGGATAGTAGATGTCGCCGCCTTGTTTGATGATTGGCCCGCCATGGATCAGGGGGCCTGTGTGTTTCGAATTGAAGAAGCCGACGTCGCTGACGGACCTCGTTGTGCGTCGCTGTTCGGCGTGTACGTTAACTACCCTACCAGGCAATTGGGGTCTTGTGTGAAGAGTTTGCCGTGCGGCGCGGTGATCTACGTCCTTGCGATTCAGAAGATCCGCTGAAGGAGGCGTGAGCCTCGCCGCACAGCCAGCCTCACTTGGCCTCTATACGGGGCCTAACCCAAACCTCGGTGATCTGGGTGTCGTCAGGGGCGTCGATGACGTGGCGAATCGAGCGCGCCACGGTCGCGGGGTCGATGAATGTCGGCGGCTCGGCCTTCGGATATTCGTCGTCCCAACGGACCATGGGCGTGTCGGTCGGCCCGGGCGCGACGGTCGCCACGCGGATGCCGTTCTCGGAGACTTGTTTCCGGAAACCGTCCGCTGTCGCTTGCAGCGCGTGCTTGGTGGCCGAATAAATCACGTTGTACTGGTTGGACGCGCGGGACGCCCCCGAGCCGAGGAACACCACGGTTCCTTTGGAGTCGCGCAACTGAGGGAGAACTGAGCGTGTGACTTCCGCAGGTGCGGTCACGTTGGTGCGAAGGGCCGCTTCCCAGTCGGAAGGGCGGGCGTCCTCGAGCGTGAACCTGGGAGCGACGGCGGCAGCGTTGATCAATGCATCCACCCGCGGAAGCCCGCCGAGGGTTTCCGCGATGTTTTCAACGTCGTCGAGGTCGAGAACCAGCGGCACGATGGTGCTCTCGGGGCCGCTGTCGGCTTTGACCTGCTCAAGTCGATCTTTGTTGCGCCCAATAGCGACGACGATGTGATCGTGCGAAAGATCCCGTGCGACCTGTGAGCCGATGCCACCTGAGGCCCCGGTGACCACGGCGATCGGGCGATCGGGTTCTGTGGAGGCGAGGCGTCGGATTTCGGCAAGGGACTCCGAAATGGAGCTCGGTGAAACGGTCGAATCGTTCATGTCAGCCACTTTACGGCCTTCACCGCACGTTATGGGAGTGCGGAGTGCGCAACTTCCGTACTGGCGAGTAGTAAAAGTGCCACAAATCACAAATTGTTACCCAAATCCCTCTGAATTCTTGGCGCCGATCCGTTATTATCGGTACATACAACAGATACAACATCTTGTACAAACTGGATCTGCTTCAAGGTTTTCCGGCCGGCTATGGGGGTCGGAAATTGCTTCCGCATGGAGGCTAGACGCCGACGTCGATCGGCGCTCCTCGTTTGGGGGATTTGCGGAAGCCGACGTCCCGCTCGTGCTCGCACTCGAGCGGGACGCTTCGCTTTAAGGTCGTTCGGAGCTGAAGTTTCGGCGGAAAGGATCATCCGCGATGGTTCCCCAAGTCGTTCCGGTTTGTAACAATGGGCCTCAGGAATGAAATGTGGAAGCCTCCGCTGACGAGTTCGCCCGGCGGCGAGGAAGAGGATGGTCGAATTTTTGCGGATTTCTGTTTCACTCCCAGTCGGGAAGACGGCCAGAGGGAGCACGCAATGAGGTCTGAGCGTCCTGTCCGATGAGGGGCTAGGCAGAATCCGGAAAATGCTCTGTGGCCGGGTTATCGTCTGACCAGATAGCCATCGGTACTATGGGCTTCGGATGACTGTAAACACCCTGAGGAGAATTTTGTCGACACCACCGGATCGAAAGAGTGTCGTCGCCTCGAGGGACTCCGCGTGAAAATTCTGCTCGTCACTCATTATTACCGTCCAGAGATTGGGGCTCCTCAGCGGCGCTGGGACAGCTTTGTGAAGCATTGGCTTCGGGACGGGCATGAAGTAACTGTGATTACCGCCCTTCCTCACTATCCGATTCCTCGCCATACAGCCAGCCTTCGACGCGGAACCAAGGCTTTCTCCCCACAAAAAGGTGTGTACGGCGAAACGGTAATCCGTCTACCTTATTTTTCTCATGGCTACGGAATCGTCTCCAGAACGGTAGACCATTTCGTGGTTGCAGGCCTGAGCGTTGTGGCAGGGATTCCACTGGCCCGTCACCGCTACGATGCGGTGATCGTAACCGTGCCCGCGCTCGCTTCTCTGATCCCAGGACATCTGGCTTCCTGGGTATTCAGGGCTCCTCTGATCATCGAGATGCGCGACGCATGGCCGGACCTGGTTACTTACACGGGTGGGATCAAGAATTCGAATGGCTTGGTGGCCAAGGCGCGAGCTGCCACTCACAATCTCGTCACGCGATCCCAGATCAGATCCAAGCACGTGGTTACTACGAGTTTTCGGTTCGCCGACGTACTGAGATCCAGGGGTGCCGAACACGTGACCGTGATTCGCAATGGGGCGGATCTGGAAGCGATACCGGTCACGGGCCGCCCGCACTTCCGCCGGGGACGTCTCAAGGTCTTGTATTTGGGTACCCTCGGGCGCAGTCAGGGTCTGGGCGCCGTGATCGATGCGGCCGGCATGGCTGCCGCTGGGGGTGTGGACATCGAATTGAGGCTCGTGGGCGACGGGGTTGCCAGAGAACAACTGATCGAAAGGGCCAGAGAGTCTCAAGCATCCATCAGCATCCTGGACATGGTTCGGCCTGAAGAAGTGTGGCGGCACTACGAATGGGCGGATACCGTCGTCGTGTCGCTCACGGGGTGGGCGCCGTTCGAGTGGACCGTCCCGTCCAAGCTCTATGAAGTCTTGGCCACCAACCGACATGTGTCAGCGATGCTCGCGGGAGAAGCCGCTCAAATCGTCCGGGAGTCCGGCGCGGGATTCGTTTGCGAGCCCGGAGACTCGAAGGCGCTGGGCTGGCACTGGGTCGACATGGCTCAAGATCCTTCCCGAATGGACCACGGTGACGCGGGGCGAGAGTGGGTTCGCAACCAATCCGACTCCGTGCAGCTCAGTGACGAGTATTTGGACGTGGTCCGCGCGACGACATGCCGATCCTCCGGATAGGGCACCGTGACAAATTTTCGTTATGTGCTGAGGAACCTCGCCTTGTTGACACGCACCGCGCTGCAACATGCCTGGGACGACCCGGTTCACCTGATGGTTCAAGGGTCTCGGAGACTGCCGCGCAGACTGGCGCAGATTTTTCGCATCCTCATGCGAGCGTTGCCGATTGCCGGTTTACGGGCGTTGTCCGCCTATTCCGATGGCGACGTGGAGAAAGCCCGCAGCCTGGCCGCGGCGGTTTTATCGGGATCGACGCGGGGTTTCGAGTACCGTCTCGCAGCGGAGGTAGCTCTCGAGGTCGGCGCGGTTGCAGTGGACCTGGCGACACTGCCTTCAGCAACTCGTGCTCGCGCCGCCTGGAAGCGAGGGAACATGTCGGAATCAATATGTATCCTCGAGGCTGATTCGCAGGGACACGAGCGAATGTCCGGCAGACTGCGCAGCGAAGCGGAAACCATGGATCCCGAATTTCTCCTGCAGACACCTAGTGCAGTGGCGAATCCGAGAGTCAGCTGGCCGACGGGTACGCCACCTCGGGCGTTTCACGTATTGACCAGTTCTCTTCCGCATACACAGTCCGGCTACACCCTGCGAACTCATCGCCTTCTGTACGCATTGTCCCAACGAGGACTGGCCGTCCAGGCCGTTACCCGATTGGGTTATCCCGCGATGATTGGAATTCCGCACGGCCGGGATGATCAAGAGATCGATGGCGTCCGGTACCGGAGGATACTTCGGTCTCGTTTGGATCATGGACTGGCAGCCCGTCTGCAACAACAGGTTGACATCATGGCCCCGATGGTCAGAAGCTTTCGCCCAACCCTGCTTCACTGCACTACCAACTACACTAATGCGCTCATGACGGACGCATTGGCCAGAGGTTTCGACCTCCCATGGATTTATGAGGTGCGGGGGCTATTGGAGGAAACTTGGGCAGCTGGCCGAGAAAGCATCGACGCTCGGGTCGAAGCACGGCTTTCGGAACGGTTCCTCGCACTGCGCCTGCAGGAAACTCGAATGATGCACCGAGCCGATCACGTGGTGACCCTTTCCGAGGTCATGAAGACGGAGATTGTGAAGCGCGGTGTGCCTGCGGAGAAGGTGACCGTGGTGCCGAACGGTGTTGCACCCGAATTCTTCGACGAGAGGAGAATCTCGTCCGAGGTCCGAGAGGCAAATGGTCTGCCCGAAGGTGGATTCTGGGTAGGCTCGGTCTCTTCCTTGGTCGATTACGAAGGATTCGACGTTTTGCTGAGGGCCGTCGCGATTGCCCGCCAGCAGGGAACCGATCTTCGAGTCCTGTTGGCTGGGGATGGCGCATCTCGCCCCTCGCTGGAGAAACTCGCGCAAGACTTGGGGATCTCCGCTTCGGTCACTTTCACGGGAAGAGTAGGTTCCGGCACCGCCCGTGCGTATCATCGCTGTTTGGATCTTTTTTGCGTCCCCCGGACGAATGCTGAGGTGTGCCGGATGGTCACACCGCTCAAGCCGATCGAGGCATTCGCGGCGGGGACTCAAGTTCTCATGTCCGACGTGCCGCCTTTGCGGGAACTCGCAGAGGGTGCCTACGGGGTGCAGGCGAACCGGGCTCTGTTTGTCCCAGGGGCGGTGGGAGAACTGGCCGCGAAGCTCAAGGCGGCTTCAGCCGGTACTGTCTGGAGCGAGGAACTGCGTGATGCAGGCCGGAATTTTGCCTGTGAGAGAACCTGGGCCAGGAATGCGGCAACAATCGAAATGGTGTACACAGCAATGAGCAGGGCATGATGGCCAGGGAATTCCAGAAAAAGCTTCACAGTGGCGAAATCTCCGCGCCATGGGATCACACCCCGCCGGCTGAGGAATCACCATACAAGGAGCTGATTGCCTCCAAGAAGGTGACTCAGGTCGGCCGGAGACCACCCCTGCCGAGATACGTGGCCGACATCTGGCAGCGTAGGGATTTCTTGCTGTACGACGCACGCGCGAGAGTTCGTACCCAGAACAGCCACCATCGATTGGGGTCCTTCTGGCTCATCGGCAAGCCGATACTTGATGTCGCCTTTTATTTCATCGTTTTCGGTCTCTTGCTCAAGGTTGACCGCGGAATCGACAATTACGTGGCCTACGTTACGGTGGGCGTGCTGATGTTCCGGTACTCCTCCGTGGCGCTGACTCAGTCGGTCGGTATTTTGCGAGCCAACCGGGCCATGATCCACGCTTTCAGTTTTCCGCGAGCCAGCCTGGTCCTATCCTTTGTCCTCCGGGAAGCCCTAGCGGCTGGGCCATTGGTGCTGGCGATGGTGATGATGGTCCTCGTAGTCCCACCACACGTTTTTCCGGCCTGGTCTTGGCTTCTGATCTTTCCCCTGCTGGCTATCCAGACCTTGTTCAACCTCGGCTTGGCGTTCATCGTGTCCAGGTTGGCTTTTGGGGTGCCGGATGTTTCGCAAGCCATGTCCTTTTTGTCGAGGATCTTGATGTATGGCTCAGGGGTAATATTCCCGGTCGAAAGGTTCATCAGCCACCCCGTTGTGTACGACGTCATGACAAGTAACCCAGTTTTCATCCTGCTGAGGATGTATAGAACTATTTTGTTGGACCACTCTGTGCCGTCGGGACTGGATTGGCTCACCGTACTGTTGTGGGGCGCCGGATTGACCGTCTTCGGCCTTGTGTTCTTTTGGGGATCGGAGGAGAAGTATGGCCGTCCCTGAAATGCAGCAGGCATCGGATACCAGCGTCCTCGTCAGCAAGGTATCTCTCGAGTATTCGGCCAAGCGCAAGCATCGATTCGGCAAGGATTCCCGGCCCGTCGTCCGCGCACTGACCGGGGTCAGCTTCAGCGCCAGATCTGGCGAATTCATCGGGCTCGTGGGGCGCAATGGATCAGGTAAGAGCTCCCTCCTGAGGACTATCGCCGGGGTCGAGCCACCCACCAGCGGATCGGTGTACGCCAGTTCCCAGCCTACGCTGATCGGCGTGCATGCAGCGTTGATCGGCGACCTGACAGGTTCGGAGAATGTTCTCCTGGGTTGCATGGCCATGGGGATGACCAAACAAGAAGCCACAGAAGCGCGCCCCTCGATCGAAAATCTGGCGGGTTTGGGACCGGCGATTTCTCGCCCGATGAATACCTATTCGTCTGGCATGCAGGCTCGGTTGCGGTTCGCCATTTCTCGGGCAGGGAACCCGGAAATCCTGCTGATCGACGAGGCACTTTCCACCGGAGACGCGTCTTTCGAAGAGCGGTCCAGGCGCTCCATGGACGCGATGCTTGAACGAGCGGGAACGATTTTTCTGGTGAGCCACGCCGCCCAAACCATCGAGGAGTTGTGTTCGCGAGCCATCTGGCTCGAGGAGGGGACTCTGGTCATGGACGGGCCAGCCGAAGAGGTGGCTCGGAGATACAGATGGTTCGCCCATATCCTCGCCCAGGGGGACAGGAACAAAGCCATCGAGGTTTTGGCCAACGCATATCAAGAACAACGCCGGCAGTTTCGGTGAATCCGAACAATTTCTCACCATTCAGTCGTAAGCACTCAGAGGGGCACGTATGAAACGCATCATGACCATTTATGGGACACGCCCGGAGGCCATTAAGGTCGCCCCGGTGATCAAGGCTCTGGAGCAGTCCGAGCAGTTCGAGAGCCTGGCGGTGGTGACAGGACAACACAAAGAGATGCTTCAGCAGGTCAACGAGCTGTTCGGCATCAACCCCGTCGCCGATTTGGAAGTCATGACTCAGAATCAGTCGCTCAATGAGATCGTCGCGAAGGTCGTTTCGGGAATCGATCAGCAACTGGCAGACCATGCCCCTGACGCCGTGATTATTCAGGGTGATACTTCCACGGTGATGGGTGCGGCCATTGCGGCTTTCAACCGACAGATCCCTGTTGTACACGTCGAGGCGGGCTTGCGGTCCGGAGACATTGAATCACCGTTCCCTGAAGAGGCCAACCGCAAGCTCACGACTCAGGTAGCTCGCCTTCATCTGGCGCCGACCGCGCAGTCGAAAGCGAACCTTTTGAACGAGGGGGTGTCAGAAGCAAACATCGCGGTCACCGGCAACTCTGTGATCGACGCGTTGATGAAAGCCGTCGAGAACTCTGAGCCGTTTACCGATCCCGACCTGGAAGAATTTGCCGGATCCAAGCGTCCTCTGGTTCTGGTGACGACGCACCGTCGGGAGAATTTGGGCGAGAACATGGTCAGTATCGGTCGTGCGCTCAATTATTTGGCTACGGAAAACCTCGATTACCAGTTCGTACTTCCGATACACAAGAATCCGAAAGTTCGGGAAGCGGTTCTGCCGCAGATCGAGGGCTTGGAAAACGTTCTGATCATTGAGCCTTTGAACTATGGTGAATTCACTCGCTTGATTGCTTCAGCGCACTTCATCCTCACCGACTCGGGTGGGGTACAGGAAGAAGCTCCGAGCCTGGGCAAACCTGTACTCGTTCTGCGTGAGAACACGGAACGGCCGGAAGCCGTTGACGCCGGTACAGTGAGACTCATCGGTGCCAGCTATGAACGAATCGTTGAGGAGGCTTCCCGCCTGATCCGAGATCAGGCGCATTACGATTCGATGGCCAACGCAGTTAATCCCTACGGGGATGGCAAAGCTGCTGAGCGTACCGTTGCGGCGCTGGAATCGTTCTTCGGCTTGGGCGCCAGACTTCCGGATTTCCAGCCCAATGTGTCGTGAAGGGACAAATAGTGACTGATAATCGAACTATTCTCGTGCTCTCAGCGGTGGGATCTGTCCTTATGATTGCGGGCATCATCCTGATGTCCGGCTTCAGCTTGGCTTGGACGGGGTCGGTCACGCTGCTCGTGGGCCTCATCGTCCTGGGACTCGGGTGGTACCACTTCGTGGAGAACCAGCGCCGCGGGCTCTGGCGGTTGCAGACCGAAATCAGGAACCTTAAGGAGCGTCAAGGCGGATTGGCGGGAGAGCTATTGGAAATAGCCCAAGGGGTTCGACACCAGGATCCCGAATCTACGGAGGTGGTGTTGGAGGGCTTACGGAGTGAGAGCAGCCGGCACGAGGCCAAGATTCGGGAGCTGGAGAGGGTACTCCTGAAAATTTCCGCGGTTACGGAAGAATCGGAAAGCTGACACATCATAGGCCGCCTTTAGGATTGGTTCCTTACCCGAAGCTTGCGATTCTCGGTGTCATGCTACTGATCGTAGCAGGCATCACAATCCCTTCGATTGTCATGGGACATGACGGGTTTTCTCAAGGCAACCCGAGGAACCCCGGCGATGTTTCCGTGATGGAGGACAACGGGACGATAAAAGTTCCGGGTAAGTTCACTTCCAAGGACCTCCGGTTCAAAGCACAGCCTCATAAGCAGCATTGGGTTTCCATCGAGATGAAGGCCGAAATGCCGCTCAGCAAGGCGAAAGCGGCATTTCTGAAAGGTACGGCAACCTGTCATGACGACACCGGACACCAAGTTTTTCGGAAGCAGGCCACTGAGAATATTCTCCAGAACGACAGTGCAGTCTTTGATCTGGATGGGGTTCTGAACACGGGAGACTATGCCGGAACGATTTCATGCGAGCTTGCGGTAGAAGCGCCGTCCGGCGAGGCGGCTGCCCGAGGTGTAGAGGTTTCGGCGTCCACCTACCTCGCCGTCAGCGACCCTCTCGCCCAGGGCAAGGATGTGCGGAGCACCAAGGCATTGCCGCAAACCCTGGGGTCGGGGTCATCAAGGACCCTTTACCAAGAAACGGACTCGATTCCGCAAGGGTCCCGCCATATGCAGGTTTCGTTAGTTCTGCAGACGACGAGTTGCACTATTGTCAACGGTTCGCGAGACCCCAATGCCTCGGGGCCTTTATGCAACAGAAGCCTGTTGGACAAAGGCGGGAGCCAGCTGCGTACCGTCATCAATGGGCAAGTGCTCGATGCTCAGGGGCGCATTTGCTCGCAATTAAAATCGATATCCGCCGACCATAAAGTCACTTACGATCAGCACCATTTTGTCCTGTCCCTAGGAAGCTCGGATACCGGAATTCCTTCGTGCGGAAAATCGGTACGCTTTTCGGTCAAGATAGTCAACGAAGGCCCGGCTGGAGCGGTCATCCACTCCGAAGGCACTTCAATGAGCCTCGCTTTTCGGGATGATTAGAAGAAATTTCCTATATGGCGATTCCCTGGTCAGAATAAACCCTGGACATCAACTCTGAATATTGTTCATTGTTGGGGGACCGATGGCCCGGCCCCAGATCGTACAAGATAGTCGCATGCGATTTCGCGACGGGCTGGCTGTCCAAAAAATGACTCAGCGGTTGTTCATGGTGTTGTGTGTGAAAAGTGTCTCCTGGGTTGGACACGAGATACACGTTGCCCAGAGAACCTCCGTGTGACAGGCGCTCAATAACGCTGACCCGGCGGATGAGGGCCGGATCGGTCGGGGCCTCCCGGGTCCCGAAGGATGCTTCGAAAGCCGCTGCGGCCGAGTGCGCATGGTACATACGGACATCGGTTTGGGCGTTGAAAGCGATAACGCTGGCTTCCGGTAGGAAGGAACCGACTTGCAGGGCCGCGAAGCCCCCTCCGGAGCCGCCTTGCAGCACGACTTTGTCCACTCCGAGCGCACGAGCTGCAATATGTATTTGGTGGGCGATAGCTTCATGCAGGTCTAGCTCGGCGACGCCCATGTACCAGCCCAACCGCAGAGTGGAGGAAAGGTCCAAAGTTGGGTCGGCGAGATTCATGGTCGGGCCGGTCGACAACCCACGTTGGAATTCCATGCGTTGAAAAATTGGGATTTGAGTTTTGTTGCGATCGATCGCGCCGTGGAATTGAACAGTGAGCACGGACCCGGGATCAGGAGCCAACGCCATGGGCAAGACGAGCGGCCCCAGATCGACGGTGTGCAGCTGAGGTTTCTTTCCGAGCTTTCTCGGGCGCAGTGACTCCGGGTGGCTCACGACAGGTAGATCGTAGAACGTCGGTCGCCAACGGGGGTTACGGGTCCAGTTAATAAGCGGGCCCCGGCTACCGCGGGGACCGTACTGGCCGGGTTTTGACCGAGGGTTGAGATCAGCAGCCGTAGTTGCCAGGCCGAAGTCCAAGTCAGCGGGAAGATTCAAGGCTTTGGCCTCGACGCCGAAACTCTGAAGAATTTCTTGGCGATCCTTGGCCGTCGCTTTCCACGCCGACTCTCGAGCCTGGGATGCGAGCTCAAGAGCGGTTTTCCGCATGGCTTGGGTCGTTGACGCCTTGTCACCTGCTGGCTCGTCCGCGGCGTCCGTCTCCGAGGCGGGTTCGTCGGCCTTGTCCAGGGCTCTGCGAATTGTCTCCACATCTGTGCCCTCATCGAATGTGTGGCGCGTATTTTCCCCAATGACGATATTCTCGGTGACCGCACCGTTACTGATTTTCAGTCCGAAATATCCGCGCGGGAGGCCTGGGAGGTTCTCGACCGAGGCCGTATTTCGGTGACTTGCTACAACGACAGTTATGAACCTGAATACTTCACCGGTCTTGGAGAATTCGACGACCGGCGCTGTGGCCAGAGTCTTCCACGCGGTCGCGATGTGTCCTGTGAAGTCGTTATCCTCGTCCGGGGACTCATGGATGGTGCACTCCGGGGAGATTCCGGACGGTGCTAGAACGGCGGTCTTCTCGCCCTTAACGAGTTGGACGGACGCTCCATTGTCATGAGCCTGTACGTCTGGGCCAAGTTGCCATCGTTGAACTGCAGTGACGGAATGGTTGCTGCGTACCGTATCGACGATGACGAGGTATTCACCGACGGTGGAAAAGACGACGCGACGGCGAATATTGACGTTCCTGTACCCATCATCCTCGACTGTCGCATCCCATATTGGGCCGGTGAGATGAGCAGAGATCAGAGAGACCGGTTCCCTACTCTTTCGTTTTCCGTCTTTGAGATATACCAGGCTGTGATGGTTGTGATCCGTGACGTACAAGCGCATCGGGTGCGTATGGGTGTACGAGTACTTTCCTGGATCTGTGATCCAATTGACTCCCTGGGCCGAGAAAGTCATCGACCCGCCGTCTTCATGTCCGTGGACTTTGAATCGGCCGAAGACCATAGAGAAGAAGGTTTCCTCGGCCATATCTCTCTCGAACTCTCCCCAGCCGCTCCGGCCGAACAGGTATCCGTCGTGATAGAGCTTGACGTTCTCCTCGGGGGGAGATCCTTGAGCGCCCTGGGATGTGACGTAAAGGCACGCGGGATGGTCGATCTGCGTTGCCGCGGCATCGTCGGTATCTCCGATGGGGGACAACAGACCGTCCGGGCGAGTTGCATGGGCTAGTTCTTCCGGCACTTTATCGAGAGAGTCCATGGCTTCCGGAATCTTAATTCCCGCTTGCTTCATGCGCCAGATCAGTCGATTCCACCAAATGTAATTATTCCGGTGGTAGGCGATTGCCCCTTCGGCGTTGACTCCTTCATCGTCCCACTGCTGTTCGTAGAGCTCGACCAATCGATCAAGGGCTAGCCTGAGATGATCCCGATCTTCCAGGACTAGAGCACACACCATGAGAGCTTCATGCTGGTGCAGCGCATGATTGGCCCGGCCGATGTGCGATTCGTCCGCTAGCCAGGCGAGATGCTCCTCGAGCGATTGGATAAGCCACGGCAGCTCGTCCGGATAGAGATCTTGAAGCATGGGGACCGCTTGGGCGAGATGTACGGCGCGGATGGCCTCGATCATGTCCACCCAAGAATCAGGAGCCGGCTCGTCGTCGGTCAAATGAGGTGGACGGTTGTTGATGAACCAGTCGTGAGCCAGTGTGAGCCACTTGCTGGCAGCCGCACTGTCGCCCTGGGCCCCTGCCGCACGTAGCGGCTCGAGCCACCGCAGCATATGCAACTGGCAACGCCAGTTCTTGTCCTGGAACGGATTTGCTGTCCAGTCCATAGGCTCGTTGAGCCGCCACATGGGGTGTGGTCTCAGCAGCACTTCGCCGTTCATGACCTCAGCAAGCGTCTTGGTGTTCGGCTTCTTGCGGACTATCTGCTTCCGCGCGGCTTCCACATTGACCATCGAAAGGCCTTCCTTACTTTTGGTCAGAGGCTAGTCCACGAGGGACTGATATATCTCTGAAGCTTTGCTGGCCAATTTTCGCCAATCACGGTTTTCAACGACCCATTCTCGTGCCTGAGAGCCAAGCACCTGTATCTCTTTCGGATTCTCCAAGAGTCTTTCCAGCTGAATTCGCAGGTCACCGGCGTCCCCTTTTCGATGGAGGAGCCCGTTGTGACCGGGCGTGACGATCTCAGCCAAAGCCGCGACGTCCGAGGCCACCACTGCCTTGCCCATGGCCATGGCCTCAAACGGTTTGAGAGGAGAAACCATCTCACACACCGGCAACGGCAAACGTGGGAATGGCGCGATGTCGATCAGTGAGTAGTGGCCTTCGACCTCGGTGTGGGGTACTCGTCCGGTGAACGTGACGATGTTTTGCAACCCCTCGTCTCGGGTGTACGCCTCGAGCTTGTGCCTTTCAGGTCCGTCGCCGACGATCAGTACATGGAAGTCATTCCGCACGGACGCCAGTTCCCGGGCTGCCTCAAGGATCAAGTCGATCCCCTCGTAATCAAGGATTGATCCGATGTAGCCAATGACTGTTTTGTGTTGAACCTCCAATCTATCCGCAAGCGCTTCATCTCGCGGGACCGGACGGAATCGATCTGTGTTCACGCCATTGGGGAGAACCGATATTTTTTCTGGGTCCACACCTCGATCGATCATTTCATCGCGTAAGGCATTCGTGATGGTCAGTACTTTTGTGGCTTGCTGGGCGGCGTCAGTCTCCATCCGCACCATATGCCTGAACAAGTCGCTACTACCCCAAGCAGGCTCCCGAGAGACTCTAGTGATTTCCCAAAGTCCGCGGATTTCATAGATCGAAGGAAGGCCGAGCTTTTGAGCTGTTTGAACACCCGTCACACCGTTGACGTAGTTGGATGCGGCGTGAATGAGGCCAACCTTTTCCTGGCGGGCGAGGGCTTCCAGCGACTCCGCATATTTCTGTGTATACGGATACACTGGGTTCTTCCGCATGATCTCACGCTCTGGAAGCAGAAGCCGGTGATAGTTGACTCCATCCACGGTCTCCAGCTCTGGGACATCAGGAATGTCCTTGTACCCCGGCATGTCATACGGATAAGCCAAGCGGGTGACGCCGTCTACATTCCATCCGCGCTCGTTGAGCTCGTGGATGAGCCCCTGAGATCTTGTGGCGTATCCCGCTGAGTGAAACGGCAAGGAGTTGTAGAGGAGATACAAAACCTTGTTGCGCTGTACTTCGTAAGCGGGGTTTGGCCCGGGTACGGGGAAGGGGAACCCCTTGAGAGACAGCTGATAATTGGAAGTGTGCTCTTGGGAGACCTTTTCCAACTGTTGTTTTCCCCAACGATCATGTGGATAGACCTTGAGGTACGCGCGTATATAGACCTCTGTCTGTTCCGGCTTGCGCGCTTGCTGGCTGCGACGAATCGCGCGTCTTGCGGAATCGGCCGGAATCGCCGTTACTGCGCAGCGTTGAATGATGCTCTCGGTGAGCCCCGATCTTCCTCTCGCCATGGACACGATTAACATGGTGCGATCCGCGTCCTGTTGGCTGAGTCCCTCGAGCGCAGTTTCGAGAGTTTCCTCCTTGGAACCAACTCCCGTCATGACCGCGTTGACCCGTATGGCTGCTCGCACGACAGGGTCCGGGGAATGTTCCAAAATGCGGAGTCCTCGTTCCAATTTATGAGGAATCATGTAATCGAGGCCAGCGCGATGGAACTCAGGCGCTGTGAGTATGTCTTCTTCCAAGCGCTTCAGCGCCCACCGCTGTCGCGAGGAATGAGCTTTGATTTCTCCCTGGACAGCCATGAACAACTCGAGAGCGTCCACATTGGCGCCGTCGGCTTCCAGCGCCAGAGCCAGAATTTCTTCAGCGGCTCGGGCTTCTGCGGATTCGACGAGGAATCTTCCATACTCGGTGAGAACCTCGGTATTCGCACCCGTCAAGACCAGCAATTCCCGGTACGCAATCCGAGCCTGATTCGGCCTCATCTTTTTTATGTCGGAAAGGCGAGTCCGAACGGATGGCGTTTCGTCGGGGCGGCGATGCGCGGCACTGCGATCGTTTAGGCTCATTACCGCCAGATGCCTTTGGTGTCGATAACCGTCTTGCCTTTAAGCGTCGTAGCCGGAAGGGCCTTGAACTCTCGGTGGTCGACCAGCAACAACACCACGTCGACTTCATCCAATGCTTCGTGCAAATCCGCCGACCGCACATTCTTCATGGACCCGAGTGAGGTGGGCAAAGACTCCACATTGGGCTCGACCGCGAGGACGTCGGTCTCGGGCAGGGAAACGGCCAAGCGTTTGGTGATGTTCAGAGCCGGCGACTCGCGAAGGTCGTCGATATCCGCTTTGAAGGCCAGGCCCAGCACGGCCACCTTCGGCTTCTCCAGGTGCTGAACCGCGTGGGTCACCTTGCTGATCACCCAGTCCGGCTTGCCGTCGTTGACCTCACGAGCCGTGCGAATCAGATTCGAGTTCTCCTTGTCCGCAGCGACGATGAACCACGGATCGACGGCAATGCAGTGGCCGCCCACACCTGGGCCGGGCTGGAGAATGTTGACACGCGGATGGTGATTGGATAGCTCGATGAGCTCCCAAACATTGATGCCCAGGTTGTCCGCAATCAGCGACAACTCGTTGGCGAAGGCGATATTGACATCCCGAAACGAGTTTTCGGTGAGTTTCGCCATTTCCGCAGTCGTGTCGTCGGTCGGCAGGAGTTCGCCTGTGCAGAAGGTTGCGTAGATTTCAGTTGCCCGACGCGTGGCCTCAGGGGTTTGTCCACCGATGATTCGATCGTTGGTGATCAACTCTTCCATAGCTTGGCCAGGGAGGATGCGCTCCGGGCAGTGGGCAAAGTGAATTACGGGCTTATCATCCGGGTTCGGAGAGCCGTCGGCCACCAGATCGGGCCGAAGCGTCAAGATCTTTTCGGCCATCTTTTTGGTAGACAACGGCGGTGATGTGGATTCGAGAATGATCAACTCATCACCAACGAGCAAGGGGGCAATGGACTCGGCCGCGGCGAATACGTAGGAAAGATCGCCCTCGTGATTTTCCTTGAAAGGTGTGGGTACCGCCAGGATGTAGGTATCCGCGTGCGGCATGAGGGTGGTCGCCGTGAGGTTCCCGGAATCGACCGCTTTTTTCAGCAACTCTTCGAGACCCGGCTCGACGATAGTTACTTCTCCGCGGTTGATGCGACCCACGTTGTCTTCATTGATATCGACGCCCGTCACGGTAAGGCCGTGGTTGGCCATCGTGACTGAGGTGGGAAGGCCGATGTATCCGAGACCGACGAATGCGACAGATGGCTGAGTCATAAAGGCTGAATTCCTCTGAGGGGATCGGCGATCATGTGCGCCGACCAATATTGGATGCGATGTGATGAAGATGGTGGCCACTGATCCCGGCGCGCGCCTTATCGTCGGATATTCGTATTGCCTCGCGAAATTATCCCAGCCTGACTAGGCAAAATCCAATTTTTGGGAAAGATTTGTACTTGTGACTCGATGCGTTAGGCGAAGAGGTGCTCCAGCGGCAGGCCGAAGAATTTGACTTCACCGGTTGCCAGCAACTCGACGTCCTCGACGTCCCACGCATGCCCTGACGCGACCTCTTGACGCATCTGGCAGAAATTGAAGCGGTCCGAGGAATAGACGCTGGCGCCGGCACGGACTGCCCGCTTGAGGAAGTCCGAGTCCTCGCCACGGGACAGCTCACTGAATCCGAGGTCTCGGAACAGCTCTGTTCTGCCGGTCATGGTCGGCCCCATGACGAAGTCGGTCCATCTATGTTCCCGGTCCGGGAATCGCAACATGGTGGCATCTCTGCCCAGCAGGTGCATGTAATGGGCTTGCTTTCCCACAATGTCGGCACCTGAGAAGCGCAGCGTACGCAACAGGTCCGCGAGATATTGCGGACCGTAGAGGTCGTCGTCGTCGATCTTGGTCATTATTTTGCCCGATGCGGCGGCGGCTGCTTCGTTCAAACATCTGCCTAAGGACCAGGACTGCGGGGCGTCGAGCGTTTCCAGATGTTCGATCCCGGCGGCCGCGGCCCTTGTTCGCAGCACAGAATCCTTGACTTCGAATCCGTGGGTCACGAGGACTACTTCGAGGTCGACGTCCTCGAGTCCTCCTAGAGCTTCGAGGACGTGATCCAGTTGGTGAGGTCGGTTGGTGCTGACAACCGCACTCACCGAGGGAAGCGACAGCCGACTCCGGAAACTCTCCTGCTGGGCGTCCTGGAAGAGGCCTGCTGCCTCCAGAACTTGCACCATGCGGTGTGCATAAGTGTGTTTGCGCCAAATCTCTCGTTGTCCCAAGTGCGCGGTGCGGTCGTTGAGCTCGGGGGACCTGACGAGTGCTCGAATGGTGTGTTGTGCATTCTGTGCTGAGTCCACCACAGGGACCTGCTCAGGGGTGAAGAACCTCGGTATTGCCTCGGACGCCGTGGTAATCACAGGGGTTCCGGACGCCGTGATCTCGAAAAGGCGACGCGCACACATGGATGGCGATTCCGTCACCGAATTGACGTTCAGAAACACTTTGAACGCTTTGTACGCGGTCAGCATCCGATCGTAGTCCAGGCCACCGACAACTCGTTCCGAAAAAGGCGCCGGGAATTGATAGCGCTCGTCGTCTCCCACGAAGCGCGAGAAGATCTCCAGTCCGTATTTCATTCTCCCGGAGACGGCCAGTGCGGCGTTAAGCAACAACTGCATCTGCTCGCGTCGCTCCCGAAACTTGTGAGAGAAATACATGCCGGCGAAGGCGACGTCGCGTTGATGGAAGCCGTGCTGGGGTCGAATGGGGTTGTGCACGGCCGGCTGGGCGGCGAAGGAAAGGGGAAAGACACTCTCATGACCGAGCTTCCGTTGGTATTCGGGAATCAGCCGGGAATCGGAGGTCAGAACGACGTCGAAAAGCCGTGCTGTATCCAGGAAGTCTTCGAAATGCGGTGGATCTTCCTTGTTCCAGAAAACCGAGGGTACGCCGACCTCGCGGCAGTGCGCCACGAGCTCTCGCAATGCGGCCGATGGCGCATTTGAGCCCGTGAGCTGGTACTGCCAAGCCCCGTCGTTGCCGGACCACGCCGACTCGACAAGAAGGAGGTCCGGTGGAGTCTCCTCGAGCTGTCGGTGCCAGGACTCCGGCGTCACAGGAAGGGTTGGGAATTCATGACTCCAGGCGGTCTGGGAGAATTTGTCCAGAATTGTCGCCACGGTGAGGTCCGGGAACATGGGTTTCTTGCGCGAAGGCTGTGCTGGAAGGAAGTCCAGAGTGTAACCGGCTAGGGTTGCGCTTTCAGACCGTCCTGCCAAACCACTTCGGGCGGGAACGTTCTGAGACCGTGAAACGGCGGTCGGCATCAAAGCGTCGTTCAGCCCGAGGCGGCTTCGGTGGATATAGGTCCGGGCCTGCGCGATTCCGCCCTTCCTCAGGTGCCAGGCCAATCGGCGAAAATGCTGAATGCTTAGGAGCCGCTCCGCGGACATAAAGACTCCTAGCGCGATAGGAAATGGGCCATTGGCACGGACGCCATTAGTCTAACCACTAAGTCGAAATTAAATGGTCGGTTGGGAGAGACATCTATGACGGAGTCGCAGAAGGACCGGGTCCCTCGGCTCTTCGTATTCGGGTCTTGCGTGTCTCGAGATGCGGTTGAGCGACTTGGGCCAGGCTCATACGAGCTTCGGCGTTACATAGCGCGGCAATCGGTGATTTCCGTCGGTCATGACGCCTCAGAATTCCTGCCCACCAAGTTGGGGCTTCAGCATGCCTTCCAGGAGCGAATGGTCGTCGGCGACTGGCGCGGTGACCTGTGGGAGCAGATTGATTCAGCCGGTGAATTCGACTTGCTGCTGTGGGACCTCGTCGACGAACGGCACGGCGTCTATTGGTTCATGAATGGCGGGGTCGCCACCAGGTCAGTGGACGCACTCTCGGCCGAGCCTGTCGCTGAGGTGCTGCCCGGGGAACAATGGGTGCCCTTTGGAGATGAGATGCATTTTGAAGCATGGAAGGAAGCAGTCAGCGAATTCAGCGAGGGTCTACGAAAACGTGGCCTTTGGGAAAAAGTCGTGGTCATCAAAGTGCCGTGGGCGGTCGAGGGACGCAATGGCGAATCTGTTCCGCCCAGCCTGGGATTGTCCGCGAGTCAGGCCAACCAGCTCTTCGAGCCTTACTACAGCTATTTGGAAGCCCTGGGGTTCGATGTGCTGTCCGTGGCAGGAGATGTTTTCGGCGATTCCGAACACCGCTGGGGTCTCGCTCCGTTCCATTACATCCCCGAGGTCTACGACGAAATCGATGCGGGGATACTGCAACGTTTCGGGGCCCTAGAGAGCTGAATCTGTTCGCCGATCTGGCACTTCGGGCCTCTCAGCCGGACCTGAGAGGCCCGAACACAGGAACTTGTCCAAGTCGTGACCTGATTAACAGGAGGCTCTCAGCTGGTGTGAGGTTGCAGCTCAGTCGGGGTGGTTAGGTTAATAAGTACCTCATAAGGTGCGAGTGATTGATGAGAGGCGGACCGCGAATCCGTCTCGGACCATCGGCCGGGGGTGGAGCGTTTTCCCTATAGCTCCACTTCCCGGCCGGTGGTTTTTTAAACCGAGGCCTCCGCCTGGTGGGGGCGCGGCGCAGGGAAAGGGCTCTGAATCGGGTAAATGCCTCCCAACGTGGCCCGCATCATTCCTGCCGAGCCGACCAGCGTTGTCGCCTGAACGCCCCGGGGCAGCACCGTCCGGACTAGACTGGATGACCATGAGCTCAGAGAACCAGACTCCGCAAGAAGGGCCGCAGAGTGTGCGGTTGGATGCATGGCTCTGGGCCGTCCGGCTCTACAAGACCCGCTCTTCGGCCACAACCGCCTGCCGTGCAGGACACGTCCGCCTCAACGACCAACCCGTGAAAGCCTCACAAGCCCTCAGGGTGGGCGACGTCGTCAAGGTTCGGACGCCAGGCTGGGAGCGAGTTTTTGAAGTGATCAAGTTGCTGACCAAACGAGTCGGGGCGCCCGTGGCCCGCACCTGCTACGTCGACCATTCCCCGCCGCGTCCTACGGCGCTTTCCGCCCCGGTCCCACGCCGCGAGCCCGGAGCTGGGCGTCCAACCAAGAAAGAACGACGCGAGTTGGAGAAACTCCGCGGACGTCACGGCTGAGGCCCTTCCCCAGGGGTGTTTACTGTTCGGCGGAAGAGGGCAAACCCCCGCGGACGTAGTCGGCCAAGTACCGGCCCGTCGTTGTTGAACGGGACTTGACGAGCTCGGCCGGCGAACCTTCGAAGACCACGCGCCCGCCGTCGTGACCGGCACCGGGACCCAGATCAACAATCCAGTCGGCATGTGCCATGACCGCCTGATGGTGTTCGATCACGATCACCGACTTGCCCGATTCCACGAGCTGATCCAGCAGCCCCAGAAGCTGTTCCACGTCGGCCAGGTGAAGCCCCGTGGTCGGCTCGTCGAGGATATAGACCCCGCCTTTTTCTCCCATATGGGTAGCCAACTTGAGCCGCTGCCGCTCGCCACCCGAGAGGGTGGTCAGGGGCTGTCCCAGGCTCAGATAACCGAGTCCGACGTCGTCTAAACGCTTCAGGATCTTGTGCGCGGCGGGAAGCTTGTTCTCGCCCGGCCCGAAGAACTTCTCCGCCTGGGCGACCGACATGGCCAGAACTTCGCTGATGTCCTTGCCGCCGTATTTGTATTCCAGGACCTCGGGTTGGAAACGTTTGCCTTCGCAGTCCTCGCACACGGTGGAGAGCCCCGCCATCATCCCCAGGTCGGTGAATATGACCCCGGAGCCATTGCAAGTTGGGCATGCTCCTTCCGAATTGGAACTGAACAGCCCAGGCTTCACGTCGTTGGTTTTGCCGAATGCCTTGCGAATCGGCTCGAGGAGGCCGGTGTACGTGGCGGGATTGCTCCGGCGCGACCCCTTGATGGGAGTCTGATCGATGGAAACGATGCCTTCCTCTGCGCCCCGCGTTCCCTTGAGCAAAGAACCGTGGAGCAGCGAGGACTTCCCGGATCCGGCGACGCCGGTAACCACGGTCAGGACCCCCAAAGGGACGTCGACGTCCACGTTCCGCAGGTTGTTGCGGTTGGCACCGCGAATCTCGAGTTTTCCGGAAGCCTGACGAACCGAGTCTTTGAGATGCACGCGGTCGTCAAGATGCTGGCCCGTCACAGTACCGGAAGCACGCAAGCCGGCGACGTCGCCCTCGTAGCAAACTTCGCCGCCGGCTTTGCCTGCACCGGGGCCTAGATCCACCACGTGGTCGGCGATCTCGATCATCTCCGGTTTGTGCTCGACCACCAGAACCGTATTGCCTTTGTCCCGCAGCTGAAGAAGGAGTCGGTTCATCCGCTCGATGTCGTGGGGATGCAGCCCGATAGACGGCTCATCGAATACGTAGGTCACGTCGGTCAACGAGGAGCCCAGGTGGCGGATCATCTTGACCCGTTGGGCCTCGCCGCCAGAAAGCGTCCCGGAAGACCGATCCAGGGACAGATAGCCCAGACCGATCTCTACGAATGAATCGAGGAGGTGACGCAGCGCCGTGAGCAAAGGACCCACGCTGGGGATCTCGAGGTTTCTGACCCACTCGGCCAGATCGCTGATCTGCATTTGGCACAACTCGGCAATGTTTTTGCCGTCAACCTTGGAAGACAGTGCACCCTGAGTCAGGCGAGTGCCGTGACAATCGGGGCAGGTCACGTAGGTCACCGCGCGATCCACGAACGCTCGGACGTGAGGCTGCATCGACTCCTTGTCCTTGGAAAGCATCGATTTCTGGATGCGAGGTATTAGGCCCTCGTAGGTCATGTTGATGCCGTCGACCTTGATGCGTACGGGTTCCTTGTACAGAAAATCGTGCATCTCACGCTTTGTAAATTTTTTGATGGGTTTGTCCGGGTCAACGAAGCCCGAACCGCTGAACAGCCGGACGTTCCAGCCGCCGCCCGAATATCCGGGGACTTTGATCGCGTCATCGGATAAGGACTTGGCCTCGTCGAAGACCTCCGCCAGGTCCAGATCCGTCACCGAGCCCATGCCTTCACAGCGGGGGCACATTCCTCCGGTCACGGAGAATGTCGTCTTGACCGCCTTGCGGTGGCCTCGCTCGACCTTCATCGCTCCGGACGCGGTCACGGAGGGCGTGTTGAAAGAGTAAGCCTTGGGGCCGCCGATCTTGGGTTCGGCTACGCGGCTGAACAGGGTCCGCAGCAGTGCGTTGGCATCCGTGACGGTCCCGACGGTCGAACGCGCATTGTTCCCGATACGTTCCTGGTCCACGATGATCGCCGTGGTGAGGCCGTCCAGAAAGTCCACTTCCGGTCGCGCCTGGGTGGGCAAGAACCCTTGGACGAACGCGCTATAAGTCTCGTTGATGAGTCTTTGCGAGTCGGCCGCGATGGTTCCGAAGACCAAGGAACTCTTGCCTGAGCCGGAGACGCCAGTGAATACGGTCAAGCGCCTCTTGGGCAACTCGACGTTGATGTCCTTGAGATTGTTCTCCCGAGCTCCGTGCACGCGGATCAGCTCATGGAAGTCGGCGGGGTGCACTGTCTGGAGTGTGTTGGCCATGACTCGATCTAACCAGAAGTCCTGGCCCGCCGGAACGGTCATCAAGCAGATTGTGGACAACAACGGAGTCAACGGGTTTGGGGCACAGCGTTGGGGTAGTAATGGGGCCCGCCCGTGGCTCGACGAACCTTTCACCTCCTAGACTTGGCCGGGTGAATAACGCACCTGAACACACCTCATCGGAGGCGTCAGCGAAGAGTCTCAACCGGCAGATCCTCGCCCTGGCCCTACCGGCCTTCGGCGCGTTGATCTCGGAACCGCTTTTCATCCTCGCCGACACCGCTATTGTCGGCCACCTCGGCACGCCCCAGCTGGCGGGCCTTTCGGTCGCTTCCACGGTAGTTCAGACGGTCATCGGCCTCATGATTTTCCTCTCGTACTCGACCACCCCGGCCGTTGCCAAATTCTTCGGCGCTAGGAACCTCAAGGCGGCGTACGAGAAAGGGCGCGATGGCCTATGGGTCGCATTCGGTTTGGGTCTTGTCTTGGCCATCGCCGGTTGGATTCTTGCCCCCGCCGTTCTGGGCATGATGGGTGCCCAGAAGGAAACCCTCGAACACGCCGTCGCCTACATGCGCTGGTCCATGCCGGGTTTGCCGGGTATGCTCATCGTCCTCGCGGCCCTCGGGATTCTGCGAGGACTCCAGGACACCAAGACGCCGCTGTACGTTGCGGCAACCGGTGCAGCGGTCAACGTAATCCTCAATATGATCCTGGTCTTCCCGTTGCATCTCGGAGTCGCAGGCTCCGCCATGGGCACTTCACTCGTTCAATGGGGCATGGCCGCCGTCTACCTCGTCATGATCGTCGGAGGCTCCCGAGACCATGATGTCTGCTGGACGACGTCGCCGAGCCGGGTAGGTGCGATACTTTCCGTCGGTTCATGGCTGATGCTGCGCACCGCGTCGATGCGAGCCGCGATGCTCCTCACCGTTTTGGTCGTCACTCACCAGGGGCCGGTCAACTTGGCGGCCTATCAGCTGACGATGTCCCTCTTCGGGTTCATGGCGTTTGGGCTCGACGCGCTCGCTATCGCGGCCCAAGCCTTACTCGGAAAGGAGATGGGCAGTCGGAACCTGAGTCTGCCCTCCGAGAAGGAGCACGTCAGAAGGCTCATGAACCGCCTGATCCGATGGTCCGTGGGCTTCGGCGTGATCACCGGCCTGATCTGTCCCATCATCGGATACGGATTCGGCTGGGCCTTCACCCCCGACCCGCACGTTCAGCAGCTCTTCGGTGCCGCAATGATCGTGGTTGCGATCGGACAGCCATTGGCGTCCTATGTTTTCATTCTCGACGGCGTGCTCATCGGCGCCGAGGACGTGAAATATTTGGCCCTCGCCTCATTCATTTCGTTGGTGATTTACGCACCGATGCTCTGGGGAGTATTTGCTTTCAGCGCGGACCGCGGAGGCGACGTCGATCCCAGGGGCTTCGTCTGGGTCTGGATCGCGTATGCGATGGGCTTCATGGGACTTCGTGGAATCACGCTCGGGTGGCGCTCGCGCTCGAACGTATGGATCAGGGCCTGACGCGGAATAGGTCAGGGAAGCCATAGAGGAAAACAAGGCTTACTTGATCATCGGTAAAGCATTAACGTGGTTTGTGGTGAGGTTATACTTCTCTTGAGCCCAGCCGCCGAGCCCATGACAGGGCCTCCAGCGGCTGATCGTCTTGGGAGGCTGTGTGTTCGTTGCCAATTTGTTGATCGCTCTCCGGGAGGGGTTCGAGGCTTCCCTCATCATTGGGATCCTTGTTGCGTATCTGATCAAGACCAGACGCCGCGATGTCCTGCCCAAGATGTGGCTGGGCGTCGGCGTGGCGGTTCTGTTGCCTCTCGGCATCGGCGCACTGCTCACATGGGGGCCTAAGACACTTTCGTTCCAGGTTCAAGAGATCATCGGCGGGACACTTTCCCTGGTTGCTGTTGCCCTCGTGACCTGGATGATCTTCTGGATGGGCCGTCACTCCCGCCAGCTCAAGCACGATCTTGAATCTTCGGTGGAGCGCTCCTTGGTGGGTGGCTCAGGCGGGTGGGGCATGGTGTGGCTTGCCGTGCTGGCGGTCGGCCGAGAAGGCGTGGAAACCGCGCTTTTCATCTGGGCAACGGTTCGATCTTCCATCCAAACCAACGTCCTGGCGACCACCACGGGCGTGCTGACAGGCCTGGTACTTTCGGTTGCCCTCGGGTGGATCGTCTACCGAGGTGCTCGTCGGATCAATATGCGCCTCTTCTTCTCCGCGACCGGTTATTTCCTGATAGTGGTGACGGCCGGGATCTGCGCTTACGGAATCGGCGACCTGCAAGAAGCAGGCGTGCTGCCCGGGATCATGAGCCACGCTTGGGACCTTAGCAATCGCTTGCCTGCGATCACATCGCCCCTCTTCTGGACCTACACGCTCGGACAGGCTGTTTTCCAGGTCAATCTCCAGCCGACGGTGTTGCAAGTCCTCGCATGGGTCGTCTACTTGGTTCCCACAGTCTTTCTCTTCACGCGCCAAGTCTCCTCTGGCAAGCGCGCCGCAACGCGGGCCGCACCGCATGTTCAGGCGCACTGACCCCTCAATCCCTTCCCCGAGCCGGACGCCGTAGTCCGCGCCATCACCGAACCCGAGAGGAAAACATGAAAAACACAAGGTACCTTCTTGCTGTTCCGGCCGCTATAGCTATGGTCATCTCTCTGTCGGCATGCACTGACAATCCCGCAAATTCGTCGGCTTCATCCAACGAGTCCACAAACGGGGGAACCGTTCAGACCGTCAAAGCCAACATCGCCAACGACACGTGCACGACCGATCCGGCCAAGATCCCGGCCGGCAAAGTCGCCTTCGAGATCGCCAACAACGGGACCACGCCGAATGAATTCGAGGTTCTGACCGAGAACAAACTGCAGATCGTTTCCGAGAAGGAAAACATCGGGCCGGGCACCACGGCACACATGACAACGGCGCTCAAGGAAGGAACGTATTACACCGGGTGCAAGCCGAATATGGTCGGCAACTTCGTGGGACTCGCCCAACTCGACGTTATCCCAGGCGAGAACGTGGAAGTAGCAAAAGATGTCCAGGCCGCCGAGGACCACGCGATCTCGAACTACACCTCGTACGTCAAAGACCAGACGGGTCAGCTGGTGAGTGCGACCCAAGAGTTCACGAAGGCCTACATCGCAGGCGATGACCAAAAGGCGAAGACGCTGTACCCGTTGGCTCGTCAGCATTACGAGCGCATCGAGCCGACCGCCGAATCCTTCGGCATCAAGGAAGGAGGGGACCTCGACGTTGCGTTGGACGCCCGAGTCCAGGACCTCTCGGCGGATGCGCACAAGAAACCCACGGACCCGGAGGTACTCAAGGGCTGGACCGGCTGGCACCGGATTGAGGCGGACCTGTTCACAGATGATTCCGCCGGGTACAAGTTCGACACGGACGAAGACCGGAAACGAGCCGCGGACGAGCTGAACGAAAACACCCAGAAGCTCTACGACCTGGTCTACGGCAAGATCGACGGCGCCAAGGGCAAGTTCAAACTCGAATTGTCCGACGTCGCAACCGGCGCTTCCTCGCTCCTGGAAGAAGTTGCCACGTCCAAGATCGTGGGTGAAGAAGAGACTTTCTCGCACACGGATACCTATGACTTCAAGGCCAACGTCGAAGGAGCTGAGGTTGCCTATGGGAATGTCGCTGATTTGGTGAAAGACAAAGACCCCAAGCTGGCAGAGAAGATCGAGTCAAAATTCGAATCGGTGAAGTCACTGATCAACGAACAATCGACCGGTAAGGACGAGGGCGGAAACACCCTGTTCAAGGACTACTCCCAGATCGCTGCCGTTCAGAAGGACGCCGGGGAAGCGCCCAAAGACTCGGATTACACCGACCTCCAACGAAAGTTCTCCGACGCGGTCAACGCTCTCGGTGAGCCGCTGTCCAAGATCGCGGGAACGATCCTTCACTAGTCCACGGAAGAATCAATGTCACCTCACACATCATTCGGTGATGAACCGCGTGCTGCGTCGTCGTCTGCCAAAAACTCGCACTGGGCAGAGACACACCCTACGGATGCCATGGCCGGCGACGAGGCGGCAGCAACTCAAGGGAAAACCCTCGGTTTCTCGCGTCGTCGGCTCGTGGGGGCCGCGGGAGCGGCCGGCCTGTTGGGCATTGCGGGCTTCGGCGGTGGAGCAATCGGTCACCGCATGGGTAGCGATGAAGCCGCAGCAGCCACTCCGGCTGAACTCAGGTACCCCTTTCGCGGGGAAAAACAACAGGGAATTCTGACTCCCACGCAAAACAATATGTATACCGCCGCCTTTAATGTGACTGTTCAGGATGTCGGAGGACTCAAAGAACTGCTTTCCGAGTGGACGGTCGCCGCAGAGCATATGTGCGCGGGGGAACTCGTTGGCGGCGCTCCTGAGGGCAATCACCACATGCCGCCCGAGGACACCGGAGAAGCCTGGGGATACTCGCCGAGCGGACTGACCATCACCTTCGGTTTCGGACGTTCGCTCTTCGTCGATGAGCACGGAAATGATCGTTTTGGACTCAAGGACAAGATGCCCAAGATCCTGAGCGATGGGGTTCCGAAATTTGCGAACGAAGCCCTGCGGGCAGGATCCAGCGACGGGGACATCCTGATCCAGACGTGCTCCAATGACGCTCAGACCTGCGTCCACGCGATCAGAAACCTGACCCGCATCGCCTTCGGCTCGGCGACGCTCAAGTGGAGTCAGATCGGTTACGGACGCAGTTCCTCGACGTCGAGGGGACAGCAGACACCCCGTAATCTCTTCGGATTCAAGGATGGTACGGCCAACCTCAAAGCGGAAGACGGCGATGACCTCTTCGGCGACAACGTTTGGGTTCAGCCCGAGGATGATCCCAACGCACAGTGGATGAACGGTGGAACGTATTTCGTGGCACGAAAGATTCACATGTACCTCGAAATCTGGGATCGAGTACGGCTCTCCGAACAGCAGGAGGTGATCGGCCGGGACAAGCAGTACGGTGCGCCACTGTCGATCGCCTCGCCTCGGGCGTCGGACGAGTTCGAAGCACTGGACTTCACGGCTCAGGATGACCACGGGGAACCCGTGATTCCCACGGACTCGCACGTGGCCGTCGTCGCCCCTGAGAACAACGGGGGTCATCGGATGCTTCGACGCAGCTACAACTATACGGACGGCAACGATTCCCTCGGGCGTCTGGATGCGGGTCTGTTCTTCATCGCCTACGTGCGAGATCCCCGGAAAGGTTTCTACCCGACTCTCAAGAAAATGACGGAGCAGGATGCCCTGACGGAGTATCTCCAGCACCAGGCATCGGCGCTCTTCGCCGTGCCCGCGGGCATTCGTGACGGAGACGAGATGGTTGGGCAGGGCCTGTTCGAGTAGCGGTGCTAACATGAGACGCGCGACACGGGGTGCCTCCGAAGGGAGGCTGAGATGAAACCCGTAGAACCTGATTCAGCTAGTACTGGCGAAGGGAATGTCCGCAGAGCGCACTTACATCCGCGTGCCGCAACAGCGGTTGCGGGAATCGCTCTTTCGGGTGCCTTCGCCTCGATGGAGAGGCAAAGACCATGACCGAAAATCCCACCACCGTATCGAGCGTTCTGCCCATCGACGAGCAGATCGTGGTGGTGACCGGCGGCGCGAGGGGCCTTGGAGAGAGCATCAGCCGCGCTTTCCTCGGCGAAGGGGCAAAGGTGGTCATTGGGTACCACCAGAGCAAGGACGACGCCGCCCGCATCGTCGACGAATTCCCGGACCGAGCCCGTTGCGCGGCCCTTGACGTTCGGGACGGGGAGAGCATTCGAGAGTTCGCGACGTCAGCCTCCGGATTCTTCGGCACCGCACCGACCACGCTGGTCAACAACGCCCTGGTGGACTTCAGCTTCAACGGCGAGGCCCGGTCGAAAGCCGCCGACATCACCGCCGAGGAATTCCAGAAACAGATCGACGGGTCGCTCCACGGGCCGCTCGCGATGATCCAGGCGCTCCGACCCGGTATGGCCGAACGGGGCTTCGGGCGCGTCGTGAACATCGGCACGAACCTGTTTCAGAACCCCGTGGTCCCGTACCACGACTACACGGCGGCCAAGGCCGCCCTGCTCTCCTTGACGCGCACGTTCTCGCAGGATCTCGGCCCGGAAGGAATTACGGTCAATATGGTCTCCGGTGGTCTGTTGAGGGAAACGGATGCGAGCTCCGCAACTCCGGATGAGGTCTTCGACATGATCGCTGCGGGAACGCCACTGCGTTCCGTGACCACCCCGGACGAAATGGCCGACGCGATTCTCTTCTTCGCTTCCCCGTGGGCCCGCGCGGTGACCGGGCAGAACCTGATCGTCGACGGAGGGCTGGTTAAAGGATGAACGCTGGAAAGAAGCACGCACACATCAACCTGTTCATCTACGGCTGCGGGCACCACAATGCGGCCTGGAGGGCCCCGGGCTCCTCGGTCGAGAGGCTCGGCGAGATCGACTATTACGAGGAGCTCGCCCGCACTGCCGAACGCGGCAAACTCGACGCCGTGTTCTTCGCCGATGGCCAGTCGCTGAGCCCCGGCAACCTCGAGGACTCTCCGGCGTGGTTCCTGGAACCACTCACGTGCCTGGCCGCCATGGCGCGGGCGACATCGAAGATCGGCCTGGTCAGCACGGTGTCCAGCTCATTCTGGACTCCTTTCCATGCGGCCCGGATTCTGGCGAGCCTCGACCACATCAGCGGCGGGAGGATCGGCTGGAATGTCGTGACGTCCATGTTTGATGCCGAGGCCCGCAACCACGGTGGTACAACCCTGCCGGGGCACGACGAACGCTATCGCCGGGCTGAAGAGTTCGTCGACGCCGTCCAGGCGCTCTGGGATTCGTGGCCCCGCGCCTCGATTCTGGCCGATCGCGAGGGGCGCTACGCCGACTCGACCATGATCCACGGGGTGGACCACGAGGGCGAGCATTTCTCGGTCGCTGGCCCGCTCAACGTACCCGAACCGCCGCAGGGTCGGCCCGTGCTGTTCCAGGCCGGCGCCTCCGAACCGGGACGAAGCCTCGCATCGCGTCGCGCGGAAGGCATCTACTCCGTCGCCTACGACCTCGAACAGGGCGAGAAATACCGCACCGACATTCGGCGTCGGGCCGCGGCCGCGGGACGGAACCCGGACGACGTCGTCGTGATGCCTGGGCTCGTGACCTACGTGGGCTCGACCGTCGAGGAAGCCGAACGGAAGCGAAGGGAGCTGGACGAGCTCCTGCCCGTCGAGGCCTCCCTGCGCCAGCTGGGAAAATTCGTGCAGCGCGACTGCAGCGACTGGGAGCTCGATGCGCCCGTCCCGGAGCTCGAACCGCTCGAGCAGTTCACCGGACCCAAAGGGCGGTACGCGACGATTCTGCGCATCATCGAAGCCGAGCGCCCCACGGTGCGCGAGCTCCTGGGGCGGCTCGCGGCCGGTGGCGGACACTGCACCATGGTCGGGACCCCGGAGACCCTTGCCGATCAGATCGAGCACTGGCTGGACCACGGGGGAGCGGACGGCTTCAACCTGATGCCCCCGACCCTGCCGGGCGGCATCGAGGACTTCGTGGACCAGGTGATTCCGGAACTCCAGAAACGTGGCCGCTTCCGCACGGACTACGACGCCGCGACCCTCCGGGGGCATCTGGCTAGCGGGTGAACCAGGGGGGTGATGTACGGAAATGACGACATTTCCGCAGGCCACGGGGAATAAGTATAGATTTTATATCTATACTTAAAATTTCTAGACTTTTCGTGCCGAATCCCTTGCCCGGGTGCCCCAAGTCACTTAAGATACTTCTTGCCATTATTAGTGATTCATCCGTAACGGGGAAACATGAAATCGTTAATATCGATGAAACTTCTGGCTGGCTCGCTAGTACCTTGTGGTCTGGCATCGAGTCTGGTGATCGGGGCACCACCCGCTTCCGCTACCGTACTTGGATGCCCCACCTCCAATGTGTGCGTCTATGAGCATGCTCGCCGTGGCGGTTCGTCGCAGGTCATTAACGGTTACAACGGGTATACGGACCTGAGTCGAGCCCTTCACGATCGCGCGAGTTCGTGGACCAACGCGAACGTTAGGGCTTCCGAAGGTATTGGTGAGTGGCGTCGGGGTCGTCAGTTTATTGGCCAAACCCTGCCGCCCGGCTGGTATGAGGACAATTTGAAAAGCATCAGATTTAATGACATGGCAGATTTCGTGAAACAAGTCTGACGTATTAGTTTTTGGCGATGGCGGCCTGACGGTCGCCGTCGCCGGGCTGAAAGAGAATAATGAAAAAGATTACTTTTTTCTCTGTTCTGGTGTTTTTCCTTGTGGGGTGCGGGGCCGCCGAGGGCGGGGCGAAGAGCGAGCCTAATGCGAGCGAGTCTTCCGAGAGTCTCGCCATCGAAAGCCTCGCTGCCGCGACGTCGCCCGATCCCCAGGCCATCGAAAAAGTGGATGAACTCTTCCGTCAGACCCCGGCGATGCATGACGCGGTCGAGAAAGAAATCGGACAGTGTGTCAGTAACCATGGGGCGCGGTGGGTCGCCCGATCACATAAGACCCCGTCGGTGCGTAGTTTGGCGAGCCCGTCGGAACTCAACGTCGAAGATGCTCGGGTTCAGGGATATGTGACTGACGCCGGGCTGGAAGATCCTGAATCTCTACCTTCAGACATGGAAAAGAAGGCGATCTCCGTATTTATCGGGGACCCCGAGAACGGTTCGGTGAGTGTGGAGGGGGTGCCTGGTGGCATCTCCAAGGATGGTTGCCTGGCTTTCGCTTATGAAAAAGTTTTCGGTTCCGCGGAATCTGGTGTTGTCTTCGAAGGCGCCGCAGGGAACCTGCCGCTCCCTTACGTCAATGCGGCTATGGACTCGGAGGAGACTCGAGGCCTCGAAAAGAAGTGGTCCGAATGCATGAAAAACGATGAGAACCTCGAATTCGAGACTCCGGACATTATTCACGCGAAAATAAAGAACCCCGGTATCGATATCGCCGTGGCTGATGCGAAGTGTCGGGAAAAGGTCGACTTCGAGAACCAACTCCGGAAGCAGCTCAACGCGTACCTGACCACGTTCCTCAAGGAAAAGCAGGGGCTGATCACCAAGGTCAGCGACGCGAAAAGGGCCGCTGAGTCTAACGTCCTCGCGATCCTGGGGCAGTGAGTCCGGAGGAGATCATGAAAAGAAAGGGTCTCGCTCTGTTCTCCGCGATCCTTGTGGCCGTGGTCGTGGTCACCTGGATCGCGGCGTCGTCCTTCACTACCTCGGCGCAGAAAGCGGCCGACGCGGAAGCTCCTCCGCCCTCCACGCTGACCGCAACAATCACGCGGGACCAATTGCGCAAGACCGTGCCCGTGACATGCACGTCTAGCTACGGCTCCACGTTCACGGTGCAGGCCCCGCCCTCGGAGGAAGGAGGACAGTACACGAAGATCGCGGTCGCGCCGCACGAAGAGATCGACCAGGGATCGTTGCTCGCCGAGGTCAACGGCAAACCGCTGTTCGCGATGATCGGCCGATTCTCCCTGTACAGAGACCTTCGTGACGGAGACCGCGGCCCCGACGCCCACCAGTTCAATGAGAGCCTCTCCGCCTTGGGGCTCCAAGGAAAACGCTCGGGCGAAGCCCGTGACCTGATCAATGCGGCGACCTACGACGCCCTGGCCCGCCTGTACAAACAATTCGGCTACGAGCCCATCGACAAGAAGGACGCCATTCCGGCCACATCATTCCAGTATCTCGAACGCCCCGGAAAAGTCATCGACGAACCTAGATCGACCGGGCCCGTATCCCGAGGACCCATCGCAACCTTGTCCGCCGAGGGCGCGCGCCTGCGGTGCACAGGAGTCGGCGGCCAGCTGACCCCGGAAGCCGGGGTCGGAAAACGAGTCACGGTGCCATCGCTGGGGACCACGGAGTACGCCATCACGGAGGTCGTGGAGAACACTGGCTCGAGGCACTCGGGCCAGGAAGGCCGCACCGGTGTGGCGCCGAACGCGGGGCAGAGGCCCACATCGAGTTCCGGTGAGGGCGCCGGAGCGCAAGGCGCTCCCCAGCCTGTGGCCCAGGAGGCGGCAGGAAGTAAAGCCGATGAGGGATCCGTGGACCGAGCCATCCTCGTCGACGTCGGCCCGGACATCGACAAGGTCCACGGGACGGTCACCGGGCACCTGATCCTTGACGAATCGCGGCCTCGGCAACTCGTGGTCCCCAGCTCGGGGCTGTGGACCAAAGACAATGAGACCCGGGTGACCGTGGTGGACGGCCAGGACACGCACGATGTGCCGGTCCGAGTGCTGTTCTCCACCGACGGGAAGAACGCGGTCGAGCCCCTGAGCGGGGAGCTCTCTGAGGGGACCACGATTCGCATCGGCACCGATCGAGGTGGGGAAGGGTGAGCGCCGAGGCCGGCGTCGTTCCGAAGGTCAGACCGAATGCGGACGCCCGCCCCTGCGTCGAGGCCACAGGGATCACGCAGGTCTTCGGCGACGGGGAGGCCCGGACGTCCGTGCTCGAGAACGTGGACATCCGGCTCGAATTCGGGGACATGGTCGCGATCGTGGGGCCCTCCGGTTCCGGCAAGTCGACGTTGCTCAACATCCTCGGCCTTCTCGCGCCTCCGACAGAGGGGACATACGTTCTCGACGGAGTGGAGGTCACCGGCACGGGTCCTCGGGACCGCGCGGGAACTCGTCTGGAAAAGATCGCGCTGGTGTTCCAGTCATTCCATTTGATCGATCACAAGTCCGCGCTAGCCAACGTCGAATTGCCGCTCAAATACATGGGGGTGGGGAAAGGGCAGCGCAGGGCCGCGGCGCAGCGGATGCTCGCCGAGCTGGGTATGGCGCATCGCCGCGATGCTCGGCCCGCGGTGCTCTCCGGAGGCGAGAAGCAGCGGGTCGCGATCGCACGCGCATTGGTCACCCGCCCGAAATTGCTGCTCTGCGACGAACCCACCGGGTCCCTCGATTCGCGCCGTTCCGCCGAAGTCCTGAAGATCCTCCGCGAACAGACCGGAAGTCATCAGACCACCGTGATCGTGACCCACGATCCGTGGGTCGCCTCCCAATGCGACCGTGTGCTCTCCCTCGAGGACGGTCGGCTGGTCGAGACGACGTCGCCGACTCGGGAACCCAATCAGGCCGTTGCGATCGGCTCGACGCCGGCACCCGATCAGGACTCGATGCGGGTCCTTGAGATGGTTCCGGTGCAAAGGCGAGGGGCTGCGCCGGAGGAAGCGGCGATCCCCGCAAAGTCTAGATGGCTGCTCACGAGCCTCAAAGAGGCCGCGGAAGCGGTGTCATTGCGATTCAGAAGAAACATGCTGACCACCTTGGGGGTCATGCTCGGCGTCGCGACGCTGGTCCTGACCTCGGGCATCACCTCGACCATCGCGGGCCAGATCTCCGACGCATTCGATGTCTTCAAGGCCCAGCACGTCGTTCTGACCCAGACGAGCAAGACGCCGCTGTCGCGAGAGCAAGCCGTGGAGCTGGCGGCGGGGCCGGAGTACGCCTCCTTGAGCCGGCTCAACGGGGTCAACGTGACCGCCGTCGTCCGGCCCGCCACGGAAGGCATGGAGACCATCACGACTGTCCCGAAGCAGGACAATCAGTTCGACGGACGGGTTCAAACCGAGGTCTTCTCCGCGACCCCGACAGTCTTTGAAGCCCAGGGGCAGAAAATCGAGGAAGGCCGAGGCTTCGACGAGGGCCACGTCGCCCGGAGGGACCGGGTCGCCGTCGTTGGTCGTTCCCTCCTGAACTCGCTCGGAACCCCGTGGACTCCGGGGCTCACCTTGTACGTTGGGGCCACACCGCTGACCGTAATCGGCGTGGCCTCGGAAAATCCTTCCTTGTCCGAGGACCACGGGGCCGTCTACACGCCGTTGGGGATCGCCCTTGAGGGTCATGAGGGCGGAGCCACCAAGATCATCGTGGCAACGTCGCCCGGTGCGGCGAGCCAAGTGGGGCGGGAGGCACCGACGGCGCTGAGTCCGCGCAAGCCGGGACTGTTCTCCGCTAGCGTTCCACCCGAACCCGAAACTCTGCGACAAGCCGTTGACCAGCAGCAACGCTCTCTGCTGATGATTCTTTCCGGTGTGACCCTGCTGATCGGGACCATCGGTATCATGAACACCTTCCTGGTCGCCGTCCTGGAGCGACGGCGGGAGATCGGGCTGAGGCTCGCCGTGGGGGCGCGACCCCTGGGCATCGCGGCACAGTTCTCCGCCGAAGCCGTGCTCACGAGCGCCGTCGGTACGATCCTCGGCACGGCCCTTGCCCTGGACGCGGTCGCGTCCATCAGCCTCGTGAACCACTGGCGACCCATCCTCCGGATGGACACGGTGCTCGGCGGCGTCGTCGCGGGTCTGGCCGTGGGGCTGCTCGCGGGCGCCTACCCCGCGTGGAAAGCCGGGAAGACGGACCCTGTGGAGACGCTCATGCACGCATGACGCCCGGCGGGTTGGTCGGAGAAGAACCCGCGAACCTGCAGACCACGAGGTCGATCGAGTTCCTAATGGGTCGGACGAAGCGAGTGCATCATCCGAATGGTTGATTCGAACTCAATCTTTCCGGCGATGTCGATTAGGCGCTGACTTGGTGAAATTGAAAAACCTAGTTTTCGGATTCAATACCGAGCCACTTCACTTGCCGACACAATGCCCATAGGAGCATTATGAAAAAGCTATTCAACGCCGCATTCATCTACATGGTGGTGGGGGTCCTCTCTGGGCTCTTCTACCGGGAATTCACCAAATCCCATGATTTCCCGGAAGGTGGGTTCACTCAGCTGAGTCTCGTCCACACTCACGTTCTTACACTGGGATTCATCGTGCTCCTCGTGGCGCTGGCCTTGGAAAAGGTATTCGGATTTTCCCGCAGCCCCAAATTGTTCACCTGGTTCTTCTGGCTGTATAACGCCGGCGTTATCGTCACCTCCGGCACCATGGTGTGGCACGGAATGCTCACCGTTCTCGGGCAGGAATCCAACGCCATGATCTCCGGCATCGCCGGGCTGGGACATATGCTGATCACCGCGGGCATGATCGTTCTGTTCGTCGCTCTGCGACGAGCCGTCATCCGTGATCAGAAAGACTCATCGAAATCCGTGCAGGCCTAGTCATGAGCCCGGTTGCCGTTTCGAATCCGGAAACCGACGACGTGCCCAAGCCGTCCTCCAAGGACTGGTTGGCGCTCGCTGTCCTCGCCGTCGGGCTGGGAGTGATCGTCCTGGACGGCACGATCGTCGGGGTTGCCCTGCCAGCGATCATCTCCGACCTGGACCTGGACCTCACGGAAGCCCAGTGGGTCAACAGCCTCTACGCGGTCCTTCTCGCGGCCCTGCTGCTCTCCACGGGTAAGCTAGCGGATCGTTGGGGACGCAAGGTGATGTTCATCGCTGGGCTGTTGGTCTTTGTCGCCGGCAGTCTCTACGCCTCCCTTGCGGTCTCCGCTGGACCACTCATCGCGGCCCGGGCTATCCAAGCCGTGGGGGCGGCATTCATCATGCCGTCGTCGCTGTCCACCGTGAACGCGGTGTTCCGAGGCAAGTACCGGGCACCCGCATTCGGCGTGTGGGGAGCGGTGATGTCCGGGGCCGCCGCCGTCGGTCCCCTTGCCGGCGGCGCGTTGACGCAATGGGCCTCGTGGCCCTGGATCTTCCTCATCAACATTCCGCTCGGGCTCGTGATTGCTGCGGCCGCGATCATCACGGTGCCCAACACGCGCAACGCGGAGCGACGCAAGGGGGCCGACGTCGACGGCGCCCTGCTCAGCGCCATCGGATTCGGGGCTCTCGTTTTCGCGGTCATCGAGGGACCGAACCTTGGTTGGTGGACTCCTCAAACCGATTTCTCGATCGGCGGGTGGGTCTGGCCGCAGACCGCGGCGATCTCGATCGTGCCCGTGACCTTGCTGATCGGCCTCGTCGCGATCGTCTTATTCGGGGTGTGGGAACGTCACCGTGACAAGGTCCAGCGCTCGGCGCTGCTCAACCTCGATTTGTTCACGGTCTCCACGTTTTCGTGGGGAAACCTCACAGCGGCCATGGTTGCCGTGGGCGAGTTCGCCATCATCTTCGTGCTCCCGCTGTACCTGACCAACGCTCTCGGACTGAGTCTCATGGGTTCGGGGCTGATCCTTGCGGCAATGGCCGTGGGCGCCTTCTTCTCGGGGGCCTCCGCGCGCCACCTCGCCGCGCGATTCGGTGCTGAAGGCACCGTGCTGATCGGCCTGGGACTGGAGGTGCTGGGCGTGCTGGTCCTCGCGCTGTTGCTCGGCCCGTCGACGTCGGGGTGGATCGTGGCGATTCCCCTGGTGGTCTACGGTCTGGGTCTCGGTCTCGCTTCGGCGCAACTGACCGGAACCGTGCTGCGGGATATACCCGTGGAGGTTTCGGGCCAAGCCTCCGCCACGCAGTCCACGGTGCGCCAGATCGGCTCTGCCCTCGGCACTGCCTTCGCCGGTGCGGCACTGTCCGTGTCCCTGAGCCTCACGATGCCGGCCTCGTTGGACGGCACAGGACTGGGCCACGACCGTGCGACACAACTTGCGGAGACCACGCGCCAATCCGCCGGCGGAACGATACCGCAACTACGGCAGCAGGCCGAGACCGGGCACCTCGGTCCGAACGCCCAGCCTATGGTAGACGCCCTAACCTCGGGATTCGCCGACGCGGTCCGGTGGGCTCTGATCGTGGCCACCGTGTTCCTCGTCCTCGGATTCATCGGTTCGCTGAAGCTGCGTGGAGCCTCAACACGGTCACGGGCCGCGAGCCAGGAAGCGTCATGACCCGCGGGATGGATCGGGCTTGCCGCGCAGCTTGGGACGTCTGGGACACGCTCGGTTCCTGTACCACGGTCATCGGGGTATACCTCCCCCGGTCCGGATATGTGCCCTGACCGGAGGGATCTGCCGTCGTCCGAGAAACAAGGGTCCATGGCCACCAGCATCCCCGGGAAAGAATCAACTGAATCACGACGTTGCACCACACGTAGACATGGCATTTGAAAATCTCCCGTGGTGATCACGCGATACTGCGCTCAGTTCTCACGGGAGTAGTTTTACCTCGTGAAACCGACTTTCTTATAGGAAATATCTGTCCCATATCGTCCGATTCTTCCGTCGGCGAGAATCCGGAGTCCGAGTGAATTTCAGAATAGGTTGACTGGCTGGGGCGGTCGCGGATGATCTTCTGATGCCGGGAAAAATCAAAAATTGCACGTAATACAGCAAGAGAGATTCAAGATCCGGGCAGACTCATTCTGAATAAAAAGTTTCCGACATGATGGTGTGGTGCACGCCACTTAAATTATGGCCATCGTGTTTCGTGCGGAGAAAAAATTCGAAATGAATAATTCAAACAGTGACATCCGCGCGAGAGACGGAGTGCAGTCAGCAGTTGTCTCTAGGCCAGGTTGAAAAGAGAAATCTGACCCGCTTTGCAATTACGTATCACACGGAGGGAACAATGACTCAATGAAAAACGGATTTGTACAGGAAGACGAGCGAGCAATGCGAGCCGCCTTGGCCGCCGCGTCAAGGGGGCCACGCGGGGCCAATCCGCTGGTAGGGGCGTCTCTCGTCGGCGGCGACGGAGCCGTGATTGAGGTCGATCATCACAGGGGAAGCGGAACTGCTCATGCCGAAGCGTCTCTCCTTGCTCGAGCCCACGAATCCGGCCTGAATATGCGGGGGGCGCATCTGTTTGTGACCTTGGAGCCGTGCAACCATACGGGAAAGACCGGACCATGCTCCGATGCAATCCTCAACTCGGGAATTCGCTCCGTGACTTACGCAGAATCGGATACGACGTCGAATGCTGCAGGTGGCGGAGCAGCTCTTGAGGCAGCCGGAATTCGGGTTCGCGGAGGATGTCTCGCCCAAGAGGCCCATGAGCTCAATGCTCGATGGTGGAACGCGGTTGAAGAGGGTCGTCCATTCGTCACCGCGAAAATCGCCAGCACCATAGATGGTTGTGTTGCCGCGGCGGATGGCACGAGCAAATGGATCACGGGGGAGGCGGCCAGGGCGCACGGTCATCAGTTGCGTCAGCGGGTCGATGCCATTGTGATCGGAACCGGAACGGCGCTGGCCGATGATCCGCAGCTGACCGCCCGGCTTCCCGACCACTCGCTCGCTGAGCGTCAGCCCCTTCGGGTGGTCCTGGGTCAGACTCCGATTCCGGATACCTCCATACTCGGCAAACAGCCGGGGACACTTCAGCTGAAGACGCGGTCGCCAACCCAAGCATTGGAGACCTTGGCAGAACGGGGAATCCGCCACGTTTTGCTCGAGGGAGGCCCCAAAGTCATTTCATCATTTATTTCCGAGGGAATTGTCGATGAAATTTATTGGTATTCCGCCCCGAAATTGGCAGGACAAGGCATTTCGGCCACGGGCGGGATCATGGTGAACACGCTGGAAGATGCAATTCCGCTGTTCATTGACGCGGCGGGCTCCGAACTGGATGGAACAAACCAGGGAATCGGATTGCTCGGCGAAGATATTGTCACACACTATAAATTCTGATTATTAGATCATCATTATGGAGGTTGTATTGTTTACTGGAATAGTCGAATCCAAAGGTGTCGTAGAGAGTTTTGATCGTCGGGACCGATCTGCTCGCTTGTCGGTTCGAGCGGGACGTTTCGCCGGTGAAATTCCCGAAGGAGGATCGCTCGCCGTCAATGGAGTTTGCCTGACGGCCACGAAAGGCGGTAGTGGAGACGATGTGTTCACGGCCGACGTTATCGGGGAGACTTTGGTGCGCAGCAATTTGGGCGAATTGAAACCAGGGGAACAGGTGAATCTCGAACGTTGCGTACCTTTAGTAGGGCGGTTCGATGGGCATATCGTTCAGGGACATGTTGATGGCATCGGTCGTATCGAGGACATGACTCGGCATAACGATGAATGGATCACGATTCGAGTATCTTTCCCGGAAAATCTGGCACCCCAGGTAGCCGAGAAAGGTTCCATCGCCGTCGATGGTGTTTCCCTGACCGTCACCAATACCAGCGACCCCAGTGTCGAAACCCACTGGTTCGAGGTTGGGGCCATCCCCACCACGCTTGCAGTAACGACATTGGGGGATGCTCAGATCGGAGACAGCGTCAACCTCGAGACCGACCCGGTAGCCAAGTACCTCGCGCGGTCCCGTGAATTCGGCAGGATAGGCCATCTGTCGCCGCAAACGGTTTCGGCCAATGGTGACAAAGTCAACGACGCCGCAGGTCAAGCATCAGAACTTGATTCGGTAGAGGACGCAATCCAAGCCATTGCCCGTGGTGGTCTTGCAGTGGTCGTCGACGACGAGGACCGCGAAAACGAGGGTGACCTGATTGGCGCCGCCGCTTTGGCCACGCCCGAAACGCTGGGATTCATGATCCGATACTCCTCAGGCGTGGTGTGTGCTCCCATGAGCGCTGAGCGTGCGGACGAGCTCGGTCTGCCTCCCATGGTCGAACACAATGAGGACCCGAAGGCAACTGCCTACACCGTCACTTGCGATTCGGCGCACGGCGTGACTACCGGTATCAGCGGTCACGACAGAGCAAAGACGCTCAACGTTCTCGCGGTGCCGTCACCTGAGGCGGATTCGCTGACACGGCCCGGCCATGTCCTTCCTTTGCGAGCGGTGGCTGGCGGAGTCCGAAAGCGACCAGGCCACACGGAAGCCGCGGTAGAGCTGTCCAAGTGGGCGGGGGTCGAGGCAGTCGGCTACATCGCCGAAGTCAATCATGACGATGGGACGATGATGAGATTCAATGCCCTCCGCGAATTCGCGAACAGGCATAGCCTCCCAATGATCTCCATAGATGACCTGATCCAATGGGTTGAGGCCAAGGAGGACAAGACGGAGTTGGGCTCCGAGGGTGTGCGAGCGCGATGAACAGACTGTCGATCCAGAACAATGACCTCGTCGAATCGACGGAAGCGGTAATCATACCCACCCCCTTCGGGTTGTTTTCCGTGCGAGGCTGGCTATTCCCCAACGATCATGAGTTACTGAGCTTCACCGCAGTCCGCGAAGACGGCCAACCCGTTGATGTGAGTAATCCATTCCCCCTAGTCAGGCTGCATTCTGAATGCGCAACGGGTGACATCTTCGGATCGTACAGATGCGACTGCGGCCCACAGCTGCACGAGGGTCTTGAGCGTATCTCCGAGTGCGGGGGAACCGCTGTGTATCTGCGAGGGCACGAGGGCAGGGGAATCGGTCTTGTCAACAAATTGAAGGCATATCGTTTGCAGGACCAAGGACTGGATACCGTCGACGCGAATGTTGCCCTGGGCTTCGAGCCGGATGAACGTGACTACGAAGAAGCTGCCGTGGTTCTCAGCAAACTCGGAATCGGCCAACTGCGTCTTATGACCAACAACCCCGCAAAGGTTGAGGCCTTGACGAGTTTCGGGTTCCACGTGAAGTGCATGGTTCCGGACGAAGTGGCCCCGCGCCCAGAGAACTCTGCGTACATGATGACCAAAAAAATACGCATGAATCACAAATTGAATCTGAATGAGGAGCCAGCTGAGGCGGCGCATCGTAGCAAGGAATGAACCTGGTTGCCGGCCCAGTAATCAAGATAGCAACAATACCCTAAGGAATATTATGAGCAGTATTGGAACTGCAACAACTGATGTAACCCAGCTCGATGTCAGCGGCTTGAAGATCGCCGTGGTGGCTGCGTCCTGGCACGAGCAGGTAATGGACGGGCTTCTTGGTGGTGCCAAGCGAGCCCTGGAACAGGTTGGTCTTCTGGACACCTCGACAGTGGTTCGAGTTGCGGGAGCATTCGAATTGCCGGTTGTATCCCAATCCCTTGCACAGACTCACGATGGGGTTGTTGCCCTCGGTGTCGTTATTCGAGGGGGAACCCCCCACTTCGACTACGTGTGTTCGGCGGCTTGTGACGGATTGGGCCGCATTGCGTTGGATACTGGAAAGTCCATTGGATTCGGCGTTTTGACGTGTGATGACGAACAGCAGGCACTGGATAGGGCCGGGCTCGCGGAATCGCAAGAAGACAAGGGGTATGACGTAGCGGCTGCCACACTGCAGACGGCCGTGACCCTCCGCGAACTGAGCCAACACGGGTAATCAGTTTTCCTCGTATATTCAAACGGAACTGGGGGAATCGAGATGGCAGAAAGTGTAGTCGCTCGATTGGCCCGAAGATTTAGATCCTGAGACTGGGCCGGGCGCCTGGGGCGTCCGGCCCAGTCTCGCCGAGGGTGGTTATGCACTGATGACAACCAAAGCCAAGCACCCAACGGAGGGGGTCGGCCCCGATTCCGCGTGGCGTGTGCACGGAGCAATGTATCTTCTCCTCACGGCGTTCCTGGGACGTTTGCCCCAAGCCATGGGGGCCTTGGCCCTGGTGAGGTTCGTCAGGGACGGTGGTGGTTCTTACAATCTCGCGGGCGTCGTTACTGCCGTTTTCATTCTCGGCGGAGCCGTGGGACAGCCGTACTGGGGACGCCTTGTTGACCGGCATGGCGCGCGCATCGTGGTTTCGATAACGTCCCTTTGCGGTGGCCTAGGGTTGTGTCTCGTTACTTTCCTGGGGCCTGCGCATCCGGTCCTCGTCACTGTGGCGGCCACCGTGGCGGGGGTGGCAACCCCACCTCTGGAGTCCTGTCTCCGTTCAACCTGGACCGCAATCATGCGTCCAGGAAAACAGCTCAATTCCGCTTTCAGTCTCGACGTCGCAGCCCAGCAGTTCCTCTTCGTCTTGGGCCCGATACTCAACGTCGTGTCCTTGGCGGTGCTTGGATCGTCGGGAAACGTATTGCTCATGGCTTTCTTGACTGTGGCCGGTTCCATAGCCTTTGCTCTTTTCCCAGTGATGCGGAAACCTCTGGATCGGCTCGATCAGGAGGTTCACAAGAAGCCACTGGCCTACTCGGCTTTGAGACGGATCGTTGCGGTTCAGTTTCTTATCGGGGTTCCTGTCGGCGCATTACCTGTGATCGTAAATACCTTTGGTGAATTGCGCCATGAGAGTGCAGTCTCCGGGGTGCTGTTGGGGATAAACGGTTTGGGTGGATTTGCTGGCAGTCTGTGGATCGGTCGATGGAAGTTCAAATGGCCGATCGTCACCACTCTCAGGTGGACCGTCTTCGGATTCGGATGCGCTTTTATTTTGCTGTTTTCGCCGCAATTGCCGCTGGTATCCTATGCGGCCATCTTGATCTTGGCCGGTATCGGCTTTCCCATGGCATTGGCGCAGATCTTCCATCTGACGGAAAGGTCAGTGCCGCGGAAGGTCCTCAACGAGGCCAACGCATGGGCCGTGAGCGGTGTCGGTTCCGGCATCGCCGCCGGAACCTGGGGATGCGGTCTCGCCCTGGATGCTATGGGGCCTGTTGTCGGCACCAGCATCGCTGTTATTACCTGTGCATGTGTGGCGTGGTCCTCGCTGGTCATCATGCCTCGCCATTCGACACGGAATGGCCGCTTTTGAAGTATGTGGAAACGGCCCGCCGGGTTGGCGGGCCGTTCCAAGGATCGGGGTGAGGATCTGAGGGCCGGTATTCCTGGGCTACTTCTCCAATTCGATCGTGACCCGGATGCTCTTCATTAAGGGCTGTTCGGACTGCGTGCTGTAGTCCTCGATTCCGATCAGGACGTTCATCTCAGGCATGTAACCGGCAGCGCTGCCCTGAGGGATGTCCTTCGCGAAGGCCCGGTACTTGTTCAGTCGGCGCATGATGCCCAGCTTCGAGGTGGACGTGATGGACACGAAATCCCCCTCCTGGATCCCGCGGGCGCGCATGTCGTCGGGATTCATGAACACCAGGGTGCGGATGTTCTTGATCCCCCGGTAACGATCATTGTTGGAATAGATCGTGGTGTTCCACTGGTCATGGGAGCGCATCGTTTGCAAAACCAGTTTCCCTTCGCCCGGATCCACCTGCGGTAATTCGGCGGTCGAGAAATTCGCCTTGCCGCTCGTGGTCTTGGAGAAATCCAGTTCGCGTGCCGCCTGGTAGATACGGAATCCCGCGGGCTGGCGCACACGTTCGTTGAAATTCTCGAACCCGGGCAGAACCTCGGTCATCATGTCGCGGATCTCGTCGTAATTGTCCACGTACTTCTCGAACGGCGTTGTCGACTCGGGCAAGGTCGCGCGGGCCATGCCGCCCAGAATCGCCATCTCGGAGAGCAGATGCGGAGACGCGGGCTTCTTCATGCCGAAGGAGGCATGGACCATCGACATCGCATCCTCGGCCGAGACGCACTGTTCACCCGAGGCCTGGACATCCTTCTCGGAGCGGCCCAGACACGGGAGGATCAACGACTTTTTGCCGTGGACAATGTGGCTTCGGTTCAGTTTCGTGCTGACCTGCACATTCAGATCCAGCTTCCGCATCGCGGTCTCGGTGTACTCCGGATCTGGAACCGCGCGAACGAAGTTACCGCCCAGCGAGACGAATACCTTGACCGATCCCTCATGCATGGCCTCGATCGAGCTGACCGTGTCCAGGCCGTGCTCGGTCGGCGCATCCAGGTTGAAAGCACGGTTGAGTTTCTCGATGAACTCTTTGCTCGGGCGATGGTCGATGCCGCATGTCCGGTTTCCCTGGACGTTCGAGTGCCCGCGCACGGGGGAAGGGCCGACGCCGTTCTTACCCAGGTTGCCCCGCAGCATCAGCAGGTTGACGATCTCGCGGACAGTGTCCACCCCGTGCTCGTGCTGGGAAACACCGAGGCACCAGGAGATCAGCGTCTTGTCCGACTCGCGGTACAGGTTCGCGAGCTGCATGATCTGGCCCTTGGAAACACCCGACTGCTCTTCGATCTCCTCCCAGGAGGTCTGCTCGACGAGTCTGCGGTACGCCTCGAAATCGTGGGTGTACTTCTCGAGGAATGCTTGATCGATGGCTTCCGGGTCGTTGGCGGTGAACTCGATCAGGCGCTTGCCGATGCCGCGCATCAGTGCCATATCGCCCCCGGGCCGGACCTGGAGGTTGAGGGAAGAGGTTCGGGTGACCTTGGCCATCATCATCTGATCGATCTCGTGCGGCACGATCGTCCCATTGGTCGCGCCCTCGATGATCGGATTGATGTGAACGATCTTGGTGCCCTTGCGCTCGGCCTGGGCCAGTGCCGTGAGCATGCGCGGCGCATTGGAGCCAGCATTCACACCCATCACGAACAGGAGATCCGCCTCGAGCCAGTCGTTCAGGTCGGCGGTCCCCTTGCCCGTGCCCAGCGAGGCCGTCAGTGCACGCCCGGACGCCTCGTGACACATGTTCGAGCAATCGGGCAGATTGTTCGTACCGAACTCCCGCGCCCAGAGCTGGTACATGAACGTTGCCTCATTGCTTAGCCGGCCTGAGGTGTAGAACGTGGCTTCGTGCGGGCTGTCCAGGCCGCGGAGGGTGTCTCCGACCATCGCGAAGGCGTTCTCCCACGTGATCGGAATGTAATGATCGGATTCGGCATCGTAGGACATCGGCTCGGTCAAACGCCCGACCTTCTCCAGGTCATGGTCGGTCCAGGACTCGAGTTCGGTCACAGAGTGCTGGGCAAAGAATTCGCGGGTCGTCCGCTTCGGCGTCATCTCCCACGTGACGTGTTTGATGCCGTTTTCGCAGATATCCATCGAGACATTCGGATCGTCCGGCCATGCGCACCCTGGGCAATCGAAACCGCCGTCGGTTTGGTTCATGGTGAACACCGAACGGGCGCCGAGGACCGGTTCACGTTCCTTGGCCAAGACCTCGGTCACGGACAGTGCGGCGCCGTAACCGGCGGCGGGGTGGTGATAATCCTTCTGAGAAAACGGACGGCGAGTGCGTGGGCCATAACCGCCCTGTCCCTGTCCGCCCTCCACGTTCCACTCGGTGACGAGCTGACCTGCAAGGCCCTGGAGATACGAATTATTGAGAGGCCCTTTGTTCTTGCCGGGGGCGCTGGCGGTTTCGTCGGACTGTCCTTTGATGTGCGGATGGACGGTCATGGTTTCTCCTCGCCCGGTGTATGGTTCGAATGCCCGACCGGTCCGGGAACGATCAGGGGCAAGTCTGGTGCCAGGATACCCCCGTCGCGAGATACCTTGCCAAGCGAAATTTTTCTCGGTTCCCGCGACGTGGGCTTCGCCGGTGACACGGTTGACCCTCGAAAAGGTCAACAGCGCCGACGTCCCGAGCCCGCTGACACGGGCCACCCCAGCGCCGGGGTCCGGCGAATGCACTCATGCGGAAATGCCTCGGAAACTCCCATATTTGCCTTCGCCCCGGCGGTTCTGGGTGCCAGATCCCGCCCTTGAAATCTTGGCCCACAGCTGTCAGTGCGGTGACCCCGATCACTAGACTGAGAGCGTACCGACCCCGAACGGAAGAAGAGATCATGCGTGCCGCCCGTTATTACCAGAACCACGACATCCGCATTGACGACATCGAACCGCCGGTCGCCGGAGCCGGGGATGTTCTCATCAACGTCGCATGGTGCGGGATCTGCGGAACCGACCTCCACGAGTACTTGGACGGGCCGATCTTCGTTCCGCCCAAGGGCCAGCCCCACCCGATTTCTGGTGAAGAGGCGCCCATCACGCTGGGGCACGAGATGAGCGGTACCGTCGCCGCGCTAGGCGAAGGCGTTGACGACCTCAAAGTTGGGCAGAAGGTCGTCGTTGAGCCCTACCTGATCCGTGAGGAAGATTGGGAAGATCATCATTACCAACTCAGTCCGGACATGAACTTTATCGGCTTGGGCGGTGGAGGCGGCGGCCTCGGAGAACAAATCGCCGTCAACCGTCACTGGGTACACCCCATCGCCGACTCGGTGAACCTCGACGAAGCGGCCCTGATCGAGCCCCTTTCCGTCGCTCACCACGGTTTTGTACGATCCGGAGCAAAGAAAGGGGACACCGCCGTCATCGGTGGTGCCGGTCCCATCGGAGTACTCACTGCGGCGGTGGCCAAGGCGGAAGGACTGACTGTTGTCATCTCCGAACTCTCGGAACTGCGTCGTCAGAAAGCCTTGGACGCGGGGGTAGCCGACTATGCCTTCGATCCTCGGCAAGTCGACGTGGCCGACGAGATCCGCGGACTCACTGGGGGAAAAGGCGCGGACGTCGGCTTCGAGTGCAGCTCGGTCGACGTCGTGCTGGACATGCTTCTGGACGCCGTTCGTCCGGCAGGGGTCATCGTCAACGTTTCCATCTGGGGGCATGAGCCAAAGGTCGCTCTGCACAAACTGGTGATGAAGGAGATCGACCTCCGGGGCACCATAGGGTATTCCTACGACCACCCCGCAACCATCAGGCTCGTTGAAGAAGGTCTAGTGGATCTTCGCCCGTTCATCACCGGCAAGATCGGTCTCGATGACCTGATCGACAAAGGCTTCGATACGCTGATCAACCACAATGAGACCGCCGTGAAGATTCTGGTGTCCCCGACTGGCCAAGGGCTCGAGAGCTAAAGTGTGATCTCCAGAAGGTCCTCGTGGACGGTGGAGTCCCCGGTGAGTTCCGGGTGGAAAGAAATGCCCAGAATATTTCCTTGACGCACCGCAACCACCTGGTCCTCGTGTCTGGCCAGCGTCCGGACCCCTTCGCCCAGAGCCGTGACGATCGGCGCTCGGATGAAGGCGGCCCGGACGGATCGCGAGGCGGATCCCATCCAATCGAGCGTGGCCTCCGTTGAGGCGACCTGCGAGCCGAAAGCGTTCCGGGAGACGCCGACGTCGAGCACCGATAATGACTGCTGCCCGGGGGCTGGGTCGTCGATGTGAGACGACAACATGATGAGGCCCGCGCAGGTGCCCAGTACAGGCAATCCGCCGCGAATCGTCTCGATCAGAGGCTCGCGGAGTCCGAAAATCCTGGTCAGACGGTCAATGGTTGAAGACTCTCCGCCGGGAAGCACCAAAGCATCAAGCCGCTTCAGCTCTTCCGGGCGCCGGACCAACACGGTTTGGGCCCCGAGCTGGCCGAGCATGCGGACATGCTCGGCCACCCCACCCTGAAGCGCGAGGACCCCAACAGTAGGGTTGCTCATGGACTTCCTACCAGCCGCGTTCGGCCAGGCGGTGTGGGGCTGCAAGATCACCCACGTTGATCCCGACCATGGCTTCGCCGAGTCCGCGTGAGGCTTCGGCGACCGCATGGGCGTCTTCGTAGAAGGCCGTTGCCTTGACGATTGCGGCCGCACGCTGTGCTGGGTTGCCGGACTTGAAGATTCCGGATCCGACGAACACCCCGTCGGCACCGAGCTGCATCATCATCGCGGCATCCGCCGGTGTTGCGACGCCGCCGGCGGTGAACAGGACTACCGGCAGCTTCCCGGTCCGTGCGACTTCCGCAACGATGTCGTACGGTGCCGCAAGTTCCTTGGCCTTGACGTACAGAGAATCGGGCGCGGAAGCGTAGGCGGCCTGGAGGTCGGCGATCTGCGACTTGATGGTCCGGATGTGCTTGGTTGCTTCGGAGACGTCCCCGGTTCCGGCCTCACCCTTGGAGCGAATCATTGCGGCACCTTCGGCAATGCGACGGAGGGCCTCACCCAGGTTGGTTGCACCGCACACGAACGGGACGGTGAACTTCTGCTTGTCGATGTGGTTCACGTAGTCGGCGGGGGAAAGGACCTCGGACTCGTCGATGTAGTCGACCTTGAGCGCCTCGAGGATTTGGGCCTCGACGAAATGGCCGATGCGAGCCTTGGCCATGACCGGGATGGACACGGTCTCAATGATCTGCTCGATCAGATCCGGGTCGGACATACGGGCGACTCCACCCTGAGCCCGAATATCGGCGGGCACTCGTTCCAGAGCCATGACGGCAACCGCGCCCGCGTCCTCCGCGATGCGGGCTTGTTCCGGGGTGACGACGTCCATGATGACGCCGCCCTTCAACATGTCGGCCAGACCCCGCTTCACGAGGGGCGAGCCGGTCTGGGCAGAGTTTTCACTAGCTGATTCAGTCATGAGACCATCATCTCCGACCCCCTGGTACAGAGTAAGGGCCAGAATCGTGGAAAAATTTTGGTCCAGTGGGGACCCTGTGCGTCGAAATGGAAATGTGGAGCGGACGCGGGATGAATCAACACCCGACACCGCCACCTCGGCGCGGAAACGAGTGCATGGGGCTGCGATGGCAACCGGAAAGCAAAGAGGTGAATGGCATGGCGCGGTACAGGGCTGACGTGGAGCTTCCCTTGAGCATTGACCGTTCTGCCGGGTCGATACCAGGGCAGATCGTCGAGCAGATTCGCGCTATGGTGACCCACGGGCGCCTTCTGCCAGGCGACCGGCTTCCCTCGACGCGCGCGCTCGCCGACAGAGCCGGCGTTTCCCGAGGGTCGGTTACCACTGCCTATGACCAGCTGTCCGTCGAGGGGTACGTGGTAGCCGATCGGGGTAATACACGCATTACTCCGGAGCTTCCCGGAGTAATGCGGTCCAGTTTCACGGGAAACGGGGCTAAGACCTCGCGCGGGGGAGGGCGCACTGACCTCGAGACGCGCCGTCCCCGGGGTGGGGCGGCACCCACCAAGGATCGGCATCCGACTTCGATCAAATGCCCGTTCGATCTTCGCCCGGGTACCCCGGACACCTCGACACTGGCCAATACGACGTGGCGTGCGGCGTGGCGTGCGGCCGCGGCCGAACCGTCCCTGGGTTACGCGCCCCAGGGGTCCCCGGCATTGCGGGACCAACTCAGCGAATATCTGCGCCTCATGCGTTCCGTGGTGCGAGGGCCCGAGGATCTGATGGTCACGGCAGGTGCCCGCGATGGGCTCCGCGTTTTGCTCACGACGCTCTACGAGAGGAAAGCTCGCACGCTGATCGTTGCGGTCGAGGACCCAGGATATCCATCCCTTCACCGCGTTCCCCGCGCTCTCGGTCACCGGATCGTGCCCGTGCCCCTCGATGAGCAAGGACTCAACCCCGCAGGCTTCCCTGCCGGGGGCGACCGTCCCGACGTCGTGCTGGTGACTCCGTCCCACCAATACCCCATGGGCGCTACCATGCCGGTGGCGCGGCGTCTCGAACTCATCCGCTGGGCCAGAGAGAACCAGGCAATCATCGTGGAGGACGACTACGACTCGGAACTTCGTTATGTCGGCGAGCCCTTGCCTGCATTGGCCGCGCTGGACGAACCGGGCCCGGGGGCCGAGCAATCCGTCGCGACCCTCGGATCATTCGCCAAGGTTCTGACCCCGGGCCTGGGCCTGGGCTATCTCCTTATGCCTCACCATCTTGCGGAAGACCTGGTCAGTCTCAAGAACGACGCCGGGCCGCCGATTTCCGGGATCCTCCAGGACGCCATGACCCGATTCATGGCCGAGGGCGGCCTGCAACGGCACACCGCTCGCATGCGCCGAAGTTATCGTCGCCGACGGGACCTGATGGCCTCCGTCTTCGACGTGACAGAAGCCCTCGGTAAGGCTCAGGTTTTGCCGATGGACGGGGGGCTGCACGCCGTACTGCAATTGTCCTCCTCGGAAGCGGAATCGAGGGTTGTTGAAGAGGCCCGGCGCCGGGGCGTCGCCGTTTCCGGACTGGGCACGTATTGGAGCGGCGGTCGGGGGCGAGCGGGCGTGGTCGTAGGTTTTGGGGGACTCAGCGAACACAGATTCGAAAGGGGCCTGGTGCTGCTCCGAGAGGCCCTCGAAAACAGTGTTTAGGGGACTGTCCATTTCCCGTGGCCGCGGTGGACGGTTAAGCTGAAATCCCGCCACAAACGTCGCTCGTGCGTGGTCGCGAAACCCAACTTGCGAAAGGCCAACCGCCGAATGTCCGCTCCGGAAACCCGCCAGACCGTTCGTGAGCTTCGTGCTCTGTTCGGACCGGTGCTCACACGCGCGCTCATCTACCTCGTGTACGGCCTGATCACGGTCTTTTGGCAAGAGCCGACGCTGATGATCGTGCGATGGATCTTGGGCCTCTACCTGATAGCTCAGGGCATCGCACTGATCTACATGCAGCGCAGCCTCAACGAACACGTCTACGGCCAGCGCGGACCCAGCAGCTCGGTCATCCAGTCCTACGCGATTCTGTACTTGTTGGGCGGCGTTCTCACGGTCGCCTTCGCGGAATCCCTCCCGATCCTGGTTCTGATCGCCGGGTTGATTCTTTCGATCTGCGGTGTGACCGAATTGCTTCAAGGCATGCGAACCTCCGCGACCTCGGCCATGTCCAAGGACTGGAAGATCGCCGGATTGGTGACATTCCTAACGGGTGCCGCACTTTTCCTCATCGGGGAGATCGGTCCCAAAGCGGCCTTCGGCGTGACGGGCGGGGGAGCCATCATCGTCGGAATCTTCATGGTCCTTGCCGCTTTGACGTTCCGGCACGACGCCGCCGCCTTGGAACAGCAGAACAGCGGCGACTAGTCCGCGGGCTTCCGAAACCCTGGTGCCCAGACCGCGCGAGAAGATTTCGGGACGTAGACTAGAGAAGCATCGCGAAGACACCAGGAGGAACACACGTGGCACAGCGCCCTAAGCGCGGAATCAAGGCCGATATCAAGGGACCGCTCATCATCGCGGCGGTCCTGGCCGTCGTCGCATTCGTGTGCATCCTGATTTTCGCCACGGGCGGGACGAACAACACACCCGAATTCCGACTCGCATTGTCCGTGGCTGGTTGCGTATTCGTCGGAACGCTCGTTGTGTGTGCGACCTTGATCATCGTTGAGAAGCCGAATGACGAGGAGCTCGGGCAGGGCACCGGTATCAATAAGCGTTCGGCGGACCTTTACGCCCAAGCCAGAGCGCGTAAAGACGCCCGTGAGCGGGAAGCTCGTGAGCGGGAAGCCCGGGAAAAGGGAAACGCGACGCCGAACGACTCCGAGTCGAGCGGTTCAGAACAGGGTCCAGACTACGGTCAGCGCGCCCACCCGGAAGAGCACAACTAGGGAACCTTCTTACCCCGGGTTTTTCACTGACGTGACCGGACGGCGTCGAACGATCCTGTAGGCGCCGAGGACGATCACGAAGCTGAGGACAGACAGCACGAGCTGCCAGCGCGTGGCCGGATAAACGGCCATGAAGACGAGGACCCCTACGATCCACGCCATCGTGAGATAGCTCAGCCACGGAAACCCCCACATCCGGAAGTCCGGTGTGATTCCTTGAGCAGCCAGCCGGCGTCGCACTGATACTTCCGCGAGGACCAGCAGGAAGTAATAGATCAGACACACCGCACCCGATGAATTGATGAGGAACAGGAAGACTTGTTCCGGGAAAAAGTAGTTGGCAATCACCGATAAGTAGCTGACGATCGTCGCGGCGAAGATTGCTCGTGCAGGAACCTTGCGGGAATTCAGTCTGACGAGGAACTTCGGGGCGTCTGCGTGTTTGGATAGCGAGAAAAGCACGCGCGAGGTCAAGTACAGGCAAGAGTTCAGGGAACTGAGAACCGCGGTGAGAACCACAACCTCCATAATGACGTCTGCATACGGGATGCCGACGGCGTTCAGCGTCAGTGCGAAGGGGCTGCGCACCTCGGAGCCGGACATCGGCGTGTTCCACGGAACCACGCAGATGATGGCCGCGATAGACAAGAGATAAAAGAACAAAATCCTGTACATGACTTGGCGCGTTGCCCGGGCGGCATACTTCGCCGGGTCCTTGGACTCGGCTGCGGCAATGGTGGCGATCTCTGCGCCTGCGAAGGAAAACAGCACCGTCACGGATCCCACAACGACGGCGCCCGAGCCTAAGGGGAAGAAACCACCGTGTTCGGTCAGATGAGTGGTTCCGGGGGACTGTCCGAAGAGGCCAAACAGAAAGAGGCCGCTGACGACGAGGAAAAAAACGATCGCGACGATCTTGATCGAAGCCAACCAGAATTCCGTCTCCGCATAGACCCGAACCGAGATGAGGTTCAGGAGAGTCATTGCGACGATCAGACCGAGGCAGACTGCCCAATTCGGCACGGACGGGAAGAACCCGCTGATGATTCCGGCCCCCGCGACCGCTTCGACCGCGGCGACGATGACCCAGAAGTACCAGTACATCCACCCGACCGAAAACCCTGCCCATCGGCCCAGCCCGAGACGCGGGTAGTTTTCGATACTGCGGGCTTCCGGCAGCATCACGGCCATTTCGCCGACGGCACGCATGATCAGGGTGACCAGGACCCCGGAGACGATATAGCTGATCAGTGCCGCGGGCCCGACCGTATTGAGCACCGCCCCCGAACTGACGAAAAGTCCGGCCCCGATCACGCCGCCGAGCGCAATCATGGTCACGTGCCGGTTGGTCAGCGAATTGCGCAGTTGTGGGGCGGAATTCCGGTTCATTGGGTGGGACCCGCCAAATTTCTGGTAGTCACCCAGCAGATTATGCCCTGATCGGGACCGAAGACGAAGCTGATTCGGGGCATGCGGATTGGACCGGAGACGATGATTCTCAGGACACAATTTTCCTTCAATCCAGGATTCATTTCTGTTTTCATGCGAATTTCGATTTGTGAGTGGGACTTTGCGTGGACATTTCATGGAGTGCACTCTTCGCGCAGGTCGGTAATGTCGCATTCGACCATGTCCGTCCCACAGAGGTCTGTTGCGGCGCCGGAGGTGGGGCGGGGTAGAGCTCGATCTACCCCGTGCGGCATAGGCAGGCATGGTTCCGCGTGAGCCAGCACTGATATCAAACAAAATCCCTACTTCGAGTTTTGTTCAGCTGATAATTTTTCGATTATGAATCCTGGAATAAAGATCGACTCGGCCCCTGTTCGTGCGGCGTCGCAATCCTCCGCATCCGGTCGCATTCCGGAGCTGGATGTTCTGCGCGGGTTGGCACTGGCGGGAATCATTCTCGTCAATGCCCCTCAGATTCTGCATCTGGGTGCTCTTCCGAACGAAACGAGCCACTGGCTCAATGATTTTGTACAGCAACGGTTCTTCCCTATTTTTTCGCTTCTGTTCGGTACCGGATTCGGCCTGATGTGGGCGGGTGCTCGGGAAAAAACCGATTCACCGCGCTGGGCCATGGCCCGGAGGTTCCTCATGCTCGCCGTGCTCGGCGTGATACACCAGGTCCTCCAGCCTGGTGAGGCGCTTCTGCCTTACGCCGTGGCCGGGCTTGTCTTCCTGTTGCCGTCTACTTTCGTACCCGAGAAGGCACGCACCTGGGTGTGCCTTGTGCTCGGTACGGCGTTGACGGCTGTGGGCGTCACTGTCTTCAGCGGCGGTCCCGTGGTGATCCCGGGCCTGTTCCTCCTAGGATTCTCCTTAGGCGGTTCCTCCTGGGTACGGAAAATGACCGCTTATCCGAAACTGACCTGGGGGATTACCCTGATACTGGTGATCGCCGACGCCTGCGGCTACCTGATGACCTCACAGCAGGCACGATTCCTCGACAGCAATTTCGCCGCACAATTCGGACTTCTGGGGGCACTGACATACTGCTTCGTGGTCCTGGCGATCATGACCACACCTGTCCGTGGCTTCATGATCGCGACGTTCTCACCCCTCGGAAAGATGGCCCTGACCAATTACATCGGCGCGACAGTGATCGTGTTGGCGGCACGATTCCTCGTGCCTGGTCTCTTCGAATCCGAAGACCCTGCCTCGTGGGTGTGGTGCCTGGCCGGTTGCGGCGCAGTACTGATCGTCCAATGGCTGTATTCGACGGCCTGGCTACGTGCGTTCGCCCAGGGACCGCTGGAACGCTTGTGGCGTCTGGTCACATGGTGGGGAAACGGTTCTTCACGATCCGTGCCGCGGAGTACTTGATCAAATCGCGCAATCTCGTCGAGCCGGGTCACGGTCTTCGGAAACCGGGCGGAGCGCTCACCTGAATGCACTCGCGAAAACCCAGAACAGGCTGGACCTCCAAGACCATCTGAAAAATCGCTCACGGGCGACGAAAAACGTCGCGAAGACCCCTTCGGGTTCTTGCCTGCACAAGACGCTGTTCTCCGAAGCCTTATCGAACCGAAACGGGCTGCAAGAAGCGAGTAGGAGGTGAGTGCCGCCCCCACGGCCAATGGAATTACCGTCCGAACCGACGCAATCGCAGCGCGTTCAGGATTACAAAGACCGACGAGAACGCCATCGCGGCACCGGCGATCATGGGGTTGAGAAGGCCGAGGGCGGCCACGGGTATGGCGACGACGTTGTAGCCGAAGGCCCAGAAAAGGCTCGACGTGATGACCCGGAGCGTGGCTTGTGAAAGGCGAATGGCCTGTGGCACCGAACCGACCTCGTCGCGCACCAGGGTGATGTCCGAGGCTTCGAGAGCGACATCGGTGCCCGCACCCATGGCAATGCCGAGGTCGGCGCGCGCAAGAGCGGCCGCGTCGTTGACCCCGTCCCCGACCATTGCGACGACGTGCCCCTCGTTTTGCAGACGTTCGACCTGATCCACCTTGCCGCTCGGGCTGACACCCGCGATCACATCGGACGTGGCGATGCCGACGTCCGCCGCTACGGCCCGGGCCACGGGGGCGGCGTCGCCCGTGAGCAGAATCGGGTGCAGCCCCATGTCCTTGAGCTCCGCGATGGAGTCCGCGGCGTCGACCTTCGGCTTGTCGCGGAGGGCCAGCAATCCGACAACGGCGCCGTCCACGGCGAGAATGACCGAAGTGGCGCCGTCTTCCTGGAATTCGGTCATGGCGTCGAGATCGCTGGAGGGGACCTCGACGCCAACGTCCCGCAGCCAAGAAGGCTGCCCGATCGCGACGTCGTGTGCAGTGCCATCGAGCTCAACCTGCCCACGAACCCCGCCACCGGGGGAACTCAGGAAATTTGAGACGCGCGGCAGGTCCCCAAATTCCTCGCGGGCGGCATCTGCAATCGCGCGGGCTATGGGATGCTCGGAAGCGTTCTCCAGGCCGCCCGCGACCGCCAGAACCTCATGTTCGTCAAGGTTCATGGAAGAAGAGTTCAGGACTCGGGTCGCCTCGAGCGTGAGTTCGCCGTTCGTTACGGTGCCCGTTTTGTCGAGCAGAACCGTGTCCACGCGGCGTGTGTCCTCGAGGACCTGGGCGGACTTGATCAGAATGCCGAGCTGGGCGCCACGGCCTGTCCCGGTCAGGAGAGCGGTCGGAGTCGCGAGTCCGAGCGCACAGGGGCACGCGATCACGAGCACCGAGACTCCCGCGACGAATGCCGGGGCCAATGCTCCACCGATGACCCACCAGAGAATGAATGTGAGAGCCGCAAGCGCCAAGACGATGGGCACGAAGACCGCCGAAATTCGGTCGGCCAGCCGGGCCACGGGAGCCTTGGAGGATTGGGCGTCGGCGACGAGCCGTCCCATCTGCGCCAAAGTGGTGCCCTCGCCGACACGGGCGGCCCGGACAATGAGCCGACCTCCCTGGTTGAGGGTCGCACCCGTGACGGTGCTTCCCTCGGAGACCTCGACAGGTACGGACTCCCCGGTCAGCATCGACTCGTCGACTGCGGAGTTCCCGCTGATGACCGTTCCGTCCGTGGCTATTTTTTCGCCAGGGCGAACCAGGAATTCGTCGTCCACCTGTAGTTCTTCGACAGGGACGCGGACCGACCGTGAGCCGCCGTCCCGCAGCACCTCGACGTCACGAGCCCCCATGTCCAAGAGTTTGTGCAGGGCTTCGCTCGAGCGGGATTGAGCGCGCGTTTCGATGAATCTGCCGATGAGCAGGAAGAACGTAACTACCGCGGCGGTCTCGAAATAGACCTGGTGCGAAGACATGTCCAGGTGGGCGCCGGGATGGGCCCCCGCGGTCATTGCCGGCTCTGCGATAAGGCGTCCGAGGGAATAGAGGTAAGCGATGATCACGCCGAGCGAGACCAGGGTGTCCATGGTCGAGGAACCGTGGCGCGCAGCCCGGGCTGCGGTCACATGAAAAGGCCACGCCGACCAGGTTGCCACCGGTAAGGCGAGGACCGCAGCCACCCAAGCCCAGTGCGGGAACTGAAAAACCGGGACCATGGAAATCGCGAACAGCGGGATGGTAAAAACGGCCGAAACCCAAATTCGCTTCTTCAAGGAGGATTCGGCGGGCATCGCCATGTCATGCCCCGCGTGCTCGCTGTGGTTGTGCGTCCTTTCATGCTCTCCGGAGTGCCCGGTCGTGCTGGAGGAATCACGGGCGCTGGGGGCGATCGACGGCGTATACCCTGCGCTACGAACCGTCTCGAGGAGAGTTTCGTCAGAAACGTCCTCAGGTGCCGTCACCCGCGCCGACTTGAGCGGGAGATTCACACTGGCCTCGACTCCCTCAATTTTTCCCAGTTTGCGTTCGACTCGGCCGACACAGGAAGCACAGGTCATCCCCTCAATGCTGAGGTCCACGACGCGGGTGCCATCCGATGCGGAACCGCCAGTCGACTGCTGAGATGCGGTAGCCATGATTCCTCCTTGGACGAGAAATTGAGGTGTTCAGCTGATGAGGGTGTAGCCGGCTTCTGTGACTGCTGCTCGAATCGCGGATGAATCGAGGTGCCCCTCGTGGGTGATCCGGACAGGGGAGTCCCCACCTGCGTTGAGCGAAACCTGGACGTCGCGGACGTTGCCGATCTCCTGGAGCTCTTCTGTCACGGAGGCGACGCAGTGCTCGCACGTCATGCCCTGGACCGTGATGTCGGTGGTATTCATGAGGTTTTTCCTTTCGTCGAGATGCAGTGTCTGGAGTGAGCCGCCGATGGCTAGCTGCGGATCAGCCGGGATACCGCGGCGGTGGCCTCGGCTATTTTTTCCTGAACGGCCTCGGGGTCGCCGCCGTCGGCGGTTGACTCCACGGCACCCACGACGCAATGGCCGAGGTGTTCGTCCAGAAGTCCGATCGCCACCGCGTGGAGCGCCTTATTGATTGCCGAAATCTGGGTGAGGACATCGATGCAGTACTTGTCCTCCTCGATCATCCGTTGGATGCCACGGACCTGCCCCTCGATGCGTCGCAATCGCTTGAGGTAGGCCTCCTTGTCGTGCGTGTAGCCGTGTGGCGTCCGAGTGGGATCCGCGATGTGGTGGCTCGATGTTTCGCTCATCACTCGAATATATACCCCCTAGGGGTATACATCAAGAGGGTCGAATGTGAGAATTGAGGTGTTTGACCGGTCAGGAGACAACCACCGGAGATCTTTGTGCGAGAGTTAACCCATGGCTTCGAAGATTGAGGACTACGCCCTGCTCTCGAATATGAGCACCGCTGCACTGGTTTCACGCGAGGGGTCCGTGGACTGGTTCTGCACGCCCAGATTCGACTCCGAAGCCGCCTTCGCGGCGCTCTTGGGGGACGAAGACCACGGGCGTTGGCTGCTAGCTCCCGCGGCGGCTGTCTTCCCCGTGGCCCCAAACGAGGAAAACCCTGAGATTTCCCAGGAAGAGGACTCATCGGCCCGAGTGGCCGAGAGGTTCTACGGCGAAAATTCTTTTGTTCTGCACACCATTTGGTCCACGGGCACCGGTTCGGTCCGCGTCACCGATTTCATGCCGTTGGGCAATCGCACCGAGATCATTCGACGTGTCGAGGGCCTGACCGGTGAAGTGACGATGCATCAGGAGCTCGCGTTGCGCTTCAACTACGGGCGGACCGTGCCGTGGGTGACTCGGTACGAGGGGGCCCCTGACCTGCAAACCGGCTATTCCGACCCTGCCGATGGGATGCTTGTGGCGATGGCCGGTCCGGACGCGCTGGTCTACCGAGGCGACCCGATTCCCGAAGCCGCTCACCGATGCCACGCCGGTCAATTCGACATCTCTGCGGGACAGGTTCGTGATTTCTCACTGACCTACTTTGCTTCGCACCGCAATCCTCCCGCACCCGTGGACTTCAACGAATCTCTGCACCGCACCGTGGATCAATGGAGCGAATGGTCCGACCTGTACAACGATCCCAGCGAGCCCGTCCCCACCGGCACCGGTCCCGTCCCGACCACGACGGCGATGCCGATGGTCGACGTTAATTCAGGCGCCATGCCGTTGGGTGCGGTCCCAGGCGGACAAACCGAAGCAGAAGAAAAAGATACGAAGCTCGACGACTACCGTGAAGCCCGCCTGCGGTCGCTTCTGGTCATTCGCGCTCTCATGAACCGTGAGACCGGCGGCGTGGTGGCCGCCCCGACGACGTCGTTGCCCGAGGTCATCGGAGGGCCCCGAAATTGGGATCACCGATTCTGCTGGCTGCGCGACGTCGCCCAGTCCGTTGGCATCTCGATCGCCCATGACCACGATCGCGAAGCGACCCAGCTACGCAACTGGCTTCTGCGCGCCATCGCGAACGACCCAACCAAATTGCACAACGTGTACGGTCTGGCCGGCGAAAGCGATGATTTCGAGCGGCATATCAATCTGCCCGGGTACGAAGACTCGGAACCGGTGCGGCGCGGCAGCGGTGCGGCCATGCAGTTGCAGGGAGACGCCATGGGACAGCTCATGGTGACCTTCGAAAAATTGCGTCGCCTGGGGTACTCGGAAGACCATCTTTCGTGGCCTCTTCAGCAGGCACTGCTGGGGTCCGCCGTCGAGCACGTGGGCGAGGAAGACCAGGGCATCTGGGAAACGCACGGTGAGACGCACGTCTACACTCACTCCCAAATCATGTTGTGGGCGGCGTTGGACGCCGGTGTCCGTGCGGTTCGCACACACGGTTTGTCCGGGGACGCCGATCAGTGGGCCTCCGCCCGGGACCGGCTCGCCCAGCAGATCTGGGCCCACGGGTTCAACCGCGACCTCAACTCGTTCGTCCAGTACTACGGCGGAACGAACGTCGACTCGTCATTGCTCAACATCGCTCACACCGGCTTCGTCTCTTTCGATTCGCCGGAAATGCGCGGAACCGTCGAGCGGATCGAGCGTGAACTCGATGCGGGCGGCGGTATGATTTACCGCTACCGCAACTCCGATGGGTTGGACGGAATCGAGGGGCAGGACAACCCCCATTTCGCCTCCACGTTGTGGCTTGCGGAGCAGCATATTCGGTCCGGATACATCGATCGGGGGCGCGAAATTCTGGATGCCGTGCTCGAACGCGCCAACGACGTCGGGCTGTTCTCGGCCGAATACTCGCTCAAGCGGGGCCGGATGACGGGCAACTTCCCGCAGACCCTCGCCCACATTGCGCTGGTGTCCGCGATAGACGCGATCCTGCTCTAGCCACTGTCCCGCCGGGCCGATTCCGTCGTCCCGGGCCGGGACGTCGCCTCTGCGCGTGGGCCAGAGGTGGTGGATCATGACCGGCTCGGTGGGATTGAACCAGAACCTGTGGTCCTCATTCGTCCAAGTCGATGGTTCGGTCCACTCGGATGCGTGCCAGGAAGTCTTCGTCGTGGCTCACGACGATCAGCGCTCCGCGGAATCCCTCCAGAGCATTGACGAGCCAGTCGACGGTAGCCATGTCCAGATTGTTGGTCGGCTCATCCAGAATCAGCAACCGCGGGGCCGGCGCGGACAAGAGGATTCCAGCCAGGGCAACCCTGAAACGTTCCCCGCCGGAAAGAGTCTTGATCGGGGAGAAGACTCGGTCCCTGCGAAAGAGCAACCGGGCCAGGTCATCCCTGAGCTGCTGTTCGCTCGCTCGTTGGTTGGTGGCCGCAACCGTCGAGAGTACGGATTTCTCGGGTGCGAGTTCGATGCGCTGCGGCAAAAAACCTACGCGGTCCACCCTGTTCTCGACCTCGTACACGCGGCCCATGCCAGGCAAACGAGCTGGTCGTGAGGAGGTGCTCTTTGGACCTTCGACGATGCGGTGCAAAAGACTACTCTTGCCCGACCCATTGCGACCTGCGATGCGCACGTGTTCCGGACCCGTCACGATCACGTGACGCTCCTCGGTTCCCAATGGTGCGTCCTGGGTTTCTTCGGCCGTCGGGTCCTCGGTGAGTTGTAATTCCACAATCCTGACGCCATTGCCGACGGCGGTGTCTGGCAGGTCGAGGTAGACCCCTTCGGTCTGCCGCAGCGAATCCTCGGCATCGGCCAGCCTGCCGAGAGCCGCGCGCTCGCGATCCGCCATGACGGAACGTGCCCGAGCCGAGGACTTCTCGGACTTTTCCTTGTCACCGCCCAGCGCGATGGGCGGTTTGCGTTTGGTCTCGGCGAACTTCTTTCCGCGTCGCTCGTCTCTCGTCTGCTTGATGTGGTGGTTCATACGGTCGCGTTTTTCCCGCGAGGCGTCGGCGCGGGCATCTCGAATATCGCGGTGCTTGGCGGCTTCCTCTCCTGCGACGGCACTCTCCCATGTGGAGAGGCCGCCCTCGAACCGTCTGAGGACTGATGCGTCGGTCCGAGGGCCTGCGGTCCTGAGCTCGCTGATCGAGTCGCAGGTCTCCAAAAGAGCCCTGTCGTGGCTGATGACCAGGATCGGGATCCGGGGTCGAAAATGATCCAGGAGAGCCCACAACTGACTGCGGGCGTCGGCGTCAAGATTGTTGGTCGGTTCGTCGAGAATCAGAGCTTCCGGCCTGGCCACCTGAATTCCGGCAATCGCCGTCCTGACGGCCTGTCCGCCGGAGAGGCTCCCCACGTTGCGCCGCAGGTCGATTCCCGGCAACCCGGAACGGTACATCTCGGCACGGGCGCGATCGGCGATGTCCCAATCGTCGCCAATGAGGTCGAAGTGCCGTTGGTCTATGTCGCCTTCGGTTACCGCGGAGATTGCGTTGAGAATTGGGGATATCCCCAACAAGTCTGCGACCGTCGCCGCCGTGTCGAGACCCAGGTCCTGGCTCAGTACGCAAATCCGGCGCGGCGCGGCGATCGAACCGCTGGCCGGCTCGAGGTCACCGGTGATGAGCCTGAGGAGGGTGGATTTTCCGGAGCCGTTGGAGCCGATGAGCCCGTGGAACCCTGCACCGTATATTGCGTTGATGCCAGTCAGACAGGCGGTTCCGTCTGGCCAGGTGAAGTCGACTCCGGATATGGAAATATTCTGTTGGATAGGCATAAAACATCCCTCTCAGCATGAAATGATGCTGAGCGGACGCGAGGTCTCACTCAGCGAATTGCGAGGAGAGGTGCACTATCCAATGCATTTCCTTTGCTCGGGGGCAGAAACGAGTAGAGCGTAGCATGCAATCCGTTTCTCAAGAAAGCGTCGATCGACGCAGGAGGCGTTTATACCGTCAAGCGTCGGGGGCCTAATCCCCGACGCCTGACGCCAAACGTCTCTCGAGGCCGTGACCCGGCGGGGCTAGAGGATGGCGCAATACCGGGTCAGCTATTCTTTGGCGGTTTTGGAGGCCATGGGGGCTCGGCGTTCCCGGGGTCGATACCGTAACCACGGTCGTCACGGGAACGCGGGTCGCCACCGTCATGAGCCGAAGAGCCGTTGGTATCCTGCGGTTTCGGACCCGGGCCGCCGGGGCCCTCAACCGGTGAGGGGGTCTGTGGTTGTGGGCCTTGTGGACCGCCCGACCCATTGGGTCCTCCAAAACTTCCGAAGCCTCCGAAACCACGTCGACCGGGTCCGGCCCAATGAATGTCGAGGAGATCGGGTATCGGCCGATCGCGCCGATCTGCGATGTCCTTGTCCTCGACCACGTTGACGCCCCAGTGGGTGTTGCCTGGCTTCTCCGGATAACCGTCGATGAAGGAGTTGCCTTGCAACGGGTCCGGCCAGGAAGCGGCGGGCTCGGCCGCGGGAACCATAGAGATCGGATTGTTCTCCGGGTTGAATCGGGGTCGCCAAATGAGCCTTCCCGGGCGGGACCGGTCACGGAGCGCATGGGCGCGCCACGTCGTCGCGGGGTGGGACATATTCAGGTTGGCGAGCCAGGTAAACAATCCGCGCTCGTAGACGGCGCGGTCCGCGAACTCTTGGAAATTGACGTCCTTGTTCAGGTACTTGCCGGCCGCCAGGGTGCGGATGGTTCCTTCAGATCCGCGCGGGCAAAAACGGAAACCGAAGTTATCGGCCGTGTACTCCTGCGCGCGGGAAAGAATCGAGGACAAAAAGGGCACGTTCTGGAAAGCAGAGATGCCCAAGAGCCGGAAATACGAGGTATGGCCTGCGGCGATGTGCCCCACCTCGTGACCGATGATGAAACGCAGGGCATCGGGGTCGCGTGCCTGGCCCCCGATCTCGAAAAGGTCCGAATAGATCGCGACGAAGCGCCGATGGCCGTGGCCCGAAGCGAACGCGTTGATCGTGCCGTTGCCGAGGACCACATAGGCGTCAGGGACCCGCCGCAGACCGTGGGCTTTCGCCGCGCCGACGAGCATCTTGTAGGCTTCCGGGAATTGCGTGGGAGTAATGCGCACGCCCGTCAGGCGCATTTGGCCGTACAGCATGCCGCGGCTGAAGAAAATGATGATCGGCAACAGGCACAGCAGGGCAAGAAGCTGATCGAAGGTCGACGCCGTATCGGCTTCCGCGTACGTCGTCGGAGTCGTCACCAAGGGCATGAACGTGCGGATGAACAAAACCCAGAACGCAAAGGTATATGCCGCGAGGGTGAAGCAGATCCCCACGATGAGCCACGGAATCTCGCCGGGATGCCGAAGTTTCTTGCGGAGGCTCTCGTCCAGGAGCGACTGGGGCGAGAACAAGGACGGGCCGGGAAAAGGACTGTGTGCTCTCTGGCGTGAGTCCTCGGGCACCCAACCGTTACTGACGTCGTCAGCGAGTGGTTGGGAGGGGATCGAAGCTTCCGGCGGATGGATGCCGGGTGCACCGTACGTGTGCGCATCCTTCTCGAAGTTAGGGCCCGGTTGGGACCCGAACGGGTTCTGGGTCATGAACGTCCTCTCGGTGGTTCATATCAGCGAGACGTGCTTCAGGCGTCGCGGCAACGGTATGACTTCCAACTGTACCCAGGGCCGTCAGTCGATGGGCGGATACGAAGTGAGGAAAACCTGGGAGGACGGGGCAATGCGGAAGAACGAACGGGCATGGCGGGATGTGGAATTCTCTCTGGTGGCAGAGAGCAATGAGCGTCGATGCCCGAAGACCGAACATCGACGCTCAACACCCCTTGGCCGAGGAGGGGGGAATTCAGCTCAAATCTAGACCGTGTATGTCCAGGGGGTGTTCCCCTCGGCGGCCTGGGTGATGATGTTGGTCAGCTGGGTTTCGGTGGCCTGGTAGGACTTCTTGGATGTCTTCAACGGGTCGTTGACCGTGAAGGTTCCCTTGTCCTTGTTGTATCCGGAGACGTAGACGAAGTGTCCGTAACCCGGGGCAGCGTCCTCACCGGAAATAACGCCTGTCTGGGTCAGTACGATGGCCTGTTTGCCGTCTTTGATGCTTGCGATTGCGTCGGTGGCATTGGCGTTCACGTGTGCCGTTCCCTTGACACCGTGATTACTGAGAATCGTGGCGACGTCATCGCTCTGCAGGAACTCGGAATTGCCACGCCCGGCTTCCTCCCGGATCTGGGTCATGGCGGCGCTCTGGTCCGAGTCGGAATACTTGCTCGGCAATTTTCCGTCATTCTGCAGCAGGGCCATCAGGATGGAGGCCGGGCCGCAGTCGTTGTACTGCGAAGCCTGGCCCTGTACCTGGCTGATGTACTGGAACTTGTGCTGGGCTTGGGTCGAGGCCTGGGCGTTGCCTGCGCTTTCCGGTGCTGCGGTTGTGGTTGCATTTGCGGCTCCGGCCATCGCACCGGTGGCCAATGAAGCGATAGCGGCACCAGCAACGAACCTGCGTTTGAAGTTATTCATCTTTGAATTCCTTACCGTTTGTTTTGGGTGTTTCGGGCATTTTTGACGGTACGAATGAAATGCGTCCTGCGTCAACGTTTGCCCGAAGATTTGTTGATTGCGGAGAATCGCTCGTAATTATCAATTTGTAATAGGTTGCGTTGGTCAATGGCATGGTGGCTCTATTGTGCGATGGCCGCGAAGGTGTGGTCATTCCTCGAGTTCAACTCCGGGATTTAATAGGTTGAAATATCGCCCGTCTGCCGGTATATGTGGTGCGCTTATCTAAGTTTTAATATAGTTAACCGATGGTTCCCTAAAGTGTTTCTCCTACGTCACACTCATGCGAATGAATTCACTCGTCGATAACGTTTTCCCTAGTCAGATGGGATTGAGAGGGTGGCTGTCCTGGGTTATTTCTGCCCGGGTGCCCGTTTTGCCATCTCTGTTTTCGTCGGTAGTTTGGGCTCAGAACCACTTTGCACTCCACCTGGGGAACCACATCATGTCCAAAAATGGGATTACTCTGCCTGCCTTCGTTTCTGCGTCGCTTCTCGTCACGTCGTCTATCCTCCTCGGAGGGTGTTCCTCCGTTTCCGGGGGCGACGCCGAATCCTCGTCTTCCGGAGCCTCGGAAGGTTCTTCGGAATCGCCGGCGGGCGGAGAAAAGGACAAGCCGCCCGAACTCATTGGCGGCGGAAAGACCGTATTCCCTGATCGCCGTATGGTTGCACTGTACGGAGCTCCCGGAAATCCGGCGCTGGGGGCTCTCGGTGAGCAGGATCCTGCCGCGTCCGTGGAGCGGGTCAAGAACCTTGCTGAGAAGTATCAACCGTACAGCGAGGAACCGGTCATTCCGGCTTTCGAGGTCATCGCCTCCGTTGCGGACGCCGTCCCCGGGGATGACGGGGACTATTCCAATGAGCTTTCTCCCAGCGAACTCAAACCGTTACTGGACGCGGCCAAGAAAAATGGGGTCTACGTGATTCTCGATTTTCAGCCCGGACAACAAGACTTCACGAGCCAAATCAAGGAATACCAGGAGCTGCTGAAGGATCCGAACGTCGGCGTCGGTCTCGATCCGGAGTGGCGGCTGCAGCCAGGTCAGAAGCCTTTGGGGCAAATCGGTTCCGTAGACGCTTCGGAGATCAATGAATCGCTGGATTACGTTGCCGATCTGACCCGCCGGGAAGACCTGCCGCAGAAGGCCGTGGTCATTCATCAATTCGCGGGCTCCATGATCACTCAGCGGGAGAGTGTCAATACTTCCCATCCTGAGCTCGGCATCACCCTGCATGCGGATGGGCACGGGACGCCCGACCTCAAGGAGCAAACGTGGTCAGCGTTGCAGGAAGGGCTGCCGCAAAACATCTACATGTCCTGGAAGAACTTCTACGATGAGGACACGCCGACGTTCACGCCGGAACAGACTTACCAGGTAGACCCCAAGCCGTGGATCGTCACGTATCAGTAGGTCTGTGGGTCTCACCTGGCCTGACAACGTGGAATCGTTCCATCACCACGGGGGTCGAATCGTCGATGATGAAGTCTTTCCCCAACACCGAGGACACCTCGTCCGAATTCCAGTACGCCGCATGGCCTTCACGCCATTGGGCAACCGTTTCGTATCCCTCGCCCTCGCCGATGGCGTGTTCCAGTGGGACGTCTCGGAAAGGGGCAATTTTGACCTCGGTCGTTTCGATGACGAACAGCTTGTGCCCCTCGGAATCGATGACGACGCCTTGTTGCCCGGCGACGGGCAACGGCTCGCCTCCCACGTCGTATTCGCGAACGAGAGAACTGGTTGTGCTTTTTGCGCCGGTCCTGATGGCGGCAATGAGTTGATCTCGCAAAGGCCCTGGGGATGCGAATTCTACGAGAGGCAGGTCGGTGCACATGCGAACATTCAAACATGGGGCAAGAGGCTATGGGCCAACCTCCAGGCATCGCCCCGGCAAGCGATCGCGAGACCTGGTGGATCATCTCATCGTGGCGGCCAGCTCTGTCGAGTCGAGGGTGCGATCTGCGAAAACCAGCCGAATCGCCGTCGGGTCCGGATTGCCCGCGTCAGGCCCACGGTGTTGAAGGGTCAGTCCAACCTTCCGGGCGACGGCCGCTGAGGCCTCGTTGTGTTCGAGCAGATATGCCACGATCGGCAGATCAGGGCGTAACTCGCGTGCCCTTTCTACGGCTCTGAGGGAAAGCTCCGTCGCGAATCCCCGCCCTTGGGCTTCCGGAGCGAACCGGTATCCGAGATTCCAGAAAGTGTTCTGGCGGAGAGCGCAGCCGCCGTGGCCGACCGTTGTGCCATTTTCGCGGGCCACCCACGTTCCAAGACCTGATTCCCACGCGGAAATCCACCCGGAGAGGACTTCTTCCGTGGTTTCGATGTCTGCGAAGCGACCGCTCGGCAGGTGGCTCCAGACCCGGGGATCCGAATACAGACGGTGCAGGTCCTGAAGATCCGACGTCTGCGGAATATGAAGATCCAATTGTTCCGTCCGATCCTCTGGAAGATCGCCTTGGGCCGGTTTTCTGGATGTGCTCACAGGGTGCCTCGCAATATCGGGTGGACGTCGATTCCTGTGATGTATCTTACGGCCTATCGCCTCTGTGGCGGTGGGGATGCGGCGTGCGTAGGCTGAGTTCATGGCTGACCAGACTTTTCATGCAGAACACAAAGTTGCCGGCGGCAAGCTCGTCGTCGCCGATGTGACCACCGACGGCGAGCGTATTACTGACGCCACGATTTCCGGGGACTTCTTCTTGGAACCCGAGGAGGCGTTCTTCGAGCTCGCACCCGCATTGGTCGGTTCATCTGCTTCCGACGACGGTGCCACGCTCACGGCCCGCCTCGACGCCGCGCTCGCTCCATTCGGCGAGGACCTGGATCTTCACGGATTCTCCACCGGTGACGTCGCCCTGGTGGTTCGGCGCGCGATTACCGGAGCGAAGGACTTCGGCGACTTCGAGTGGAGCATGCTGCGGCCCGGGCCCCTTCCGACGAGCCTGAACGTCGCTCTGGACCAGTATTTGCTCGACGAAGTGGCCTCGGGGAGAAGGGGCCCGACTCTTCGTTTCTGGGATTGGGAGGACAGGGCAACGGTCATCGGGTCCTTCCAGTCGTATATGAATGAGTTGCATCCGGAAGGCGTCGAGAAGCACGGGATCGACGTCGTGCGTCGCATATCCGGCGGCGGCGCCATGTTCATGGAGGGCGGCAACTGTGTGACCTACTCGCTCTATGCGCCGGCTTCCCTGGTGGCCGGGCTGAGCTATGAGCAATCCTATGTCTTTCTCGATCAGTGGGTCCTTCAAGCCCTCAGGGAACTGGGCGTCAATGCTTGGTACAAGCCCATCAACGACATCACGTCCTCGGGCGGAAAGATCGGCGGCGCGGCCCAGAAACGGGTGAGCGGTGCGATCCTGCACCACGTGACCATGTCCTACGACATCGATGCCGACAAGATGACTGAAGTACTCCGAATCGGCAAAGCGAAGATTTCCGACAAAGGCATTCGCAGTGCCAAGAAACGTGTGGACCCGTTGCGCCGCCAGACCGGCGAGAGCCGCGAAGGAATCATCCAGACCATGGGGCAGACTTTCCAGACGCGCACAGGCGCCGAGTGGGCCACGTTGTCTTCGGAAGATCTCGATGCCGGTCGTCGGCTCGTCGAGGAGAAGTTCGAAACCGAGGAATGGACACATAGGGTCCCGTAATCGCCTGCTACCATCCGGACGACCGCCGAACTAGAGGAGCCGGGAGACCGGAAGAGCGTCCAATGCCGCTGTGATCAGAGGGTGCCCCCGGGCACCGCTTCGCGTGGCGCTGAAGATGCGGCGGGTCGGTGCGGGATCCCCGCGGAGGGGTACGCGCGTGACCGGCCAATCCGCATGAAGACGCGCCAATTTGGGAACGAGGATGACCCCGAAACCGTGGGCCACCAATGCGGTGCCGGTCTCCCATTCATCGGCCTGATGAGCCACGTTGGGTGAGAAGCCCGCGTTCATGCATGCTGCGATCACGAGATGGTAATAGGCGCTGTCCGGGCGACCCACAATCCACGGCTCCTCGGCAGCGTCCGATAGCTCAACCGATTTTCTCCGAGCCAGCGGGTGATCTTGCGGAACGACCAGATCCAAGGGGTCATCCACCAGGTGAACCTGATCGAAACGAGGGTCCGAGGAGGAAGGTGTCATCGACGTCGCCGTGTACAACGCCAGGTCCGCGTCTGCCGAAAGCAGAAGGTCGAAGCACCGAGCCGGTTCGGCCTCGATGACCCGCACCGTGGTTTCCGGAAAATCCCCGCGCAACTGGGCCGCGGCCTGGGGGAGGAGCCGGGTTGCAGCCGTGGAGAACCCACACATCGTGAAAGATCCCGTGACCTGCTCCGGATCCGCAGTGAGCTCGGCGCGAGCCCGCTCTTCCTGGGCAAACATCACCGCTGCGTGGCGCAAGACCGTGTGCGCTGCGCTGGTCAGTCGAATGCCGCGACCAGACTGCACCAGAAGGGTTACCCCGAGGTCTTCCGAGAGCTGACGCAACTGGTGCGAGACTGCCGAAGGCGTGTAGTTCAGGCTCTTGGCGACGGCAGTGACTGTTCCGTGGTGTGCCACTAATTGGAGCACGCGCAACCGCGGGTCGATCATGCAATTATTTTATACGGTTTCGTCGAAAAATGTTTGCTTCTCTTCAACAATAAATTCTCGGATAGTTGAGGCATGATCCACCCCTTTCCGAGCGAGCGCTTGACCAGTCATTCGCTGGTCCCAAACGATGCTTCCTCCGCAGCGTCCCCAAGTGCCGCAGGCAAACGTCTCCCGAGCACCACGCGTAACGTGCTCACCGGTGTCGTTTTGCTTCTCGTCCTGACTGCCGGCGCATACATCCCGACTCCGCTCTACCCCGGATACCAAGCGGATCTCGGTTTCAGCGATCTGACCCTGATCATGGTCTATGCAATGTTCGCGCTGGTCAGCGTCCCATCCTTGTTGCTCTTCGGCCCGGCATCCGACGTTGTGGGGCGACGCACGGTCCTGCTTGCCAGCATCGTGCTGGCGGCGGCAGGTTCAGCCTGTTTCCTCTACGTCGGGAGCGTCTTCTGGCTGTTCTTGGGCCGCGCTTTCCACGGTATGGCTCTCGGCGCGGTTACCGGACCGGCCACGGCGTGCGTCATCGAAAGCTCTGCGGGGCGTGAGAACAAGCACAAAGTGTGGGCCTCGGTTCTTGCCACCATGGCATTCGTGGGTGGGACAGCTGCCGGTCCTTTCTTCTCGGGCGTCCTGACCGAATGGGCCCCGCTTCCGGAGTCGCTGCCTTATCTCGTCCACTTCGGATTCTTGGCAGGTTGCTGGATTCTAGTGCTTCGGATGCCACGTGTCGGGATGACTTCCCTGCGCCGGTGGCGACCGACCGCACCACGGGTTCCGCGTCAGATTCGGCGGCTGTTCATGGCGGCGGCGACGACCGGGTTCTTGGCCTGGACCGGGGCCGGAATCTTTCTCGCCACAATTCCCACAGTCTTGGAACGAGCCGTTTCCGACGCCACGACGGCGATGACGGGCGGGGTCCTCGGCGCAATGTTGTTGTTTTCCATGGCAACCCAACCTTTGATCGTGGGCATCAATCCGATTCGAATGCAGATCATGGGCTTGGGTCTGATCGGCGCGAGCCTCGGCGTATTGGCTCTCGACGGCGGAACGAGTCTTGATGTCGTTCTCGGGTCCGCGGTATTTGCTGGCGCCGGGCATGGGCTGGCCTACGGAGGTGCCTCAGCGATGCTGGACGGCATCACACCGTCCGAGTTCCGTGGCGGCGTGAACGCGGCGCTGTACCTGGTGTTCTACATGGGTGCGGGCGTGCCGGCGATTGCAGTCGGCATTCTGACGTCCTGGCTGTCCATGGGCGTGGCTGTTTCCTTGATGAGTGCGGCCGCCTCGATAGTCAGTATTGCCGTCTGTATCGTCCTTGCAATTGTCTGGTCGCGGCGACGTCGTGGTGCGGCCGGGGAATGAGGCGTGCCTTGATCAACAGGTCATCCGTTATGACGAAGACCTCGTCGTCGGATCTTCATGGTTCTGGGGTCGGCATCAGACCGCTTGGTCTTGTGCCCGACGGCGGGGCCTCAACCCAACCCGGGAGAGATCGCGGATGCTCGGAGGCAGGGACAGCAGCAGAACGACCAGGGCACCGATGATCAGGGCACGGAAGTCGAAGAGCCAGAAGCCTGCGATTCCGATGCCACCGCCGACCAAGAACAACATGATCAAAAGGGCCAGAACCGTGGCCTTTTCCGGGTCTAGCCGAACCGGGGGACCGCTGCGCGAAAAACGTCCGTAGACCCAAGTTCCGACCTCAACACCCAGATCGGTGATCATTCCCGTCACGTGGGTGGTGCGAACGGGGAAGTCGCGGATTTTGGTGATGAGAGCGTTTTGCAGACCCATGGCGAAGCACAACGGCGGCACGATGATGAGTTCTTGGTTGAAGTGCTCCAGATCGCTGGCGAGAATCCCGACGATCAGGATGAGCACTGCCTCGAAGACGAGGACATTCGCATACCTGCTAGCCAGCCGTCTTCTTTTGGCCCAGGTGAAGATAATGGTGCACGCCATGGTCCCGGCCGTGAAGGAGCCGACGGCCAGTAGGCCCGTGAGCAGGAGGCCGATTTCGGCGCGCATGACGTGATGGGCAATATCGGCAACCATCCCGCTCATGTGGGAGGTGTAAAGGCCCAGGGCCATGAACCCGATGGCGTTCAATGCACCGGCCTGGAGCACTAGCAGATACGCGAGATGTCGGTCGAATTTGGGGCGACGGCGCGGTCCCGAGATCAGGTGCGGGTACCGGGAGACTTTGGTCAGTTGGGTCAGGGCGGTTCTATTGAGGTTCTTCAGGGCTGGTCCTCACGATGGCATCGGTGTTAGGGCCGGCTCAGCGCACGAGGTCCGTAGGGCCACGGGCGAAAGGTCACATGCGGCGATTTCTTGGTTTTTCAGAGTGCCATCCCCGCAGGTTCCCGCGCCAGAGATGGATCTTTTGGGTCCTTCTGTGACGCGCTCGCCGCGTAAGACAACGGCCGCCGTGTCGGGATACGGCGGCCGTTGCGGAATGGTGAAAAGGGTCGGGCTACTTGACGCCGAATTCGACGGAATCCGTGGTCCATACCCGGGCCTGATCGCTGAAAGTGACCCCCAAACCGGGACGATCAGGAACGATCATCCTTCCGTCCCTGGTTTCCAATCGTTCGTTGAACAGGGGATCGAGCCAATCGAAATGTTCGACCCATGGCTCGCGAGGATAGGTCGGAGCCAGATGAAGATGAATCTCCATCGCAAAATGCGGGGCCAAATCCAGGCCTCTCTGGTCCGCCAGAGTCAGCAGCCTCTGGAATTGCGTCACGCCTCCGACCCTGGGGCAGTCCGGTTGGATGATGTCGCACGCGCGGTTGTCGATGAGGCGCTCGTGCTCCGCCACGGAAGCCAACATTTCGCCCGTCGCAATGGGAGTATCCAGTGAGCGAGCCAGCTCCGCATGCCCTTCGACGTCGTAGGCGTCCAAGGGTTCCTCGATCCACGTGAGGTCGAATTCCTCGAGGCGGCGTCCCATGCGCAGGGCCGTTGGCCTGTCCCATTGCTGGTTGGCGTCGACCATCAGCGGCACATCGGGACCGATGTGCTCTCTCACCGCGGCAACCCGGCGCAGGTCTTCCGCCGAATCCGGAAGACCAACCTTGATCTTGATGCCGCCGATCCCCTCTTCGATGGAACGAGTGGCACGGTCCTTGACCTCGCCGATCGAGGCGTTCAAGAACCCACCGGAAGTGTTGTAGGTCCGCACCGCATCCCGGTGGGAGCCCAACAGTTTCGCCAGAGGCAGCCCTGCCCTCTTCGCTTTGAGATCGTGGAGGGCGATATCGACCGCGGCCAGGGCCTGGGTCGCGACCCCGGAGCGTCCCACGGAGGCCCCCGCCCAGAGCAACTTGGTGTAGATCTTGGCGATATCGCTCGGGTCCTCGCCCAGAAGTCCTTCAGCGACCTCTTTCGCGTGAGCGTACTGCGCCGGCCCGCCGGCCCGCTTCGAATAGCTGAAGCCGATCCCCTGGAGCCCCTGTTCGGAGGTGATCTCAGCGAAAAGGAAGATCACCTCGGTCATGGGCTTTTGCCGGCCCGTGAAGACTTTGGCATCGGAAATCGGCACGTCCAGCGGCAACCTGACGCTGGAGAGCGCGACGTGCCGGATCGAATCCTGAGAAGAGTTCATGATGAGTTCCTATCGGTCGAGGGCCGGGCGCTTGGCATCGAAGGTCCAACCGGGGACGAGATACCGCATCGAGGCAGCGTCGTCGCGGGTGCCCAATCCGTGTTCGAGGTACAACTGATGCGCCGCCTCGAGTCGCTCGCGGTCGATCTCCACCCCCAGCCCGGGGGTATCCGGAACGCGGATCTGTCCTTCGGAAATCTTGAACGGGCGGGTGGTCAAGTGCTGACCATCCTGCCAGATCCAGTGCGTGTCCAAGGCCGTGATTTCGCCCGGTGCGGCAGCGCCGACCTGGGTGAACATCGCTAGTGAAATATCGAAGTGGTTGTTGGAATGAGATCCCCACGTCAGTCCGAAATCGTGGCAAAGCTGTGCAACGCGTGTGGACCCGGACATGGTCCAGAAATGCGGGTCCGCGAGAGGGATGTCGACGGACGCTTCCCGGATCGCATGTGCCATCTCTCGCCAATCGGTCGCGATCATGTTCGTCGCGGTGCGTAGTCCCGTTGCACGACGGAATTCCGCCATGACCTCTCGACCCGAAAAACGGCCCTCGGCCCCGCACGGGTCTTCCGCATAGGCGATGTGGCCCGCCATTTCCCGTCCGTACCGGATCGCATCCTCAAGCGGCCAACCACCATTGGGGTCGAGGGTGATTCGCGCCTCCGGGAACTCCTTGCTCAGGGCCTTGATGGTCTCGACCTCTTGGTCGCCCGGAAGGGCACCTCCTTTGAGCTTGAAGTCCTTGAATCCGTATTTCTGCTGAGCCGCTTTGGCGAGCTCGACGACGGACTCCGGCGAAACGGCCTCTTCACGCCGCAACCTATCCCAACCGGTCGCCGTAGGCTCCCGAAGATATGGAAGGTCGGTCTTGTCCGGGTCTCCCACATAGAAGAGATACCCCAACATCGGAACGCTGTCCCGCTGCTGACCGTCGCCCAGGAGCTCGGCGACGGGAACGCCGAGAAATTGGCCATTCACGTCCAGCAGGGCGGATTCCAGAGCGGTGACGGCGTGGATCGTGACGCGTTGGTCGAAGGTCTGATTCCCCCGTCCGGCCACGTCCTGGCCCGCGAAGCGTGCAGCAACTTGGCGGAGGAGACTCTTGTACCGGGTGATCGGTTGACCGGTCAGGAGTTCGGACGCTTGCTCGATAGTGGACCGGATTGGCTCCCCACCGGGAACTTCGCCCAGGCCGGTGCGGCCTTCGCTGTCCGTGATCACCACGATGTTCCGGGTGAAGAAAGGGGCGTGGGCTCCGGAGAGGTTGAGCAGCATCGAGTCGTGACCGGCCACCGGGATGACTTCGACCTGCCGGACGACGGGTGCGGAAGTAGGTGTCATGGCAATTTCCTCGCTTTCGGGCGGCTCACTTGCCGTCAATCGACTGGCTGACATCCCACGGGTTGGCATCCGTAGCCGGGGCGGGAAGCAGGTCCTGAGGGAAGTCCTGGTAGGCCACGGGCCGGAGGAAACGTTCGATGGCCAAGGTCCCCACGGACGTCGTGCGGGAATCGCTCGTGGCGGGGAAAGGACCGCCGTGCACCATGGCGTGCCCGACCTCGACTCCGGTTGGCCACCCTCCGTACAGGATGCGGCCCGCCAAATTCTCCAGCCGAGGCACCAGAGCGGCGACGTCATCGTGATCCGCCTCCGTCGCGTGGACCGTCACGGTCAACTGGCCTTCGACCTTTGCCACGGCTTCCTGAAGCTGAGCCGGTTCCCGGTACCGGACGATCAACGAGGCCGCTCCGAAGATTTCCTTCTGCAACTCGGCGTTGACCAGGAGTGTTTCCGCATTCGTTTCGAACAGCACCGGTCCGGGGGCGTTGGAACCCTGGCCGTCCTGCCCGCGGGCCACGATCTGGACGCCGCTCTGAGCCGACATGTGCTCGACTCCTTCGGCCCAGGACTTGGCGATCGAGGGTGTCAACATGGTCTGGCCGACGGCGGCGTCAACGAGTTCGACCGTCCGAGAGACGAATTTGTCTCCCTCCGGGCCTTCCGGAACGAAAATCAGACCGGGCACGGTGCAGAGCTGCCCCGACGAACCCGTGACGGAGCCGACGAATCCCTCGGCCAGATCAGAGGCCGATTCCAGTGCACCCGGCAAGACAACCACGGGATTGATGGAGCTCATTTCCGCATATACCGGGATGGGGCGAGCGCGTTCGAAGGCGGTCCGGGCAATGGCCAATCCGCCCGAGCGGGAGCCCGTGAAGCCGACGGCCGTGATCCGCGGATCCGCGACGAGCCGCTGGCCGATCTTTGCGCCGGGGCCGTACACGAGAGAAAAGGTGCCCGCTGGCAGACCCAGCTCCGTGATGGCTTCGTGGATCGCCTGGGCTACCAATTCTGCCGTGCCAGGGTGCGCGTTATGTGCTTTGAAGAGCACGGGGCAACCGGCGGCCAGCGCCGAAGCAGTGTCTCCGCCGGCCGTTGAAAAGGCCAACGGGAAGTTGCTGGCCCCGAATACGGCCACAGGACCCAGGGGGACCATGCGTTGCCGGATATCCGCCCGTGGAGCTGGCTCCCGCTCGGGCAGTGCGGGGTCGATCCGAACCCGGTGGAAGGACCCGGAGCGAACCACCGTCGCGAAGAGCCGAAGTTGATTCGAGGTCCTGGACAGCTCACCGTTGAGTCTTGCTTCGGTGAGTCCCGTCTCTTGCTTCGCGCGGTCGACGATGGCTTCCCTGCGATCCTCCAGGTTGGCGACGATGAGATCCAAGAAGTCGGCTCGCTCCGTGGGATCCGTGGCGCTGTACCCCGGGAAAGCCTCGTGAGCGGCCTGAGCCGCTGCATCGAGTTGGTCGGCGCCGATCAGTGAAAACACCGGTTCAAGGTGTTCTTCCGTGGCCGGATTGAGAGCTTTGATTTCTCCTTCGCTCCCGGGGACCCACTCGCCGTTGATCAGTGAATTTCCGTTGAGGGTGTTGGTCATCGTGTTTCACCTTCCTGAGGGGTGCGAACGTCCGCGACGTTCGAGGTCTGAATCAGATGTTCGAGGTCGCTGAAATCGTGGGGTCTGAGGTCGTGCAAGGGCGGACGGACCGGCCCGCATCCGCGGCCGACGATCTCGAGCCCGGCCTTGATGATCGAGACTCCATATCCTTTTCCGCGGTCCCTGATGTCCAGGTACGGCAGAACGAAGTTCCGCAGTTTTTCTTGGACCGAGGAATGATCGAGGTTTCGGACATCGGCGTAGAATTCGAGAGCGAATTCCGGCGCGAAATTGAACAAGGCGGAAGAGTAGGTGCTGACGCCCATCTGCAAGAGTGGAAGCGCATAAGTTTCCGCCGTGGGGAGACCCCCGAGGTAGAAGAGCCTGTCGCCGTTCCGGGCCGTGACCCGCGCGAGCTGCTCGATATTTCCGACGGCATCCTTGAACCCGATCAAGTTCCGGTGCCTTTCGGCTAAACGGGCAATGGTTTCGGCAGAGTAAATGGCATTCGCGCGGTTGTACACGATGACGCCGATGTCGACCGAAGAGCACACCGCGGAGGCGTGTTCGAGCAGACCGTCCTGGTCGCATTCGGTCAGATAAGGAGGCAACAGAAGAATGCCTTCGGCGCCGGCCTCTTCGGCGGCCTGGGCGCAACGGACCGCTTGTTTCGTCGATCCGGACGCCGAGCCGAGTACAGGGACTTCCGGCCTGGTCGATTGAACCGCCCAATCCGTGACCTTGGCGTTCTCCTCGGGAGTGAGGCTGAATCCTTCGCCCGTGCCGCCGGCCGCGAAAAGGCCTGCGACGCCGAAGCTGGACTGCCACTCGATGTGGCGCCGGTAAGCGGTTTCGTCGAGCTCCCCGTCCTGTCCGAATGCCGTCGCGGGGAATGAGAGCAAGCCATCCTTGAGATGGATTGCAAGCTCGTGGGGCGAGAACTGCGCCATGGGGACTCCTTCACGTTTCGTGCGTCGATGGTTGGAACTCATCGGAGTCTATGAACTGCGTCTCATGCCTGTCCAAGTGCAATTATGCATATATCAATGCCATTCCAGTATCACGGGGATTCGCATCACCGCGCCCAGTCCGGAGGTAGGGAATCCATGAGCTGCCGGAGTCGTATGGCGGTGGGCGTGGGTCGTTCTGCCAAAGTGATGAGCTGCAGCTCGACGATGTCCTTCCGCAAATCGTCGAATTGGCGGTATGTGACACCCGGGAAATTCAACTTGGTCGCGGATTCCGGAACGAGGGCGATGCCGTGTCCGGCGGCCACCAGACTGACCATCGTGGTGATTTGGCTCAGGGAATGGGAAACGTCCGCGTGGTCGATCTTGAAGTTCCTGACCACGAGGTCGTAGAAATATCGGGCTCCCTCCGCCGAGTGCATGATCAGCGGATGCCCTAAGACGTCCTCGCGGTGCAGATGCCGCCCGGTCAGTAGCTCATGGCCATCCGGGGCCGCGAGGACCAGCCCCTCCGTGTGGATCGAGTCGGTTCTGAAGCCTTCCGACGGCATCGACAACCGGCCGAGACCCGCGTTGATCCGTCCGTCCTCGAGGGCCTCGAGCTGGCGGGATGTCACCATCTGGTGCAGATCGATCGCAACGCCGGGCATGCGTTCCTTCATGAGGGTCAGGATGGGACCCAGGGTCGTGAGTCCTGCGGCTGCGGTATACCCCAGGCTCAGGCGCCCCTGAAGCCCTTGGGAGGCCTGAACGGCCGATTCACCGGCACGAGTGACCGATGTGAGAATCAACCGGGCCTGGTCGAGGAAAGCAGAACCCGCCGCCGTGAGCTCAACTCTTCGATGTGTCCTCAGAATCAACTGAGCCCCCACGCTCTTCTCCAATTTCTGGATTTGGCGGCTGAGCGGGGGTTGAGTCATGGCAAGTTCCTCGGCTGCCCGGCCGAAATGCAAGTTTTCGGCGACGGCGACAAAGCATCTCAGCTGATCGAGGGTAAACATGGGCCTCCGAATGTTTCATGTCTTTTAGGTATTAGTTCATGCAAACCTAGTTATAGACAATATTGAAGCGCAACTCATAAGCTCGACCCCAATGTGAACCAGAACACGAATTGACGCATCCGACCTGCTCCAGGGCTCTCGCCCGGGTGGCGGGGATTCGAAGGAGAATTTGATGCCCCTACTCATCGTGGCCGTTGCGGTGGCTTTGTTGCTCATCCTGATGACCAAGTTCAAGCTCAATGGCTTTGTGGCGCTGCTGATCGTCTCGGTATTGGTCGCAAGCTGGGGTGCTTTGTCGGGCGTGCTGACGGTCGACGACAAACCCGCCACGGTCGCCGACATACCCGACATCATCGGCAGCGGCATGGGTGGTCAGCTCGAAGAAACCCTCGCCGTCATCGGAATCGGCGCCATGATAGGCAGAATCCTCGGTGACGCTGGGGCGGCGCAAAGAATTGCCCTGCGCGTGGTGGACCTCTTGGGGGAGAAGCGCGTGCAGTGGGCCATGGTGGTCACGTCCATGCTGATCGGCGTGACCATGTTCTACGAGGCTGCCTTCGTGATCGTGGTTCCGATCGCTTTCACGCTCGTCAGGGCGACACGGACCAACTTGCTGTGGGTCGGGCTCCCGATGTCCATTGCGTTGTCGACCATGCATTCCTTCTTGCCCCCGCACCCGGGACCGACCGCGGCCGCGAGCATCTATCAGGCCTCTCCGGGTTTGGCGCTGCTCTACGGATTGTTCATCGCGGTTCCTGCCGGCGTGCTGGTGGCCATGGTGTGGCCGCGCTTGTCCTTCGTGAAGAAGATCCAGCCCGAGATCCCTCGCGGCCTCATCTCGGAAAAGAGCTTCACGGACGAAGAGATGCCCAGTATGGGCCGCTCGTTGCTCGTTGCCCTTCTTCCCGTGATTCTCATTGCCGGCGCGGAAATCTACATCATGGTCGGGGAGGAAAGCTCGAGCCTGATGCAATTCGTGACCTTCATCGGTTCGCCGACGGTCGCCCTGCTGATTTCGCTTCTCGTCGCCATCGTCGTCTTCGGCCCGATGAGCGGGAGGCCGTTGTCCGAGTTGGCCGTCTCCATGTCCGAGTCCGCGCGGGCCATGGCCATGATCATTATGGTGATCGCCGCGGGCGGTGCATTCAAAGAGGTTCTGGTCTCCACGGGCATCGCTCAGTACATTGCGGACATGACCTCGGGCTGGCCGGTTCACCCGATCATTCTGGTGTGGTTGACCGCCGTAATCCTACGAGTAGCCCTCGGCTCGGCATCGGTTGCCGTCACGACGGCCGCAGGAATTGCGGCACCGCTGGTTGCTTCGAGCGGAGTGTCCCCGGAACTGATGGTCCTGGCCACCGCTTGTGGGTCGATCGCCGTGAGTCACGTCAACGATCCCGGCTTCTGGATGTTCAAGGAGTACTTCAACTTGTCGGTCGTGCAGACCCTCAAGGCCCGCACCACGTACACGACCGTTCTCTCGGTTCTGGGGCTGGGAGGAGTGCTGCTCATGAATCTGATCGTGTGACTCAGGCGGGTCCTCCCTGCCAATCCGAGAGCCCCTCGAACACATCTCGACACCGATCCGGAGGCGAAGCCCATGGCCGCAGATACCACGATTTCAACCATCAGGATCACCCCAGTTGCCTTTTCGGACCCGCCCCTCCTGAACTCGGTGGGTGTTCACGAGCCATACGCGCTCCGTTCCATCATTGAAGTCGAAACGGCGTCGGGTATCACGGGTATCGGTGAGTCGTACGGCTCGGCCGTTCACCTCTCACGACTTGATCTGGCCGCTCGTGCGCTCATCGGGGTCGACGCGGAGAGCCTGCTCGCGATGCGCTGCGCCGTTTCGCGTGCACTGGCCGACGATTCCGTCCGCGGCGGCGACGGCATGGCCGGCATGGTCACAACGTCCTCGACTCTTGACCGGGTCTACTCGCCCTTCGAGGTCGCCGCCCTGGACATCCAGGGACAGCAGTTCGGCGTTCCCGTCAGCAGCCTCCTGGGCGGTCTGGCGCGGGAAAGCGTCCCGTTCAGCGGATATCTCTTCTACAAGTGGTCGGCTCACCCCGGCATGGAGCCGGATCAATGGGGGGAGGCGCTCAACGCGTCCCAAATAGTTGATCAAGCGGAAAAGATGGTGTCCGAGTACGGTTTCACAGCGCTCAAACTCAAGGGCGGCGTCTTGAGGCCCGAGGACGAAGCCGAGACCGTGGAGGCATTGGCAGAAAGGTTCCCGGACATGCCCCTTCGGATCGACCCCAATGCGGCCTGGTCCGTGAGTACCGCGATCAAAATCGGCAAACGACTCGAAGGAAAACTCGAATATCTCGAAGATCCCGCTCCCGGGCTGGACGGAATGGCCGAGGTCCGGAGCCATGTTCCGATGCCGCTCGCGACGAATATGTTCGTCGTCGCCTTCGACCACATCCCGGAATCCGTGAGCCGGGAGGCCATCGACATCATCCTGTCCGACCCACATTTCTGGGGCGGTCTGGAACACACCAAACTTCTGGCCGGAATAGCGTCCACATTCGGCATGAATCTCTCCATGCACTCGAACTCCCATCTGGGAGTCAGTCTGGCCGCGATGCTGCATGTGGCCGGTGCGACACCCAATATCGATTACGCCTGTGACACGCACTGGCCCTGGAAGAAGCCCGACGATGACGTCGTGTCGGGAACGCCGTTCACTTTTGAAGGCGGAGCCGTCTCGGTGCCGACAGGTCCCGGACTCGGCGTTTCGCTGGACCACGAGAAACTGTCGCGTCTGCACGAGCAGTATGTGAAGGTCGAGATGCTGGAAAGAGACGACACCGGCTATATGCAGACGTACGACCCAACTTTCGATCCCAGTATGGGGCGTTGGTAAGGAGGCGAGACGGCGAACCTCGCGGCACGAAACCGAGGTGCAAGTCGAAGCTTCCGAGCGGGGCGAAGAACCGAAATATGCCCGTACGTCGCCGCAACATGAAGGTGATAACAGCCACTCCGCCCGATGGTAATGAGCACAGGACTGGGAGGGTCCAACCTGACAGATGCGTGATGTTCGATATCCTGAGGAAGCCGTAGGGACCGGTCATCTCCGATGATTGTCGCTTCTCCGCGGATGACAGACCAGCCAAGACGGCAGCGAGCTCCGGGCCACGCTTCTGGGCGGTGCCTTTGGTGCGAACTGAAGCCGAAATCGCGTGGTGCGTGAAACCTGGGGTATACGGAATATGCTTGATCCGTCTTGGAAAGTATTTACCCTTGCCCATCGGAGTTCAGAGATTTGCACAAGTTGAAAGAGGCCGACCCCCTTCAGTCGTCCGCGGTCGGTCAGTCCGTGGCGTGGGGCAAGGTCATTCTTTTCGGGGAGCACTCGGTGGTCCACGGGCATCCCGCAATTGCGTTCCCGCTGCCGCAGGTCGGCCTGACGGCCACCGCAACCCCGTCTCCGGGACCGCTGTGGCTCACGGTTGACATCTATGACGGTCCGCTCGCCAGCGCGCCCCCGATGCTCGCCCCGCTGGGGGCGACCATTACCGCAACCCTCGAGCTCATCGGGCATCACCAGCAAGGTCTCCACATCACATGCATCGGAGACTTCCCGCTCGAGCGCGGACTCGGTTCCAGCGCCGCGGGAGCGGCCAGCATCGCAAATGCGATTCTCGACCTGACCGGCAACGACCTCCCGCGTTCCGTCCGCCACGGACTCGTCCAGACCGGCGAGAGGGTGGCTCACGGAAACCCCTCGGGGTTGGACGCATATACCGTCCTCAGCCGCTCGCCAATCTGGTTCCAGGCCGGCATCGCAGAGAATATTGAGGTGAATCTGGGGGCCCCGATCGTCGTCGCCGATTCGGGTCAGCCCGGCGACACCCACTCGGCCGTCGGCGCCGTCACTGAAATGCGGCGGACCAACCCGGGCGACGTCGCCCGATACTTCGAAACGATCCGCGACCACACGGTTGCGGCCCGCGAGAATCTCAAGAATGATGAGCGCGAGGCGCTCGGACGCCGTATGAACGAGGTTCACGAAGCCCTGCGCGAGTTATCGGTCTCAAGCCCGCATCTGGATCAACTGGTCCGATCCGCTCGTGACGCCGGAGCCCTCGGGGCAAAGCTGACCGGAGGGGGTCGCGGCGGCTGCGTCATCGCCCTTGCGCGGGATTTCCAGCACGGCGAAGAGCTGGCCAAGGAACTTCGGCAGGCCGGGGCGCTGCAAACCTGGATCCTGAACCCAGAGGAGTTCGAGCAGTGACCCTTGCCCGTGCGACGGCCGTGGCCCACCCGAACCTCGCCCTCATCAAATACTGGGGAAAGCGGGACGAGGAGCGGGTGCTCCCTTGGACCGGAAGCCTGTCATTGACGTTGGACGTTTTCCCGACGAAGACCTCGGTCACTCTTGACCCATCATTGAAAGAGGACCGGTTCTTCCTCAATGGATCGGAAGTCTCCGGGACACCATTGGCCCGTGTCCGGACATTCCTGGAGCTGGTTCGGGAGAAGTCCGGTCGCACTACCCGAGCCAGTGTCGAATCCAGGAATTCCGTTCCGACCGGCGCGGGACTGGCCTCTAGCGCCTCCGGATTCGCGGCACTCGCGACCTCGGCGAGTCGGGCCTACGGGCTGCCCACCGACACCGTGTCCCTTTCCCGCTTGGCCCGCCGGGGCTCAGGATCGGCTTGCCGCTCCGTCTTGGGAGACCTGGCAGTGTGGCGCGCCGGCGAAGGAACCGGCGACGAGGCCGATGCTGCATCTTATGCGGAACAGATCCCCGGCCCGCGGCTCGCCATGGTCATCGCCGTGGTCTCAGCTGCGCAGAAGTCCATTTCCTCGCGGGTCGCGATGCGCGAAACAGCGCGGACATCATCCTTCTTCGATGGTTGGGTATCCGGCACCGCACAGGATCTGACGGCGATGACGGCCGCGCTCGCTGACGGCGACTACACGCAAGTAGGCGAACTGACCGAGTCCAACGCACTGCGCATGCACGCCGCGATCAACGCCGCCCGGCCGCCCATTCGCTACCTTGCTCCGACCTCGATCGAGCTGTTCGACGCCGTGGCACAGTTTCGTGCCGACGGTTTGGAGGTCTACGGGACCGCGGACGCCGGGCCCAACGTGGCCGTTCTCTGCCGGGACGAAGACCTCGAAAAGACGCATCGGGCACTTTCGGATCGGTTCCCCGATCTAGAACTCATTCCGGCGCGCTCCGGCCCAGGCGCGCACCTCGTGGAGGATGCATGATCCTGTCCGAGGCGCCCGGCAAGCTTTACGTCGTGGGCGAGTACGCCGTCGTCGAGCCCGGTCACCGAGCGATTCTGATTGCGGTAGATCGTTACGTCAGCGTCGAGGCGCGCTCCGCGGAAGAGGTCGGGGCTCTCTTCTCGACCGCCAGCGACCAGCCCCTGACGTGGAGACATTCCGGAAACGTGGTCGAGTTCGATGAGGATACGGCCGGTTTCTACCGTTATCTCGTGGCCGCCCTGCAGACGGTCGAGAGACTTCGTCGCGAACGCGGGCTCGAGGCGAAGCACTACGAGCTCCACGTCAGCAGTCATCTCGACGACGCCGCAACCGGGACCAAATTCGGGCTTGGTTCCTCCGGGGCGGTGACTGTGGCTGCGGTCGGTGCTATCGGGTGCATCTATGGTTTGGACCTCAGCCCGGAGAAGATCTACCGCCTTGCCATGATCGCGACCATGCAGGTCACGCGCACGACCTCGGGCGGTGACATCGCAGCGAGTTCACTCGGCGGATGGGTCTCCTATGCATCGCCGGACCGCGAATGGCTGTTCGAGGCTTCGTGCGAACGCGACGTCGAGGACCTCCTCGCCATCGAGTGGCCGGGGCTGCGCCTGGACCGTCTGGACGGGCTGGATCGCGATGGTGACGACCGCGCGGCCGCCTACACCGCGAGCTTCGCGTCATCGACGGCTGTCGAATCGCCCGCTGAGTCGCCGCTGACGGTGCGGGTCGGATGGACCGGTGAGCCGGCGGACACCCCGGAACTCGTGGGCCGCTTGCGGAAGAAGACGGCACTCCCGTCAGACTTGCTGCGACGCTCCGATGCGCAGGTAGAGGCACTTGAAACGGCTTTGATCAGCGGAAACATTGAAAATTTGAGCGAAATTGTGGCTGAAGCCCGCACGATTCTGGGAGAATTGGCGAGGCAACGGGACAGCGTCATCGAAACTCCTGAATTGACCGCGCTCGTGGAATCCGCGCTGAGATCCGGTTGGGCGGCCAAGTCCTCAGGCTCAGGCGGCGGAGACTGCGGAATCGCGATCGGCCCGGCGGGCAGTGACGACCGCGAGTTGGAAAGGGCTTGGATCAAGGCCAATATTCGTCCGCTGCCTCTTCGCGTCTCGTCACGAGGGCAGAAAATCCTGGCGGATTCCATCCGTTCCACCAACACGAGGGACTCAGCATGATCAGTAACCGCAAGGATGACCATCTGAACTTCGCCGCAGCCCAGCAGCGTGAGGAGCGCGCGCGGACGGACTGGGACGAGGTCCGCCTGCTTCACCACGGACTGGCCGGAATCGACGCGAGCGACGTCGATATCTCGACCTCGTTGCCAGGCGATATCCGCTGGCCCCTTCCGTTTTACATCAACGGCATGACCGGGGGGACCGAAACCACCGGTAAGGTCAACGCCGCGCTGGCCGAAGCAGCGGCCGAAACGGGCATTGCGATGGCGACCGGTTCGATGAGTATCTACCTCCGCGACGAAAGCGTGCTTCCGACCTTCCGTGTGCTCCGTGACAAGAACCCTCATGGCTTCGTGATGGGCAACCTCAGCGCGGATGCCACCCCGGACCAGGCACGGCGCGTCGTCGAGGCCCTTGAAGCAAATGCCCTTCAAATCCACATCAATTCCGTTCAGGAGACCGTGATGCCGGAAGGTTCGCGCGGTTTCGGGTCCTGGGCGGAGAACATTGCGTCCGTCGTCGAGTCCACGCCCGTTCCGGTGATCGTCAAGGAAGTCGGCTTCGGAATGTCTCGCGAGACGGTCGCCCTCCTCGCGGAACTGGGCGTGAGCATCGCCGACGCGGCCGGAAACGGTGGAACCAACTTTGCACGGGTTGAAAATGACAGACGCGCGGGCAAAGATTATGCTTTCCTGGCCGACTTCGGCCAGTCCGCCGCCGCATCGTTGCTGGACGCGACGACGCTCCCGGCGGAGACCCCGCGCCCGGCGTTGTTGGCTTCGGGCGGAGTGCGAAACCCGTACGACGTGATCCGGGGTCTTTCCCTCGGAGCGCGAGCGGTAGGAGTTGCGGGGACCTTCTTGCACACGGTGTTGGGGGAGTCAGGGGTCGAGGCGAACGCCGCAGGAACCAAACGCCTTATAGAGCAGGTCAACGACTGGCGGGACCGCCTCATCGAGATGTATGCGATGTTCGGTGCGGCCACGACTCGGCAACTCAGCGAAACCGACGTGATGATCGGCGGCGAACTCGCCGAGACGGCCCGACTGCGGGGCGTGAATCTCGCGTTCCTGGCGAACAGGCGCAGCTTTAGACGATGACCGGAGGAAATATGCACGAGCCGTTTCAGACACCTCTCCCGACGCAGTGGATCGGGCCGATCCGTGTGTCCGGGAACGTGATCGGAAACGAAGAGGTCGAAGTTCCCCTTGCAACCTACGAAACGCCCCTGTGGCCCTCGGTCAAAAGAGGATCCAAGATTTCTCGGTTGGTCGAAGGCGGGATCCGCGCGACTTTGGTCGACGACCGCATGACCCGCTCGGTGTACTTCGAAGCGCCCGACGCCGGAGCGGCCCATCGCGTGGCTCGTGAACTGGACGCACGACGGGGTGACCTCCAGGCCGTTGTGTCCCAGGCATCTCGGTTTGCGAAACTCATCGACCTGCACTTCCAGTACGCGGGCAATCTTCTGTACGTCCGTTTCGACTTCACCACGGGCGATGCTTCCGGTCACAACATGGTCACCCTCGCGGCCGACAACCTCATGCCCTGGATTCTCCAGGAATACCCCGAACTCGAGTACGGGTCGATCTCCGGGAACTTCTGCTCGGACAAGAAGCCCACGGCGGTCAACGGCATTCTGGGGCGCGGCAAGAACGTCGTGACCGAAATCGTGATCCCGCGGGACGTCGTTGTGCGTCATCTCAAGACCACGCCCGAAGAGGTCGCGGACCTCAACGTGCGGAAGAACCTCATCGGTACCAACCTGGCCGGCGGCCTGCGTGCGGCCAACGCGCACTATGCCAATATGCTCTTAGCGTTTTACCTTGCCACGGGGCAGGATGCGGCCAATATTGTGGAAGGTTCGCAAGGGGTGACGACCGCCGAAGTTCGAGACGGCGATCTGTACTTCTCCTGCAACCTCCCCAACCTGATCGTGGGGACTGTCGGTAACGGCAAGGGCGCAGGTCTGACCGTTGTCGAGGACAATTTGCAGAAGCTGGGTTGCCGTGAAGATCGGGAGCCCGGCGCGAATGCCCACCGTCTCGCGGTTCTATGTGCCGCATCGGTCTTGTGCGGGGAGCTTTCCCTGATGGCCGCTCAGACTAATCCCGGTGAGCTCATGGCAGCGCACGTGAAGATTGAAAGGAATCAGTAGTTGAGCACAGAAACCACGGAAAACCCGCAGGCGGGGGCCGCACACGGCGCCGTCCCGAGCGGAATCCAAGATATCGCCTTCGCAACCGGTCACTACTCCTTCGATCTCGCGCATCTTGCCGAGAAGCAGGACATCGACGTCAACAAGTACTACATCGGAATCGGCCAGGAGACCATGAGTCTGACCGCCGAGGACGAGGACACCGTGACCATGGGGGCCGCGGCCGCCCAACGCATCATCGAACGCAACGGTACCGATGGGATTCGTACCCTGCTGTTTGCGACCGAGTCGGGAATCGACCAGTCCAAGTCGGCCGGCGTCTACGTGCACGGGCTGTTGAACCTTCCGCGCGAGGTTCGCACCATCGAAACCAAGATGGCCTGTTACGGCGGAATCGGCGCGCTCCAGATGGCGCTCGGCATTGTGGCCCGGAACCCCGAGGAAAAGGTTCTGGTCATCGCGTCGGACGTCGCCCGATACGACGTGGACACGTCCGGCGAGCCCACGCAGGGAGCTGCCGCCGTCGCGTTCCTGGTGCAGGCCAACCCGGATATTTTGGCGATCGAACCTGCCCAGGGCGTGTACACGCTGGACGTCCAGGACTTCTGGCGGCCGAACCATCGCAACACCGCCCTCGTGGACGGAAAGTTCTCCGTGGGGGCGTACTTGGATGCGTTGGTGGGGGCGTGGAATGACTACCGTGCGCATGGCGGCGTCGACTTCGATGACATCAACTGGTTCTGCTATCACCAGCCCTTCACCAAAATGGCGGTCAAGGCGCACGTTCGGTTGACCGAAGAAGCCGGGACCCCGCTGGAGAAGGCCGAAGCTGCCGCCGCACTGGCCCCGACCTTCGGATACAACAAGCAACTCGGCAACAGCTATACGGCCTCGATCTTCTTGGGATTCCTGGCTTTGCTGGATTCGGATGAGGAGATTGCCGGTCAGCGAGTCGGCTTCTTCTCCTACGGTTCCGGCGCGGTCTCCGAGTTCTTCGTGGGTGTAATCCAGCCCGATTACCGCGATCACCTCCGCGCCGAGGAGCATCAGGCGATCCTGGACGCACGCGAGCCCGTCGACTACAACCAGTACCGAGCCCTGCACCCGGGGACCATGGTCCGGCCGCTCGACAATTACAAGACCGAGAGGCAGACCCAGTCCCCGTTCCGCTTTGAGGGCGTCGACGAGGGATCGCGGATCTACGGCAAGTCGTAATCGGTTCACAGGCTCCCCCGACGATGCGGCAACGATTCGTTGTCCGTAGTTCGAAAGCCGGGGAGGGACCGTTCGGGAGGGGCGGTGGGTGCGGTTGTTCAACCTCATCCACTGCCCCTCTTGCTCGATTCGGCAATGACCAGGGGCCGGTGATGGCGAGCGTCACCGCTCAGAAGCCCAGGTTCTTCTCACCGTGCGCACCCCGAAGGGCACGGGTTTCAGGAGCCAGTCGCACGCGCGTGCGGGTTCGAGACTTTCGGTGAATTGCTCCGCGAAGACGTCGAGACGGCCTGATCCCAGACGTGAAAAAGTTGCGTAAGCTGAAAGGTGTCTGGGAGGTGCGAATATGGCAGAGGGTCGGGAGCGACGTCGGCGGGGCGACGGCGGTCAGTTGCGGGGTGAGATTCTCCAGGCCGTCAGCAGGTTGCTCGACAAATGGGGCAGCATCGAGCGTTTGACCATGCGAGCTGTGGCTGCGGAAGCGGGAGTTTCTGCTCCGAGCATCTATCTTCACTTCAATGACAAGACCGACTTGGTGTGGGCAGCATTGTCCGAGAAGTACGATCAGCTGGCATCCTGCATGCACGTCGCCGACCAGAAAGCTGCGGAAGAGCCGCTGGCTAGGCTGCGTGCCCAAATGCATGCATACTGCCGATACGGCCTGGAGTACCCCGGCTATTACCGGCTACTGTACGAAACACGTCAGCCCCAGGTTGATAGCTCACGGGTCCGGCACCATCCGGCCAAAGTCGTTTCGGGAAGTCTGCGGACCGCAGTGGAAAGATGCAACCAGGCGGGGTATCTATTGTCCCAGCCGGTTGATCAGGTAGTTCAAACCCTATGGTCAGGGATGCACGGCAGTCTCTCCCTCGCTCATAGTCTTTTTTACGAGGAATCCCTGGAACCTATAGTCCTCGGCACCGCCGACGGGCTTCTGGACTCGATGGTCGCTCCTCAAGAACCTGGGTTTGTTGACCGGGCTGGACAAGGCGAAAGCCAGGCATCACTGCGAATCCGTGCCCTACTCGAGGGATCCTAGACCCTCGTTCCCATCATTTTGACGACACAGGACAAGGGTCTACAGTCTTAACTTAACTAAGTTAGGTTAGAAAAATTCTGGTTCCCTCTTCGTCCTTTGCGCTAGCGCGACGGAGCGAGACACGCAACAAAAGGATGGCTCATGAACGAATCAACACGGGATGAACCCGGACTCCGCGCGGGGGTAGTCGGGCTCGGGATGATCGGAGGGGGAGTTGCCACGAGTCTTGCCCGGAGCGGGCGTACCCCACTGGTCTACGACATTCGCCCACAGGCGGCGGACCTTCCAGGCAGTCCTGAGTTGGCCTCGTCGCCTGCAGATGTGGCGGCCCGAAGCGACGTCGTGATGGTTGCCGTCGTCAGCGCAGAGCAGGCCTTGGATGTTCTCAATGGAGAACAAGGGGTGCTGGCAGCCGCCCACGACGGTCTCACAGTCGTTCTGCTGAGCACCGTCAGCCTGGCCAGTGTCAGACAGCTTTCAGACCTGTGTGCCGAACACGGCGTGACGCTTCTCGATTGCGGCGTCACGCCAGGGGACAAAGCGGCCGAGAACGGGATGGTCGTCATGGTAGGCGGTGACACCTCAGAGGTTGATCGTGTCCGTCCGGTACTGGATGACTTTGCCAAAGCCGTGGTCCATTGCGGCCCGCTGGGCGCGGGAATGGCGACCAAAATCGCCCGCAACATAGTCACCTACGGCAGCTGGCGCACGGTCAGTGAGGCGGCCTCGCTGGCCGAATCCGCCGGGGTAGACCCACAGACACTCATCCAGGTTATCCAGACCGCGGATCCGGACGGCCACACTTTGCTGTTATTGCTCCAGATGCAGCAGAACGGTGATGCCGACGCCGTGGGACATCAAATACTTCCCTTGATGACCAAGGACCTCTCGGCCGCTCAACAGCTCGCCGCCGATTCTGGCCTACGGCTGCCGCTGGTCGAGGCGAGCCTTGCCGGGGCTTCGGAGACTCTCCACCTCGATCCTCCGGAGGAAACTGAACGAGACGGTCGACAGATGATGGATGAAGTCTACGGATCAGGATTCAGCCAACGTGTCCCCGAGCAAGGCGGGGCCTTTATGCAGGAGACCGTAGACCACTTATTCGGCGACATCTGGAATCGCCCGGAACTGTCCATACGCGACCGTCGTCTGCTCGTTCTGGGCGCTACGGCCGCATTGGGGGACGTCGATCTGATTCGAACCCAAGTGCGAGGCGCTCTCGCCAACCAGGAGCTCACTTCCGAACAGCTTGACGAGGTTGTACTGCATCTCGCGTTTTATGTCGGCTGGGGCAGAGCAACCCGGTTACAAGAAGGCATCTCCGAGGCCCTCGTCGAGCATCGGAAAGATGCTCTTCCCTCGCGAGACTCCTGATCACGCACCAGCACCACGACTCGAGAAAAAGGAATCCACATGACTGATACCACTACCCAAATGCCCGTCGAACGAGATGCGGCTTCACCACTTGACCCGCCGCCGGAATACCAAGCCCTACAAGAGCAGCAGCCTGTTCACTGGGTGCGGTTCCCTAACGGAACCGAAGGTTGGCTGGTGACCCGATTCGATGAGGGAAGTCAGGTTTTCGCAGACCCTCGCATGAGTGCTCATCGGCCTCGCCACGACACCCCTGAGGGCGAGACTGGAGAAAGCGCAGATGACAGCGGCAGTGGTTTGCCGCCGCTTTTCGTCATGATGGACGAGCCCGACCACGGCGCATACCGCAAGTTGCTGACCGGGAAATTCACGCCAAAGTCAGTCCAGAAGAACCTGCAACCCTATATCGATCAGATTGTCGGCGAACACCTCGACGCGATTGCCTCTGAAACAGGCCCCGTGGACCTCGTGGAAGCACTTTGCCTCCCGATTCCCTGCTTGGTGATTTGCGAAATCCTGGGCGTGCCATACGAAGACCGCGACGGTTTTCATGGGGCGACCGAAAACATGATGGACATGAGCAAGCCCCGGGAGGAACGAGACGCGGGCGCCCAATGGCTGATGAACTACATCTCCACTCTGATCGCAGCCAAGAAGGAGGATCCGGATTCCGCAGGCCTCATCAGTGAGCTCATCCGGATTGCCGCAGCCGGGGACACCATCCTGAAGGATGAGGACCTGACGGGCATTTGCGTCCTGCTTCTCTTCGCCGGGCACGACACGACTGCTGCCATGATGGGGCTGTCGATCATGACCTTGCTGACCCACCCCGGAAAGTGGGAGGAACTGCGCGACAATCCGGAAAAGATCGGGCCAGCCATCGAGGAATTGCTTCGGTACCTGACCATCGTCCAATTCGGTCTCGGTCGTGTGGCACTCGAAGACGTCGAAATCGGCGGAACACAGATCAAGAAGGACGACCTCGTCGTCGTCGCCATGCCGGTGGCGAATCGCGATCCCCGAGTCTTTTCCGACCCGGATGTGCCTGACTTCGACCGCAAAACAACCCGGCACCTGGCATTTGGCTACGGGGTCCACCAATGCCTGGGTCAGAACGTGGCCCGCGCAGAACTCAAAACGGTGTTGCCGAAGCTGATTGAACGCTTCCCCAACCTGAAACTCGCCGTGGACGCGCAGGAAGTGCCCATGGACGCTTTCGGCACGAACTACGGTGTCCGCTCGCTACCTGTTACTTGGTAACCGGCCCATTCATCGGCCGGACTGAGAGAACAACGAACGCAATTGAAAAGGAACACACACATGAAAATCACAATTGACGAACAAAAGTGCTGCGCGGCCGGACAGTGCGTCCTCGCGGCTCCGGAAGTGTTCGACCAGAGGGACGAAGACGGCATCGTGGTCTTGCTGCAGGAGGAGCCGGACGCGGGGGAGCACGAGAACGTACGAAATGCAGCTGCTCTGTGCCCCGCGGCGGCGATCGAGGTTCACGAATGACCCTTCGGCATATCGTCGTGGTCGGTACCGGGGCCACAGGTCTCGGCGTCTTGGAAACTCTCCGTCGCGGTGGGTGCGACGGGCAGATCACGATGGTCGGAGACGAGACTGCTCTGCCCTACGACCGGCCCCCGTTGTCAAAGCGGTTCTTGACCGGCGAGTGGAACCAGGAGCAGTTGAATCTTCGTTCTGAAGAGTCCCTGAGCGAATTGTCCGCAGGCTGGATGTCGGGGTGCCGCGCTTCCGGTTTGGATACTCATCAACGGCGCTTGTTCCTCGATGACGGCACCGCCATTTCATACGATGAGCTGGTCATCGCCACCGGTGTCCGGCCGCGGTGGTTGCCGCTCACTGAGCATCTCGACGGGGCTCATGTCCTGCGAACCGTTGGGGACGCCATTGAGCTTCGTCAGGCACTGACCGACAATCCGGAATTGGTGGTCGTCGGTGGAGGTTTCCTCGGTGCTGAAACGGCTGCCGCGGTGGCAACTCTCGGATGCGAAGTCACCCTCCTGAGCTCAGAGGACGCTCCGCTGGCCGGAGCGCTGGGGTCGGAGGTCGCTACTGTGCTGGCCGCACGTCATCACCAGCACGGGGTGCGGATAGAGCAAGGGCGGGCAGAGCGAGTTTCTTTGACCCCCGATGGCTCCGTCGACGGAATTCTGCTGGAGGACGGGCGACATTTGCCCGGGAAAAACGTCTTGATGACCATAGGATCCCACCCGAACGTCGAATGGCTTGAAGGAAGCGGAATTCCCGCGGATCGTACTGTGGAATGCGATGAGCGAGGACAGGTGGCTCCCGGGGTCTGGGCAGCTGGGGACGTCGCGGCGTGGTGGCACCCTGAAATGGGGCGTTCTGTGTGCCTTGAGCACCGGACTAACGCGACCGAGCAGGGTATGAATGTTGCGCGGTCCATTCTCGGTCAGCCACCTATTGCTCGTTCTGTGCCGTACGTCTGGTCGGACCAATACGATGTGAAAGTTCAGGTCTATGGGTTTCCGCGTGACGCCGACTCATTCGAAGTCGTTGACGGGAACCTCGACGACGGTAAGTTCACCGCGGTCTACGGTAAGGACGGCGTGGTCTGTGCGGCTGTCGGCGCCAATATGGCGAGGTCTCTGAGACCCTTGCGAACGCATGTGGCAGCACGTACTCCTTGGGCGGACCTGGACCGGCTCCAGCCTGCCGCCGCAGCGAATTAACATCTGAAAACACCACAAAGAAGCCCGCGCATGCGCCAGGCATGCGCGGGCTTCGTCATCTCTCCGCGGCTACCCCCGCAACCAGACGCTCGAGTTTCCAGCCAACTTGCCGTCTTCGAGTGGTGAGCTGGTCAGCATAATCTCACCCTCAGGAAGCTCGGCCGGCGAATCCCCGAAGTTCGTTGCACACACCCACCCGTTGGGGCGGCGGAAGACCAGAACATCAGGGTCGGTGTGCTCGACCCACGTGAGCGATTCGGCGGTCAGCCACTCCCGTCTGAGGGCCAGGGCCCGCCGGTACAGGTTGAGCGTAGACTCCGGATCCGCGTCCTCGGTGTCCACGGCATACTGGCTGAACCAGGCCGGCTGGGACAGATGGGAACCGGCCTCACCGAATCCGAGACTCGTCCCGCTCGAGGACCAGGGCAGGGGCACCCGACATCCGTCGCGCCCGATCTCGACCCCACGGTTTCTGAAGTACGTCGGATCCTGACGCTCGCTCTCCGGGATGTCGGCGACTTCGTGGAGACCCAGCTCCTCGCCCTGGAAGAGGTATGCGCTTCCGGGAAGGGCCAACTCGAACAGCGTTGCGGCTCGCGCCCGGAGGATCCCGGTTTCCCTGTCGAGCTGGTTCTCGGGCCCACCGGAGAGCAACCACTCATTGCCGACCTCCTTGTTCGTGCTTCCGGCGCGCGTCGGCAACCCGTAGCGCGTCGCGTGGCGGACGACGTCGTGATTGGACAGGACCCACGTGCTCGATGACCCGGACTCCTCGGCGAGGGCCAGGTTGAAGGACACGATCTGGCGGAAACTATCCGCCTCGAAGGTTGCGGACAGGAGATCGAAGTTGAAGGCTTGCCCCAGTCCGGAGGGACTCGCGTACTGGGGCCTGCGGTCGGACTCGACCCAGGCCTCGGCGACGGCGGTCCTCGGCGGATCGAATTCGTCGAAGACTTTCCTCCAGTCGGCGTAGATCTCGTGGACTTCGTCTCGGTCCCACAGTGGATGGTTGCCGTCATGAGGCATGGCATCGAGTTGCGCCTGGGTCGGCAGAGGTTCCGAGAGATCCTTTGCGAGTCCGTGGGCGACGTCGATCCGGAAGCCATCCACACCCCGTTCGGACCAGAAGCGGAGGGTCCTGCGGAAGTCCTCCTTGACCTCCTCATTCTTCCAATTCAGGTCCGGCTGCTCTGGGGCGAAGTTGTGTAGGTACCACTGGCCGTCCGCGACCTGGGTCCACGCGGGACCGCCGAAGATCGACACCCAATCCGTCGGCGGTTCGTTGCCGTCCGGTCCCGATCCCTCACGGAACACGTACCGGTCGCGGGCCGCAGAACCCCGACCGGAGGCCAGTGCCTCCTGGAACCATTCGTGCCGGTCGGAGGTGTGATTCGGCACGATGTCGACGATGAGTCTGAGACCGGCCTCGTGCAGAGCCGCGGACATCTCGTCGAAGTCCTGCAACGAACCGATTTTGGGGTCGACGCCGCGGTAATCGGCGACGTCGTAGCCCCCATCGGCCAGCTCCGACGGGTAGAAGGGGCTGAGCCACACGGCATCGATGCCCAAGTCTTTTAGATACGGCACCCGCGAGGTGATCCCGCGGAGGTCGCCGATCCCGTTGCCATCCTGGTCGGCGAAGGATCGCGGGTAGATCTGGTAGACCGTGGCCTGTCGCCACCAGTCCGTACCCTGGAGGGAGAAGTCCGTGGCGAGGTGCTGTTCGGTCGTTGATGCAGTCAACGGATGTCCTTTCGTGAGGGGGGGAAACGAAAAACAGTGGTTACTTGAGAGCGCCCTGGGTCAGGCCGGACATGACCCACCGCTGGCAGAAAACGTAGGCGATGATCGAAGGCCCGATCGCCAGCAGGTACGAGGCGAAGGCGATGTTGTAGCTGTTGCTGAATTGCTCCTGGAACATCTTCTGGACCACGGGGAGGGTCTGCATGTCCGGGTTCGCGATAATCATGGACGGCATCATGAAGTCGTTCCAGGAGGCCAGGAGCGTGAAGATCGCGACGGTAGCCGTCATCGGCCCCATGAGAGGGAAGATCAGGGTCCAGAAGATTCGGGAAGCCGAGGCCCCGTCCACCCGGGCGCTCTCCTCGAGTTCTTCCGGCAGGCCGCGGATGAACGCCGTGAACAGCATGACGTTGAAGGATAGCTGGAACATGATGTGCAACAAGATCACGCCGGCCGGATTCGCCAGTCCGACGTACCCGCTGAGCTTGACCTGGGATAGGGCCAGGACCGGGAACGGCAGAAACATCGCGGCCAGCAAGTAATAGCAGGAGAATCTGAAGAACGGACGGTGCCAATTTCGTGCGATCGCGTAGGAGGCCATCGCACTGAGCAGCACCGATCCGACGACGCTCACCGCCGTGATCGTCAACGACACGGTGAAGACCGTGGGAAAATTCGTCAGTTCCCACGCTTCGCGGAACCCCTCCATCGACCACGGCCGCGGCAGGTCGAAGGCTTGTCCCTCGACGGCCTGGTCCGTGGTCTTGAAGGCCATGGAAATGCCGACGAAGAACGGCAGCAGTACCGCCAGCGAACACACGGCCAGGATCGCGGTGCGCACCCACGCCTTGGCATTGCGGCTCGCGCGACGCCGCGGTGACGTGGTTCTTTCCATCGGTCGGACCGACGATGCGGTTTCGGGGAAGTCCGTCTCGGGCGGAGTCATCATGGTTGCGGACATCAGATGTTCGCCTTTCCTCGGGAGATCCTCATGTGCAAAAGGGCAATTGCCAGGGTGATCAGGAAGAAGACCACAGAATTGGCCATTTGGTAGGCATAATCGCCCGTCTCGAACCCCTTGAAGATCGACATAGCCACTGATCGGGTTGCAGTTCCAGGGCCGCCATCGGTCAGACCCACGATGATGTCGTAGGAACTCAGGAAGTTCTTGAAGCCCAGAATCACGTTGATCAGCACGTATCCGGAAATCATGGGCACGGTGATGCGGGTCAGTTGCTGCCAGGAGCTCGCGCCGTCCAATGAAGACGCTTCGTACACGTCGTCGGGAATCGTCACGAGCGCCGCGATGTAGATGAGCATCGCCTGGGGTGTGGCCTGCCAGGCCGTAACCAGCACGATCGCTATCCAGGCGAGGTGAGGATCGGCCAGGATCGAATCCGTGAGCGGGCCGAAACCGATGCTCTCGGCGAAGGCCGGAAGCGTGGTGGAGAAGATGAACTGGAAGACGAAGGCGATGATGATGGCCGAGACCACCATGGGAAGCACGAATACCGTCCGCAAGAGGGTACGGAACTTGATGTTGCTGGTCAGCCCGATGGCCAGGAACAGTGCGACGACGTTGACGAGGACGACCGTGGCCAGCGCGATGCCGATCGTGAACCCATAGACCCTGAGCATACTGGGATCGGAGAACAGTACCGCGTAGTTCTTGAATCCGACCATGTGGAACCCGCCGAAGCCGACCGAATCGGTGAAGCTGTAGAAGATCCCCATCAGTGCAGGAAGGGTAATGCACAGGGAGAACAGAACCAGAGCGGGCAGCAGGAAAAGGTAGAAGACCGGTTCGATGCGGCGTCGCCTCCTGAGCGGAGCCAGCCTGCGGTTCGGGCGTTGATCGGTCCGGGTTGGTGCGGTATCGGTTGTCATGACTTCGTCCTTGGGTCTGGGTGCCCTCCTGTGGGGCGGGCGCCTGAGCAAACTACGGCGTCTGGCGGCGTGCGAGGCGTTGCCAGTCGCCGTCGAGGGTCCTGAGAGTCTCATCCAGGTCATCGCCGGTAAATAGGCCCTGCATGTAACTCTCGAAGGGGATCGTCTTGGGTACGGCAGTGGAGACCCCTTGGTAGAAGGCCGCCCTGTCCACGTAACTCTGCATGTCCACGAGGCGCGGGTCGGTTGCAGCCGGTGCACCATCCCGCACGGAGTAGCCCAGATTCTTTTCGTTGTAGTCGTCGGCCACCTCCGGGGTTATGAGGTATCGAAGAAGCTTCCGGGCGGCCTCGGGATTCTTGGCCTTTTCCGGAATCCAGAGGGCAAGGTCGAGGTTGATTCTGACCTTGAGGTCTTCCGCGTTCTCTGTCATCGGCAGGGGAAATACGCCGAGATTGGCCTCGGGGTTCAGCTTCAGAATGTCTGGCAGCGCCCAGGGGCCTTGGAAGTACATCGCGGCCTTGCCGCGGGCGAAGGCGACATTTCCGTCTCCGTATTTGAGCCCGTCGGCGTTCTTGTTCGCGTATTTGCTCGTGATGGTCAGGGCCTTTTTCAGTGGCTCGCGGAAAACCTGGCTGAAAGAGAACTCCGATTCCGGGGTCACCTGGTCGCCCTGATTGCGGAGCCTTTCGAAGAAGTGCGCGACGTCGATTGAGCCGCCGATACTGTAATCGACGATGCCTTGGGCGATGGTCCAGGCCGCGGCAGAGGTCAAGCAGATGGGGGTCTCGCCGGCTTCTTGGAGAGTGTCACAGACGTCGAGGAACTCGGAGTGGGTCCTAGGAATGTCCAGGCCGTGTTTGTCGAAGATCTCCTTGTTGTAGAGAGTCGCGGCCGAGGTTACGGAGTACGGGATGGCGCTGGTACGACCCGGATACGTGGGGTACTGGTCGACCAGGTCCTGGAAGCGTGGGGCGATCCTGGCTTCGCTGGCTATGTCCGACAGGTCCGACAGCTCGCCACGTTCCTGGAATCGGGCCATCTCGTAGTTGTAGTTCAACAGGCCGAGGTCCGGGGGAGCGGCCCGGGCGAATCCCGAGGAGAGATTCGAGGCCGTATCGTGTACAGCCTTGAGGGCGCCGTCCTGACTATCGTTGAAGCGGGCCACAAGTTTCCTGAAATACGGGATTGCTTCGGGTTTCGACTGGTAGAGCCTTACCTCGGCGGCGCGAGTCGTCCAACCGCATCCTGAGAGACCGAGGCCGAGAGCTCCTAGGGATGCGCCCAACAGGGCTCGCCGACTCAGCGTGTGCGCACTCGTGGTTTCCTCGCCGTTCACATGGGCCTCCAGTGTTCTGAAACACATTTACTCGTGGGACTAAATATAGACACTAAATAAAGGGGAGGCAATAATCTGGAATAAATCAGACCCACAAAGGCAAAGTCTCACGCGGGGGTCCGAAGGAAGGAGGTCGGGTGATGAATCAGCGACCAATCAGGGCGGGCTCATCCCAGGTGGTGCGGTCGATGAACGCGGGAACAGTGCTGTCCACGATGTGGGAAGGCGAACCCGTGACCGCCAGCGACCTGATGCAGAGCATCGGCCTGACTCGGGCTACCGTGTTGGCGCTGTGCAAGGACCTGGTCGCGGAGGGGTGGCTTCTGGAAGTCGAGAACTCCAGGGACGCAGGCGCGTACAAGAAGGGGCGCCCGTCCCTGAGATACGTCTTCAACGCCCGGAAGAAGATTGTGGTGGGAGTCGATGCTGGGCAGCATCGTCTCAAAGCGGCCGTGGCCGACCTGGCGGGAACGGCCCTGGGGACGGCGCAGATCTCGATGGGGCACGGATGGGGCACCCCTGAACAGCGTCGGTGCGCCATCGTCAGGACCGTCGACCAGGCCCTCGACGACGCCGGCCTCTCGCCCTCCGACGTGGATTCCGTAGTCTTCGGCGTCCCCGCACCGGTGGACCTCGACGGACTCTCTCCCGAAGGGCCGAACGAGTATTGGCGCACGATGAATCCTGGACTCAATCGACTGATGGATGACAGGGGATGGCTCGCCAGCGTCGAAAACGACGCCAACTTGGCGGCATTCAATGAGCTGCACCGTGATCCGGGGCTGCGAGATTCCTCTTTCGCAGCTCTGTTGGTCGGGCAGAGGTACGGCGCAGGGATCGTGCTGAACTCCCAACTCCTGCGGCAGCGGCGCGGCAATGCGGGCGAGCTGGAGATTCTGCACCTGGTGGACGGCGTCGGGACGCCGGACGGTGCTGGGCACAGTGCACAGACCCTTGCCGTGAAGGCCATCCAGCGAGCGGCGGCCGGGACCGGCCTGACCACGAGTCTGTCGATGTGGTCGGAGGAAAGCGTTCGCGCCGAGCACGTATTCGCCATGGCGGATCAGGGTGACGATGTCGCTCGAGGGATCGTCGAGAAGGTGGCGGACCAGATCGCTCGTGTGTGCGCTCTGCTCGCGGGCCCCCTCGGGCTGGACGGGGTGGTGATTTCCGGTGGCATGGCCCCGGCGCTGAGCGGCCTGACGGCGTCCATTCAGCGGTCGGTACAACGGTACCTGTATGCACCGTGGCTCACGGTCTCGGCTTCGGCCTCCGGGGCCGACGCCGTGCGCGACGGCGCCGTCTTTGCAGCCATCGAGGGTGTACAGGAGCGGGCGCTCAGGGGACTCTGACCTGTGGTCTGCGGCGGGCCCGCGGACTTATAGGACCGGTTCGGGCGAGATCGTGTCAGGCCAAGCCGCTCAAGCGGCGGTGGATCCCGTGTCGGTCGCGACCCGAGCATCCTTTTCATTGCCCGCGTCGGTCGCGACATCATCGGGGGCGAGGTTGTGACCAGTCTCGGCGTCGAAGAAATGCCCGTGACCGGTTGGGGCCAGCCAGACGCGGTCGAAGCGTTTGAGTGGGCTGCGTCCGGAGGTCCTGACGATGATGTGGGCCGGCCGTTCTGTGTTCGGTGAAACAATGGTGACAGGGGAACGGCGCGGGAGCGAGACGTGGACGTAGGCGTCGGCGCCTAGCTCCTCCACGAGTTCCACGTGGGCCTCGAAGCCCCGGGACTGTTCGACGACCTCGAGGTCCTCGGGTCTGATCCCCAAGTGAACAGTTGGGTTCGAGGTGCGTGCGCGCATGTCGTCGGGGAATTCGACGGTTGCGTTCTCGAGCCGTACGCCGCAGGGCTCGACGGTCCCCGAAAGAACGTTCATGGACGGCGAACCGATAAACCCGGCCACGAACTCATTGGCGGGATGGTCGTAGAGGTTGGCGGGAGTGTCGACCTGCTGGAGCTGGCCGTCCTTCAGAACGGCGACGCGGTCTCCCATGGTCATTGCCTCGGTCTGGTCGTGCGTTACATAGACTGTGGTGACCCCTAGGTGATCGGTTAGCTCCGAAATTTGGCTGCGCGTCTGGACGCGGAGTTTCGCGTCGAGGTTGGACAGTGGTTCGTCCATCAGGAAAATCTCGGGCGATCTGACGATCGCTCGACCCATGGCTACGCGCTGGCGTTGGCCGCCGGACAGCGCCTTGGGTTTGCGGTCCAGGTAGTCGGTGAGGTTGAGCAGGCGGGCTGCTTCCTTGATCCGCCGGTCTCGCTTGTCCTTAGGGCATTTTGCGATCTTGAGCGGGAATCCGATGTTTTCGCGGACAGTCAAGTGCGGGTAGAGCGCGTAGTTCTGGAAGACCATGGCAATGTCCCGGTCCTTCGGGTGTAGTGCGGTGGCGTCCCGGTCGCCGATCCAAATGCGGCCGTCGGTAACCTCCTCCAGGCCCGCCAGCATCCTCAGGACCGTGGACTTCCCGCATCCGGACGGACCGACGAGGACCAAGAACTCGCCGTCGCGGATCTCGAGGTCCAGGTGTGAGACTGAATCCCTGATCGCGCCCGGATACCTGCATGTGACATTTGCGAAGCTGACACTCGCCATCAGAACTCCTGACGTGGGGCGCCTCGCCCCGATGAGAATTTATTTAGGCCAAATATAAACTCTGTGGGTCGATTTGTATAGCCCACGTCACACTCGGCGTGGGGTGTGTTCAGAGAAGTAGTGTCTTCGCGTCCGAAGTCTCGGTGCAATGGTCGGAAGTGGGACCGGCGGCACAACAGATTGAGGTTGCACTTCGTCCTCAGCCGATGAGGCCCTCGAACACGGCCTCGGCGGTTCCGGCGATGGCGGCCTTCTGGCCGACGGTGTCATCCGTACGGTGTGACTTGGTGAAGACCGACATGATGACCGGCGCCCCCTGCTGTGGCCAGATGACGGCGACGTCGTTGGACTCGCCGTGGGTGCCCGACCCCGTCTTGTCGCCGGTGAGTGTTCCCTCCGGGAGGCCCGCACGGATCTGTTCGGCGCCGGTTGTCGATTCTTTCATCCACCCGACGAGTTTGTCCCGCCCGGAGGCAGTCAGTGCGTCGCCGAGGGTCAGTCGGTTCAAGGTCTCGGAGAACGCGGCAGGAGTCGTCGTGTCGAGGACACCGGAGGCCTCGTTGAGGTCGGGCTCGATCCGGTCGAGTCTGGTCGTGACATCGCCCGTGGACCGGACGAAAGCGGTCACGGCCTCGGGGCCGCCGCACTGCTCCATCAGTAGGTTCGACGCCGTGTTGTCGCTGACCGTCAGAGCGGCCGCACAGAGTTCCTCGACGGTCATTCCGTCCTCCAGATGTTGGCTGGTCACCGGCGCGTAGGCCAAGATGTCCTCCCGAGTGATGCTGACTCGCCGCTCGAGCAACGTCGGATCCTGGGAAGCGCGGTTCAGTACCGTGGCTGCCACGAGAACCTTGCTCACCGAGCAGAAGAGAAACCGCTGTTGGTCCCGGTAGCCGAAGCAGGCGCCGGTCGACGTATCGAATGCATAGACGCCGATCTCCCCGTCGAGTTCGTGCTCGAGCTCACGGATCTTGGATGCCATGTCGGGCCGTTGCCTGCTGTCCGGCGCTTCTCCCTTGCCCGGCGCCGAGGCGCCGGCGGCGGTCGCGATCAGCGCCGCAGGGACCGCGGCGGCGGCGCCCGCCAGTACGGTTCGACGACTCACGCCGCTCGAGACGGCCTTTCGGCCGATGGATCGGGTGGACTGTTCCTGGGGAAGAGAGAACGACATGGTCAACCTTTCTTGGATATTTCATGAGGCTTGAGGTTTTTCGGGGTCTGTGCTGCACACGTGCATATCGTTCAGATTTACCAGGAGGGTGGCCCATCCGCCAGGCCTGGCAGTCTCACCCGACCGAGCGCAGGGGCAACCGACGCACGACGTCCTCGTCGGGTCCGGGTGGCACGCGGTGCCCCTGAGCCCGTTCGATCTGACCCGTGTGGATCAACTCCTGCAGGTGTTCCAGACGGGCGGCAGTCGTCGAGTCCTCGGGCTGGTGGATCGAGAGGGCGAGCCTGCGGTCCTCCTGCACCACGAGCGTCAGATTGCTCAGGCGCAAGGTTCCCACCCAGGGATTGTCCACGGTCTTGATGTGATTGGCCTCGCGGACCACGTCACCGGAATCCCAGAGCCTGCGGAATTCCTCGTGGGTCCGGAGCCTGTTCAGATGCTCGGACCAATCCGGGTGCTCGGGTGACTCGCCGAATGACGCGCGCAGTTTGGCCACGAAAATCCGAAGTTGTTCAGGATCATTTCGGAACGCGTTCTGCCATGCTCGGTTCTCCAGGAGCTGATGGACGCAGGATCGATCCGCCGCCTCGTCGGCGTCGTCGATCAGAAAGCGGAAGGCGGGATTGTAGACGCGCCACCGATAGAGTTCATCGTGAACCATGGCCGGGTACGGCATTGCTTTGTTCAGCATTGCGCGGAGCCTGTCGTCGATGATGCTTGTGCCCGGGCGCTGGGCCTGCGCCGGGTAGCCGCCCAGCCTGAATAAGTGCGCGCGCTCCTCGGGTTCGAGCAACAGTGCGTCCGCGATAGCGGTCAGGACATCCACGGACGCATGGACTTCGCGTCCCTGCTCGAGCCACGTGTACCAGGTGGTGCCGACGTGGGCCAGAACCGCCACCTCCTCACGACGCAGTCCCGGCACACGCCGTCGCGGCCCGCACGGCAGGCCCACGTCCCGAGGCGTCAGCCGATCTCGACGACTGCGCAGGAATGCGCCCAACTCGTGGTTGCTCAGCTCCCCGGGGTTCGTCCTTGTCATGAGAACATTCTTGCAAGCCCGTGAACCAGGAAGAAACCCCTCATCCTGGTAGTGGCACTACCAGCATCGCCCGGCACTGCCATTTCCTCCTTGCCCGCCGCACGGTAGAGGCATGAACAAACCAATCCTCTGGCCGCTGCACCTGGCGGCCCTTCTTTCCACTTTCGTCTTTTCCTTGGGCTCGATCGCCGCTCCCCAGATGAAGGAATCGCTCGGCGCCGATGACGGTCAGAGCGCGCTCATGGTCGGCATCTTCGCCGCCGCGTTCGCCTCCGGGATCATTTACTGCGGCCGGTTGGGGGACAAATTCGGCCGGCGTCGCCTGTTCATCATTGGCATGCTGGGACTCGCCGTGTGCTCCGTCGCCGTGGCCTGCGCATGGAATCCCGGTTCTGCCATCACGGCACGGGTGGCGCAAGGATTTGCCGCTGCCGGGATGATGCCGCAAATCCTCTCGATCATCCAGGCCACCGTCTCCGGAGCGGCTCGGACTCGGGCGGTCGGGATGTACACCGCCGCTGCCGGGGTGGGCACCGTGGCCGGTCAGGTCATCGGCGGGTTCCTGGTATCCGCGGGTGGGCCTGAGCTCGGGTGGCGGTTGGCATTCGCCGTGTTCGCCGTACTCTGTGTTCTCGCCGGACTGAACGCATTCCGTTTGCCCTTCGACGGCGGAAATCCGCGACTGAGGACCGACCCGGCCGGGGCCATTCTGTTACTGACCACACTCGGCGGCTTGATCGTCGCACTCTCATTGGGTCCGAAGGCGGGGTGGTCCACCTGGTGCGTGGCCTTGATGGTCCTTGCGTTCGTGGCACTTATCGGGCTGATTGTGCAGCAGAGAGCGGCCGCCCGCGGTGGAGGACATCCTCTGTTGCCTCCGGAGGTGCTTCGTGCTCGGCCCCTCGTGATCGGCGGGGGCATGGCGATGGTGTTCTTCGGCGGGTACGGGGCATGGACGTTCAATTACGCGGTACTCACCCAATCCGGTCGGGGCGATCCCGCCTGGATGTCCGGGACGGTGCTCGTTCCGTTCTGCCTGGCCTTCCTCATGGCTTCGTTGCAGTATCACCGCATCACCGCCCGGCTGGGTGGGCCTGGCACCATGCTGCTCGGCGCGGCTCTCCAGGGGATCGGTCTGATCGGCGTGGGGTTGGTGTCCCTGGTCTCCGACACCGCCTGGGAATGGTGGTTCCAGGTTCCTGCCGTCGTCCTGGGAGTCGGTCAGGCCCTGCAATTCGGTCCCTTGGTATCCACTGTGATGGCGGAAGTCCCGGAGCGCGTCGGCGGACTGACGGGCGGATTGATTTCAACGATGCAACAGACAGGGATCGCGGCCGGTGTCGCCACGATCGGCGCGGCCTACGCATGGTTTCAGTCTCTGTTCACGTCCACCCAGGCCTTCGGCATCGTCTCCATCGTCCAGCTGGTGCTGGTGGCGGGGTTCGCAGCGGGAGCCGTCGTGCTTCGGCGCGCGAACAGGAAAGCTGTGTCCGAGGCTCCGGCGTCGGAAAGGGATGCTCCCAGGGTCGACTCAGGGAGGGTGGTACGCCCGGACACCGCATCTCCGTCAGGCTCTGCGTCACGGAGCGAGGACGTCGCAGTATCGCTGACACAGACCGGTCAATGCCCTCGCTGCCCGTGAACAGGGGCTACCGGTGGTCGGCCCGGGCCGTGACCAAGCCTGCTGTCGCCTCGGCGATGGCGCGTTCCTCGTCGGTAGGGACGACCAAAACCGTGATCGTCGAGTCCTTCGCGGAGATCACCCGGATCTCACCGGATCGGGCCTCGTTGGCTTCTTCGTCCAACGTGATGCCCAGAGCAGCGAGCTCCTCAACCACGAGTTTGCGGAATACCGCCGAATTCTCCCCGATGCCAGCGGTGAAGACAAGGCTGCGCATCCCTCCGACAGCAACGTGATAACCGCCGATGTACTTCGCCAAGCGATACGCGGCCATGTCCATGGCCAACTGCGCGTTCCGATCACCGGAGCCGGCACGTTCGGCGAGCTCGCGCATGTCATTGGTGCCGCCGATGGCCACAAGGCCCGATTCTTTGTTGAGGATTTCGTCCAAACGCTCGGCGTCGACGTCTTTGTTGCGCGTCAGGATTCCCGTGAGCACCGAGGGATCGACGTCGCCCGAGCGGGTGCCCATGACCAGGCCAGCCAACGGCGTGTACCCCATTGAGGTGTCGATCGATGTGCCGCCCCTGATGGCGGTGACCGAGGCGCCATTTCCCAAGTGTGCAATGACCGCGTTGAATTCCTCACGAGCCACTCCGAGGAATTCGGCGGCTTTGCCGGTCACGTAGTCGTGGCTGGTTCCGTGGAAGCCGTAGCGGCGGATGCCGTGCAAGCGGTAGAAAGCGTCCGGAATGGCGTAGCGCCACGCCTTTTCCGGGAGGGAACGATGGAACGCGGTGTCGAACACGACCACCTGCGGCAAACTCGGCCACTTCTTCTGGATGGCGCGCAAGCCCAGGGCCGCGGCCGGATTGTGGAGCGGTGCAAGCGGCGCGAGGCGTTCGATGGCGCGGATGATCTCGTTGTTGACGATCACCGGCGCGGAGAAGCGTTCGCCGCCGTGGACGACGCGGTGGCCCACGGCGTCGATCTCGCGACCGTTCAGCTCACGGTCCAGGCGTTCAGCCATCACGTCCAATGCCTGGGAGTGATCGCCGATCCCCCCGCCTTCGCCGATGTTCTCGATGAGGCCTTTCGTCAGAACCTCATCACCCTCCGCGCCCAGTGTCGCCCGCTCCAGGGTGATGCGTTCGTTGATGGCCGGCATAGATGAAGTGTAGGGAGCGATGTTCTCCTCAGACGTGGAGACCTCTCGCACCTGATACTTGATCGACGAAGATCCGGAATTGATGACGAGGACGAGCATTGGGTTCCCTTCGCGTCGTGACGGTGCACGCTCCAGTATCTCACCGTCACGACGCGTTTCTGGGCTTCGAGCTCCGGATCACTTCTGGGGCGTGATGAGCCTCTCGGCGGCGTCGTCCTCGGCTGCGAGTTCCGCGACCTTGAAGTGCATCTTCTTGCCGGTTGGCGTCAGCGGCAGCTCATCTACGAACCGGTAAGCGCGAGGGCGTTTGAAATCGGCCAAGCGCTGGTTGTTCCTGCACAGCGCGTCGAGCTCTTCCGCAGTGACGCCATCGCCTTCGGGGAGGATATAGGCGACAATTCGTTGGCCCCAATGCTTGTCTGCCACGCCCACGACCACCGCGGCATTCACGCCGGGGTGCTCCTCGAGGGCTTCCTCGACCTGGACCGGGTGGATGTTCTCTCCACCCGAGATGATCATGTCGTCCTTGCGTCCGACGACGGTCACGAATCCCTGATCGTCCCACGTCGCCAAATCGCCTGGGTAGAGCCAGCCGTAGTGGAATTTTTCCTCGTCGCGGTGCGGATTGTTGAAATAGGAGAATCCGGACTTGGGGGAGCGCATGATGACCTCACCGATTTCGGTGTTGTCGGTTGCCGCCGTTTCTTCAGGGGTCGCGACTCGGTCTTCGAAGATTTTGACGACAGCGACGTCGTCGTCCGTGCTGGCCCGACCAGCGGTACCCGCATGGTCCGGCAGGTCTTCGGGGCGCAGGAAGGTATTCCAGAAGGTCTCGGTCGTCCCGTACCCGTTGAAGATCCGGGGGGTCAGGACCTCCTGGTATCTGATGGCATCCGCACGGGAGAGGGGAGCGCCCATCGTCACGATGCCTCGAAGTGTCGAAAGGTCTCGCGGGTGACGTTCCTGGGCAGCCGCGAGCATGCCGAGGGTCACCGGCGCTCCGATGAGGAAGCTGATTCCCAGTTCTTCCGTGAGATCCAGCGCCTTGTCCGCGTCGAATACGCGCATGGGGACCACCGAGCCGCCGGAGTAGAAGACAGGGTTCGGGCCACCGGAATACAAGCCACCCCGGTGGAACCAGGGTGTGGTGTTGAGCGTGCGATCGTTTGGTGACAAGGGGAAATGCATGATGACGTCGTGGGCGGACATCACGTCAACGAGCGAGGGGAGCGGCACGCCCTTGGGCATCCCCGTGGTCCCTGAGGTGTAGAGACGGGTGGCCTCTTCATACGTGGAAAAGTCTTCCGGCACGCGCGGGTTGTGGTCCGGGGCCGAATTCACAGCATCCCAGAACTCGACGGCTCCGTCCCGTGTCTCGTCGCCAAGGACCCACTCGATCGGGTTGCCTTGTGCGAGTTCGACGGCCTGGTCGGCCGTCTCTCGGTATTTGTCGGTGAATACGAAAACCTTGGGGGAGCTGTCGTCGAGAATGTGCGAGGTTTCCCCTGCCGACAAACGGTAATTGATCGGCACGCTGACCGCGGCGATACGTTGCGTTGCAAGATAGAGAATTGCGAATTCGGGGCAGTTGGGAAGCTGATAAACAACGGCATCGCCGCGGCCTACCCCGGCCTCGATCAGGGCGGAGGCGGCCCGCGCGACGTCGGCGTCGAGTTCGGCGTAGGTCCACTGTCGGTTGGTTTCCGGGTCGATGATCGCTGGGTCGGATCCGTACCGTCGAACATTGCGTCGGAAGCCGGCTTCATAGGTGAAGGCGCTTTCGAAGTAGTCCTTAAAGCGTTGGGGGTTGTACACCTTCCGCATCTCCTGTGTCGAGTGATTGATGTATAGGGAAACTATAGAAATTCTACGCCTGGAGCGGCATACGCATCGTTCTGATGACGCGAATGCTTGGACAAGCCCTTGGTGCGGTGGCGATGTTCGAAATTCGTAGTGGTTCTGGTCTAACACACCCGGGTGACGGAAGCACTGCCACCCGAACGTACAAAGCCCGGGAAATCATGTGTTTCGGCTAGGCCGATAACGATGACTTCCCGGGCTGAGATGCTCAGAAATGGGCCAGATTACTTGGCTTTGGCCGGAGTACGCGTTTCTGCGCTGATGAACCAGGCCTGTTGCTCGAGTTTCTCGAGGATTCCGTGCAGAATATCGGCCGACGTGGGATCGGCCTCGTCCACGGCGTCGTGTACTTCTCGCATGGTGCCCGTGGTTGCTTCGAGGGAGCGGACGACCACGTCGATCGCATCGGTGGTCAGCACTTCTCCCTGAGGCATCTCCGGCAGAGTGGTGTCCACGGCGACAACGGCAGGCCGACCATCCGGCGTAGCGTGCAGGGCGCGCATGCGTTCGGCGACGTCGTCGGAGGCCTCGCGGGCGATGTCGACGACTTCGTCCAGATTCAGGTGCAGATCGCGGAAGTTCGGTCCGACGATGTTCCAGTGGGCCTGTTTCCCGACCATGTGCAGGGCGATCAGGTCAACGAGAACCTTCTGCAGGTCATCACGCAATTCTTTGGGGGCAACGAATCCCTTTTCCGCGTTCTCGCGGCGGGTTTTGGTGTCGCCTGCGGGCTGCGGGGCCTTAATGGTTTCAGTCATTGCTACTCCTCTGTGAGGGTCCTTGAATTCAGGACTCGAATGTGGTTCGTCTGATAGCTATGTGAAGGGGACGGGAGTTAGTTATCCGTAGCGGGCGCTCGTCCCTGAGAATCGGTCATGTCACCGACTGCGCCGTCGCCGGGTTCTCCTTGAGAACCCGATTCCTCTTGATAGGCCTTTTCTTCTTCCGGGCTCATCCCGATTTTTTCTTCGGGAGAGTCCTCTGCCTTGTTCGTGCGACTCATATTGCACCTCCTGAAGAAGGGTTGTGTCGCCGGAGCGCTCTGTGCGCCCTGGTTCCGGGTCTCATCTGTCACGCTGTTCGGCGTAACCAACACCCATCTCTTCAAACGCTACTCCCGTTCTCGACGGATGCGGAAGGGGTGTATGCCCATGGCGTATGCGGTCCGCAGGCTCGCGGGGGGGCGACAACGGCGGTGGCGTTTCGGCCGGGTTGGCGACCCTCTCTGGCGTTGGGTTGCGCTCGGAACAGGTGGGTGCTCGGCTACTTGTCTTTGACGGGTATCGCCAGCCCAGTAACGAGCGTTTCGGGGGCGACGTCGGGGCCCGGCTTGGTCTCGTAAGCCTCCCAGAAAGGCATGAGTGGGGTTTTGCCGTCCGCTTCGAGCCTTTCCATGAAGGACTGCCACGATTCCGGGAGCCCGTCATAGGGGCCACGATGCCTCGCTGTGGCCAAGCGGCAGGCCGGCAACTCGGACGGAATGATCTTCACATCGCCGACGGTGACCGTTTCGCTCAAAGGTTCGTCCACTGGGAATCCGGTCTCGAACGTAGCGGTTTGGTCGGGAACGGACTCGTAGCGGGAGAATGCGGGACCGGCTGGGCTGAACAGGCCCTGTTGAACCGCCTGCCCCAAGGTTGAGAATGCCTCGTCCATGGCAGTGGGCATTTCACGCATGGGCAGTTCGCGGAACCGAACAACCACTGTTCTCATTCCAGGAAAATCGATGTATTCAGGACGCGGGACACTCATAGCGCTCGAACTCCTTCACGGTGCTTGAGTGAAGTCTAAGGTCGGACGCCCGGAACCGCTAGGACAATCAATGAACCTGATGCCCGGCAGAGAGAACAGAGGCAGAACACTGGTTGGGTGCGGGCTACTCCGACTGCGCCTGAATCGCCGTGATGGCCACAGTGTTCACGATGTCGTCGACCGTGCAGCCGCGAGAAAGGTCATTGACCGGTTTGCGAAGCCCCTGGAGGACCGGGCCGACTGCCACGGCGCCCGAGGACTGTTGAACCGCCTTGTAGGTGTTGTTGCCCGTGTTGAGATCCGGGAACACAAAAACTGTGGCCCGACCGGCAACCTGAGAGCCCGGGAGCTTCGACTCCGCAACTGAAGCATTGGTTGCGGCGTCATACTGGATCGGTCCCTCGACCTCGAAATCCGGGTGTGTTGAGCGCACCAACTCGGTTGCTTCACGAACGCGGTCGACGTCCTCGCCCGAGCCGGACCCTCCGGTTGAATAGGAAAGCATGGCAACCCGTGGTTCGACGCCGAACTGCCTTGCGGTCCGCGCGCTCGCCTTGGCGATGTCGGCGAGCTGCTCGGCATTGGGATTGGGGTTCACCGCGCAGTCCCCGTACACCAGCGCGCGATCCTCGAGGAGCATGAAGAACACCGAGGAAACGATGTTGACTCCCTGTTTGGTTTTCACGAATTCCAGGGCCGGGCGGATGGTATTGGCCGTGGTGTGCGCAGCGCCCGAAACCATCCCGTCCACATGACCGAGTTGAACCATCATGGTTCCGAAGTAAGAACCGTCCAGCATGCGTTCCTTGGCCTGCTCGAGTTCTACGCCCTTGTGCGCCCGGAGCCTGGCGTATTCGGCGGCGTATTCCTCCCGCAACGGGGAATCGGTGGGGTCAATCAATCTGACTTCGCCCCGGCTGGGGGATCCGCTGGAGGCGAAACTGAGATCGATGCCTTCGGCCTGGGCCAGTTCGCGCACCGTCGACTCGCTTCCCAGAATGGTCAGATCGCAGAAGTCGCGCCGGACAATGATCTCGGCAGCACGCAGGATTCGGACGTCTTCCCCCTCGGTCAGAACGATGCGGCGCCGATTCGAGCGGGCCGTTTCGATCAGTTCGTGCAGGAAGCGCAATGGGGTCATGGTGGCGGGGCGAGGTAAGTCAAGGCGCCCGAGCAGTTCCTTCTCATCCACGGACTTCGACCATTCGCCCATGGCCGCTGCGATCTTTCGGGGTGCACCTGCCCGCAATTGGCCGTGAACCGCTCCCACGGCCTGTGCCGCGGAGAAAGTATCCACCGAGGTACGCAGGATCGGAAAGGGAGCAGCCTTGATCAACGCTTGGGTCGCGGTATTGATATGCAGATCCCCCGAGAGGAGCACACCCGAAGGAACCGGGAACGTCGGGGAGAGCGCAGAGGCCAAAGTCGCCATCACGACGTCGGAGCGGTCCGACGGCGTGATGACGAAGTCTCCGTCCGCCATCTGTTCGAGGAAATTGCCGACCGTCATCGCCGCGACTTTGACCGCTTGGATGTCGCGATCCAGGGATGCCCCGACCCCCTCGGCTTCGAGGTCGAGTTCGTTGACAACCTCGTCGACCGTGGGGTGCGAAATTGCTGGAGTCTCCGGAACAACGTAAACGTGGCCCCCGCGGCGCCCCGCGGGAACATGGGCCTCGACCTCGGAGGCCATCTCCGGATCAACCCTGTTGACAATGATGCCCAGCAGATCCGTTTTGGCAGCGTGCAGCTCGGCGCGTGTAACTTCCACGGAGTTGACGATGTCTTCGACGCTGTCTGCTTCGGCCCCGGAGATCACTGCCAGGACGGAGCAACCCATGTTGTTGGCGAGTCTGGCATTCATGTCGAATTCTGCAGTTGCCGCATTGTGAGCCAGCAGATCGGTGCCGTCCACAATGACGACGTCGAATTGTTGACTCATCTCCGAATAGATTGACAAGGACGTGTTGACCAGCTCGTTGAGATCTCCGGCGGCGAGAAGCTCGCGGCATCGCGCCAGCGAAACGCCGCCGCGTGCCGAAGAACCGTCGAGATCGAAGGTCTGGCGCATGAGCCTGATCCGAGGGTCGGTCTCGACCGAGTCGGTCTCGAAGACCGGCCGGAAATAGCCGACAGAGTCCGCCCTGCGAATCAAGGAATCGGTCAGGCCCAAGGCGATCAGAGTCTTACCCGCCCGCGGGGTCATTGCATCGAGAAAAATTCCGGTGGTCATGATTCATCCTTCGCTGGAGGGCTCGCCTGCTCGGCGCGCTGACGATATCGATTTTAGGCGCGGCGTCGTCACGGCGGTACGTGGTACGTCTCATGTGGAAGATTCAACGGTTGGCGGAATTCTCTAGGCCATTGAGCATGGTCGGTGGCATTCTGGAACCATGTTGTTCGCATTCTCAGTTGCCCCGTCCGGCGGCGAGTCCCCCGACGCTTCGGTCCATGAAGCCGTTGCGGCGGCAGTCCGCATCGTCCGCGAATCCGGTTTGCCCCACCGCACCGATTCGATGTTCACCACCATCGAAGGCGACTGGGACGAATGCATGGACGTCATCAAACGCGCGACCGAAGCCGTCGGCGAGTATGGAACGCGCGTGTCCCTCGTGCTCAAGGCGGATATTCGACCAGGGTACGAAGGCGAATTGACGGGCAAGCTCGAAAGGCTCGAGCAAGCAATCGAAGGAAATGAATGACCTTCGTCTGTGACGGAAAATATGTCATTTCTCCCGCTGGCGTCGAAGATGCTTCGACCTACACGCAGGTGCACCTGAGTGCTCTGGAAAAGTCGTACCGGGAAATCATCGGGCCCGACTTCGGGCCTAGGATGCGTGCTCAGGCTGGTGAGATCGCTTCCGAGGACCTTGAGTATCTTTCACAGCCGGGTGCCCGGGCTTTCATCGCCTGGGCGAACCCCCAATTCGGTGAGAGCAATGATTACGGTTGCTGTTCCGTGGGTGCGGACCCGGACATGTGGTTTCGACCCGTCGGCATAGCCTTGGCCACCGACGCGGGTCCGCTCGAGGACTGGGAGCGCGAGATCGGCGCCCACCGGCTCGAAGCCCCAGCGGGCCAGCGGCTGCGCAAACTCATTAACCTGTACATCCTTCCCGAGGCCCAGAACGACGGTCTAGGAAAAGAATTGCTGCAGGAGGTTTTGCCCTCGGAGGACCCGGCGTTGCTGTGGCTCATCAACGGCAACGAGGCCGCTGCCCGTTTCTATCGTCGTCACGGGTTCCAGGAGCTGGGCGAGGCTTTCGAAACAGAGGGGTCGTGGGCGCCGTCGACGACGGGCCGCATGGTCCGGGGAATGGCTTAGGCCGGACAGCATTGCGGGACAAAGACATCCGTGAGGGCTGTCTTTGGGCAGGTCTGACGACGATCATGTGCACCTTTGGACGAGCGCTCACCCCCAGGTTTGGCGCTCTAGCCCGCTCAGGAGCAGATCCAGCCCTGCGATGAATTGGGAACGGTCGTCCATCTTGCCGAATTCCCCGAGAATCGCGTGAACAAACGGGAACTCTTCGGGATCCGAGGCTTCCCATTCGCGGATTTGGTCGATGAAGCCTTCTTCCCTGCTCTCCAAGTCAGCTATTTCCTTAGCCCCCTCGGCGATCTCTGCGCCCATGCCAGAGGCGTAATTGATCACGGCCAGAGAGGCGTGAAATTGCTGGGAACGGGACAGCTCCATGCGCAAGAGTTGTTGCCCTACCGTTTCCCAGTACATGAAGGAATTGTGCTCATCGGGTCCTGCCTTGATGAGCTGAGCGGCGAGCCACGGGTGTCCAAGCATCTGTGCGAAGAGGCACAGGATTAGACGACGAAGCCTCATGAGGGCGTCGACGGTTTGTTCGCTCGTACGAGGGTCAGGCGCTGGAGTCGAGAAATCCGCAAAGCCGGCGGGCGTGGGGGTCCCGGAGGAATCCAGGATCTCATTTTCCCGCAGGGCTCTGCCGAGCAACTCGTCAGCCGCTAACGCCATGAGCTCTTCCTTGCCGCTCGCGTACCAGTACAGGCTGGCGACCCCACTGTTCAGGTCGGCCGCCAGGCCGCGGAGGGTCAGCTTTTCGGCGCCCTCACGATCAAGGGTTGCGATGGCTGTTTCAAGGATCGAGTCGAGAGAAAGGGAAGCTCGTTGACGGGCCATCCCCCGGCCGTTGCCGGATCGTGATCTCTGATTCGCCACCCGGTCGTTCTTGCGTGCCTGGCGCTGAGCATTGCGCCGCGCATTGAGGCGTACTTCGCGCTGCTGCGCCCGCTCTGCGGCGGTGAGGCTCTGCCTGTTCGGCCCGGGTCTGGACGATGTCATACCCAAAAATCTACGCAGGCTCTTGCGCGGAATCAAACAACGTTCTATTCTCGAACACGGTTCGACTTATCGAACGGTGTTCTATTCATCGAACACAGTTCGATCCGATAGAAAGGTTTCCCTATGTCTGCCCAAGAAATTTCGACGATGGAGGCTCCACCACAAGCCTCCAACAAGCCTCAGAGCTTGCGCGCGGCGTGGCCCGCACTCCTCGGCCTTTGTCTGGCGATGCTCGTGGAGATGGTCGACAACTCGATCCTCAACGTCGCCTTGCCTACGGTTGGGCGAGACCTTCACGCGAGTCCGACGGACCTTCAGTGGATCGTCGGAGCCTACTCCCTCACTTTCGGAGGGCTGCTCATGGTGGGCGGCACCCTCGGTGACAAGCTCGGGCGGCGTCGCACCTTGTTGACCGGGCTCGCGCTCTTCGGTCTGGCAGGTCTGGCGGTTCTGCTCGTGCAGACCCCGGCAGAGCTGATCGCCGTCCGTGCCCTGTCCGGGGCGTTCGCCGCACTCATGGCCCCGCTGACCATGTCCTTGGTTTTCCGCCTCTTCGACCGAGAAGATCTGCGGACCAAGGCGATCGGTGTGATCATGGTCGTGTCCATGATCGGCTTCGCGATTGGGCCGACGCTGGCCGGACTCGCCGTGGAAAGCTGGCCGTGGCAGTCGCTCCTCGTCCTCAACGCCCCGATGGCCCTGATCGCGTGGCTGGGGGTTCGACTCGGTGTTGAGAGGGACAAGCTGGAGGACCGTCGAGTCGGCGGAACCGACGTTCCCGGAGCGCTGTTCTCCGTCGGAGCTCTCGGTTTGATCCTCTATTCGTTCACCGCAGGAACCGAATACGGTTGGTCCTCTCCGAAGACCCTGGGCATCCTGGTTGCAGGGATCGTGTGTCTGGTGGCTTTCATCTGGCGAGAGAAAACGGCCAAAGATCCGATGCTCGACCTGACCTTGCTATCGATTCCGACGGTTCGCGGATCGGCCATCATCCAGACCGCCGTGATGATTGCGATGGTCGGTGTGATGTTCGGTTCGACCCAGCTGTATCAATTCGCATGGGGTTGGTCCGCTTTCAAGGCCGGGTTGGCGAACCTGCCGTTCGTCGCCGGAATGCTGCTGGCCGGGCCTTTCGTCGACAGAATGGTGGTCAAACTCGGCCACCGCAAAACCTCAATGATCGGCTCGGTGCTGGTTCTGGGGAGTCTGCTGTTGTGGGTGTATGCGGTTTCCCACAGTTATGTCTGGTGCGCGATCGGGATGCTCATCATGACCATGGGTATGCGAACCATCATGACGACGGGCGCGGTCGCCCTCTTGGGTGCCCTTCCTGAAACCCACACCTCAATCGGTTCCGCGATGAACGACACCGCTCAAGAACTCGGTAACGCCGTGGGCGTGGCGGTCGTCGGAACGGTCATGGCGACTGTCGTCGGGAAGACTCTGCCGCACGGCGCGTGGGATGCCGCGACCGTCAACGGATTCGTGCACTCCCAGCAGATCTCCTTCTGGATTCTGGCGGGCATTGTGCTCGTCATGTCCTTCATTGGGGTGCGTACCCTGACGGATTCCAAGGAGACGGAAGAGCACTGAATGCTAGGAGCAACACTGATGACCAAGAACTTGTCAATTCCGCGGCCGTACCTTCGAAGAAGTGGTCAGAGGATGATAACGCCCGTAGTTAGAGCCTGATCAGACGATCTGCTGTCTCACCGGCTGATCCATCCGAGGGCAGGGAGAATCACTTCGTCGACGATATCGGTCACTTCGGCGGACGTAACGGGTCCCGTGGTGAGGTGACTGGCGAGCACGATTGCAGGCCCGGCGCTGATTCGTGCAGGGGTCACCGCGCTGGCATCAATCTGCCCGTCGGTGGCTGCGCGTGTGAGTGCTTCGGAGACAAGCCGCTGACGTGGATTGACCAAAAGGACGGTGATCTGGTTCCAGAGCTCGGGCCGACGGTCGCGCTCGAGCAGTAGTGGTGTTAGTGCTCGACCAAGAGGGGTGGTGAGTCCAGTCGCCAGATCCCCCAGGAAAGTAATTAGCTCTGAGCGGAGATTGCCGACAGCGTCAAGGCGGGTACCGCTAGGATGTTCGCTTCGCCTTGCTTGGTCTTCGGCGCGGGTCAGCGCTGCCATGACAAGTTGCTCAGGGCTGGTCCACCGCCGATACAGGGAGGCTTTGCCTGCTCCCGCACGGGCCGCAATGCGGTCGAACGTCAGGCCTGCCATGCCGTGTTCGGCGAGTTCGGCCAGTGTGGCCTCGAAGACTGCGTGTTCGAGCTCGCTGCCTCGTCGGCGGGCACGTGCGCTCACTATCGCACGCTCCAAGGAACGGTGGTGCGGAGAGTTGCCGCTACCTGGTATTGGTCGTAACTACGCCACAGCGGCAGGATGACGTGTGGCTCAGGGGTTGATTTCCAGACACAGGATTTGTTCGGCATGTTAGTAAGCAATGCGACCTCGCCCTTTGCTGATATGTAGGTACCTTTCAGGCTCGTTCGTGTTTCCTCGATGGCGATCAAGAACTCGCTCCCGGAGAACATGATCTGGGCTACGCTCACGTGTCGATGCCTTTGTGTCCATAATATTGCAGCCGTACTCTTCCGAGATCCGTTAGCTGATTGCGGATTGGGGCTGGGCGCTGGAGGTGTGACTCCAGTCAAATGCTTCCGCCGAGCGCAAGTTAACCGGAATGTTTCCGATCACCATCCCATGCGCTCGCAGGGCGGACCTGCTGCGTTCCCGCAGTGAGGAGTTTTATTGTACTGTTCAGTTCGTCTCTACGGCCACGCCGGCGATCCACACAGCTGCAGGATGACGCAGGATCCGGGGCTCAATGGTGGGGTCGCTGTCGACGAGGACGAGGTCGGCTCGTTTGGCAATGTCGATCCTGCCCCGATCGGATAGCCCGAACGCGTCCGCAGCTGCACTCGTCGCAGCGGTGAGTGCCTCGGATGGAGTCAGCCCGCATTTTTGCAGATAAGCGATCTCGTCGTGGAGGGAAGGGCCATGCTCTACAGGGGCGATCGGCGTTTCATTCGCGTCCGTTCCAGCGACGATCGGAACTCCAGCCGCATGCATTGCGTGAACGCTGTCGACGGAATGTTGAAATGCTTCATCGGCTCGGTCGCCGAGTTGAACCTGTGCCATGGCGCGCATCATGACCAGTGTCGGGGATGAGATCGTCCCCTGCCTCAGCATCTGCTTCAGCGTCGTGTCCGCCAGGTCTCGGTCGAGCGGCGCGTGGGTAAGGATGTCGACGCCGGCATCAAGGCCGCGGTCGAATGCGGAAGCCGTCACAACGTGTGCCACGGTCATCAGACCCCGCTTATGTGCTCCTTGGACCAAGGCGGCGAGGGTTGCGTTGTCTAGAGCGGGCACGTCGGTCGCGTCGGGGTCTTCAATGATGATCTTGATGAGGTCGGATCCATTTTGAACGCGCCAGTCGAGGTATCGATCCGCATCCGTCGCACCGGTGACTCCGCTCGCGGAGGGAAAACCCATACGTGTGATTTGGGTACTGCCTGGCGCAGAGGCCGCGGAGCCGGCGCTGACGATCGCGGGGGCGCCTATGGTCTCCCGTTGCTCGATTATCAGTGAGTCAGGGTGGGTGCCGAGGTCGACCAGTGTGGTGACACCGGCCCGCGCAGCGTTCTGCAAGGCGTTGCTTGAGCCAAGGTGCACATGAGTGTCGATGAGGCCAGGCAAGAGGAACTTCCCAGTCCCGTCGACGTCTCCGTCTGTCATCGCATTGTCTGACGCAGGGCGAATTGAGGTGATAGCCGCATCGAAGACCACATCAACTGGATGGTTGCTGTTTTTGCTGGCGGCGAAGGCAAGGCGCACATTTCGAATTCTTGTTGTCATGAGAAATAGTGTACAATTTTGTTCACTAAAGTCAATTAATGTCTGAGTCTTGCCGGGCAAGAAGGATGGTCAGTATGCCGGACAAAACCGAGCTCATAGATGTCCACGCGCATTTCCTCACGGAGGACTACGTTGCCGCAGCGCAGGACGCCGGGCATGTGTATCCGGACGGGATGCCTGGCTGGCCATCATGGACCATTGACCAACAGCTTGCGGATATGAATCGTCGAAGGATTCGCAAAGCAGTGCTTTCGATCTCGTCACCCGGAGTGCACTTCGGTGACGACGACGATGCGGCTTCGCTAGCTCAATCCGTGAATGACGCTGCCGCGCGTCACGTCCGGCACTATCCTGACCGCTTCAGGTTCTTCGCATCAGTCCCTGTTCCCAATATGGATGCGGCCATTCGCGAGACGCGCCGCTCACTCGACAATCTCGGGGCCGTGGGTGTAGCGCTTGAATCGAACGCTCACGGTCAATATCTCGGACACCCTGCAATGGAGCCGTTGTGGGCAGAGCTTGACGCTCGGAAGGCCGCAGTGTTTGTGCATCCGACCTCTCCTGTCGGCTGGGAGCAGTCAGCGTTGGGCAGACCGCGGCCGATGCTCGAGTTCATGTTCGACAACACTCGCAGTATCGTCGATTTGGTCTTCTCCGGGGTCTTGGACCGCTATCCGGACATGAAGGTGATCGTCCCGCACGCTGGAGCAGTGTTGCCTGCTCTTTCAGACCGTATCGCGCTTTTCCAGCGGATGTTAGGCACCGGGACTACCGCATGGCAGGATGCCATGAACAGGTTTTGGTTTGATATGGCGGGCACGCCATTCCCAACTGCCGTGCCGGTCCTCGAAAAGGTGGCCGGTTCCGATCACATTCTTTACGGCAGTGATTCTTGCTGGACGCCCGCGGCTGGTGTGGACGCACAGCTGGAGAGTATTGACGCGGCCGACGCCCCCCGCGGGGTCTCGTCATGGCGAAAGCTGGCTACCGCGAATGCGGAGCGTCTATTCGGTTCACGACTGTAAACCTATTAGGGTTGCAGGCGCCGGTGTGAGTGTTTTTCGAGCATGCGGCCTGCCTCCTCCCGGCGGACTGGGGTAGTCTCCCCACCCACTGGAGGAGGCCGTGACCTGTGACAAACTCACAGGGGTTGGCCGCTGCCGAGGATCCTCACTCGACCCTTCAACAGCACTGGTAGCGACCACGGAGTCGCGGCCCCCGGTCAATCGCTGTCTTTTGCCGGGTTCGTTGCTCAGGGCAGGGGCAAAAGGGCTCGGAAAGGAACCTTCCAGCGGCTAAGGCCTGTCTTCCGAGTAACAAGCAGTGTGACGCCGGAGTGTTGGGTCAGGGGCTCTGGCTGTATGGGTAAGAGGCCCCGCGGGGCGTACCTGGGCGCGCCAGGTCGCCGCGGGGCATCGTCGCAGAGTTCTTAGACCAGTGGACTGACCGGCTCTTTGATTCCCAAAAGCGCACGACCGTAAATTTCCGTGGCGATGCCCGGTCCAATGATCGCGTGGCGGGATGCCGTGTTCAGGTCACGCCACGTGCGCTGGAGCGGGTTGGCGGTCGCGAAGCTGCCAGCGCCTTGGATTGACAGTAGCTTGTCCATAGCTTCACGTGTCTTTTCAGCAGCATAGCCGGTATCCATGCGCACGCGGGAGCGCTCGAGCATGGACGGTTGAGTGCCCGCTCTCGCATGCTCGTCCAAATTATTAGCGGAGCGCTGGATGTGGAGCTCAGCTGTGTCGATCAGACTTGCCGCTTCGGCGATGCCAATCTGCGTGGAACCTGCATCCACCGCATGGTCGAAGAAAGTGTAGGAAATGCCCTTGCCCTTGGCCATGGAGGCGAGGACCAGATTCAGGCCTTGGCGGGCTGCGCCGACAAGTGGACCGGCCAGAACTAGCGCAAGCACCGAGGCGAAAGAAGTGCGGTACAAGGCCTCGTCTTTGTACTCCGTAGCCGTTTCGCCTTTCAGTGCCTCACTTACCGAGAGTACTCGATGGTCCGGGACGAATACATCCTCCGCGATCAGGGTGTTGCTGCCTGTTCCGGACATTCCTGCCACGAACCAAGTATCCTTATAGCCCAACTCGCCTATCGGAACGATAGCGACCCCCTGATCGACCTGCGCGCCCGTTTCATCGACCATTGGTATACCGAGAAGCGTCCAATCCGCGTGCTGACTACCCGAGGCGAAGCCCCAGTTGCCGTTGATGACGTAACCGCCGTCTACACGCTTGCTGGTGCCGTTGGGCGCAAGTACGCCGCACACCTTGGCATCGGGGTTCTCTCCCCAGATCTCGTCCTGCGCTTGCTGCGAATACCGTCCCCCTACCCAGCAACAAACATTGATCAAAGTGGTGACCCAAGCGGTGGAAGTATCCGCCTCTGCGATCAACGCATTGATGTCTACGAAGTTGCGAATGGACAGTTCGAGCCCGCCGTAGCGTCTAGGGATCGTGAGCTTGAATGCTTCGGCTTCATCCAGAGCGTCAATTACTGGCTGAGCAATGCGGCGGTTCTCCTCACTCTCCCGGGCGTGCTCGCTGATCACACCCTGGATGTCTATCACGCGTTTCTTGAGCTCTTCGACACCGGCCAAGTTCGTGGTGTCGGGTGTCCGGGTTGTGGTCGTCATTGCGATCGCTTCCTCTCATCATCGAGACCGCGTCCAGTGATCTGGAACACGTTTTCATTCAGTGTGGCAACCGGGATCACAGCTGTCTTGTGCTCTCGGCACAGACTTTCCTCCTCCTTTGTGCTCCTGGTTTTCCAGAATGAGATTTGGGCGAGCCGCACGAGAAAAGTGGGATTTCTGGGCCCGCAGCCCTGGGGTGGAGGGTTGGGCCGGCGTTGAATGGTAACCAGCAATACCCCGAAGGAATCTGCGCTGGGCGAAGGGCCCGGCGTCTCAGGCAGGAGGAACTCATCATGACGACCGCACGGGTAACGCCATTGACCGGACCGGACGCGGCGACCAGGTTCCGACGGGCCGCAGGCCACCTCCCCACCGGAGCATCCGTGGTTACGGCACTCGATCGGCACGACCCCTTTGGCATGACAGTGGGTTCGCTGACCTGCGCCTCTTATGATCCACCGATGATCATCTTTTTTGCCCAGCGGGGCTCTAGAACTGCTAGCGTAATCGAAGCTTCCGGATGGTTCGGCGTTAACGTGCTCGGGAGAGGAGCCGAGGCTCAGTGCTATCGGTTCGCTTCCTCAGCTCCGGATCGCTTCGACGACATCGAGCTCTGCGAGTCGCTCTCCGGCATGCCGCGTTTGAGAAGGGCAGTGCTCTGGATGGACTGCCGGCTCGATAGTGTTGTAACCGCGGGCGACCACCTGGGCTTCTTGGGCAGGGTCCAGGACTATGATACGACGTCTTGCCGCGAACAGCCCCTTGTCTATTGCAAGAGCAGAATCGCTCCGCTCAACGCCGGATCGGGCCGTCACCTACCGACAGAATCATTAACCTGGTGGGGAGAACTCTGAAGGTCTCAACTGCTGAGTCGCGCGAGGATTTCCAGGGCGGCCTGTAGCTGAAAGCGGCGAACGGACACATCTCGGCCCAGAAGCTCTTCGGCTTTGTGGACGCGGTAAGTCACGGTATTTCGGGATACCGATAGCCTCTCCGATGCGGTTTGCGGGCTTCCGCACGTTTCCAGATAGACGGCCAGAGTTTTCCGCAGATCTGCTACCGTTGCTTGCTCGGTGGATAGCCTGCCGAGCTCACTAACAGCGAATCTCCTGGCGCGAACGCGATTCTCCAGGAGTAGTCCGGCAGTATCGACGTCAGAGTGCTCGATCACGTGACCGGGCGTCGACGTTGTGGAAGCTAGAGCAAAAGCCGCTTCGGCGTCGTCGTGGGAGGTGCGGAATCCCTGGATGCCCATGCCAGCCGAGCCGATGCAGATCCGTAGATCGGAAGGAAGGCGCAAAGCTCGGAGGCGCCCAGCTAGTTCAGTAGTGGTGCACCCGCCTGAGGTCCAGGCCCAGGCCACGCCCAGGTGTGCGGGGATCACTAGACTTTGTCCGACGCCTACATCACTCAAGGCCCTCCTGAGGGCTTTGACGGCACTGCCATCTTCCGCGTCCATGTTCCGCTCGGTGCTCCACGCAACCAGACCCACATGTGTTCGCTTCAGGTCGTAGCGGAGGATTCGGGCCGCGGCCAACTCGTCGATGCTGTGGCCTTGGACGATGGATTCGATCGTTCGAATTTGTCTGGCAGTTTGGCTCTGGGCCCACTGTGCCTCTTGCTGGTGATATTCCTGTTCCATGCGCAGGGCGAAGTCATCGAAAAGCTCGAACATGCGCCCTGAGATGAAGCGCATTTGCTGACGGGCCAAATCAGGATCACTTCGTCGTATGCATTCGTCCAGAAGGGCTTCGGTCAGTAACGAATGCCCAAATCGGATACCCCTCAGCATGTCTTCCATGGTCAGTTGCCTCTGGACGAAATCTTGGACACCACCGAGTGCGTCGTCAGTTACGAGGGTGCCGCTGGGAACTCCGGAAAATTCGAGCAGCGCTTGAAGTATGACCGATTCGTTGCCCATCCGAAGGATATCCGAGCCGTTGTCCGATCGATGGCCAGGGACCTCGCTGGCTATCGTTGCGGCCATACTCCTGCCGAGCTCGACTGCCCAGGTCACCGGACCGCTGCCCAGTGCGGCGCTCGCCTTTTTGACCCGCCAGCCGGAGCTCACAGTTGACAGCTCCCCGGCTTTGCAGGCCGGCTCCAAATCAAAGATCCAGGAGAGGTCGGGGGTGTTCACATTGCGTCCTCGGAGGTCGACTAGTCGGGGGGGGGGGGGGGCTAACGCTGCAGTTCGATGTTTACGCCACCGGGCCTGTGAAGGACTGCTGCAGCTCGCCGATTCCTTCAATACGTGAGGTCAACACTTCACCGGCTTGGAGGAAGCGCGGTGGGTTCCGTCCGTTGCCGATTCCCGCAGGCGTTCCGGTGAGGATCAAATCGCCAGGGTAGAGCGTTACGACTTGAGAGATTCCCTCGATTAACTGCGCGACGCTAAAGATCAGATCCCGTGTGTTGCCGGCCTGCATCGTTTCCCCATCGATCTCGCAGGAGAGGCTGATCGCATCTCGGTCGGGGAACTCATCAGGGGTGACCACGTACGGGCCTACAGGTAGGAAGCCCGGGAAGGACTTGCCGAAACCGAACTGCGGAGCCGGGCCGTTAGTCTGGGTGATTCTTTCTGATAGGTCCTGGGCCGCGGTGAGGCCGGCCACATAGTCCCACGCCTGGTCCTTGGACACCAGGTGAGCTTCCTTGCCGATCACCACGGTCAGCTCGACTTCCCAGTCCGTGTTGCCATCCCTCGGTAACTCGACCGAGCTGACTGGACCGGTCATCGCAGAGACGTACTTGGTAAATATCGGCGGCAGCTTATCGGGCTCTTGGAATCCCGACTCGTTCGCGTGCTCACTGTAATTGAGGCCAATTGCGAAGATTTGGCGCGGCTCCGGCGTGGGTGATCCGAGTTCGGTGGCCTCGTAGTCCGTAGCTGTAATGGAGGAAATGTCGGTTCGGCCCGCCCAGGCGGAGAATTCGGACCAGTGGGTGTAGATATCCTGAGCGGCGGGTCCGAACTTTCCGGAACTGGCCCTTTCAACGTCGACGGCGCGCCCCTTCGAATCGATCAGCACGACACGGTTGGACAGGTTAGCGATTTTCATGAGTCTCCTTAGGTGGGATGAAAGTGGTTTACCAAGCCTCGGGCAGATGGATATCCGGGATCTCAGCGGGCAGGAACTCCTGATTGCGTGCCCTGCGGTGAATTTCCTCCATGCTTTGGCCCTCTTCATAAGCAGCGAGGATCTTCTCCATGTCGATGTGCTCGCCGATCGGGTTCTCTCCGAACTCCGTTGAGAAATACATCCAGGTCCGAGATTTCTGCCAATCACCGAAAGCGTCCACCTGAATCTCCACACCGTTGCTCTCGGGATCGAGGTAGTAGGCCGACATGGTCATGCCGTGGTCCAGCGCGACGAACGGGTGGATGCCCAGACGCTTGAGACGCTTATAGTTCAGAATCCAGGAATCGAAATCCGGGTATTCGAATGCGGTGTGGTGAAGTCCGGTCGTATGTCCCTTGTCCTCGGGCTTCTTGAGGTCGGGAAAGGCCAGAAGCGCGATGCGATGGTTGGCTTCGTCATTGGACAGCCACGCAGCATCTTCCCCGTAGTAGACCGGTTGCAGCCCGGCGACTTTCTCGTAGAACTCGACCATCTCGTCTAAGTGAAGGGTCGTGAAAGTTGTGTGGTGGAACTTCGGTGCGGTGGTCGGGCGGTTGTACTGTCGGTTATTAGTCATGGTGATCTCCTTAGATAGTGGTCGGGACCATGGTTGAGGTGAAGGCGGCGGTATAGCGGTCATAAAGGGCCGCTGCTCTGCTGGCATCGGCTACGCCGAAAATGTAGTGGTCAGGGCGGATCATCACGGCATCCGCGTCGATCTCGTCGAACCACCTGGTCCATGCACCGGTAGGATCGCCTAGTTCTTCGATCGAAAACGACCGGGGACGTGTATCTGAGCGGTGGTTTTTGGTCAGGAGTACGGCCCCGGGCCCGGTCACTTCATCGAGCAGACCATCGGCCACCGCGAACTGTGGGGCGAGAGTTCCCTTGTTTGAAGCGCTGGCCGCCGCTCGGTCGGTAATTCCGTCCCCGAGGACTGGGGACTCCGTCAGCGGTAGGACCTTGGCGGGATCGCCGCCGCCGGCGAGCATCCGCTGGTCTCGGTCTTCGGCCTGATCCTCGTCCAAGACGCAGATAACCTGGCCAAGAGCCACCGACATAGCGATCGCGTAGCGGATGTGTAGGCTACGCTCGCTGGTGTAGGTATCCAGGATGGCTGGCCCTGCGGATCCTGTCAGTGTGAGGTCGAGCTTCCAGGCAAGGTTTGCGACATCGCGGAGTCCCGAGCACATGCCCTGGCCGGCGAAAGGCGGCATCTGGTGGGCAGCGTCACCTGCGATCGCGGCGCGGCCGCGATTCCAGGTTTGACCCCAGCAGGCCGTGAACGTGTAGAGGGCCCGTCGCTCGATCTCGGTGTTTTCGGCAGTCCTGTCCCAGCCGCGGAGCAGTTCCCACGCGCGCTCTTCGGTATTGAGCTCGGCAGGATCCTCTCCTGGCAGTCGCATGAACTCCCAACGGCGACGCCCTACGCCGCCGGAAACAAGCGTTGTAGGCCGTCGGGGGTCGCAGAGTTGCCAGTTCTGCGGCGACCACTCGAGATCGTCCTGAGGCAAGGTATCTACGATCAGCCAGTCGTAACGGAAACCCAGGTCTTTCATCTGGATCCCGAGTGCCTCACGGACCGTGCTCTTGGAGCCATCGCAACCTATTAGGAATTGCGCCTCGATCTCGAAGTCGCCGTTGGGGCCGATGCATTCCGCTGTGAGGGAGTCTCCTTGGTCTTCCAGGGAGACCAGCTCGGTCCCCCGGAGAACCGTGACCGTGTCCATTTCCTCGAGGCTCTCGGCAAGGACTCTTTCGAGCTCGGGCTGGGCGAAGAAGCTCTCGACCGGCCAACCACAGTTGCCGGTCCCCGACCAGTCCATTGAGAGCAGGGTCCTACCATCGCGGTTCCGCCACTCGTAGTGGTCGGGGACCGGCGCGGAGATTTTGCGCACTTGCTCGGCCAAGCCCATGTTCTGGAAAATTCGCCCGATCTCGTCGTCGAAAACGACCGCTCTGGGTAGAGGGTACGGGGCATTTTGTCGCTCGATCACCACCACGGAGTGGCCTTGAAGGCCAAGGAGCCGCGCAAGCCCGAGCCCCACCGGGCCGGCGCCCACAACCGTCACGTCCGTGTGCTGAGGTGCTCGGGTTTCAGCGTTCATGATCCATCTCCATCGATTGATCTGTATTGAGCCTTATTAGTCATGCTCAATAGGTATAGACTGGACGTAAGGTAGATCACCTGTCAAGCACGAAGTGAAAGAATCTTTGAGGGAAGTGCACCTCATGAGGGGCAAAGCCATGAGCATGAGAGGGGTTCAGAAGATTCATGACACAGATGTTGACCGGAGCGGAAGCGTCGCTGAGCCGTGCCGAGCAGGCTGCGCTCGTTCTTGGCCGTTGGGCAGAAGCCGCTTCGCCGGGAGCCCACCTGGGGACCAAGAAAGAGCTCCGAGAGCGGATTGGTGTATCGAAAGGCACATTCAACGAGGCTGTGCGGTTGTTGGAATCTCGTGGCCTGGTTTCGACCAGGACTGGGCCAGGTGGAGGGCTGTTTTCGGTAGCGCCGAGCCCACTTGCTCGTCTCGGGAACTCGCTTTTGCGGCTTGATGCGGATGCCTCAGATGTCGGTTATGCCGTGCGCATTCGTGACGCGCTGGATCCGCTGTTGATCGAAGATGCATTGGAACATAGCTCGGCAGCCGATATCGCGCGGATGCGCCGCTCTCTTGAGGAGATGGAAACGACCATGGAAACCGGGGACTACCTGGACTTCCTGCGTGCAAACTGGTCGCTGCACGAGGCGATCGCCCGCGTGACGCCGAACAAGCCTTTGCGCTCAATCTACGTGAGCCTCTTGGATATGATCCGCAGCCATACCGTCGCGGTGGAATCCGACAAAACCCGACCGCTGGCCTGTTATATACGCGATCGATACAAGCTTCACTCAAACCTGGTTGATGCGCTAGACCGACGTGATCGTGAAGCGGTCAAACGTCTGGCCGCTGAGCACAGTATTCAGGGGCCATTTCAAGACTGACCGAACCCAGGTGATTTGGAAGGAATAAGGATTGAAGATGACCCAAACAGCTACCGAACAGACTCCGCGCGAGCACGTCTTCCTGTGGGGGCCGAGCCGTGAACAGGTTGAAAAATCCCGTATGTACGACTTCGCCCGCTGGGCGGAGAAGAAGCACAGTATCAAGGTCCCTGATTATGTGTCACTGCACCGGTGGTCCGTCGACAATCTGGAGGAATTCTGGCAGGACATCTGGGACTACTTCGGTGTTGTAGCCACCCAAACGGCGGAAGAAGTCCTGACCACTCGCGAGATGCCCGGGGCCCGGTGGTTCCCCGGTGCCAGACTCAACTACGCCGAGAACTCATTGCGGACGGCGAAGACCAGCCCGGATGAGGTCGCCGTCATCGGTGATCATGAGACGGCGGAGTCCATCGAACTCACCTGGGGCGAACTCGAGGCCCAAGTCGCTTCCCTCGCGCACAAGCTCCGGGATCTCGGTGTCAAGCCGGGAGATCGCGTGGCCGCGGTGCTGCCAAATATTCCACAAACCGTCGTCGCGCTGATGGCCACGGCTGCCGTCGGTGCCGTATGGTCCGTGGTGAACACAGACTTTGGTCCAACCGGTGTCGCCGACCGGTTTGCACAGATCGCGCCGAAGGTCTTGTTCACTGTGGACGGTTATGACTACGCGGGCAAAATGCGGGACATGACTGGAACGGTCGATCAGCTCCGCGAGGTGCTACCGACCGTTGAACAGTTCATCGTGGTCGATCAGTGCAATCCCGAGGACGTCGGAAATATCGCGGAGGATGCGCTTCGCTTCTCGCAGATCACCCAGGTCTCGGCTGAGCCCCGATATGAGCAGGTTCCGTTCGAGCATCCGCTCTGGATCCTGTATTCCTCAGGAACCACGGGCAAGCCCAAGGGCATAGTCCATTCCCATGGTGGGGTGATCTTGGAGTTCCTCAAGGCAATCGGGCTCCACGCCGACGTTCATCCTGGCGACCGAGCCTATATTGCGGTCGCAACCACATGGATGATGTGGAATCTGCATATGGGCAACCTGATGATGGGGGCAACGATCCTGACATATGATGGCTCACCCGGGCACAATGGTCCGGACAAGTCCCTCGAACTAGTCGCCCGCCACGGGATCACTTTCTTCGGCACAGGCGCGGGCGTTCTCACCATGGCGCATCGTGGAGGTACCTATCCAAAAATTCGGTACGACTTCTCTGCGCTTCGCGGCATTCTGGTCACGGGATCTCCACTGCCGGATCCCACGTGGGAGTGGGTCTATGAGGCCATCAGCGCTGATGTCCGGTTGGGGTCGGATTCTGGCGGTACGGATGTGACCAGCGCTTTCGTCGGAAGCAATCCATTCATGGATGTGTATCGAGGCGAGATCATGGGCTCATACCTGGGCGTGGACGCTCAATCCTGGAGTCCCGAAGGCAAGCGTATTTGGAACCAGGTCGGCGAGCTGGTCCTGACCACTCCCATGCCGAGCATGCCACTCTACTTCTGGAACGATGAGGACGGGACGCGCTACAAAGACGCGTACTTCCACCTGTTCCCAGGAACCTGGCGTCAGGGTGACTGGACCACCCAGTTCGAGGACGGACGCATGATCATCCATGGGCGTTCGGACTCAACCATCAACCGCGGCGGCATTCGGATGGGCTCTGCCGACATCACCGATGTGGTGGATCAGGTGGATGGTGTGGAGGCTTCCATGGTCATCGGTGCTGAGCTGGCCGGAGGAGACTACTACATGCCGCTGTTCGTCGTTCCGCGGCCGGGCAAGAGGATCACCGATGATCTCAAGCAGCGGGTCATCCAGGCGATCCGCAGCCAGCTGTCTCCCCGGTACGTCCCGGATGCGATCATCGAAGCTCCCGCTGTGCCGAGAACTCGCACCGGCAAACTTCTGGAAATACCAGTCAAGAAGCTGTATCAGGGGGCAGAGACAACCAATCTGAACCGGGCCAGCGCCGAGGACGAGACCGTTTTGGACTGGTATGCGGACAATGCACGCGCATTCCACGAAGGTCGTGGGAAATAACCAGCCTGGCGTGATTCTGTGTACGCGCTGAGTTCAACGGGTGCCCGCCGTCACCTCAGAGCAGGGGAGGAATGCGGCGGGTTCGCACAAACCATCGACGGTAATTCTGGCTTGCCACCAGAAGGAGTGGAGACGGTCCACTGGACACTGCTTATCGGCCACCAAATTCGGTAACTTTGACGACAGGTCCGATGTAAGTATCAGGCGGTCTAGTTGACGTTTGTGGTCCGCTTCCTCCATGGAAGCGGGCCACGCAAGCTAACTTGAGGATGCCGCAGGGCACCGTTTTCGGGCGCGGGTAGGCTGGTGACGTGGGCAGAAAGAACAAGACGCAGAAGACTGTGGCCTCCCTTCAGGGGAGCGTGAGCGGCCCCGTTGAGGGGGAGCACCCCATAGACACGGGTACGGCGGAACTCGAACGGGACACTTTTCACCCCAACGCCTGGATGCTCAAGATCAACGGTGTGCAGTCGAGTCACGTGGTCGTGGGGGAGCCTCAAGAGCTCGCTTTCGAGTACATGCGTTGGATCGCTTCTGCGGCGAACCATTTCATCGACCGGCATCTCGAGCCGTCCAAGCTCCGCATGACCCACCTGGGTGGCGGTGCCTGTTCCATGGCCCGCTATTTCGCATCGGTATACCCGCAGAGCCGTCACACCGTCGTCGAATTGGATGGAAAGCTGGCCGCTTCCGTGCGCGAGTGGTTCGATATCCCGCGGGCCCCTACGGTCAAGATACGAGTCGGCGAAGCCCGGGAAGTCACCGAGTCGTTTGTGGAGGGTTCGCGTGACGTCGTCCTTCGGGATGTATTTGCCGGCGCGAAGACGCCTTCTCCACTCACGACTGTAGAGTTCTTCGAGCACGTGCACCGTTCGCTCTCGCCGGGTGGACTGTACCTGGCCAATTGCGGGGATACGCGGGAGCTTGCGGGGGCACGATCGGAAATTGCGGGACTGTCCGAGGTATTTGCCCACGTCGCATGCATCGCCGACCCGCCCATGCTCAAGGGGCGCCGTTACGGTAACATCATTCTCCTGGCTTCGGATACGCCATTTCCCGATGCCTTGGATCCCGATGCCGCGGGACTCGCCCGAGAGCTCCTGGGCGGCGCGGTTCCTGCGCACTTCAAAGACGAGGCGTGGACCAGACGGTTCGCCTCCGGTTTTGCCGCGAAGCGCGACCGGGAGTGAGCCCGCCGCCCGGTCGCCGAAGTGAACCGGGCGGTGCCACCCTCTTTTGTTCTAAGGCGCGACCGCGACGGCCGGGATCAGTGAGGTCGCTTCCTGCACCTCGTTCATCTGTGCAAACAGGTGCCGACGCTTTTGCCGCAAGGTGCCCAGAACTGCAAGCAAGATCCCGCCAACGGTCCAGGCGATCATGACCCAGACGGGCTGTGCGAGCGAGACGTCGGGGAAGTACACCGCGTCGCGGACAGCCGCGATCCCCTGAGCCGAGAACAGCCACGGGTGCACGCCGCCGTAGAAGCCGTTGATCATATCCAGTGGACCGTTGATGCCGGACGCGGCCATACCGAGGAACGGCATGAGCAACATCGACAGCGGCATCATCGCGGGCCCGATGACAAGCATTCCGCCGGTGGTCACCGCCAGACACGAGAGCCCCAACAGGTAGAACATGAACCACGGGGCGACGGCGGACGAATCGAAGATGCCGAACATTCCCCAGCCGTAGAAGATCTCGCCAAAAGCCACGATTGCGGGCATGACCAGTCCCAGAATTACTCGGAGGGTGGTGGAGACCGGGACCATGCCCAGGATCATTCCTGCCATGAATCCGCCCAGCACCGCTCCTAGCGCCAAGTAGACGGCGATGTTCGCCAGATTGTCGTCCGATGACGCGGGCTGAATATCGTGCGACGTGAGGTTCGTCTTGGACTGTTGAGCCGTTGATGAGAACAGGTTGGTTACTGCCGACTTGACCTGTGGCCCGTTGGCTCCGGCGAAGTACATATCCCCGCTCGCGGGGTTGTAGGCGGCCCGTAGCGTGTGGTCCCTAATGTCGTTCTCGGCCTGGTCCACGGAGCCCACTCGGGAAACGTCGAATGAGCTCGCGGTCTGCTTGTCCAGATCTTCTGCGGTTTGCTTCATCTGCTCTTCCGAACCGATGACAGCCACTTTCATATGATGAGGCGTGAGGTGGTGAGTCATGCCGGTCATGACCAAAGGCATCATGACCATGATGAAAAGCGGAAACAGCATACCGATGGTTACCATGCGCTTGGTGGTCAACGCCTGATTGACCTTGCGCGGTGGCTTGGTGGGATCGGTGTGCACGCCGATCCCGGAGGCCGGCGGTGCCGACATGAGAGTCTCTTTGCGGGTCGCTTTCCGGTGAGCGCTGGACCGGTGACGAGCAGATGTGGAACCGGATTCTTCCGGCTGCGGCGTCTCCGATGAGGAACGGTTTTCAGTCATGAGAAGTCTCTATTCCTATCGAGTGGGCTGGGAGGCGTACTTGGCGTCGCCTTCGGGCGGGACGGCGTCGTCCTCATAAGCGGTCAGGAGCGGTTCATCCGGGGCACGACGCGGCCGGCGCGGCTCCTCGGAGCCAATGGCGGAAGCGGGCTGAGAGCGGAGGGAGGCCATCCAGAGCAGACCGGCGCCCACGACCAGCCATACCGCGAGTACCAGGATCTGAGGCCCGATGCCGTGACCGTCGAAATACAGGCAGCGTCTCATCAGCTCCGAGCTCGCACCGGTGGGCAACAGCTGATGCATGACGCGGAAGAACCCAGGCATCATGTCGAAGGAGACGGCGACGCCGGTCGCCGGAATTCCCAGGATCACGAATATCACCAATCCGATCAAAGCAGCGGCGGTCCCGAGTAATTCGACGAAGCCCAGCTGGACAATCGACGCCGTGAAGAACGTTCCCGCGACGATGAGGGCCACGGGCATGATGTGGCCGTCGAACGACCCGAAGATCTCGAAGGAAATCGCGGTTTCGATGACACCGGCCATGATCGCCATGACCGCGTGAACCGAGAGCTTGGTTCGGAGTCGAAGGCGGGCGCCGAAGGCGCTGATCATGGAGGCGGTCATGTAACCGGCGATCGCGGCACCGATGATCAGGTAGAGGAACGAGGTTCCGGTGGAGTCGTTCTCGGTGGGGGCCCTCAGATCCTGGACCTTGAGGTTGGTCTGGGACTGCTGGGCGACTTGGGAGAAGATCCCTTCAGCGGCTTGGGTCGCTTGGCGGCCGCCCGCGGAGGCGACGTATACATTGCCGTTGCTCGGATCGTAGGCGGCACGAGTGTTCAAATTCGTGACATCGTCCTTGGCGGTCTGCACATCAGGAACTGTTTTGACGTCAGTGGCGTCATCCGCCTGGCTCGTAATTTCTTGGCTGATCTGCGAAGCCTGTTGCGAGGTCCCAATGACTTCGATCTTCATGTCCCTGGGATGCGGATTGTGGAAAGCAGAAACGTATGAGCCGGGGTATGCAAAGGCCATGAACAAGGGGAAGAGCATGGCCAGAAGGACGAATTTCGTCGGGATCTTCTGGGCGGTTAACCGCTGAGGCTGAACTGACATGGGGGACACTTTACACCCGTAAACCTGGGCATCAGGTGTAAGATAGGTCAACACTTCGAAAAATATGAGGGCAGCACCATGACGAGCGAGAGCAACGCAGAAGTTGCCGATCCCCGTATCCTCCATACGCGTCGAGCCTTCAAGCAAGCACTTCTCGACGCGGCCTCACCGCAATGGGATTGGAAAGTCTCGGTCTCCGAGCTGTGCAAGAAGGCAGGGGTTTCCCGGCCGACGTTCTATCAGCATTTCACGACGGTGGACGACGTCTATGCGGAGCTTCTGCACGATCGACTCGTAGACATCGCCCACCTCGAGATGTGGCACAAAGGTGCCGGGGTGCCCCGGGACAGCGAGCTTGTTTCGTTCTTCGAGGATCTCCGGGAGGTGCCGGGGTTCTACGAACCGATACTCGGCGGGGACGAAGTCTTCGGCAAAGCACGGAGGGCCTTCGTCCACTGGGTGGCCCAACGAATAGCCGAGTCAGTATTCGACACGGCATACGAGGACCTGGATGCCGAGGCCCGTCAGCGAGCGCTCTTCATTGCAGGCGGCATCGTGGTCACGATGGGTCACTGGATTTACTCGACGGACCCGTGCACCAGGGTGAGTGCCGTTGAGATTTCTCGGCAAGTCAACTCGTACATCGCGGCGCTGTCGGTGCGGTTCGAGCCTGCGACGGGTGGTGCCGGCCCGGAGGGAGTGGCCTGAGGGGCTTGGCTGGAACCGAATCCGAGATTGTGTTCTGGGCTCTGGCGGGACGGGGGCCGCTATTCGGCGGGGAGCGGGTCTCCGTCCACGTAGAACCACCGGCCGCTCTCGCGGACAAAGCGGCTGTCTTCCCTCTGGGTGCCTTTGACGCGCTTGTCTGCGGGAGTCCCGGGTTGGGAGCGATAGTGGGCCGCGAATGCGACGCGGGCGGTGTCATCGAACGGGCCGCCGGCGGTTTGGAGAATGTCCAGGCGCTGCCATCGGATCGATTCGTCCATCTCCAGGGACGCCGGCCGGGTGCTCGGGTGCCATGTGGACAGGAGGTAGGCGTCCTCGGAAATTGCGAAAGCCGTAAATCGGGACCTCATCAGGGCCTCGGCGGTGGGGGCGGTGTTGCGGCCCGTGATGAGCAGGCCGCAACATGCGCCGAAAACCTCCCCTGTTCCGCAGGGGCATCGCTGATCGTCGGAAATCAATGCCATACGAACCAGGGTACCGGCACGCTATGAAGTGGGCTGATTGATCATTACGGGCCAATTCAACTCATGGGTGAATCTGTCCTGGCTTGCGTTGGGTGTCGAGAAGTAGCTGCATTACACGTTGAGCAACAAGGGTCCCGGTCCCGAGGCAGAGATTGCGCAGTTCGCCGAAGTATCGTCGAGCTTCAACGCACCGTCTTCGATGGGGCGGTGCTTTCACGAGGGTTTGGTTACCGGTCCGGCGTCGAGGCGGGCCGCCTGAGGACCGACGTGAGGCAGGTCAGCTCGTCCAGCCCTGGATCACGCCCATCCCGAAGTAGGCGATGAAAGCCACGGAAACCAGGTACATGAGCGGGTGAACATCCTTGGCCCGGCCTTGAACCACGCGGATAAAAGTGTAGGAGACGAAGCCGGCGCCGATACCGTCCGCAATGGAGTAGGTGAACGGCATCATGGCAATGGTCAAGAACGCCGGGATGCCGAGGCCCCAGTCGTCCCACTTCACATGGACCGCTTGGCGGACCATCAGGAATCCGACCACGACGAGAGCCGGGGCGACGGCCTCGAACGGCACGATGTTGACCAATGGTGACACGAACATCGCCAGCAAGAACATGATTCCGGTAATGACCACAGAAAAGCCGGTGCGGGCGCCCTCGCCGATGCCGGTCGCGGACTCCACGAAGATTTGGGACGAGGACGCCGACCCGGCCCCACCTGCGATGGAACCGACTGCGTCCACGGCGAGAACCCGGTTGATGTCAGGGATCTTTCCGTCTTCGCTGATGTTGTGGGCCTCGGTCGCGAGACCGACGGACGTGCCCATCGCGTCGAAGAAGACAGAAAGCAAGATCGCGAAGACCATCAGGGATGCTGCCATCCCACCGAGGGTCTGGAACGCGCCGAACATGTCGAAGTTGCCGATCAGGGACAGGTCGGGCAGTCCCACCCATTGGTGGGGAATCTCGGGGGACACGAGCGACCATCCCGTCGGTCGATCTGTGGAAGACCCTGCTGGTGCCACGGCCTCAAGGATGACGGACAGGATGGTCGAGATGATGACGCCGATCAGTATTGCACCGCGCACATTGCGGATCATCAGGGCAATCGTGAGGAAGAGGCCCACGATGAACACGAGAATCGGCCAACCGATGAGATCGCCGTTGACGCCGAATGAAACCGGAACCGTGGTGCCGGCGGAGTCGGGCATGCGTCGAATGAAACCCGCATTGACGAAGCCGATGAGCGAAATGAACAGACCGATACCCACGACGATGGCGGTCTTGAGGGACTGCGGAACAGCGTTGAAAACCGCTGTTCGGAAACCGGTGAGGACCAGTAGAAACATGATGATGCCGGCCCACACCACAAGACCCATGAGGTCGGGCCACGTGAGATCGGGCGTCGTCGCGATGGTGGCGGCCAAAAATGCGTTGATGCCGAGGCCTGCCGACATGGCGAATGGGTGGTTGGCGATCACCCCCATCAGGATGGTCATGACGCCCGAGATCAGAGCGGTTGCCGCTGCCACGCGGGCCAGGCCGAGTTCCGAACCATTGGCATCGGCAATGATGCCGAGGACCAGTGGATTCAGGACCACGATGTAGCTCATCGCGAAGAATGTGGCCAGACCGCCCCGAATTTCGGTGCCAACGGTCGAACCGCGTTGCGTGATCTTGAAGAAGCGGTCGAAACCGTTTCGGGGATGGTTGGGGCGGCTGGGAGCCGCGGTGTTCTCAGAAGTCATTCGTGAAAATCCGTAGATACTCTCTCGATGGATGGGGTTGGGGTGCCTGGGGCTCGACGCCGACCGCGTTCTCGAAAACAGGGGTCGGCCACGACGTGGTCCGATTCAGCCGCCTCAAAAGGTAGAGGCGTCTCTTCTATCCCAAGTGGAGGGAGAAGCGACGCCGCTACTGGTGAGTCTAATGCATTGAGCTGAGGGTGAAATTCCGGTTGGGGAGGCCAGGTATGGGCCAGCGGGGGCGCTCTCCCGGTCATCCGCAGAGGCGCCGAGGTTCCGCAGACGCACCGTCCCGGTCCTGGAACCGTCCTGATTTGGTGCTTCCCCAGTTGCTTCACGAGCCTCATTCGGAAGGAATTTTCCAGAACCGACCGTTTCTTCCTGCCGTCAGGGTTATGGCCTTGGGCGCTCACGGCTAGGGTTGAACCATGACTTCTACGCCGGAATATCGTTCATTGGGCAATTCGGGACTTGTCGTCTCCAGCGTCGGATTGGGGTGTAACAATCTCGGTCGTGTTGGCACACCGACTGAAACCCAAGAAGGCACGGACGCGGTCATCAAGACCGCGGTGGACTCGGGCATCACTCTGTTCGACGTCGCGGACGTCTACGGCAAGGAGCCCGGAACCTCTGAGCGGATGTTCGGCCGAGCACTGAGCGGGCTGGGCAGCGCCGCGGATGATGTCGTGGTGGTGTCGAAATTCGGTATGGACATGCAAGGGACAAACGGCGCGGATCACGGCGCTCGTGGTGCTCGCCGTTACATCAACCGGGCTCTGGACGCTTCCCTGGAACGCTTGGGCCGCGATCACATCGACCTGTACTTCTACCACACACCGGACGGCATCACCCCGCCGGAAGAAACCCTTGCGGCCCTGGATGACGTCGTTCGAGCAGGCAAAGTACGTTATATCGGCACCTCCAATCACACCGGGTGGCAGATCGCCGACGCCGACCATTTGGCGCGCGGAGTCAACGGGACCCGGTATGTTGCGGCTGAGAACCACTACAACTTGCTCGACCGCCGCGCCGAACTTGAAGTCCTCCCCGCTGCCGAGAGGTTCGGAATCGGTGTACTGCCGTATTTCCCCTTGGCCAATGGGCTCCTGACGGGCAAATACCGGAACGGCAAGGCGCCGGACGGGTCACGACTGTCCCATTCCAAACCGGGCCTGCTGGAATCGACCAATTGGGAACAGATCGAGCGTTTTATAGCCTTCGCCGACGAGCGGGACCTCAGCCCGCTGGAGGTTGCTTTCTCCTGGTTGGCTTCGCGTCCGCAGGTTTCCTCGGTGATTGCCGGAGCGACATCGCCGGAACAGGTCCGCACCAACGCTGCTTCCGCCTCATGGGTTCCGAGCGACCAGGACTTGGCCAAGCTTGACGAGATCTTCCCGGCACCGGACAAGATCGCGCTTTTCTAGAGAGACGCCTTCGCGGCCTCGACGACTGCCTGCCGACCCTTGGCGGATTTCACCGAATCCGGTGGGGTGCAGGCGGCGCGCTCGATCCTGTCGCGCACCGTTTTGCCGACGGCGATCCTGGGCGGAAATGATCGCTGTGCCGCCGGTATTCTCGCAACGCTTGCACGGGCGGGTGTGGGTGTTCCCTCGGAGGTATCCGTAGCGGGACTCGATGACAGTAGCGTCGCGCGCCTCGCGTTCATCGACCTGATCACCGTGGGGTACGTCCCGTCCAAGCTCTCGGAGCGCGCCGTGGACGCGATGGTCGAGCTCTTGGACAATCCCGCGAGTACGAGGAAATCTCGTCGTGAAGCGCCGTACCTCATCGAACCCGGAAGCACGGCGGCACCGCGCGCGGACGACTGAACGCCTCGACGCAAGACGGATACTGCGGGCTGACGGCTCTGTCTATAGACGGTCGTCGGATAGCCGGACTAGTGTTGGCACCCTCATAGTGACGAGATCCCCCGCGGAAAGCAGGAAACCTGATGAGTACCCCCATGATCGCTCTGGTGACGGGCGGAAACAAAGGAATCGGCCGTGAAATCGCGAGCCAGCTCGCAGATCTGGGGCACACCGTGATCATTGGAGCACGCGACCGTGAGCGCGGTCGTGAAGCTGCGGCCGAACTCCGGGAACGCGGAGGCGATGTCACCGCCGTCGCCCTCGACGTGACCGACCCAGCCTCGGTGGCAGCGGCGGCGAAGACGGTGAAAGAACAGCACGGTCACCTCGATGCGCTGATCAACAACGCTGGGATCAGCAACCAACCCGGGGCCGACTTTTCCGGTCAGGTACCTAGAACCGCGGACGTCGATCACATCCGCTACGTCTTCGAAACGAACGTGTTCGGCGTCATCACCGTCACCAGTGCCTTCCTGCCCCTCCTTCAGGACTCGAAAACGCCGCGGATCGTCAACGTATCCAGCAGTGCTGGATCGTTGACGGCCATCTCCGACTTCTCGAATCCCGACCCGATTGCACTGGGGTATGTGCCGTCCAAGACGGCTCTGACCGCGGTAACGATCATGTACGCGCGTGATCTGCAGGACGACGGGATTCTGGTCAACGCCGTGTGCCCAGGGTTCATTGCCACGGATTTGAACAATCACCACGGCACAGGAACCCCACAGGACGGTGCGCGCCAGGCCGTAGCCATGGCCACGATCGCAGCCGACGGGCCGACCGGTACCTTCACCGACATCAATGGTCCGGTTGCCTGGTGACTGCAAGACACGGTCCCCGCTCCAGGCCTCAGCCTGGGCGGGCGGGGCTGTGTCCATCTCCTGACCAGGGGCGCTAGCGGACTCCCGCTTGGTCCGCGGCGTCGAAAAGGGTCTTGGTGGCTAGCCGAAGTCCTTCGATCGCGCCCATCGACGTGTCCTCGTGCTCAATATTCACGCACATCTCCTCACCCGTGATTTTCTCGACTTCTGCCAGTGCGCGAAGGAACTCGGCCCAGTAGTCGGCGTCGTGTCCGATGCCGACCGCCACGAAATCCCATGCCGAATCCTGCGGCCATTCATTCGCGTATTCGTCGCCACCCATATGCGTGCGCTTCTCGTCCGGCCCCAGGCGGCGGAAGCGCTCGTCCAGTACCCCGTAAATCTCGGCGTTCTCACGATTGACGCGGATGTCCTTGGCCGCGGCATGGAAAACCAAGGGGCCCAGCCAGCGAACGCATGCGACCGGATCCATCTGCTGCCAGAACAGGTGCGATGCGTCGAGCTCGACGCCGATGTTGGTGGCCCCGATCCGATCCACCAGACGCCGTGCTGTTGGTGGATTGAATACGAGGTTCTGAGGGTGGAGCTCCAGGGCGACCTTGACGTCATTCTCCCTGGCGAGCTGGTCGATTTCGGTCCAGAACTCGCTCGCTCGGTCCCACTGCCATTCAAGGGAATCCAGCGCGTGGGAACCCCAGGTGTTGACGTTCCAAGCAGGGTAGCGGCCGCCCGGGTCCGATCCTGGCAGGCCGGACATCGTGACGACCCGCTTCTGGCCTAGGGCTGCCGCCGCCCGGACTGAGCGTCGGATGTCATCGGCGTCGTCCGGACCGATAGCGGGATCAGGATTGAGCGGATTCCCGTTACAGTTCAGACCCAAAATCTCCAGGCCGCGATCCTCGAACTGTTTCAAGTAGTCACGGGCGGCAGTATCGCTGTCGATAATTGTGTCGATCGGCAGATGAGCGGGTGGGAGGAAGCCTCCCGAGTTTACTTCCATTCCGTCCAGACCGAGATTGGCCACTTCGTCGAGTGCTTCGTCGAGGGCGAGATCGTGGAGGATTGCGTTGTACACGCCCAGCTTCATGGCAAGCTCCTTTGCGGTCGGACGGGAGCGGGTGATGGACACCAAAGGGTGTGGAAGTAACTCCCGTCACGCCAGAGTACACATCATGACGTAGTTTGTCTGTACAAAACATTGACAGGACAAAGTCCGATGGGGCACTCTATAGGGAGTAAGGCGGATCACTCCGGTGGTCCGAGGCGCATCGCCAGGCGAGGCAGCCAGTCCGGCTGCGGGCAGGGCGCTCTCGCAGAAGACGAACCACGGGAAGGACCGGCCAGCTCATGAGCTATGACCTGCTCACCATGGGAAGAATCAGTGTGGATATCTACCCCAATGACATCGGAGTGGGCCTGGGGGACGTGACCTCATTCGGCAAGTACTTGGGAGGCTCACCCTCGAACGTTGCGGTCGCGGCGGCCAAGCACGGACGCAAACCTGCCGTGATCACCCGGACCGGCGACGACCCCTTCGGCGAGTACCTTCACCGTGAACTGAAGCGTTACGGCGTCGACGACGCCCACGTGGCACCCGTGGAAGGTCTCCAGACGCCAGCAACTTTCTGCGCGATCATGCCGCCCGAGGACTTCCCCCTGTATTTCTACGGTCGTTTCCCGACCGCCCCGGACCTGCAGATCAAGTCCGAGGACATCGATACCCAGGCCGTCAAGGACGCGCGAATCTTCTGGTCCACTGTGACCGGTCTCTGCCAGGAACCGAGCCGATCGGCTCAGCTCCATGCACATCAGGCTCGTCCCCGTGAGGAGCTTGGGGAAGACCAGCACACGATCCTGGACCTGGACTACCGCCCGATGTTTTGGGACTCGATCGACGACGCGACCCGACAAGTTCAAGAGAACTTGAAGTACGTGACCATCGCGATCGGAAACCGTGAAGAGTGCGCCGTGGCCGTGGGCGACGGATCGCCTGAAGTGCAGGCCGACCGTCTGCTCGACGCCGGCGTCAAGATCGCCGTCGTCAAAATGGGATCCAAGGGGGTCATGGCGAAGACCGCAGATCAGACGGTGGTCTCCGAACCCGTTGCCGTTGAAACCAAGAACGGTCTCGGGGCCGGTGACTCCTTCGGCGGAGCCTTCTGCCATGGAATCCTTTCCGGGTGGGAGCTTCAGCACGTGCTGGACTTCGCGAACGCCGCCGGCGCCATCGTCGCATCGCGTATCGCCTGCTCGGAAGACATGCCGACCACAGCCGAGGTCCTGGGACTGCTGAACGAGCGCGGAAGGGGCTTCGCAGCATGAGCAACGCGCAAAAGCACGCGGAAAGTTCCTCGCTTCTCTTCCCGGAACCGGAGATCGGTTCGACCGACCCCACGCGGTACGAGAGGCTGACTCGGATCCGCCTCGAAGATCCCGATGCCGTACAGCGCGCCGCCGATGCTCGCACCCGTCACGCCGGCATCGTCTACGGCAAGCAGAATTTCATCGTGGCTGCAGACCACCCAGCCCGCGGGGCGCTCAAGGTGAGGGAAAACCCCCAAGCCATGGCCGACCGTCGCGATCTCCTGGATCGTTTGCGGGTTGCTCTGCAGAACCCCGCGGTCGACGGCGTCCTGGCTTCTCCTGACGTCTTGGACGATCTGCTCCTTCTAGGGGCATTAGACGGAAAGCTCGTCTTCGGCTCGATGAACCGAGGCGGCCTCTCCGGGCTGACTAACGAGATCGACGATCGCTTCACTGGCCATAACGCCGAGGCCCTCAAGAAGCTCGGCGCGGACGGCGGCAAGATGCTCACGCGCATTCATTACGAGGACCGGAACACCACGGCAACGCTCCAGGCCTGCGCCGAGGCAGTGAACGAACTGGCCGAGAACGGTCTTTACGCCATGGTCGAACCGTTCATCTCGACCACAAGTAACGGTGGGATCGTCAACGATCTCAGGACGGAAGCCGTGGTCAAATCCGTCGGCATCGCCTCCGCATTGGGTGCATCGAGCGCCTATACGTGGATGAAGCTGCCGGTCGTCAAGGACATGGAACGGGTCATGGCTTCGACTACGTTGCCCACCGTGCTTCTCGGCGGCGACCCCACATCCGCCCCCGATGAAATATTCGCGACCTGGCAGGACGCGCTGGCGCTGCCGGGGGTCCAGGGACTGACCGTAGGACGCACGCTTTTGTATCCGGAGGACGGCGACGTCGCCGGTGCCGTCGCAACCGCGGCCTCACTCCTGCAGGACAAGCGGAAATAGCGCGGAGCAAGAGAGGACATCATGACTACTCAGACAATGACCGTCGGGCAGGCGCTCGTTCGCTTCCTGGGACAGCAGTACACCGTAGACCGCGTCGGCAACGAGGAATACCGCGAGCGAACGATTCCCGGTATGTTCGGCATCTTCGGGCACGGAAACGTCGCCGGGGTTGGGCAGGCGCTGCGTCAGTTCCAGGGCCAGGATCCCAGCATCATGCCCTATTACCAGGGTCGCAATGAACAAGCGATGGTTCATCAGGCCACCGGGTACGCACGCCACACTCGTCGTCGTGCGACCTACGGTTCGACAACATCGATCGGCCCGGGCTCCACGAACCTCGTGACGGGTGCGGCTCTCGCGACGACGAACCGGTTGCCGGTGCTTCTGTTTCCCTCGGACGTCTTCGCTACACGGGCAAACGATCCGGTCCTTCAGCAGCTCGAACGCCCGGATGCGTACGACATCACCGTCAACGACACCCTTCGTCCGGTCTCCCGGTACTTCGATCGTGTGTGGCGTCCGGAGCAGCTGTTCTCCGCGCTCCTCAACGGGATGCGAGTGCTGACGGACCCCGTCGAAACCGGTGCCGTGACCATCGCACTGCCGCAAGACGTCCAGGCCGAGCGCATCGACGTGCCCGAAGAGTTCCTGGCCCAGCGCGAATGGCGTATTCGCCGTCCGGACGCTGAGGACGAGGACATTCGTGCAGCGATGGACAAGATCCGCTCGGCCAAGAACCCGGTCATCATCGCAGGCGGCGGCGTTCATTACGCATTCGCTGTAGATGAGCTCCGCACGTTCGCGGAAGCCACGGGAATCCCGGTTGCCTACACGCAGGCCGCGGTCGGCGTGATGGACTGGGATCATCCCCTGTGCCTGGGTGCGGTGGGCTCGACCGGGTCGACCGCGTCCAATTCTCTGGTCGCCGAGGCTGACCTGATAATCGGTATTGGCACGCGGTATGAGGACTTCACAACGGCTTCCCGCACCGCTTTCCAGAACGCCGACGTTTCCTTCGTCAACATCAATGTCGCATCCTTCGATGCCTATAAGCACGGAACTCAGGTTCCAGTCGTCGCGGATGCCCGCAAAGCCCTTCTGAAGATGAACCAAGCCGTCTCCGGCATCCACGTCTCGGACGAATTGTCTGAGCGGGTCACCGAAGAGAAGAAGCGATGGGACGAGATCGCGGATTCGGCGTTCGCCGAGAGATACCGGCCGCTGCCTTCGCAGAACGAAATCATCGGTACCGTCAACGATGCGATGGACGACCGCGACGTCGTGATCTGTGCGGCGGGATCCTTGCCGGGCGACTTGCACAAATTGTGGCGCGTCAAGGACCCGTACGGCTATCACGTCGAATACGCGTTCTCCTGCATGGGCTACGAAATCGCCGGCGGGTTGGGCGTCAAACGCGCGAGCCTGCACGAAGGGGACGGCCGCGACGTCGTCGTGATGGTAGGCGACGGTTCTTACCTCATGATGCATACCGAGCTCGTGACCGCAGTTGCCGAAGGCATCAAGTTGATCGTGGTCCTGATCCAGAACCACGGATACGCCTCAATCGGAGCGCTCTCGGAGTCTCTCGGATCGCAGCGATTCGGCACTAAATACCGGTACCACGACGACGAAAGTCAGTCCTTCGACTCGGGCGAGACCTTGCCTATCGACTTGGCAACCAACGCCGAGTCGTTGGGCGTGAAGGTCATTCGGGTCGAATCTGGCGAGAACGTCGGACAAGATCTGGGCGCAGCCGTCCAGCAGGCGAAGGCGGCCCCTGAAGGTTCCGGCCCGATCCTGATTCACGTGGATTCGGACCCGATGATCGATGCTCCGGATTCCGAGTCTTGGTGGGATGTTCCGGTTGCTTCAGTTTCCGAGCTGTCATCCACACAGGACGCTTACAAGGTGTACGAAAACAAGAAATCCACGCAAAAGCCTCTCCTGGGCTGATCAGAGGATTTCCTAACCCCCGCCGAGTGCAAGAATTTGGCTCTAACTCTCGTGAGGAGAAGAAGTTGACTACAGAGATCAAGCACTTCATCAATGGAAGTGAAACAGACGGTTCGGGCGAGCGACGCCAGGACGTCTACAACCCGGCCACCGGCGCCGTGACCGGAAACCTCCACCTCGGTGCGAAAGAAGACCTGGAGGCGGCGGTCGCCGCCGCGAAGAAGGCCAGCGAAACCTGGGCAGACATGTCCATTGCCAAGAAGTCCGCGATCCTCTTCAAATTCCGCGAACTCATTCACGCACATGTGGACGAGTTGGCCCAGATCATCACCGCCGAACACGGCAAGGTTCTCTCGGATGCCAAGGGCGAAGTGGCTCGCGGCCTCGAGGTCGTCGAATTCGCATGCGGCATCTCCGAGCATCTCAAGGGCGAGTACTCCGAACAGGTATCCACCGGAATCGACGTGTTCTCTTTCCGCCAGCCGCTGGGCGTTGTCGCCGGTATTACTCCCTTCAATTTCCCGGTCATGGTGCCGTTGTGGATGGCTCCCGTGGCCATTGCTACCGGCAATGCATTCATCCTCAAGCCCTCGGAACGGGACCCTTCCGCTTCATTGCTGCTGGCCAAGCTCTGGAAGGACGCAGGGCTTCCGGACGGTGTGTTCAACGTGCTACACGGTGACAAGGAAATGGTCGACGGACTGCTGACCCATCCCGACGTCGACGGCATCTCGTTCGTGGGATCGACCCCGATCGCCAAGTACGTCTACGAGACGGGCACTCAACACGGCAAGCGCGTCCAAGCGTTGGGCGGGGCGAAGAACCACGCCGTGATTATGCCGGATGCCGACATGACCATGGCGGCGGAGCACCTCAACGCGGCCGCTTTCGGCTCTGCCGGTGAGCGCTGCATGGCCATTTCAGTGGCCGTTGCCGTGGGCGATGCCGCAGATGAGGTCGTCTCCCGCGTCAAGGATCTGGCGTCCGGGATCAAAGTCACCGAAGGCACTGATCCGGAGGCCGATATGGGTCCCGTGATCACCCCGGCTTCCAAGGACCGCATCACCCGCATCGTCGGGGAAGCGCAGGAATCCGGCGCAGCCGTGGTGCTGGACGGTCGCGACCTGGTCGTCAAGGACCACGAAGAGGGCTTCTTCGTCGGCCCGACCATCTTGGACAAGGTCAACAAGGAAATGAGCGCTTACGAGGAGGAGATCTTCGGACCCGTCCTCGTGGTCATCCGTGCCGAATCCTTGGAAGAGGCCATCGAGATCATCAACTCGAACCCCTACGGCAACGGAACTGCGGTGTTCACCTCCAACGGTGCCGTGGCGCGTACGTTCCAGCGCAAGGTCCGTGTAGGCATGATCGGTATCAATGTGCCGTTGCCCGTACCGGTTGCTTGGCATTCCTTCGGAGGCTGGAAGAATTCACTGTTCGGCGACCTGCACATTTATGGACCGGATGGCATCAAGTTCTACACCCGCGGCAAGGTCGTGACCCAGCGTTGGCCTGAGCCCAAGTCGGTTTCTGGAGCGTCGTTCGCGATGCCGTCGACCTCCGACAGCTGACCATCCGAACCGGGAACGTCCCGGTTAAACCGGTGCAGTTCCTCGAGCGCACCGTACCGCTCGGGCGCCGTAGTCAATCTCAAGGACGGCGCGGCGCCCGGGCTTCCCAGACTTTTTATCTTTCAATGACGAAAGCGAGATTCCGCGATGACCGTCCCTACCCCTGAGAACAACCTCATCATTGGAACTGCCCCAGATTCTTGGGGTGTCTGGTTCCCAGAAGACGAGCAACAGACGCCGTGGCAACGTTTCCTCGATGAGGTGGCGGAGGCGGGATACAAATGGATTGAGCTGGGCCCGTACGGTTACCTTCCTGCGGACCCGGAGACGCTCGCCAAGGAGCTCAAGGAACGGGATCTCAGCATCAGCGCCGGGACCGTGTTCACGGCATTCCACCGGGGCGCAGACCAGTGGGACGCCGCCTGGGAGCCTGCACGTCAGGTTGCCGAGCTCACGGCCGCAATGGGTGCCCACCACGTCGTCGTGATCCCCGCACTGTGGAGGGATGACAAAACCGGGAAGGCTCTCGAAGACCGCACGCTGACCGACCAGCAATGGGAGGACCTGGCTGCGGGGCACGACAAACTGGGCCAGCGGCTCCAGAGGGAATTCGGCCTCTACCAGCAATTCCATTCACATGCAGATTCTCATGTGGAGACCATGGACCAGATCGAGAAGTTCCTGGCCATGACCGATCCCAAGCTCGTGACCCTGTGCCTGGATACCGGCCATGCCGAATACGGCGGTGCGTCGTCCGTCGAGCTCATCGAGAAGTACCCTGAACGGATCGGCTATCTGCACCTCAAGCAGGTCCACCCGGACACTCTGGCGAAGGTGCGCGCCGAGGACATGACTTTCAAAGACGCGACCGCCGCGGGTGTCATGTGCGAACCTCCATACGGGCTTCCCGATCTCCGCGAGGTCATCGAAGCGGCCGAGAAGCTGGATCGTCCGCTGTACGGAATCGTCGAACAGGACATGTACCCCGTTGCGAACTTCGAGGTTCCCCTTCCGATTGCGTCGCGTACCTGTAAGTACCTACTGAGCTGCGGTGCACGCACCGTCGTCGCCTGAACCAGGCCCACGAACTCTGGAATTCTCCGAAAGGAATTGTCATCATGACTGAACAACTGCGCGTCGCCGTCGTCGGCGCAGGCCGAATGGGCTCCGACCACATCACCCGCCTCCGGGACCGAATGAAGAATGTGCGCGTCGCCGCCGTCGTCGATATCGACGAATCCAGGGCTCAGGCAGCTATCGAGGGAATCCAAGAAGCCAAGGTGTTCACGGATTTCACCGAGGCTCTTGACTCGGGCCTGGTGGACGCCGTCATGGTCGCAACCCCGGGTTTCCTGCACGAACAGGTTTTGCTTCCCGCTCTGACCAAAGGGTTCCCCGTCTTCTGCGAGAAGCCCCTCACCCCGGACTCCGATTCGGCGTGGCGTGTGGTCGAGGCAGAGCAAGCCGTCGGCAAGCGACTCATTCAAGTGGGTTTCATGCGCCGGTTCGATCAGGGCTACCGGAACATCCGGTCGGCCGTGAAGTCAGGAGAGCATGGTGAACTGCTCGCCCTGGACTGCGAACATATCAACCCCGAGGTTCCCGAGGACTACACCGGGCGCAATCTGATTGACGACACCGTGGTCCACGAATTCGATATCGTTCGTTACCTGACCGGCGAGGAGATTTCGTCAGTCGAGGTCCGAACCTGCAAGAACTCTTCCCTTGCCAAGGAGGGGCTCGTGGATCCGGCCCAAATTCTCATGGAGACCGAGGCCGGAATTCGCGTCTCGGTGAACACCCATGTCACCGCCACGTACGGGTATGCCGTGACCACGAGGGCTTCTTTCGAGAAGAACCATCTCCACGAGGGTATAGATCAGGTGACTCCGGGCTTCGAGGAGCGTTTCGTGGATGCCTACGACACCGAAATCCAGGAATGGATCGATGGTTGTCTGACGGGCGTCATTGCGGGACCCGGTGCATGGGACGGATATGCGGCTGCCGCGTGTTGCGAGGCCGGCCTCACTGCGATCGCGGCCCCGGGAACCTCGGTGAACGTGGAGCTTAACGAGAAGCCGGACCTCTACCGGTAATTTCACCCCTAAAGATACGAATAACCTCAAATTTTGGTGATTGAGGTATTGAATAGTCTCTGATTGTGCATATGATAGGACAAATCAGGGTCGATCCCGAGAAATGGGGGCTTGTACGGGCAACCGAGGCAAGCCCCATTTTCGGACCAATTTTTCATTGCGACGCGAATCACAGTGTCGATGCGTCGCACACGACAAGGCTCAATGAGGAGAAACAGTGAAGCTTGCCCTCGATCCCACACCGTTCCATCAGACCCACTCACTGCTCGAGTTCCCCCGTCTGGTCAAGGATCTCGGGTACGACTACCTGCAGATGACCCCTCATCCTGATTTCATCCCGTTCTTCGGTCACCCGAAGGCCGACGACGACCTGGTCGGCAAATTGCGCCAGGCCTGCAAGGACGCCGGCGTTGAGATCGCTTCGGTCCTGCCCGTCATGCGCTGGTCCTCCCCGGATCCCGATGCTCGTGAGGCCGCTGTCCGGAACTGGAAGCGCATCATCCAAATCGCCGTCGACTTGGGTGTTCAACAGCTCAATACGGAGTTCCAGGGCCGACCGGAACTCGCGGAGGAGTCCGAGCGCGCGTTCTACCGCTCTATGGAGGAACTGCTGCCGATCATCGAGCGAGAAGATCTCCATGTGGCCATCGACCCGCATCCGGACGACTTCGTTGAGCGCGGTCTTGACGCGTGGCGCGTTATTCGTGGCGCTAACTCCAAGAACCTGGGCATGGTCTACGTTGCTTGCCATACCTTCCACATGGAAGACGAGCCGATGGACATCATGCGCGCCGCGGGCGACCGTATTCGCGTCGCCCACGTCGCCGACTCCATGGACCACCATCGTTCCAACGGTCTGCGTTACATCACCAACCCGCCCGGGAGTCCCGCACGAGTCCACCAGCACCTCAAAATCGGGGACGGCGACGTGAACTGGGGCGAATTCTTCGGTGGACTCAATGAAATCGGATTTCTCGACTCCGAGGACACCGTCCTGGTGTCAAGCGTCTTCGCCGAAAACGAGGACGCCACCAAAGTCTCCCGCTATCAACTGGATACCATCAAGGAAATGGTTGAAGCGGCGCGCCAGGGCTGAAAGCCCTTCACTCTCATTACCAACCATTCATTCGCTCTGAGAGGCAACGTAGCTTCTCGGCTGTTATCAAAGGAGTCATCATGAGCGGCCCGACAACGGAGAGACCCTCCAAACCCCTTCCTCCACTGACCGAAGGGGCGCACAAGCGACGCCTGGGCATGGTTGCCCTGGTCGCGACTTTCGGCGGCCTGCTGTTCGGTTATGACACCGGTGTCATCAACGGAGCCCTCGAGCCAATGTCGGCCGAACTCGGGCTCAAAGCTGATACGCAGGGGCTCGTCACGAGTTCCTTGCTCGTCGGCGCCGCCGTCGGCGCAGTGAGCATCGGCAAACTCTCTGACGCCTGGGGGCGCCGGAAGACCATCATCATGCTTGCCGTATTGTTCTTCATCGGCACCATGGTGTGCGTTTTCGCCCCCGAATTCATTGTCCTTCTGATCGGGCGCTTCCTTCTCGGTATGGCCGTGGGCGGTGCCTCGACCGTCGTCCCGGTGTTCCTGGCAGAGCTTGCGCCCTACGAAATTCGCGGGTCCCTCTCCGGCCGCAACGAAATGATGATCGTTGTCGGTCAGCTCGCCGCTTTCGTCGTGAACGCGATTCTGGGCAATACGCTCGGCCACATGGACCACGTCTGGCGCATTATGCTCGCAGTCTGTGCCGTCCCTGCCATCTGTCTGTTCTTCGGCATGCTCCGCATGCCCGAGTCGCCCCGTTGGCTGATTTCCAAGGGTCGTTATGACGAGGCCCTGACGGTTCTGAAGACGATTCGCTCGGAAGAGCGTGCCGTCGCCGAGATCGACGACGTCAAGCAGGTCAACGAACTCGAGTCGCGTGAGCACGAGACCGGTCTCAAATCCGTCTTCAAGAACAAGTGGTTGCTCCGTATCCTGCTCGTGGGAATCGCGATCGCGGTATTCCAGCAGCTAACCGGTATCAACTCGATCATGTACTACGGGTCGATCGTTCTTGAGCAGTCAGGCTTCGCCGTCAACGCCGCCCTCATAGCGAATATTGCCCCCGGCATCATTGCGGTCATCGGCGCTTTCATTGCGCTGTGGATGATGGAGAAGATCAATCGACGCACCACCATCATCACCGGGTACACGCTCGTGACCCTTTTCCACCTGTTGATCGGTATCGCTTCGTTTGCTGTTCCCGAAGACTCCGCGGCACGCCCGTTCATCATTCTGATTTTGGTCGTCTGCTTCGTCGGATCGATGCAGACGTTCCTGAATGTTGCGACGTGGGTTCTGCTCTCGGAAATCTTCCCGTTGCACATGCGTGCGGTGGGCATGGGATTCTCGGTCTTCTGCATGTGGATCGCCAACGCCCTGGTGAGCTACTTCTTCCCGGTTGCTTTGGAAGCGGTCGGCCTGACGGGTTCGTTCTTCGGATTCGCGGTCATCAACGCGATTGCGATCGTCGTGATGGTCAAGTTCCTTCCGGAAACCCGAGGCCGTAGCCTCGAGTCCGTGGAGGAGGACGTGACCACCGGCGCCATTTTCACCGTTGGACGCAAGAAGTAGGTTGGTCGTGGCGACGACCGCCTGAGACGATCGGCCCCTTCCGTCCCGGATTTCCGGGACGAAAGGGGCCGATGTCTTCTATGACCTCGCACATTTTGCAATCGGACCACCAGGGACGCAGTATCGGAACATGACCCAAATCACCATTCCTGAAATCATGCGTGCCGCGATATGGGAAGGAGATAGCCCTCGGCTTCACATCGAGGACATACCCGTCCCGGTGCCCAAGAAAGACGAAGCTCTCGTCAGAATCACCTCATGCGGCGTGTGCCATACGGACCTGCACGTGCTCAAGGGCGAGGTTGCCTTTCCGGGTCCGGGCGTGGTCGGGCACGAAATCAGTGGCGAAGTGGTCAGCATCGGTGAAGGCACCGAGGACTCCGGCCAGATCGAGGTGGGCGCACCGGTGATCGGCGCCTTCATCATGCCGTGCACCGAATGCGAACAATGCCTCCGGGGCCGCGACGACCTGTGCGAGAAGTTCTTCGGCGAGAACCGGCTTAAAGGGAATCTGTTCGACGGCACCTCACGGCTGGCCACCGCCGATGGCCGCCGATTGTCGATGTATTCGATGGCAGGCATGGCCGAGTACTCGGTGGTCCCGATCTCCGCGCTCACGCTGCGTCCCGCGAACGTTTCGCCCGAAGAAAGTGCCATCCTAGGCTGTGCCGCGTTCACGGCGTACGGGGCCGTGCGCAAGTCTGGTCTGGTCGAAGGGGAAACGGTTGCCGTTGTTGCGGTAGGCGGAGTCGGGTCCAGCCTCATTCAGGTTGCAAAGCACGAGGGTGCGTCCAAGGTCATTGCCGTCGATGTGACGGACGAAAAACTCGAATCCGCTCGTCGTCTCGGGGCGGATGAGGTCATCAACTCGACCAAGCGGGATCCCAAGGGAGCGGTCCTGGCCATGACTGACGGCAAAGGGGTACACATTGCGTTCGAGGCCCTTGGCCGCCCAGAAACCTTTACCCAAGCCGCGTCCCTCCTCCGAGAAGGCGGGCGTATGGTTGCGATCGGAATTGCGCCAGGAGGTGTCTACGGCGAGGTCGAGATCAGCCCCTTGGTTCGCCGGGGCCAGACAGTGACGGGATCTTTCGGCGCAGTCACCCGAGTCGACCTGCCCGCTGTCGCGAATCTCGCGGCGGAAGGAGGTTACCGGCTCAAAGAGGCCGTGACTCGCCGATACGATCTGGCGGACGTCGACGAGGCCTACCAGGCGCTCGATCGGGGTGAAATCACCGGACGGGCCATCGTCGTCATGTGACGGCGGCGAACGAGAATTTCACCCCAATGACGTACCGGAGCAGGATGTAAGCATGAGCGAAAATGTGAAAAATTCATCCGCTTCCGGCTGGTCGCTCGCCGCCGCGGCCTACATTTTCACAACGGTCATGATCGGCACCACGATGCCCACGCCTCTGTACCCGCAGTATCAGGAGGTATTCGGCTTCGGAGGAATGATCACCACCGAGTTGTTCGCCATATACGCCGCCGGCGTGATCCTGGGCCTGATCCTCTTCGGCCGGTTGTCCGAAGCGACGGGACGAAGACCGGTTCTCATGGCCGGATTGGTCCTCTCCGTCATTTCTGCGGTCTTGTTCTGGACCGGCATCGCCGAGTGGATGCTCTTCACCGGACGAGTCTTCTCGGGTTTCGCCGCAGGGCTTCTGACTTCGACCGGCACCGTGAGTGTGATGGAGAATGCGCCCAAGGGCCGCGCACGGCTCGGGGGAGCCGTGGCGACTGCCGCGAATATGGGAGGGTTGGGCCTCGGAGTCCTCATGGCCGGGGTTGTTTCCCAGGTGGCCCTGGCCATCCTGCCGGAGGGTTGGTCTCTGCGATCGCCGTACATGGTCCACGCAATCATGCTGGTCATCGCCGGTTTGGCCCTGGTAAAGGTGAGGGACCCCGTGGACCGCAGTCACAAAGGATTCCGGCTCCAGACACCGGGCATACCGTCGGAAGCGCGGCGGCAATTCGGCGCCGCTTCCGTGGCGGCCGTCGTCGGGTTCGCCACGATGGGAATCTACTCTTCCGTGGTGCCCAACGTATTGACCGGCGTCCTGCATGTGAAGGCGCCGGCGGCGGTCGGAATCATCATAGGGTTGGTGTTCCTGACATCGGCGGTGGCCCAGATCTGTCTGAAAGGGCTCGAAGATCGGTCCCTCATCCTCGTCGGGTCGTTGTTCCTGGCCGTAGGCATGGCCTTCAGCATCCTGGCCTTGTGGCTCGGATCTTTGTTTCTTCTGGTGATTGCCGCTCTGCTGAGCGGCTCGGGCCAAGGGCTACTCTTCATGACCGGAATGCGCGCCGTGACCAAAGCAACCCGTGCCGAACGCCGAACCGAGGTGACAACCAGTTATTTCGTGGTCGCGTATCTGTCCATCTCGGTGCCCTCCGTGGCGGCAGGCCTCTTGATCCCCGGCTTCGGGCTCGCGCCCACGGGTTTTCTGTTCTTTGCCGTGATCGGCGCGGTCACGTTGCTGGGGCTGCTCAATCTCCCGAAGTTCCAGGGCAAATAAGGATGACTCTAGGGAGCGGTCACTTGGATCGTGTAGTCGAGAAGGGCCTTTGTCGCGGGCCTGAGTTGGGCACCCCGCCGGGTCAGAGCATGCACGTCGCGATACAGCTGGGGCGATGCCGCGGCAGGCCACTCGATCGCGTGGCTCGGCCGCGCTATGGGATTGATGCCATTGTCGAAGACCATATCCGGTAAAAATGCTGCGGCCATACCTGCCTGGACCAGATCGTGGTGAAAGCGCAGATCGGAGGACTCGTAGCTGACGCGCGGTTCGAATCCTGCCCGTCGGCATGTGCTGAGCGCCCACTCGGCGGCCGTTGATCCGCCGGTCTCGAATACCCACGGCACCTCCGCCAGCTCCTGCACAGTGGATACGGGCCACGGGGCGTAGGCGACGATGTAATCCCGAAATAAGTGGACCGATTTCATCTCGGTGTCCACTGGTTGCGGGCGACCCGAGAATTCGTCCGTAATGGCCACGTCAATACGCCGACCGATCAAACTGGATATTGCCGCAGCGGGTTCGAGGAGTGCGAATTCCACAGTGACCTCCGGATACGAGCTCTTCATGCGATGGAGGATCTCCGCGAAGTACGAGACCGCGAAAGAGCCGAAGGAGGCAAGGCGTACCGTGCCGTGGACCTCGCTCCGGGCGGCGTCCACCTCGGCTTCTGCGCTCTCGAGGACTCCTACAACCTGATCCGCTCGTCGTGCCAGCTTCTTGCCCATTGGCGTCAGGAGCATTCGACGACCGACTCGCTCAGTGAGGTCCATGCCGACCTCTTTTTCCAACAGGGCGAGCTGCTGGGATACCGCGGCGGGGCTGATCTCGTGCGCTCGAGCCACCGAAGCCAAGCTTCCTCGCGAATCCAACTCACGCAGCAAAATCAAGCGGTGGACGTTCAACATGGCCGTTCCTTATCTTGAAAGGTGCGATCTTTAACTACAACTTAACTATATGAGCAAGTTGTTCCCTCTTCTTCCGTCCCTGAGCCCCACATAGCATCGATAACTACAAGAACCGAGATGTGGCTCACAGAGTCCGAGAGGAGGGGAATTGTCCCGGCAGAACATCGACGGCACCAGGGAAGCCCCGTTTTCCGTTCAAGAATTTGAATCCCGCCGTCAACGGGTCCGCGATCTGGCCGTCGAAAAGGGCTTCGATGCCCTTCTGATCGCCGATCCGGCCAATATCTACTATCTGACCGGGTACGACGCCTGGTCCTTCTACACGCCGCAGCTCCTGTTCTTTCCCGTCGATGGGGATCTCTATTTCATCGCCCGAGAAATGGATGCGAACGGGGCGCACCGAACGATCTCTCAAGTGCCTCGCGACCGGATTCTAGGTTACCCGGAAACGTATATCCATCAGGCAGAGATCCACCCCGGGGACTGGATTGCCCTATCTATCCGGGATCTGGGGTACGGGCGGCCGCTCCGCGTGGGATACGAGGGCGACGCCGCCTTCTTCACCGTTCGGACTTACCGCGCCTTGGCCGCAGGCCTGCCGGAATGGGATCTCCAGGAAGACCACAACCTTGTGAACTGGGTCCGCGTCACCAAGTCCGAAACCGAAATCGACTACATGCGCAAAGCGGGTCGGATCTGCGAGATCTCTATGAACGCGGCATTCGACGGGTTGAGACTCGACCGACCGCAGAACCAGGTGGCCGCGGACGTGATGGCGGCTCAGGCCCGGGGGGACGGAACCGTGGACGGCGACTACGCCTCGATCGTCCCGATGTTCCCTACCGGTGCGGGCGCGGATACACCGCACCTGACATGGGCCGATACACCCACCCCGGCGGGAGTGCCCATCTCGATCGAATTGGCCGGAGCCCACCGGCGATACCACGCACCCCTGGCGCGGACGGCGATCATCGGCGATCCCGAGCCTGAGCTCGCCCGCTTGGGCGACGTCACGGTCGAGGCTCTCCAGGCCGCGCTCGACGTCGTCCGCGAAGGCACCACCAGCAACGATGTGGCCGAAGCCTTTACCGCAGTCCTGCGGCGCAACGGCTACTCAAAGAATTCCCGATTGGGCTACTCGATAGGTGTCGGGTACCCGCCGGACTGGGGAGAGAGAACCGTCAGTATCCGAGAAGGAGACAGCACGGTTCTGCACACGAACATGACCTTTCACCTCATTGCCGGGATGTGGCTGACCGGCATGGGCTACGAAGTCTCCGAGTCCATCAGAGTCACGGAAAACGGTTGCGAGACCTTCAGCAACATACCGCGCGGTCTCATTTCTCTCGATTCACGGAGGTACTTATGACCACCCCAACAATCCCCACAACCCGCCTCGCCGGCAGAGCCAGCCAGTTGAAAGGCTCCGTGATCGACGCGTCAACGGCCTTGCTGGCGAGCCAGACCCACGACATCGTTCGCTTCGCGATGGGGGCTCCCAACGACGAACTGATCCCGACCGAGGACTTCGGACGGATTCTTGGTTCCGAGGCAGAAGGCCGATTCGGTTACGGCGCGAGCGAGGGCGAAGCCGATTTGGTCGATCAGATCGTTCGATACCAAGCCGAGCACGGCATCGAGACGAGCCCGGACCGGATTCTCGTGACCACGGGCGGAATGCAAGGGCTCGATATTGCATTCAAAATGATCGTGGACCCGGGCGACGACGTCATCGTCGAATGCCCCACGTACACCAATGGAATCGGAACTGCCCTGAGTTATCAGGCCTCTATCATCGAAGCCCCCATGGACGAGAACGGACTCGTGGTTGAGGCGTTGCCCGATCTGGTCGAAGCGTCAGGACGACGCCCCAAAGCCATCTACACGATCCCGAACTTCCAGAACCCCAGCGGGACCACGATGACCCGCCAGCGCCGAGAACTGCTCCTGGAACTGGCCGAAGAATGGGACGCATACATCGTCGACGACGATCCGTACGGTGCGCTCCGGTTCGAAGGCGAAGAAGTTCCGGGATTCCTCGACCTGAGTCCCGGCAACCCACGGGTCATCCAGGTCCGGACTTTTTCCAAGATCCTCGCGCCGGGGCTGCGTGTCGGGTGGATGGATCTGGACCCTTCACTGCGAGATATCGCCGTCAACGCGAAACCGGCCATGGATACGTGCACCAGCGTTCCGATGCAGAAAGTGGTCTCGGACTACCTGGCCGAAGGGAAGCTGGACGAGCACATCTCCTGGCTGCGATCCGTGTACCGGGAACGCAAACAGGCTATGACCCGGGCCCTGGGAGACAGATTCGGGGACGACATCCGATCCACGGATCCCGACGGCGGGTTCTTCTTGTGGATCGATCTGCAGGGAAAGTACTCCGGTATAGATACTGAGGAGCTGTTCCCCTCGGCCTTGCGCCACGGAGTCGCATACATACCGGGACCGGCATTCACGGACTCCGGCAGCCAACGCCACTCACTGCGCCTGTGCTTCGCGACCTCTTCTCCCGAAAGGATTCAGGAGGGCGTCGAACGGCTCGGGGCAGCCCTGGACGAATTCGCGGCGGAGCGGCGAGGAACGCTCTCATGATTCAAACCGACGTCTTTACCACTGCCATGCAGCAGTTCGAGCGGGTGACCGGGAGGATCGATGAGGAGAGCATCGTTGCGCTCGCGGAAGAGCTGATCCGAGCCGGAGGCGAGAACCCTGGGGGAACGGAAGAGGCGACCGTCGTCGCTCTTTCCGGAGCCCTGGTGGCGATAGGCGCGAGGATCGAAGTCGACGAAGTCGCTCCTGGCCGTTCAAACCTCATCGCCCGAATCGGCGGAGACGGCACCGACGCGGGCGGGCTGCTCTTCCTCGGCCACAGCGATGTGGTCCCGGCCGGATCCGGCTGGACGGGGGAACCTTTCGAGCCGCGCCGCTGGGGCGGTCGCCTGGTGGGGCGGGGCGCCGCAGACATGAAAGGTGGCCTGGCCGCCGTGGTCGTGGCCATGGCCGCGGTTCACGCGGAAGCCCCTGAAATACCGATGACGCTGCTCGTGACCGTGGACGAAGAATGTGATGCCTCCGGAGCTCAGCACTATGTCGCGACGGAACCTGCCGGGGAGTATGCGGGGTGCGTCGTCGCCGAGCCGACCGGGATGCACATCATCACGGCCTGCCGTGGGGCGACCAACTTGCGCCTCGAAATCACCGGGGCCAGTGCCCACGCAGGAAATCCCGATGACGGCGCCAGTGCAATTCTTGCGGCGGGTGACGTGATTCGGACCGTCGAGGAAGATGATGCGAAGCTTCGTGCGCAACCGGATCCTGATCTGGGCCGGGCCTGCTGGAACATCGGAGCTGTTCGCGGCGGACACGGAACCTCGATCGTCGCTGACCACTGCGAGCTTGCCCTGGATCGCCGAACTCTGCCAGGAGAAGAAGCCACGAGGATTCTCTCCGAATTGCTGGCCGGGGCGAGCAGAGCGATTCGCAGCCGGAACCGCGCCGGGACGGACAGACTTTCGGTGACCGGATCCGTGGAGATGATCATGCCCGGATTCAAGACTGAGCCCACCGACGGCTTCGTTACCGCGTGCCAGGACGCGGTCCAACGGGCTGGGGGGACCGGTGACACCGGCGTCTGGACCGCCGCTTGCGAAGGGGGATTCATCTCTCAGGCCCATAGCGTGCCTACGGTTGTTCTGGGCCCGGGCGACGTCAACTGCCAGGCCCATCAACCCGACGAAAGCGTCGAGATCTCTGAACTTTTGACCGCTTCGAGAACCTATGCGTTGATCGCTCTTCAGCACTCGAATTCCACGACCCCTTGACCGAAAACCATCGAACCGGGTGGACCCACCACTCGCGCACCTTCGGGAGGATGCCATGTCCCAGACACCCGTCTACGAACCACCACCGATCACCTCCGAGATAGATATGACGGTCGACGAGAAGAAGACCGCTCGCAAGTCCGTCGCAGGATCGGCCATCGGTAACGCCATCGAGTGGTTCGACTACGGCATCTACGGCTACCTTCTCGTCTACATTTCGGAGCTATTCTTCACCTTCGACGAGGACGGAAGCGCCCTGGCCCGTGTCATGGCCTTGGGCACATTCGCCGTGTCGTTCCTCGTTAGACCATTGGGCGGTTTCATCTTCGGGCCCTTGGGGGACCGGTTCGGGCGCCAGAAGGTTTTGGTTCTGACGATCGCGTTGATCAGCACTTCGACGGCGTGCATCGGTTTGTTGCCGACCTATGACCACATCGGTTTCCTGGCCCCCGTGCTACTGATCCTTCTCCGCGCGATCCAAGGCTTTTCCGCTGGCGGAGAGTACGCGGGTGCCGCGGTCTTCATGGCCGAACACGCGCCGGACAATCGCCGCGGCATTTACGGGTGCTTTCTCGAATTCGGGACACTCGTCGGCTACAGCGGCGCGGCGATTCTGTGTACGGTCCTCACCCTCATTGTCGGTGAAGACGGAATGCTGGCAGGCTGGTGGAGACTTCCCTTCGTTCTGACCATCCTGATGGGCATACTCGCCCTCTGGATGCGGCGTCACTTGCATGACCCTGAAACATTCACCGAGGACGTCGAGGAAGAAATTGACCACCCCTCGGCCATCAAGGCCTTGGGCAATCTGCTGAAGACCTATCCGCTTCAGGTGCTCAAGCTCATCGGTTTCGTCACGCTGCTGAACGTCGCGTTCTATCTGGTGCTGACCTACATGCCCAGTTACCTGTCGGCGACGCTCGGTCACGGAACCGCCGAAGCCAACTTCTCCTTGGTCATCATCCAGTTGGTCATGATCGCGGTGATCGTCCCGTTCGGTGCGTTGAGCGACAAGATCGGGCGGAGACCTATCCTGATCACAGCATCCCTCGGATTCGTCCTCTTCTCCGTTCCCGCCGTGATGCTGATCCAGGTGGATTCGTTCTTCACTCAACTCCTCGGAATCGGGATCCTGGGCCTGTTCCTGGTCATGCTGATCTCCACGATTTCCGCGACTCTCCCGGCGCTGTTCCCAACCAAGGTCCGCTATTCCGGATTCGCAGTCGGATACAACATCTCGACCGCGATCTTCGGGGGCACAGCGGGCATGTTCAACGAATTGCTCATCAACAAAACGGGAAACGCGCTGATCCCCGGCTGGTATCTGGCGATAGCGGGCGTCATCGGTTTCATCTCAGTGCTCACCTTCAGGGAAACCGCAGGACGTTCACTGCGTGGAAACGTTGTTCCAGGCACCGACGACGAATTGCGCGTCGCCCGCGGCGAGGAACTGATCGGCGCCAAGACGGGGTCGATCCCGGCAGTCGGGGAATCCGCTACATCAAACTCTGATTCGAAAGAAGGTAAACGTTGACTTCACAGCAACCAGTGGCTCTGGTCACCGGCGCCAATTCGGGGATCGGCGTGGAGATCGCTCGCCGGCTCGTCGGGGACGGTTTCCGTGTGATTCTCTCCGGCCGCAACGAGGAACGCGGCCAGGCGGTGGCATCTGAATTGGGACCCGAGGCGCATTGGATTCGTGCGGATCTTACCGATTCTGCGGATATTCAACGTCTGGTTACTGAGACCGTGGACAGTGGCGGCCGTCTGGACGTCCTAGTCAACAATGCGGGGCTGGACCTGGTCGGTCCGATCCTGGACGTTCCTGAGGAAGAGTTTCGGGCAAATTTCGAGACCAACGTCTTCGGAACCATCGCAGCGCTTCAGGCCGCCGGACGCGTCATGCGGGACCAGGGGGAGGGAGGTGCGATCATCAACATCACTTCGCGTCTTGCCCTGATCGGTGTGCCGACGATGAGCCTCTACGGAGCCGGGAAAGGCGCGATTCAGTCTTTGACGACGGCAGCGGCCGTCGAACTCGCCCCATTGAATATTCGGGTCAATGCCGTTGCGCCTGGAATGGCCAAAACGCCTTTGTACGAGACGTGGCTGTCGAACCAGGAAGATCCGGAAGCTACCGAGCGGGACGTCGCAGGAAAAATCCCGCTCGGAAGGATCGCCGATCCGTCGGACGTCGCAGCCGCGGTCTCCTACCTGGCGAGTCCGGGCGCCGCATACATCACCGGGACCACGATCCCGGTCGAGGGCGGTTACATCTCGCAATAACTCCTTGTTGATTCAGAAAGGATCACCATCATGACTACCACTGTTGAAAACAACGCATCCGCCAACTCGGGCAGGACTCCCGTCGATGGGCCCGCCCTCTGGCCGGCTCAGGCACAGGCCCCGCAGGTCGTGGGACGCCAACTCGTGATCGAGCGCGGCGAAGGCTCCTATGTTGTCACCCGAGACGGTCAGCGGCTCTTCGACGGGACGGCGGGCCTGTGGCACGCCAACATCGGCCATTCACGGCCCGAGCTCGCCCAAGCCGCGTACGACCAGATGATGCAGTTGGAGACCTACCACACGTTTGCCCGCTTCACGAATGACAAGGCCGAGGCCCTGTCCGAGAAGCTCGCGGAAGTCTCGCCCATTCTCGATCCGAAGATCATTTTGAACAGCGGCGGTTCGGACGCGATCGACGTTGCCTGCAAACTGGCCCGTAGGCATTGGCAGCGCGAGGGTCGGCCGACGAAGCAGGTCATCCTCAGTCGCGAGTTCGCCTATCACGGCCTCCACGCCTACGGCACCAGTATCGCCGGGCTCGAATTCAACCGTGAGGGTTACGGTACCGAGTCCTTGGTACCGGAAACGGCACGCATCTCGTTCAACGACCCTGAGCAGGTCCGCCGGACGGTCGAGGAGATCGGGCCGGAGAACATCGCGGCCATCGTGACCGAGCCCGTCCAGGGCACGGGCGGCGTCAACCCTCCCACGGAAGGCTACCTGGAGACCATCCAGGAGCTGTGCCGGGACAATGACATTCTTCTGATTCTGGACGAGGTCATCACCGGTTTCGGCCGAGTCGGCACGATGTTCGCTTCTGAGCGATACGGGCTGCAACCGGACTTGGTGACCTTTGCCAAAGGCGTCACCTCGGGATACGCCCCGCTCGGTGGGATCTTCGTGAGCCCCCGTATTTGGGAGCCGTTCTACGAGGACTCGCCTGACACTCCAATCTTCCGCCACGGTTCCACGTACGCGGGTCACGCGACCGCCGCGGCCGTTGCGATCAAACACCTCGAGATCCTTCAAGACGAGAACCTGGTTGAGCGGGTCAGGGAATTTGAGCCCGCGTTCGATGCCGCCCTGGAAGATCTTGCGGCGCGCAACGATGACGTCGTGGAGGTTCGCTATGCGGGTTTGCTCGGCGGCGTCACTCTGCGGGAGTCGGTCGCCGTGGACAAGGTCTGCGATCGAATGATCGACAAGGGCTTCATCTCCCGGCCGCTTCGAGGCAATACTCTCCAGGTCAGCCCGCCGTTCATCGTGACCGAACAGGAACTGAACGCCTTCCTCGCCGCAATGGATGAGGCTATCGGAGAAGAGGCAGCATCGTGAACACATCAACCACAACGGGTACGGCGACCATCGCTTCCCCCTGCCAGGGCGGCCTCCAGCGTGCGGACGACGTCGTCCGCGGGCTCGGTCTGCCCGAGACCGGAATAGAGGTGAAGGACCCGGGGACCGAAAAGACGATTGCCCATGTCCCGGATGCAGACCAGTCCCGTATTACGGAGACCCTGCGCAGTGCCCACCGAGCCGGCTTGGACTGGGCGCAGACCACACCGCGTGAGCGGTCGAATATTCTGCACCGTTGGTGGGAGCTGTTGACCGATAATGCGGAACAGCTAGCTTTGCTGATCACCAGAGAGATGGGGAAGACTCTCCCTGAGGCCAGGGGCGAGGTGAAGTACGGCAACGACTTCGTCCGGTGGTATGCGGAGCAAGCGGTGCGTTCGGGAGGGAACTACCAGGACGCGCCGGATGGGGGATCCCGTATTATCACGCGTCGGAGCCCGGTCGGACTTGCCGTTCTGATCACACCGTGGAACTTCCCGCTCGCGATGGCGACCCGGAAGATCGCACCGGCCCTGGCCGCCGGGTGCCCTGCAGTCATCAAACCGGCCACAGCGACGCCATTGACGGCATATTTCGCGGTTCAGCTGGCGCGTGAAGCAGGTGTCCCGGAAGACCTCGTCCAGGTTGTGACGACATCCAGTTCGCGAACTTTCAGCGAAACATCACTTCGAGACCAGCACACCCGAAAGGTGTCTTTCACCGGGTCCACTGAGGTCGGCCGGACCCTCTTGGGCCTGGCTTCGGAACGGGTCCTGCGCACGTCCATGGAGCTCGGAGGGAACGCTCCGTTGATCGTTTTCGACGACGCCGACGTCGAACGTGCCGCCGAGGGAGCCGCGGCGGCCAAACTGCGCAACGGCGGTCAGTCGTGCATCGCGGCGAACCGGTTCTACGTCCAGAACGGTATTGCCGAGGAATTCGTGGCGGCTTTCCGGGAAAAGATGGAGGCCGTCTCGATGGGTCATGGGCTGGCCGACGGCGTCGGCCTCGGTCCCCTTATCAATGGCGATGCGGTGACCGAGATGAGGCGACTGGTCGATGGCGCAGTCGAAAAGGGAGCCGACCTGCTGTGCGGGGGCAAAGCCCCGGAAGGACCTGGGCACTACTTCGAGCCCACGGTCCTGGACCGGGTCCCGCCGACAGCTGAGGTCGCCACCACGGAAATCTTCGGACCCATCGCGGCAATCCAGCGTTTTGACACCGAGGACGACGCAATCGAGAGGGCCAACGACACCGAATTCGGGCTGTCCGGGTACGTCTTCACGGAGAACCTCGACCGAGCGTTCAGGGTCTCGGACCGTCTGGAAACCGGTTTGGTCGGCATCAACCAGGGGGTCCCTTCCAATGCGGCCGCGCCATTCGGCGGTGTCAAGCAATCCGGTCTCGGCCGTGAGGGCGGGGCCGCGGGACTCGAGGAATACCAAAACATTCGTTTCTACAACATCGCGTCCCGCTAGGACGCGCTCAGAACTTTCAGGAGGAGAAACCATGCGCATTTCGGTCGTCAAGGAGATCAAGCCACAGGAAGAACGGGTCGGCCTGACCCCGGCCAACGTTGCCGAACTGGTCCGGAACGGCCATACGGTCTACGTGGAGTCCAACGCTGGGGTCTCCGCAGGATTCCAGGACACGGCCTATGACGAGGCCGGTGCCCAGCTGGTGGATCAGGAGGAGGCCTGGGCGCAGGCGGAACTGCTGATCAAGGTTAAAGAGCCCATCGAGTCCGAGTACCGCTTCCTGCGTGCGGACCTTACCCTCTTCACCTATCTGCACTTGGCCGCGGACCGCGCCTTGACCGAGGCTCTTCTCGACGCCGGTACCCTCGCTATCGCGTACGAGACGGTCCAGGACGAGACGGGGCTGCCTCTGCTGACTCCCATGAGCGAGATCGCCGGACGCCTGGCTGTCCATGCCGCGGCCAAACACCTCACCCGTGACGGCAACGGCCCCGGGAAGCTGCTCGGCGGCGCCCCAGGCGTGGCCCCGGGCAGGGTCGTCATTATTGGTGGAGGTGCGGTCGGCGCCAACGCGGCACTGCTCGCACTCGGCATGCAGGCGGAAGTCACGGTGCTCGATATGTCTCCCCAACGAATTCGGGAATTGGAGAACATCCTGGACAGGCGGGCTCGCGTGCTGATGTCGAATCCGGTGACCGTTGAGGAGGAATTGGCCCATGCCGACGTCGTGATTGGGGCCGTGCTGGTTCCCGGTCGCGCCGCACCCAAGGTCGTCAGGAGAAACGATTTGAAACTTCTCAAGGAAGATGCGCTCCTCATTGACGTCGCCATCGACCAGGGCGGCGCATTCGAGACTTCGCACCCGACGACGTACCAGGACCCGATCTTCGAAGTGGACGGGATCCGGCATTACTGCGTCGCGAATATGCCGGGAACGGTCCCCGAGACCGCGACCAAGGCGTTGACCAACGCGACGATGCCATTCATCAAAAAGATCGCCAGTAACGGCGCTGAGTACGCGATCGTTTCCGATGCGGCGATCGCCAAGGGGGTCAATACCGCGAGCGGACGGCTGGTCCAGCCTGGCGTCATGGCCGCATTCCCCGACCTGGCAACGGACAATGCGGACGATTCGAGTCTCGCCCAACCCACCGCTTAGGACAGGTGGGTAGTTCACGGGAAGTCCATGGCCCCTTCGACTCCGCAGCGGAGTCGAAGGGGCCCTGACTTTAACCCATTTCGGCCAACCTTCGCGGGAGCGAAGGCTCGCCGCTCATGCTTCAGGGCGTCAGAGGAGCAGGTACGCGATCGGGGTCGTGATGAGCAGTGAAAGCACCACGCGTTCGAACCAGATCACGATCAATGTCCAGAATTTCAGGGGAATCTCCGTGGCCAGGATGGAGGGGACCATCGCGGACAGGAAAATAATGCCGGAAACCGAGACCACGGCGATCACAAATCGCAGGATCAAGCTCTCGTCGGGGCTGATCTCTGCGGAGGGTAGGAACATCTCCACCAGACCCAGGCCTACTGCCTTGCCTGCCATCAACGGTTCGGGCAACCGCACAAGCCAGGCCACGGGGTAGAAGATCCAGGCGAGCCAGTCGAAAATCGGGGTGTGCTTTGCCAGAAGCAACCCAATCAGTCCTACCGACATGATCGAAGGCAGGATGGATGAGGCCATCATGACTCCGTCTTTGAAGTTAGCCCAGATCACCCGGAACACGCCTGGGGTCGAGCGCAGGGTCCCCAAGGCTTGGCTCCAGGCGACCCCGAAACGGTTGTGGGTGACCGCCTCTTCCGGGGTAGGAGTGGAGCCGGGATAATACTTGTCCGGAACGCGGGAAAGCGGCGGGATGCGGACGGTAATTGCCGTGACCAAGAACGTCACCACGAGAGAGACGAAGAAGTACATGAGCCAGTAGTCCATGAGGTCCAGGGCGTTGGCCACAACCACCATAAAAGTCACGGAGACCGTCGAGAAACCCACGGCGACGATCGCGGCTTCTCGTGTTGTGTACCCACCGGCCTTGTATACGCGGTTGGTGATGAGCAGGCCCAGCGAGTAGGAGCCCACGAAGCTCGCAACGGCGTCGACCGCGGAGCGGCCCGGTGTGCGCCAGATCGGACGCATGATGGGGCGGACGAATACGCCCACGAATTCCATCAGGCCGAACCCGATCAGGAACCCCAGAAAGATCGCACCGATCGGAACGATCAGCCCTACCGACTGCACCAGAGTCTTCCAGAGGAACGGGCCGATATCAGGATCTGCCAGCCATGCCGGTGGCCTGGTAACCATCAGGATTGCCGCGAACAGCCCCACAACGTTAAGGACCGAGAACACGATCTTCGTGGGCGTCTGTTTCCAGGACCCCGTCACGAACGGCCGAGCGGACCCGACAAGGATCATGGCGAGCATCAGCCAGGGGACGACGGGCCCGGCGTATTCACGGACCAGCGTGACCAGATGATCCAGCGGTATCGAGGACTTACCCTTCATCGTGATGGGCACGAAGAACACCACGATCCCGATCAGTGAGAACACGATCAGTTTGACGGCATCTTTCCGTGCCCCCGGCGTGCCGACCGGGGTCATGGCGGCGGTTTGCGTCTCCGCCCTTGTTTTTTCAGTCATGTGCGACCCTTCATAGCTACGAAGTGGTTGTATATACAACGTAACACGGGTCACGTTTGCTGGGGTGTCGCTATGGTTTTCGTCTGGCCGTCACGGTGAGTGACTTCGGAGGTTTTCCGGTTTTTTCCGTGGCCCAGACTTGAGGGTCGAGGCGGCAGTTTTGTGCGCGCCCCGGCGCGAGGTGGCGGTTTTGTGCGTGATTCACGGTCGAATCTGCACAGAAGTGCCACCTCGGGCAGGGTTGGGCCGCGGGAGCGTAGGGGTGTTACCTTGCGGGGGGGGCTCGTGCGGGCCTTCACGGACCTATTTGTGCGCCTCCACGAGTTGGACGAGGCGGTCCACGTAGTCCCGGAGGAACTCAACCGTTCGCTCGGAAGCGATCTTCCCTTCGTCGTTGAAGAGTGTCGGTGACTGCCCGAGGAAGACTTCGGGTTGGCCGGGGATCGGCATATCGAAGTAGGACAGGGCCAGGCGGAGGTTCTTCTGGGAACTGTAGCCGCCCATGCGGCCGACGGAGTGGCTGATGATCCCGGCGGGCAGGGCCTTCCAGGCGACGTCGCTGTTGGGTTTGGAGCCGATATCGATGGCGTTCTTCAGGCAGGCGGGGATGGTGCGATTGTTCTCCGCGGTGACGAACAAGACGCCATCGGAAGCTTTGATGGTTTCGCGAAAGCGTGTGTACTCAGCTGGGGTGGGCTTCTCGGGGACCTCGGGGTCGTCATAGTCGAAGTCATAGAGGGGCAGGTCGCGGATCTCGACGATCTGCGCGTCGTAGCCTGCGGGGAAGTACGTCATGGCCTCGCGGGCAATCTTGCGTGCGAACGAGCCGCGGCGCAGGCTGCCGATGAGGACGGAGATGTTCTTGGTCACTGGGTGCCTTTCGCTCGTCAGAAGTTGGTTGAATACAGAACTTCAGAAGTCTCGGCCGGAGCCGCGGGTGTCTTCGCCTCAGTTGATGGCGTTGGGGAGGGACCGGAGACAAAGCCAGGGTTCCTGTCAGCTCTAGGGCAGGGCGTTGGTGCTCTCGGGGTTGGCTTCGGTCTGCTCCAGGACACGATGGACCTCCTTGCTCTCGGCTACGACCTGCCCTATCAGCAGCCACCAGATCATGTGCCCGTCGGCGTTAGGCGTGGAGCATCTCGTGGTAAAAGGCAGGCGAATCTTAAATATACGCTATGCCAGTGGTAATAACTACGGCATAGCGAACATTGCCGTGAGGGGGCCCAGAGGGAAAGCTTGGCGGAGTGCGATGAAGGCGCGTGGAGTTACGAGTTTTCGGCATGACGGTGGTTGGTCGCGGTCCGCTCAGCCCTCGGCCGATGCGACCCAGTACTCGCAGAAGCGGCCATCACGAATTCGAAGAATGTCGTTACCGAAAAAGCGTGAAGGTGAGCAGTCCGTCGTGGTTCCGGTCCCGATCCAGCGGGCGGCCACCATATCCGCATCGGCTAGGGGAGCGACCTCGATCTTGAAGCTGAGTTCGGAGAACATGGCCTTGGTCTCCGCGATGAGTTGGGCCAACCCTTCAGGCCCGTGCACGTCCCTCCCGGGCCAATGGCCAACGAATTCATCGGTCACGAGTTGCTTGGCGGCCTCGCTCAGCTGCTCTGCGGAATCGGGCCCGTTCCAGAGGCGGTCGATCCACTCGCGATAGATTTCTTTGGTGTCGGTGTTCATCATGCCCTCCTTTGCGTTCCTCCATACTCACACCACGTCAAGGGGTGGGACCAGGCCCCAGGAAAGACGATCAAGTGGGCGGAAAAAGTCAGGGGTGCCCTACCGCAAGGGCTTGACCTTTTCCGGGCGCCCGCTGTGGAGCGAACGCTGAGCGGCGTCGAGAAGTTCTATGCCGGGCACGCCGGAAGACGGCGGGCTGTCGTTGAGGCCTTCCCCGGCAACCAGGGCCACGAAATCTTGCATCTCCATGACGAATGCGGACGAGAATCTGTCCTGATAACCCTCGAAAGTGTGCTCCGGAGGATGAATCTGCCCGTCGGTATCGATCCGCGTCATCGCCACCCTGTCGACCTCACCGACGGAGTAGGAATTCTCGGTTCCGTGAACGACTGCCCTGACGTCTTGTCCGACTGCATGCCCGCGCATCACGGAAATCGTCGCCGTGAGGCCGGACGAGAACGAAAGCTGGACGGTTGCTGTGTCGAATTGATCGTGATCCCGGTACGACTCGTGTGCGACCGCGGAGCCTGTCGCGTACACGGTGGTCGCCTGTTCGCCCACGAGCCATGGCACGAGGTCGAATCCGTGGGCCATCATGTCCGCGAAGATTCCCCCGGAGCCCGCGAGGCCTTCGGGGTCGGCTGCGTACTTGTCATGATCGACGCTGAAGACCGCACGCAGTTTTCCGGCCTGCCCGGCGTCCAACAGGCCCTTGAGGGCTCTGTACTCCTTGCTGTGCCGGCGGTGGAAACCCACCATGACTTTGTCATCCGCACCGGCCGCCGTGATGCCTTCCAGCAGGTCGGCGTATTCCTGTGCCGAAGTCGCCAGCGGTTTCTCGACGAAGACGGGCAGGCCCATCCGCACGGCATGTGCCACCAATTGCGGATGAGTCGAGCCGGGCGTGGTGATGACGACGCCGTCAGCAGCGTTGAGGGCCGAGTCCGCATCGGTGGTCGTGGTCAGACGTACCCCCGCACCTGCGGCCCTGGCGCGCTCCGTCACCTTCTCCGCGTGCTCGGAAACGCGAGCAGCATCTCGTCCCACCAGCTCGACTTCGGTAACACCTTCCGTGGTCATCAGATTGGCCGCGTGCATCTGGCCGATCGTCCCGGCCCCCATCACTGCGATTCTCATATCAGTGGACCTTCACTTCCGCGCCGGATTTGTCTGCTGACTCCGCGATGGCCTGGATGATCTGCAACGTGTGGAGGCCCTCGGCGAAGGAGCCGCACGGCGCCAGCCGGCTCGACGTCCCGGAGACCTGCTCGAGGAACGCACGGGCCTGGATCGCGAAGTTGTCGTTGTAATTCCAGCCAACTCCGGGAGCGTCCATTGCGCAAGAGTTCGCGTACAAGGGTGTGTCAGAGTTCAGGATCACGCGGCGCTGCCCACGGGTGTCGGGGCTGGCCTGGGCGTCGTCATACATGAACTCTGCGGGCTTGGTGATATCGAAGGAGGCCTGAGCTTGCGGGCCGACCACGTGGTAGGTCTGCAAATTCGGTGTTCCGAAGGCGACGCGGGAGATGGTGTACGTGCCTATCGCGCCGTTGGCGAAGGTGCAGGTGAAGGTCAGGAAGTCTTCGTTTTCGACCGGTTCGACCTCGTCCGAGACCTCTACGTGGCCGTGGCCGACCACTGTACCCAGCGGAAGGTGCCTCTGTTTGTAGATCGTGTTCATGAAGGCGCCACGGACGGACGTCACGGGACCGTTGATGTACTCGCCCGTGTCGATCACGTGCGATCCGAGATCGCCCAAGGCGCCCGATCCGGGGCCGCCCTTGTAGCGCCACGACATGGGAGCCTTTTCGTCACACGAGTAATCGCACAGGTAAGTGGAGATGAAGTTGGTGACCGGGCCGAATTCGCCCGAGTCGACTTTCTGCTTGACGGCGTTCAGTGCGGGCATTCGGCGGACCGTGTACCCGACCGAGGTGACGAGCGGACGACCGAAGCGGTCGGTCTTCTGTCCGTATTCTTTCTCCAGCTCGACCATCGCTTCGGCATCGTCGAGTGTTCCGGCAAGAGGTTTCTCGCAGAGCACGTGCTTACCGGCCTCCAGCAGCCCTTTCGCAATGCGAAGGTGTAATGCGTTCCCGACGACGACGCTCACGGCGTCGATCTCCGGGTCCTCGGCGACCTCGGTCCAGTCCGAATAGGTCTTGTCGAATCCATAGCGACGCGCGGTGTCCTGGCCCAACTCGACGTTCATGTCTGCCACCGCCGCAAGGTGGATGTCCGGGAACTGGGCGTCGAAGACGGAGCCCGCCTGCCGATATCCGTAGGCGTGCGCGCGACCAGCCATTCCTGCACCGATGACCGCGACTGAGAGCTTCTGATGGCTCATGGATCCCCCTTAAGCCTAATGACAGTTTGTCAGGACAAGTATTCTGAGTTCCAGATCACAGGTCAAGGGGTCGGGCGCATAGTTTTGAGGGCCGTCATGGATGAGTTGACCTCTCTGGCTGGCGACGACTCGTTCTTCCGCGTTCTGCGCGACATGGGTCAGAAGTTCGTAGCACGAGTGCTCTCTCCGGCAGGGGCAACCCTCGGGATCGCTGAGGGGACCATGGCGAGAATTCCCGCTTTCAGCGGGGGGGGGGGGCAAAAACGGGGGCGTCGCGTCTGCCCTCTTCCCTCGATCGTGGGGGAGTTTTTCGATTCGCGCGGGGCCTTCCATCGGGTGCCCCTTTGGGGTGAAGTAAAACACATTGTGTGACTTCGATTCGTTCCTGCGAAGTTTGTGGAAACCATCTTTGTTTTACATAGTCAGCGCACCATTTTGCTTCTCTTTGAGGATCCTGGAGTCAAAGCGCGGTACCGTCTGCATAGTCACTATGCCCCTTCGTGCGGCCCTCGCTGTATGTAAGATTGTCCTGGAATTTGATTTCCCGTCGTGTTGCCGCAGGTGGGAAATCTGTTGTCACCATGTGACCGTGACGTTAATACTTTTTGAGGTGGGGGCCTTGAATTTTATTGTCGGGCATAACCGGGACCGTGATTCGTATCAGGTTCCGGCCGCGCTTGCCGAAGTGTCCGCGCTGGAGACTTTCGTCACCGACTACTACGAGGGCCGCGGATTCTCCGTGCCTACGCTGAGCCATCGCCGCACCCCGCTCATCGATGCGTCCCGGGTTCGGCAGTCCTGGGGTGCCTTCGCTGCTCAGCTGCCGTACGAGGTCAAGCGGCGGATCAAGAGGTCGGTCGACTTCCCGACGGTCGCGGTCGAATCCCGCCTGGGTGCGACGATTGCCCGGGTGGCCGCGCAGAAGCCCGAGGCGGATCTTTTGTTGTACTCCGGCTCGGCACTCCAAGCATTCCAAGGCCCCTCCACGGGCCGCCGTATTCTGTTCCAGTATCAGGTCTCCCCTCAGTTCATCGTCGACACTCTCTCCACGGTCGATGATCTTCAAGGTGTGCGTCCCTGGCTGCGCGAGGCAGAAGAGCTGGACCCGGGGATGCAGGAGCAACACGTTGCAGAGGTAAATCTGGCGGACAGCGCCGTCTGCGCATCGTCTTTCACCAAGAGAGGGCTAATCGCCCAGGGGATGGACCCCGAAAACATTACGGTTGCCCCCTACGGCGGGCCTCGACCGGAGCGTATCCCGGAGGATGCCGCAGCCGGCCCCACCTGTTCCATGCTTTTCGTGGGTCAGGGCATCGCTCGCAAAGGGCTTCATATCCTGGTCGAGGCGTGGCGCAGGGCAGCTCTGAAGAATGCGACCCTGACTCTGGTCACATCGCGCCATGATCCGGAGATCGAGGACTTTGCGCGGGGCGTTCCCAATATCAACTTCGTCGGGCGCCATTCCAAACAGGAAGTGCTTGCCCGGATGCGGACGGCCGACACTTTGTTGCTCCCGTCGATTGCCGAAGGATTCGGTCTGGTGCTGAGTGAGGCTTTGTCCCAAGGGTGCCGCTTGCTCGCCAGCTTCAATACCGGACTAGTGGACATGGAACTTCCGGAGAATCTTGGGGTTGTGGTCGAGCCCGGATCCGTCGACTCCCTGGTTGAGGGACTTCAACGGATAGCGGACACCTATGAGCCTCGGAGATCCTATCGGGACCTCGTCTTCGATCATTCGGAGAGGCTCTCCTGGGCCGGTTTTCGGAGGAAAGTCCGTCAGGGCGCTGGGTTGCCTACTGAGATCGGCGAAACTGCGCGGCTCGAGGAGGGAGAATAGCCATGCGTGTGGTCATCATGGTCCATCGATTTCATCCAGACTTCGGCGGGGTCGAAGTGACGGCAGAGCTTCTGGCCAGGGGGTTCGTCGAGCGCCACCAGGCCGAGGTCGTTGTCGTCACGCATACTCGCGAGACCGAGCCGCACAAAGAATTTCCGTTCACCGTGTTGCGTGCGCCCACTCCGTTGCAGCTGTGGAAAGCCGTCGCCGGAGCGGACGTCGTGTTCCACAACAACCCGTGCATGCAGTTCTACTGGCCCCAGCTGTTCCTTCGGAAGCCGTGGCTCGTGGTTCTGCGTACCTGGATAACACTCCCCGGTGAGAAATTCGGACCACTGAACACGATCAAGTACTGGCTCAAGTATCGGCTCGTGGAGAGGGCCGACACGTTGGTGTCGAATTCTAACGCGCTTGCCGGCCACGTTCGCGGCGACGTCGAGGTCATCTACAACAGTTTCCGGGAAGACATCTTCCGTGTCACCAATACGGATCCCAGGGATCCGTCTTCGCTCGTCTACTTGGGAAGGCTGAGCGGGGACAAGGGGGTCGATCTCTTGCTCCAAGCCGTCAAGAACCTCAAAGACAAGGGACTTTCTCCCCGGCTCAGCGTTATTGGAGACGGTGACTACCGAGCGGAGATCGAGACTCTGGTCAGCGAGCTAGGACTCCGCGAGGACGTCACTCTCCTTGGTGCCATGAAGGGTGCGGAAATCTGCGAAGAACTCAACCGCCACGAGATTGCCGTTGTGCCTTCGAGATTTCCCGAGCCCTTTGGGACGGTCGCGCTCGAGAATGCGGCATCCGGATGCGTCACTCTCGTTGCCGACCACGGCGGTCTGCCAGAAGCCATTGGGGACGCGGGGGCACGATTCCGCCCCAATGATGTCGATTCCCTGACGGATGAGCTCGAGCGGTTGATGACCGACGATGAATACCGCGCATCGATCAGGGCTCGTGTTCCGGCGCACGTGCAGAAGTACAGTGTCGCCGCTTTCGTGGACAATTTCTATGACGCCGTGGAGCGTACGGCTCGGAAGGCGCGCCGTGGCAGATAGGGCTGAGCCACGCAGAATCCTTCTCCTGGCCGTCCGGGATGTCACCGGGGTTCGGACGGGGCGCATCGCGGTTCTCGAATCCGCCGTCCGCGGTCTGCAACGGCACGGGCACCACGTCGACGTCCTCGCCATCACTCACGAGGATGGACCCGCCGCATGGCTGGGATGCGAGGTCCGTAGGGTTCATCCCCCGCGCCTCGGCGCACTCGCCGCGCTCGTGCCTTGCGCTCTTCTCAGGGGCCGGTCCCTCAATGAGGCGTTGTTCAGTGGCCGGGCACTGATTCACAAGGTTCGGGAGATCGCCCGAGAGCTGAACAGCGATGTCGTCGTCGGGGACGGTCTGAGGGCGTGGGATCTGGCACGAACCGTGGGGCTGCCCGTGGTCATGCACCTGGACGACCTCCTCTCCGAGCGATATTCCTCCAAAACCTTCCGCGACAACAACGATTCCGTCCTGGGGTATTTCGGGGATCGGATTCCTCGCCTCGCGCGTCCCGGGGTCGAGGCCGTGGCCAAGTGCCTGCTCGGTGTTGAAGCGAAACTGGCTCGCAGGCGTGAGGACGCGATTGCTCGTGAAGCCAGCGTTGTGGCATTGACCAGCCATGACGAAGCGCAGCGTCTGTCGCTCAGGGTGGGACGAGAAGTGCTGGGGATCCCCATGGCGGTGGAGCAAGGGCGACTCTGCTCGCCTGATCAGGCTGCTGCCGGAACCCTGACGTTCCTGGGAGTCCTGCATTACGGACCCAATATTGCGGCATTGCGCTACATCAGGGACGAGCTGGTGCCCGAATTGGAGAGGCGGGGCCGGCGGGTGCAGATTCGCGTCATCGGAAAGGCGAGCCGGGAACAGATTCAGGAGTTCGCCGGCGCACCCTTCGAGTTCTTGGGGTATGTGGAGGACCTTCCGACCGAGATGTCGGTGAGCCGTATGCTCATCTCGCCGATCCAGGCAGGGACAGGGGTCAAGACCAAGGTCCTCGATGCGCTGAGCATCGGCCTACCCGTAGTGGCGACCACGATGGGCGTGGCGGGCATCCCAGTGCGGAACGGCGTCAGCGCGTTGATCGCGGACACGGCGACCGGCCTGGCCGACGCAGTCGAGGACCTCCTGGATTATCCCGAACGAGCACGCGATATCGGACGGGCCGGATATGACGTACTTGGAACGAGCATGGCACCTGAACACATTTACAACGCCTGGGGAGCGGCCGTCGAACAGGCCGTTGGTGAGGAGTGCCATGCGCACTGACCTTTTGGAGTATGGACGACTGGGCGAATTCGAGAGTACGCCTCTCGGCGTGGGAACCGCACGGCTCGGCGCTTTCTGGCAGAAGCGTGGAATCTCGGAGGGCACGGCCGCCTTGAGCCAGGCACTCGACCTGGGTATCGGTTTGGTGGACACGGCGGATGTCTACGCACGGGGGATCAGCGAGAGGATCGTCGGACGCGTGGTGAGGACCCGGCCGAGCACGGTGGTCATGACCAAGGTCGGTCTCCTCAAGACCCCCATCGGTCTGGCCTCCGCGGCCTTCGGCGGGGAACACCGTCCGGATCTCCGCGGCTTGCGAGCTGCTGGTCGTGCGGACACCTGTTTCTCCCCGAAATACCTGCGCGCGGCGGCCCATCGGTGTCTGAAGCGACAGGGCAGGGACGCACTGGATGTCCTGCTTCTGCACGAACCCCGTGCTGCAGATCTACGGCGCGACGACGTCGTCCGTGAACTGAATCGCATGAAGCAGTCCGGGATGGTCCGGGCATGGGGAGCATCCGTGCGGGATGCCGATGCCGCTCGGGCACTGCTGGAGGCACCGGGTGCTACCTGGCTCCAGATCCCGGTCAACCTCGGCGACACTTCAACCCTCGAAGCAGTGCGGTCCCACCCGGAACAGGAGCGGGTCACAACCGTCGGGATCGCGGTACTCGGTGACGGAACGCTCATGCGCCGAGCCGCAGCGGCCGGCATGGACGGCTCGCGAATTGTCGCCGCGCTGGCCGAAGGAGTTCACGGGATGGACGGCGTGGATGCGGTTCTGCTCGGTATGAGCAACCCGCGGCACGTCAGGGACAACGTGGGCGCCATCATGCGGGGAGCGCTGGAGGAAGACATGAGACACCTGGAGGAGACGCTGTGAAAACAACAATGTCGAAGAATCAGCTGACGGACGCACGGGACCTGCCCGCGGGAGCCCGTCTGTCCGCCACGGTCCTGGTGGTCGGCACCGGTCCCGCCGGAGCGACCGTGGCTCGGGAGCTGGCACCGACCGGCGTCGACATTCTGATGCTCGAAGGCGGTGACGTGCGCGGATCCGCCGAGGCGGACGACACCCTCAAGGGCGAGGCATCGTCCCAAGCCGTCGAACCGTTGGAGAAGGCGCGAACCAAGAGGCTCGGTGGAGCATCGATGCAATGGGGCGGTCGAACCTACCCGTTCGACCAGCTGGATTTCGAGGAGCGGCGCCACGAAGATTTCTCGACCGAGGCATGGCCGGTCACCCGGGATCAGATGCTTCCCTACTACCGCCGCGCGGCCCAGGCCCTTGATCTGCGATCCTTCGAATGGACCGGGGCGCAGGCCATCCCCGGGGACCCCGAGGACCTGATCGGCCCTTCGAAGACCATCAACTCGAAGGCCGTGTGGCGGTGGTCGCCGCCCATTCGCTTCGCCGGAGCCCTCAGCAAGGATCTTGCCTCCTACCCGAACATTCGCGTCATGCACCACGCGAACGTGACCCACGTGGTGCAGAATCCTGAAACCGGCGTCATTGATCGTGTCGAGGGCCAGACACAACCGGGCCGGCATTTCACTGCGAGGGGCACGCACGTGGTCATCGCCGCGGGTGGCCTGGAGACCGCCCGCATTCTCCTGAACTCTGGGATTCGGGACGATCACGACCAGATCGGCCGTCATTACATGATCCACCCGATTGCCGAAGTCGGTGAGCTCCGGGTCAGGGATCCCAAGGCCGTCGGACACTCGGTGACCCCGACCAAGAGCCACGACGGTGTGTGGGTCCGCCGCCTGCTGCAGCTCGAGGAGCAGGTTCGGCGCGAACAGGGTCTTCTCAACATGGGGTTTGCCGTGTGGTACCAGGATCCCCGGACTCCCGACCACGGCGACCCGCTCCTGTCTTCGTTCGCGCTGGTCCGCAAACTGCTCACGATGACCGGTGGGTTCAAGGGCACGGGTATGCACCGCAGGTACGCCAACCTCGAGGATCCTCGCGGGCACGTGCTCAATGTCCTCAGAGGGCTTCCTGCGATCGGTGCCTTCGGTATGCGGTGGGTTCGGGACAGGATTCTCGATCCACGCACCCTGCCCATGTTCTCGCGCTACTCGAAACAAGGCGTCTACCGTATCCGGTTCGACGCCGAGCAATCGCCCGACCCGGAACAGCGCGTGGTTCTGTCCACGACGGAAAAGGATGCCTTTGGGGTGCCGCGCCTCGATGTCCGCCACCGGGTTTCCGACGCCGACCGCCGCAACTACCACCGGTCCCTGGAGATCCTGGCCCAAGGGATCAAGGAGTCCGGGTGGGGAGCGTATACCCCGCCGACCCTCGAAGACATGCTCGGGATGACTCTCGTGGACGCGACCCATCAGATGGGCCTGGTGCGCATGGGGTCCGATCCCACGCGTTCGGTCGTGGACTCGAATCTGCGCGTGTGGTCTTCCCCGAACCTCTATCTGGCGACCACTGGAACCTTCCCGACCGCCGGCATGGCGGGTCCGACGCTCACGGATGTGGCCCTGTCCATCCGACTGGCCGACCACCTGGCCCGAAAACTGCAACAGGAGGCCGACCGATGAAGGACCTGACGGGTTTTCAAGGGTACGGCTACGACAAGGGTCGGCCCAAAGCAGTTCAGGCCTTGTGGTTGACCGTGCAGGGCGCGTTACTCCAGCGGTGGTGGTGCCCTCCGAAAATCCGCACCGCCGTACTGCGTGCCTTCGGAGCAAGGATCGAGGAGAACGTTCTCATTCGTCACGGGGTGACCATTCATTGGCCGTGGAAACTGCATATCAAGAAGAATTCATGGGTCGGTGTCGGAACGTGGATTCTGAATCTCGAACCGGTCACGATTGGCGAAAACACGTGCCTCAGCCAGGACACCTTTTTGTGTACTGGATCACACCAATTCGATCACCCGAATTTCGAGTTCGACAACGGGCCGATCACCGTTGGCGACCGTTGCTGGATTGCAGCCAGGGCCACGGTACTGCGCGGTGTCGAGATCGGCGACGACTCACTGGTCGGGGCTCAGGCGCTGGTTGCGAAGTCGGTGCCCGCGGGCTCCACAGTGCTGGCACCCCTGGGCAGGATTGTGGCCGGAAAGGGTGAGGACGCGGAGTCGCTTTCTCCCCAGGATGTGGTTCGATCAAGGGTCACCGGGCAGGATTCTCTGGGCTGACTAGATCTTTTGTTGACAATATCGAGCTGTTATAAAATTTTCGGCGAATATTTCGTTGACCCGACTTGGGGGAACATTCGAGACAGCGAATATCGGGTTCTGGGGGGAACGATTTGAGAATTCTTCACGTGGTTACGATGGTTGACCCTCATGGTTCGCTGGGCGGACCCCTGCGGGTGTCCTGCAATCAGCTCTCGGAGCTGAAAGAACAGGGGCATGACGTTCTCCTTCTTGCCGCCGCGGAAGGCTACCGGGGCGACATGCCCGACGAATACTGCGGTATCCCCGTGAAGCTGTTCCCGGCCCGGCGCCTGATGCGGGAGAGCTTCGCTGGCGTGACCTCTCCCCAGTTGTTCCTGTGGCTCGCGAAGCACGGCCGCTCCTTCGACGTCGCCCACATCCATATGGCGCGTGACCTCGTGACGTTGCCCGCCGCGAGACTCCTCCAAACCCTCCGGGTGCCGACTGTCCTGCAGACCCACGGGATGATTGATCCGAGTTCCCAGAAGCTGGCCAAGCCCTTGGACGCCTTCATGACGCGACCGGCATTCAATGCAGCGAAAAAGATCCTGGCGCTCACGAACGCAGAGACCGAAGACCTTTGTGCTGTTGATTCCCGGCTCACGTCCGATTCTGTTGAGGTGGTCCGCAACGGCGTCCCCATGGCTCCTGTCAGAGCCCGGCCTGAGCGCCCGTCTCCCGATGTCCTGTTTCTTGCCCGTGTCCAGGAGCGCAAGCGTCCGCTTGTTTTCGTCGAAGCAGCCCAGCGCTTGGCGCCTCGGCATCCTGACGCGACCTTCACCCTTGTCGGACCGGATGAGGGCGAAGGCGATGCGGTCCGGGCCCGGCTCAGGTCCGATGACGCCGCGGGGCGCATCCGATGGGTCGGATCCCTTCCCGCCCACCAGACCCTCGATCGCATGGCCGAATCGGCGGTCTACGTACTTCCGTCCCGCAATGAGCCCTTCGGGATGACGGTTCTGGAAGCAATGAGCGCCGGTCTGCCCGTCGTCGTCATAGAGGACTGCGGGCTGGCACACGAGGTCCGGTCTTCCGGGGGCGGTCTGGTCGCCGGATACGGTCCGGACGAGCTCGTCGACGTGATCGACCGTCTGCTAGACAGCCCCGAGGATCGCCGGCGCATGGGGGCCGCGGGAAGAGCATTCGTAGCCGATCACGCGACCATGGAGCGCATCGCCCAACAACTCGCTCACCTGTACGAGGGCGTGGCTGCCTGAATGATGCTCACCCTGCTCCTTATGGGAGCCTCCCTCGTCTTCGCGTTGCTGTTCGCCTCCCGGCCCCTGATTCTCCTCTCGGCCCCGATCCTGGTACGCCTGTTCCTCCCGGCGTACCAGGCCAGCGAATGGTTCAACGGGCTGCACCCCGCCGGATACATGGTCATGGCATCGGCACTCGTCCAGACCATTTTCTACTGGCCCCGGGTGAAGAAGGTTTTGCGGTCTTCGTACCTCGAGATTGCCGTCTTCCTCCTGTTTTGTGCCCTGATCATGGCCAACGTGCTGTCGATCTTTAACTCGTTCACGGGCAGCCTGATCAACATCGCGGTCGTCTATCTTCCGCCCTTCGTGCTGTACCTGATGTTCAAGATGGTTATCTTCAGATCGGGATTCGAGGGTTTGCGCAAGGTCGCCTGGGCCATGCACCTGGCGATGCTGGTGCAGATGTACCTGGCTATTCAGCAGAACATCACCGGACACATTATCGTCTTCGAGGAGACCGCCAAGTCGGCTCTGTGGCAACTGCAAGGAATTGACGAGATCGGTCGCAGCCAGGGATTCGTGGAGACGGGACTGGACTTCACCGCGCTCTGCGCCTTCATGGTTGCCCTGACCTACTTCATCCGGAATCCCATCCTTCGATGGGCGTTCATCGGCCTGTATCTGTACGGCGCCCTGCTCGGCAACGGTCGGGCGTCCATGCTCGCCGCCGTGATTACGGCCGTGGCGGTGATCCTTGCAGGGAAGGACCGGATCCTGACGAAGCTCGTGGGGCTCGTCCTTATGGTCGGAACCTTTGTCTGGATGTTGGGAACCGAGGTCGGCCAGGCCTTGACCACGAAGATCGAGGATGACGGTGGGTCCTCCGAACTTCGGAAGCAAGCTTACGTGTGGGCCGAAAGCCACTGGCACCTCTTCACGTTCACGGGATACCCGGGCAACCGCGACTTCCGTGGATCGGGGGTCCTGGGTTCCTCCCTTGAGAACGCGTACCTGATAGTGGGTGCCGACTATGGCCTCATCACCGCGGCGGTGCTGCTGGTGCTCCAGATCTTCCTGGCCGTGAGGAATATGCGGAATGCGGCCGGCGTGGTCATGGTGCTCGGCGCGCTGGACATGATCGCCAATAACCTGACCAACAGCGGATTCACCTCGAACCAGGTGGGCGCCTACCTGACCTGGATCGCGCTGGGTTTCGCGACGATTGGTAAACACTACACCGACTACGGGTATGCAGGCCCTCGCCCGGGCTTCTTTTCCGGGCGTCGAAAAGCCAGATCAGCGCCTGGAGACGCCGTCATGGAGCGGATACCGTCGCACCGCGCTTTGGCGGTGGGGAAGCCGGGACATGCTTAGCGTCCCTCATCCGTCCTTTCGCAGAATCACGGAGAATTTCGATGTTTAGTCCTTGGCACAAAAAACCTGACGGTCTTTCGACCCCTGAGGTCAACCAGGTAGAACCTGCACCGACCGAACCTGCAGCAGCCGTGCCCACGCCTTCCGCCTCTGGCTCCCCGGAACCGCGGGCGGAGGCGGAAGCCGTTCCATTGGGATTCAGGGTCTACTTCGTGTGCACCGGAAATCTCTGCCGGTCTGCTCTGGCCATGGGATATTTCAACGACGTCACAGGAGACATTCCCGTGCGAGCAGAATCCGGGGGAACGGGGGTCAACCCGGAGATCGAAGTGCCCCAAGAGATCCTGGACATCGCCTCCTCCCGTGGATTCGATCTGTCCGCACACCGACCACGGGCCTTCACCGTGCACGGAATCAACGAGGCAGATCTGGTGCTGACCGCGACCACCGAGCAGCGATCCGCGGTTCTGTCCGCGACTCCAAGGGCGCTGAAAAAGACCTTCACGCTTAAGGAATTCGCGCGGTTGGCAGAGCTCGTCGAGTGGGAACCCGTGGATTCCTTCGGTTCCGCGGAGAACCTCGTCCAGAAGTGCTCCGCGTTCGTTGCGGAGGCCTCCTCCCGCCGCTCCCAGGTCGGTCGGGACGCGGAGGCCGACCTGGACATCGTCGACCCCTATCTCCAGGACGTGGCGGTCTACCGCCAAACCGGGGAAGAGGTTTTCGTGGCCATCGATCAGTTCCTGCGAAAGATGTTCCGCTGAGGCGCTGCGAAGAGCGGGAACCACAAAACGTATTGGAGAGACAAGTAGGTATGGGCGAGAAGAACCCAGTATTGATCGATGGAACCGCGTCGGAAAAGAGTTCGGGGCTGGTTCAGGCGTTTGTGCGCACTGTTCGCCGCCGCTGGTACTTTCTGGTGATCGGTGTGGTCGTCGGTGCGTTGATGGGCGTCGGCGTTTCGGCCCTCCAGCCGCGCGTCTACGCGGCCGACGCTACGGGGATTGTCACTACCGACAACAACAACAGCATTGGTCTGGCCTCGACCACGGACACCCTTGCCAAGTCGAAGGCGACCCAGTACAAGAGTCTCGCGACCTCCCGCGGTGTGGCCGAGGACGCCATCCGGTCCACCGGATTCGACCTCACGCCGCAGCAGGCGCTCGGCATGGTTTCGGTCGCCGTCCCGCTGGACACGGCGCAGATCCAGGTCACGGTTCGGTCCCAGGACCCTGACAGCGCTCGGGAACTCGCGGATGCGTGGATCGAGGCCCTGTCCACGAACGTCGAACGGGTCGAGACTGGGGGCAACTCGGCCGCGCCCACAAAGTCCCCTGACTCCGAGGGGTCGGAGGAGTCCCAGTCTGACCTGGCCGACTCGGTTCTGAAACTCATCGAATACGTGCAGGCCGAGACGCCGACCTCGCCCGTGTCCCCGAACGTGAAGTTGAACGCTGCGCTGGGTGCGTTGGTTCTGCTTGTCGTGGTTCTGCTTCTGCTCCTGCTGCAGGCTTTCCGGGACCGGAGTATCCGTTCGGTCGAGATTCTTCGAGAGGTCATGGGCAATTCCCCCTTGCTGGGCACCGTGCCGTTGTCCGATTCGCTGAGCGAATCGCGATTGATCCCACCTGAGTCCTTGGGCGCCCAAGCGCATCGGCGTGACTTCAGCGTGGTGGAGTCTTTCAAAGAGATCCGGACCAATCTGCAATTCATGAATCCGGACCGGCCTCCCCGGCGGTTCGTGGTGACCTCCTGCCTTCCCGAGGACGGGAAGTCGACCGTGGCGGACAACCTCGCTATTGCCCTCGCCCAGGGCGGGGACCCGGTCTACCTCGTGGATGCGGATCTGCGGCGTCCCACGGTTGCCAAGAGGTTCGGTCTGATCACGGATGTCGGGCTGACCGACGTCATCATCGGCCGGGCCGAGATGGACGACGTCATCCAGGAAGTGCACACGTATCCGAACCTGTTCGTCCTGGCGGCGGGGCACATTCCGCCGAATCCCTCGGAGATCCTCGCTTCGGAACGCTTCTCAACCATGATCGATCGGCTGGCCGAGAAGGGCACGGTCATCATGGATGCTCCGCCGTTGCTCCCGGTCAGCGACTCGGCAATCATTGCCACCAAATTCGACGGAGCCCTGGTTGTCGTCGAGGCCGGCGGTACCACGCGCGATCAGCTCGGAAAGTCGTTGCAGAACCTCGAACAGATCAACGCACAGTTGTTGGGCACGGTGCTGAACAAGGTGCCCACGCGGGGCAGCGAGGCCGGCTACTACAGCTACTACGGAAAGAACTACTACTACGAGGCCGAGAACGAGTCCTCGCGGAGCGGAAAGCGTTCTCGGAAGAAGGGTTCAGGTCGGAAGACTGGAAAGGCAAAGAGCGGCCTCTGACGTCGCCCAGGCACCGATCATGTCCGAATCCGAATCAGCTCGCGGGCCCTCGAAGGGGCGAGCTCCCGAGAACACCTCAGCACAGAAACGGACCCCCATGGGGACGGGGCTCTTCTATTCTCTGCTGAGCAACCTCTTGGCGCCCGTCGCCGGCCTGGCCATTGCCCCCATTCTGTCCCACGGGCTCGGCGAGGCCGGACGCGGGGCACTCGGCGGAGTGACCTCCATCGTGCTTGTTGCGTCTTCCGCGGGAGCATTCGGTATGCCGGAGGCCCTGACCTTTTTTGCGGCGCGGTACTTCCGACGACGGTGTTCGGTGCTCCGTCTGGCCCTATGGACCCTCCTGGCTCTTGGAGCCTTTTGCGCCCTGGTGGTCTGGGCCATGAGCCCGTTCCTTGCGAGTGGGCATGGGGAAGAATACCGGATGCTCCTCTGGCTGACGGCGTTGGCGCTGGTCCCGAACATGCTGATTCTCATCCCGAGGGCATACGCCGCCGCGACCGGCCAATGGAAGTACCAGGCCTTGGAACAAGGGTTGTTCTCGGTGCTCCGACTGGTCGCGTTGGTGGTTCTGCTCTGGACCGGACATCTGACGGTGCTCAACGCCGTGCTCGTGACACTGGCGTCTCCCGTGCTCGGTGCCCTCTCCTACGTGCCCGTGCTCCGAGGGGTTCGAGACGGCGGGGTGCTGCCCGAACGGGAAGAACCCCAGCGGGCGGGGGAGATGTGGGCCTACGGGTCGAAGATCTGGCTCGGTTCTCTCTCCGGCATCATTCTTAGCCGGATCGACCAGACGGTCATGATCAAGTTGACCACCCTGGAGCAGCAGGGGCTGTACGCCGTTGCCGTGACCATCGGGGAGATCCCGTCTGTGCTCTCCAACGCGTTCCGCAACGTGGTTTTCGCCGCAGATTCCGCGGATACGGGGGACGGTGCCGCCTCGGAGTATGCCGATCGACGCCTGACCACGATGGCGCGGATTACCTTGATTCTGACGGTCCTGACCGCGTTGCCGATCGCTGTGACGTCGTTCCTCTGGGTGGGGCCGGTCTTCGGGGCGGAGTTCTCCGCGTCGATCCCGATGCTCCTGGTGCTCCTCGCCGCGGCCGTTGTGGGTTCTCCCGGGTCGGTCGCGGGCGCGGGGCTCTCGGGCCGCGGAAGACCGGATTTGCGAAGCCGGTCCATGGCCATCGGGGCCGTATTCAACCTGGCCGTGCTTTTTGGGCTGACCCCTGCGCTGGGCGGGATGGGGGCCGCGCTCTCCACTCTCGTGGGGAATGCGGTGGCAGGAAACCTGAATATCTATTATCTGCGGCGTCACTTCGACTTCAGTCTGCGGGCGTTCTACGCGGTCTCGCGCGAGGACGCAATCTTGCTGACGAAGGCCGCGGGAAAAATCCTTCGGAAAATGGGAGTCACACGATGACAGAAACACCTTTGGACCCGCAGGTTTCTCGGCCACTGCGTATCCCGTGGAAGGCGGCGGCCATGGCGAGACTTCGGCTGATCAACAGATTCTCCTCCGCCGCCGTCCTGGGAGAGGCTCCTGTTGCCGTCAATATGACCTCGTACGGGCACCGCCTCCCGACGGTGTGGCTCGCGATTGAGTCCATCGCCCAGGGCCGGGTGAAACCGCAACGCATGATTCTCTGGGTCGACGACGAGGCCTTCGACGTCAAGAACTATCCTCAGCTCCTTCGCCTGCAACATCGCGGTCTCGAAATTCTCAGATGTGAGGACCTCGGACCATACAAAAAGTTCTACCCGTATATCCGTATGACGGAAGCGAAGGAAAATCCGCCGGTCATTGCCGACGACGACATCATGTATCCCGCCGGTTGGCTTGGGCGTTTGTACGGAGCCCATCAGCAATATCCCGAGGAGATGGTGGCGCTCCGTTGCCACCAGTGGACGCTGGCCGACGGCGGGAACACGGTTGCTCCGTACTCCGCCTGGTCTGCCCCTCATGGCTTTAACGCGAGTTTCTCGAATTTCATGACGGGCGCTGGCGGTGCCGTGCTTCCCCGGGCGCTCCAAGAACGCATCCTGCGGGATGGCAAGGATTTCATGAAGACCTGCCCACGTGCGGACGACATTTGGATCAACGTCGAGGCGCTCCGGGCAGGAGTCAGGACTCGATTCGTCTCGTCCAAGGGGCTGACCTACATTTCCATCCCCGGCCTCCAGCAGAAGTCCTCCCTTCACAGCACCAACGTGGCAGAGAACGGTAACGACGCCCAGATCCGGGCCACGCTGACCTCTGAGGACATTCGGATTTTGGCGGGCGAGGCCCCCGTTATCGACTGACTTTCACCCCGAGGAGAAGAACAGCAATGGTGCGCAACAAGCCAGTGATAGACGCGTCGGGCAATGACTCGTGGCACCTGACCTCCCGACGTTCTCTGCTCCGATCGGTAGGAGTAGGGGCGGCCGTGCTCACCACGGCGGGGTGCGAACAGGAACCGTTGAAAAGGATCGCGCCGCCCAGTCCCCCGGCAAACAGTGCATCTCGGAGTGGTGGTGCCCGACGCCGCTCCTCCCGTGAGGAGTGGGTGCACCTTGGAGACTCCTTCACCAACCTTTCCCGAATGGTTCCAGCATGTGCGGAACTCACCGGCTACGAGCACATGGACGCGAGCATGATTGGGGACAATTCGCTGAGCGCGGCGATCAGATCAGGGTGCCTGCCTCTGATGGCACGGCTTGATGGCGGCAAGATTCCTTCAAAGGGCAGCGTCGAGCTGCGCGACTTCGTTCCACCAGCTTTTCGGATGCACGGGTCAGTGGAACACCTGGTTGAAATAAAAGGTGTTCGGGGAACGATGATTCGTCGACGGGGCTCGCAGAGGACTTGGTTCACGCGGTCCCGATCCGGCGAAGAAGTCGATGCTTCTGGCCATGTCGACATCACAGCGGACCCCGGCCACGAGCAGTCCATCGGGACCAAAGGGTTCTATCGCAATTTCTCGGTCGTCTTCGCCCTCGGGCGCAATGAAATGGACACCGGCGGATCCGTTGATGACCTGGTGAAGAATATTCGGACCATGATCGAGAAGCACCCAGCCGAGCAGTTGAGGTACGTGGTGACGGAGATTCCGGCCTGGCAGCACGAGAAAATCGGCACCCCAAAGCGCGCAGAGCTCGATGCGTGGAACGGGCGGCTCAAATGGCAATTCGGGGACACCTTCATTGAGCCCTTCCGGTGGCTGATCGACCACCGGGAGAAATCATTCGCTTTGGCGGAGCTGAGAATGACGGACGATGACCGAGCCACAGGGGACAACGGAGTCATTCCTGTTTCTCTGACCATGGACGACCGCGGCCACCTCAGCGAAGCCGGCGCAAAAGCGTGCGCCGCAGGCATGTTCGAAGAATTCAAACGCCTGCACCTGGTGTGATGCCGGGGACCACCTCTGAAAATTATCTCCAGATGAAGAGGAAGGACAGCTAACAATGAAGGAAGAGCGGTCGCTCCGTGGATATCCCAAACAGGGCAAGGGAAATCCACGGGAAGATCTCATTTTTGCCGCAGCCGGAAAGAATGGGGAGCCCACATGGATCGAGGCCCGGAAACCGGATGGCCATCCCTCCGCGGAAGCCTATGAGAAGTTCGGTTTCGATCCCGAAGGTCCGGGTGAAAGCCTCCTGGCGGTGACCGATGGCGTGCGGAGGGTGGACATTCTCGATTCCTCGGGATCGCTTTCACCTCGGCTTCTCCGGTATTCGTCCAAGTACAACGGTGGTCTCATCCCGGCTGCTGCCGGTGGCGTCAAGTCCGACGCCGTGCTCGAGCGCAACCCGTTAATGGGTATGGCCTGGGAACCGAAGAGCGGCACCGACGATACAGAGGCATTGAATCGTCTGGTGGTCTCCGTCTCCGAGAACGGCGGAGGCACGGTGGTTCTTCCGCCCGGGGCGACGCTGGCGAGCGTGACCCTCGCTCCAGGAGTCTCACTGGCAGGATCCGGTCAGAGAATCACGAAGCTAGTTCTTCCCAACGGAGCGAACAGACCCATCGTCGCCGTGACACCATCCGCTTCCGGCCACAAGAACTACCGCACAGAGGTTCGTGATGTGACGTTGGAGGGCAATAGGTTCAACCAAACGGTGTGGTCCAAAGGTGTCAAATGGGCCCGGAACTCTCTCGAGAACCCCGCAACCATGCCCCATGGAATTTGGATTATACGATCAGAACCCAAGCCCGATCAGGACGACGAAGGCCTCGATCTTTACAATCTGGTCGTCAACGTGAGAATCAACGATGTCTACGGTACGGCCGTCTTCGGCTGGAGGGGGAATGGAGGCAGCGTCTTCCACAATGTGGTGGCCATCCGGCCCGGTGTCGGATTCATTTCTCCGCCTGATTGTTCCTGGTCGGACTGCACCGTGGGGCAAGCGGAATTCACCGGGGTCCGTTCTCTGCACGGATCCGTGAACTATTCGAATGTCAAAACGTGGATGTCCGGAACCGCGGTTCTCAAACACCCGGCGCCGGACGGAAATGCGTATCGGCGGCGGTGGGCCGATGGCTGGGAATTCCGTGGAAATGGGGCCGACGTCACCGTGTCGTCGTCCTCATCCCAGAACCATTCCGGGCACGGTCTGTGGATTACCCCGGGAACGGAAGGCGCGAATATCCAGATGTCCGTGGACGCGAACAACATGGTGCCGCCGTGGGCCATGCGGGCCGACGATGACCTGGAACCGTGGCTGACCAACGAAGAGAATAATGACCTCCAGGTTTATGGTGATGACGGCCGAACCCGAGCCGATAACCCGCAGAGGGCCACAACTGCCTCCGGGCACGTCGGAGCCTTCATCGAAGGGTCGAGAAATGTTCTGAACATTTCGTCGAATACGGCCGCGCAACAGGCCCCCGGGTCGTTCTACGGATGGCAGAAGCATGCACTCGCCTTCGGGGCCGAAGCGCGCGAAAACATGATCACGGTGTCTCACCATTCACTGACCGAAAAGCGACCCTCTGGCGAGGTCATCAGAGGGGGCGCCACCGGCCGGAACTTTGTTCTGGGCAACGGGCGGGTCCTCGACCAGGTCTCTGACTAGGAGGAAAACCATGACCACCATCATTCGAACTCAATCGAAAATCAGCAATGACCTGGCCGAGTACCTTCTGCCGGATCTTGGAGTACCCGTTGCGGCCCGCTGGGCAGCATCCACCGTGAACCCTCAGGACCCCAACCGGATTCCCGATGCCATGGGGCTGAGCCGCACGGCCGCCGTCCGGACGAAGCCCGCGGATGCACGAGTCATCGAAAGCGCGGACGGCCACGCACTCCAGATCACCAAAGGGTCATACCAATCGGGGGAGTATGCATTCCTGCACTCGCGGACCTCGACTTTCACGATGATCGCCGTCTTCTCATGTCCCGGACAGACAGGGCCACTCGCGGACTTCGGACCGTGCCGAATTCAGAAGACCGCGACCTATTCTCTGCAGCGCGACAAGGATCTAATTCACGTCGAATCGCGCGACAGGGATGTCGTTCTCATCGCGAGTTTCGACGGAGCGAACAGCCATCTGACGGTCAACGGCAAGCGCTCCTTCGGGGACTTGTCCGCGGGGAACAGGCCGGATTTCCAGTCCATGTTCGGTGCATCCTACGGGACGATCACGTGGTATGAATTCGCCATCCTCGACTTCGCGGTCTCACCCGAGCAAGCGGATGAGATCGTGAACGTCATGCGCGGAATCTACCCGAATCTCCTGGGGCGATAGCCGCACATCGTGTGTCGGTCTGCCCGCCGCGGGTACCTCGGCGAAGCGCCGGAAAAGCGTGCGGTGCCTCCCTTGGCTCCGGTTGCGCGGGGGATCCTGTGCCAGGATATGGAGCATGGAAAAGACCTTTGACCGGAATGATCGCCCGACGATCCGCGATGTGGCGGCCGAAGCGGGAGTCTCCAAGTCCTTGGTCTCCCTGGCTTTCCAGGACTCGTCGCGCGTGAGCTCCGAACGCCTCGACAGAATCCGAGCCGCCGCCGAAAGTCTCGGTTACCGCCCGAATTTTTTGGCCCGGACACTCGCGACGGAGGGATCTCCCTTTGTCGGGATCCTGGTTGTCGATCTGGAAAATCCCGTTCTGACCGAGATTGCAGAGGCCGCTAGGGTGGCGTTGCATCAGCACGGCCAATACGGCTTGGTAGCCAGCGCGACCGATGTCGGTGCAGCGTATCGGGGTGAAAGATACGGGGAGATCAACGAACAGGTTCTCGATATGTTTCGTGACCTCCGTCCGCGCGGCCTCGTGATTGTTGGAACATCGGTCGAAGATGCGCGCTTGCCGGTCGGGATGCCGGTGGTTTTTGCCAGTGCCACGGCAGTGCGCGGGTCGAACCACCCATCCGTCCGTGCGGACGACGAGGCGGGTATCCGTCTGGTCATGGATCACCTGGTCGAACAGGGGCACCGGGTCATCGGTTTTGTCGGCGGTGAGGGAGGCGGAGTCTCGAGGGGCCGCCACGCCGCGTATCTGAGGTTCGTTCGCGAGCGTGGACTGCCGGAGCGGGCCGTGAAGGCGGCCTTCTCGGAAGAAGAAGGTTTCGAGGCCGCGACTGCGATGTTGACTTCTGGCTCCCGGCCGACGGCGATCGTAGCGGTCAGCGATTTGGTGGCCCTGGGTGTGCAGTCTGCCGCCGACTCAATGGGACTGCGGGTTCCAGAAGACCTTGCCATCGCGGGGTTCGACAACACATCGATTGCCGCAATGTCACGTATCTCGTTGACCTCGGTCGACCCCAGAAACCGCGACATCGGGCGCCTGGCAGCGGATACGATTGCGGAATCGATCGTCCAGCCCGGTCGCATCACCGAAGGCGTAACCCTTATGCCGGAATTGGTGGTCCGACGGTCGACGACTGGGTAAGCCTCAGGGATCGGAAAAATCACGTCTTGACCTGTGGGTTGGGTCACCCTAAAGTGTGTTGGACCGGTCCACAATAACCTCAACTCGATAAGCAAGGGCGTCTTGGCATCAAATTTTGGACCGGTCCAAAAGCTGCAATGACGTATCCGCGCGGCGTCTTCGTCAACCGAAAGGCACACACCATGCTCGGCAAGGAACTCCTGATCGGAGGCATCTGGGAGAAAGCGAGTAACGGTTCCGCTCCTCGGGACGTCACGTCTCCATTCGATGGACGAGTCCTCGGGCAAGTGGAGTCTGCCGGTCCCGGCGACGTCGAACGGGCCATCCGTGTGGCGGAACACGGTGCCGCGAAATGGCGTCGGACCCCGGCATGCGAGCGCTCGGACATCCTCCTCAAAGCCGCTGACCTGGCGGACCAGCGCGCCGAGGAGATCGGCCGCATACTGAGTGCCGAAAACGGAAAGACGCTGGGCGAGGCCATTGGCGAAGCCAAGCGCTCCGGGGACATCATCCGTCTCGCCGCATTCGAAGGTACGCAGCTTTACGGCCAGTCCCTGCCACTGGACGCCAACCGAGGCACCGGCCTGGAGAAGCTCGGATTCACCATCCGGCAGCCAGTGGGAGTGGTCGCCGCGATCAGTCCCTTCAACTACCCGGCTCTCCTGGTCAATCACAAGATTGCCCCCGCTCTGGCTGCGGGCAACGCCGTCATCCTCAAGCCTGCCGGAGCAACCCCGTTGACGGCGCTCGCGCTCGCGGAGTGCTTCGTGGATGCGGGTCTGCCCGAAGGCGTTCTGTCCGTTTTGACTGGATCAGGCAAAACCATTGGCGACGCGCTCACCTCGGACCCCAGGGTTCGGAAGATCAGTTTCACCGGGTCCACGGCGGTTGGGCAGCACATAGCTGCTACGGCCGGCGTGAAAAAGCTATCCCTCGAATTGGGGTCCTCCGCACCCGTGGTTGTTCTGCCGGACGCCGACATCGATCTCGCGGCCACCGCCGTTGCGGCGGGCGGCTACATCAACGCGGGCCAGGTATGTATTTCGGTCCAGCGTGTTGTGGCTCATCGCGATGTCGCGACCGACTTCCTGGATGCCCTCAAGGTCAAGGTTGCAGAGCATCGCACCGGCGACCCATCGGACGGCACGACAACCGTGGGCACGCTCATCGATGAGCGAGAGGCCCAGCGTGTCGAACAGGCTTTCCGCCTGGCCGTCGACGAAGGCGCGACTTTGGCTCAGGGCGGCGAGCGGGACGGCGCGATCGTGCAACCGACGATCCTCTCCAACGTCGACCCGCGGTCCTCAATCGCTCAGCAAGAACTCTTCGGTCCCGGTGTGGCCGTCTCCGTGGCCCAGGACATCGGCGAAGCACTGGATCTCGCGAACTCGACCGATTACGGCCTCGCAGCCGGTGTGTTCACCCGTGACAACAACAATGCGGTCCGTGCCGCGCGTGAGATTGACGCGGGCGTCGTGCACATCAACTGGACACCCTTGTGGCGTGCGGACCTCATGCCATACGGAGGGCTGAAGGCTTCCGGCGTCGGCAAAGAAGGCCCCCGGGCCGCCGTAGCCGAAATGACCGAAGAAAAGGCCGTGATCCTGCACGGCCAGCCCTGGGACCAGTAACCCGCCCCTGCCCTACTGACAGACCACTCGCTGAATGCAAGGAAGCATCATGACTCATCAGGACCAGACGATTCGACTCACCGTCGCCCAAACCATCGTCAAATTCATCAGCAATCAGTATTCGATCATGGACGGCGAACGGCGCCGTTTCATCCCGGCCGCCGGAGGGATCTTCGGACACGGGAACGTGTCCGGTTTCAGCCAGGCGTTCTCCCAGTACGCGGACTCGATCCCGTTCATCCAGGGGCGCAATGAGCAGTCCCTCGGGCATATCGGCTCGGGCCTCGCCAAAGCAACCCAGCGGCGCCAGACCCTCGCCGTGACGGCCTCGATCGGTCCCGGGGCCATGAACTTAGTGACGGCCTCAGCCTTGGCCACCGTCAACCGGTTGCCCTTGTTGCTTCTGCCGGGCGATACCTACGCGACGAGGCGTCAGGGTCCGGTCTTGCAGCAGCTCGAGGACCCCAGCGATCCGGGTCTGACCGTGAATGACGCATTCCGGCCGGTGTCCCGCTTCTTCGACCGGATCACCCGACCCGAGCAGCTCATCACTTCTCTGCCCCAGGCCTTCCGGGTTCTCGCGAACCCGGTCGAGACCGGCGCCGTCGTGCTCTCCGTCTCGCAGGACCTGCAGTCCATGGCGTATGACTTCCCGGTCGAGCTCTTCCGCGAGCGAGACTGGCCCATTCGACGCACCGTTCCTCAGCCGGAGGAGATTCAGGCGATCGTAGAAGCGATCCGCGGTGCGGAGAAACCCTTGATCATTGCCGGCGGCGGGGTCCACTACTCGTTGGCGCAGGAGAAGCTGCAGCAGCTCGGGGAGGCTACCGGCATTCCCGTCGCCGAGACTTTCGGAGGCAAGGGCGCCGTCCAACACGACGCGGACTGGTTCCTCGGGGGCATCGGTTTGGAGGGCAATCCGGCCACCAACCGGCTAGCGGCCCAGGCCGACCTGATCCTTTCGATCGGCACTCGCCTGACCGATTTCTCCACGGGTTCCCAGACCATGTTCAAGAACCCCGACGTGCGGTTCGCCGCAATCAACATCGCGGAAATCGATGCCATCAAACAGGGCGGCGTCGCCGCCGTCTCCGACGCGCGGCGAGGCATCGAGGATCTGCTGTCCGACCTCGAGGGCTACGGGGTCTCCCAGGGCTGGTCCAGCGAGATCCGTAGTCAGAAGGACGAGTGGCGTCCGCAGCGTGCCGCAGCGCTGGACCCTGACACTATGTTCAACAAGAACGCACCCGAACACGCTGACCTCAACATCCCGGACACGGATGCCGTGCTGACCCAGGGGCAACTGATCGGCCTAATGCAGGAGCACTCCCAGAGCGGCGACGTCGTGATCGCTGCGGCGGGCGGCCCTCCCGGTGACCTCCTCAAGGTCTGGGACGCGACCGAAGGGCGCCATGCACACCTCGAATTCGGTTTCTCGTGCATGGGGTACGAGATTCCTGCAGGTATTGGGGTGCGGCTGGCGAATCCCGAGGAAGAAAAGCGCGTCTCGGTATTCATTGGGGACGGTACTTTCCTCATGAACCCCACGGAGATCCTCACCGCGGCCCAGGAAGGTCTCAAAGTGACCTACGTGGTTTCGGAAAATCACGGTTTCCAGGTGATCCGCCGTCTTCAGATGATGAAGTTCGGCGAACAATTCGGAAATGATTTCCGGTATCGCGGCCACGACGAGCAAGGGCGGCTCTCGGGCGAATACCTGCAGGTGGGGCTCGAGAACATCGGTGAAGGCCTCGGCGCCAAGGTGGTTCGGGCGACCTCCGCCCAGGAGGTTCGTACCGCTCTGGACGACACCAGAAGCCATGAGGGCCCAGTCATGATCGTTGTGCCCACCGTTCCCCTAGTAGACCTGCCCGGATCGGAAGTTTTCTGGGACGTGGCACCGGCTGAAGTCAGCGAACAGGAGTGGGTCCCGCCCTTGCGGGCCGAGTACGAAGAGGGACTGCGGGATCAGAGGTGGCACGTATGAGGTCGACTCCATTGGACCAGGGAAAGCTGGCTCGACGCATCCGCTCGGGCGAGCTGACGCATGGTGCCTTTTGTGGAATGGGACATCCCGCGTCGGCGGAAATCATGGCAGTCTCCGGCCTGGACTGGGTTCTGCTGGACCTCGAACACGGGGGATCGGACGAATCCCACATCGGTCAGGTCGTCGCCTCCACGGGCGGCTACGGTACGGCGACACTGGTGCGCGTCGAATCCCTGGAGCGTATTCGTATCGGCCGGGCCCTGGACGCGGGTGCCGCAGGGATCATGCTGCCCCGAATCAACGATGCCATCCAGGTCGAGGAAACGTTGTGTTACTTCCGATACCCACCCCAGGGGATGCGCGGAGTTGCTACGTACAACCGTTCCGTCCGGTGGGGTCTTGATACGGGTGCGTTGGACACCGCGAACAGCGAGGCCCTGTGCATCGTCCAGATCGAAACTCTCGGCGCCCTCAATGAGGTGGAAGAGATAGCCGCGCTGGACGGAGTCGATGTGCTGTTCATCGGACCGCTGGACCTCTCCTACGCTTTGGGAACCCCGCGCAATTTCGAATCGGAGGAATTCAAGGACGCCGTGGACCGTGTTCTCAACGCCGCGCGGAAGGCCGGGATTTCCGCAGGGATTCTCAGTGCCAACACCGACGTGGCGGAAAAGCGTGCCGCGCAAGGCTTCACCTTCCTCCCGGTCGGGTCGGACTCGACCCTCTTGGCAAATGCGGCGCGCGACGTCGCCGCTCGGTTGGGAGGAGCACGCCATGACTGAATCCACGCAGCGGAATCGCCACGTCGTCATAGGATTGGGTCCGGTGCCGCCCGAGGAGGTCGAGACCGTGCTCGGAGCTGACGTGGATTTTGTCGCCGAGCCTGGTCCGCAGGATCTCGCTGTCGTGGAAGGCGCGATAGTCCGCGCCGCGGTGACGGTCGGCGAGGCTGAACTCGAGCGCATGCCCGAGCTCAAGGTCATCGCTCGAACGGGAGTTGGCGTTGACGACGTCGACGTTCCCGCTGCCCGGAGGCGCGGTATTCCGGTTGCCATCACCCCGGGAACCAATACCAATGCCGTAGCCGAAGGGGCTTTCGCCCACATCCTGCACTTAGTCAAGTCGTTGGACCCACTGACCCGGTTGGTGCGCGAAGGCCGGTGGACCGAGCGATCCGGAGTCCCGGTGGGTGACCTCGAAGGCGCGACCCTGGGCATCATGGGCTACGGGCGTATCGGCCAACGCGTGGCCCACATCGCTCGGGCCTTCGGGATGGAGATCCTGGCCTACGACCCCGTGGCCCCGGTCGATCCCGAGATCCGCGCAGAAACCGTGGAAGAACTCCTCAAGGGTTCCGACGTCGTTTCTCTGCATCTTCCGTTGGTCGAGCAAACCAGAAACCTCCTCGACCGGGACGCCTTGAACATCATGCGTCCCGGGGCGGTGCTGATCAACGTCAGTCGCGGTGGGATCGTGGATGAGGATGCGCTCTTGGAGGCTCTGGAAGAAGGGCGCATCTCCGGTGCCGGACTGGATGCCTTCGACCCTGAGCCGACCCAGGACCACCCGCTGTATCACCATCCCAATACGGTGCTGACTCCGCACGTAATGGGGCTGAGCAAGAATGCCGCTAGCGCGACCTTCCATGATGCAGCCGTAGCGGTCCGTGCCGTTCTGGACGGCGGTCAACCCGCTGCCGTGGCGTAGACCTGAGAAGGGCGGTGTTTAGCCACAGGGAAGCCGCCCCTCCGATCATTTGTATTGACGTTAGAACAATTTGAAAAATAAGCTGAATCGATATGGACCGGTCCAATGCTCCGGTCGGACGATCTCAATGAGGAGAAATCATGGCAGAACAGCAAACCGTCGGAGTGGGGCTCATCAGCGTTGGTTGGATGGGCAAAGTCCATTCCCGGGCCTATGCCAACATTCCTGTCTTCTACCCGGAGCTGGGGATCAAACCTCGCTTGGTGATCGCCGCCGATACCGCCGAGGACCGTGCCGAATACGCTGTAGACGTCTTAGGCTTCGAGAAGGGAACCACGGACTATCACGAGGTCCTCAACAACCCTGACGTGGATGTCGTCTCGATCTGCGCCCCAAACTTCTTGCACGCTCAGATTGCCCAGGACGCCGCGGCCGCAGGAAAGGCTTTCTGGCTCGAAAAGCCCGCCGGACGATCGGCGGAGGAGACGCAAGCCATTTCCGACGCGGCGGATCGAGCCGGCGTGGTCAGCGCCGTGGGGTTCAACTACCGCAATGCGCCCGCCATCGAGTACGCGCGGCAGCTCGTGGCCGACGGCAAATTGGGGAGAATCACCAACATTCGCGGCGCATTCTTCGCCGACTACTCTGCGGACCCCAGAGGGGCCCTGTCATGGCGTTTCGTCCGCGATCTGGCGGGCTCGGGCGTCCTCGGGGACCTTATGGGACATCTGATCGATCTGACGCATTATGTGGTGGGGCCTGTTGAAGAGGTTACGGCCGCGACCTCGACGGTCTACTCCGAGCGCCCCGAACTTCCTATGGGCAGCGGAACCCATTTCGCGATTGTCGAGAACGGCGAGATGAAGCCCGTGGAGAACGAGGACTACGCTTCGATGATCGTCCGTTACGCCCAACCCGATTCCTCGGGTTCGGCATCGCCCGTCATCGGAACGCTGGAAGCCTCCCGAGTGGCCAACGGGCCGCGTGCCTCCTATGGCATCGAGGTCTACGGAACCGAAGGGTCTTTCCGCTGGGACTTCGAGCGCATGAATGAGCTCCAGCTCGCGCTCAACACCGCACCCCACGTTGGGTACACCACGGTCATGGCCGGCGCGGAATTCGGCGACTTCTCGGTCTTCCAACCGGGTGCCGGAACCCCCATGGGATATGACGACCTCAAGACCATCGAGGCCAAGAAATTCCTGCTCGCCTTCCTGGGACAGGACTCGCAGCACGCAGACATCAAGGACGGTCTGGCGGCCAACCGCGTGGTTTCCGCGGCGGAGAAATCAGCCGAAAGCGGCAGCTGGCAGAAAATCGACCAGGTCTCGAACACCAGCGCGCAGGGCCAAGGGAGGAAATAGTCATGCAAGATCTTTTGAAGGACAAAGTCGTTCTTGTCACGGGCGGTTCTCAAGGCCTGGGGCTCGCCATAGCGCAGGCCGCGGCTCGGGAAGGGGCGCGTGGCGTCGCAATCGTCGGGCGCAACGGGCAAAAACTGGCCGCCGCGGAGAAAGGCCTCGGCGAATTCGCTGCCGAGACCTTCGGGATCGTCGCGGATCTGGAAGTTCCTGGGGAGGCCGAGCGCGTTGTCGCAGAAACCGTCAAAAGGTTCGGCCAGATCGATTCCCTGGTCAACGCCGCGGGGGTCACCACGCGGGGGTCGCTGGAGGACACGAGCCGTGAGCTCCTCAGCCAGCACCTCGCAGTCAACCTCGTCGCACCGTTCATGACGATGCAGGCCGCGGTGTCCGACATGAAGGGCCGCGGGGAACCGGGAACCATCCTCAACATCCTCACGATGTCGATGCACGGCGGACAGCCCTACCTCGCGCCGTACGTAGCCTCCAAGGCCGGATTGGCCGCGGCGACCAAGAATGCCGCTTACTCCCACCGGTGGGACAGGATCCGGATCAATGGGCTGAACATCGGGTGGACGCAGACTCCGGGCGAAGAAGTCATCCAGAAAACCTTCCACGATGCTTCGGACTCTTGGCTTCAGGAGGCTTCCGCATCGCAACCCATGGGCAAATTGGGCCAACCCGACGAAATTGCGGACGCTGTGGTCTTCCTTCTTTCGGAACGCAGCGGCGTCGTCACGGGATCGATCATCGACTGGGATCAGATGATCCTGGGAACGCACGACTGAAACACGTACCTCAAGGAAGAGGAATCATCATGACGAAATTGGCCGCTGCCCCCATCACCTGGGGCGTTATCGAGGTGCCGGACTGGGGAATTCAGCTCAAACCCGAGCAGGTCCTCCAGGACATGACGAGGCTCGGATTCTCGGCCACGGAATTCGGACCAGAAGGTTTCCTCCCGGACGATCCCGAAGGCCGTGCGAGGGTCTTGAGGCAGCACGGCCTCTCGGCCGTCGGAGGCTTCTTCCCTGCGGTTCTACACCGTGAAGACCGGGATCCGTTGCCGCAGATCCACAAAGAACTTGAAGCGTACGCGGCGGCAGGGGCCGACGTCATGGTCCTGTCTGCGAACTCCGGAGAGGCCGGGTACGACACTCGGCCGGACCTCAGCGACGCCGAGTGGGAGACTCTCCTCCGCAACCTCAACACCATCAATGAGGTAGCCGCTGCTGCGGGTGTCACCGCAACCCTGCATCCGCACATGGGCACCCTGATACAGACTCCCGAGGAAACCGATCGGGTTCTCGCCGGGTCGACCATTGGCCTCTGCGTGGACACCGGGCATTACACTCTTGCCGGCGGCGACCCGCTGGAGCTGGTTCGTGAGCACCCTCATCGGGTAGCCCACATCCACTTGAAGGACGTGGATCTTTCTGTGGCCAAGCAAGTCGCCGACGGAGAATTCGACTACCGAGAAGGATGCCGTCGCGGAATGTACCAGGCATTGGGCAAAGGCGACGCGAAGATCGCAGAAATCGTCAAGGGTCTTCAGGAGGCCAGTTACAAGGGGTGGTATGTGCTCGAGCAAGATACTGTTCTGGACACTGAAGAAGACGCCGCCAAAGCCCACGAGGATGCCCGTTACTCCGCCCAGTTCATCAAAGAACTGATCTGAGAGGGGGAATCCGATGACGCAGAAAATTCGCATCGGTCTGATCGGGACCGGACGTTAAGGACAGGTCCACTTCCAGAACCTGATCGCGGTATTCGTGGACGTGCCCCTTTGGATCTGGCGGGGCGCTCAACTCGTCCACGTCGCTGGCCACCCTGTCCAACGCGGTGTCGGTCGAGTCCAAGGCCACTTATCAGGAGTTTTTCCTGGAGCGGTACGCCGCGGCGTACCTTCTTGAAGTGGAAGAATTCGTGAAATGGATCAAGAGCGAGGAATCGCGAAGCCCCACGTACGAAGACGGGCGCGCCGCGTTGATCCTCGCCGACGCCGCTCAGAAATCAGCGGAAACCGGTCGGAAGGTCGCTGTCGACCTGGACTCCTGATGAAGTCTCAGTCCTCGATCTTTCCGATCGGTTCGCGCTTTTCGGCCTGGAACTTGTCCTCGGTACGGCCGAAGGCCCAGTAACCGGAGATCGAGATCTGCTCGCGCGGGATCTCACGTTCCTTGAGGAGACGGCGCACCTGTTTGATCGATTCGCGCTCACCGTGGGCGAAGACTTCAACCTTGCCCTTGGGCCACTGTCGCTCGGTCATCAATTGCGCCAGGCGGTTCGGGTCGGCTCCGGCTCCTTCCTTGACGCTCCAAACGACTTCCAGACCGGCGGGAGCGGCCAGCTCCTGCCGGTCCTCTTCATGATCGAGAACGATGAATGCGTAGCCCCGCGCCGTCTCGGGCAGGGCCTCGATGGCCGCGCCGATAGCGGGAAGAGCAGACGCATCTCCGGCGAAGAGATACCAATCGGCCGTCGGATCCGGGTTGTACTTGCCGCCCGGGCCCATCAACAGCAACTGGTCCCCCGGGGATGCGGAAGCGGCCCACGGGGCGGCGAGCCCTTCGGTCCCGTGGGTCACGAAATCGATGGTCAGCGTGCCGGCTTCGTCGTCCACGCTCCGCACGGTGTACGTGCGGGTTACGGGAACGTCCTCCGGGGGAAGCTTCTCCCGCATTTCCATCATGTCGAAGGGCGCGGTGAGATTCAGTTCGGGTTTCGCAAAGACCAACTTGACGTATTGATCGGTGCATCCGTTGTTCTGGAATGAAGCGAATCCTGAGCCACCCAGAATGAGCCGGACCATATTGGGGGTGAGTTGGCGGCGTTCGAGGACCTCGAGGACGGTTTGGGGTTTGCGTTTGGGGGCTGGCATAGGACTCCAATCCTCGGTTTGATTAGGCTTACCTCACTCTATCTTTCGATGGTGCATGGCCCAAAGGTCATGCCGCGAGCGGAATTATATTAAGAGGTAGGCGGCGCCCAGGATCGTCACCACGATCACAGCGAGGTCGAAGGTCTTCTGTCGAATCTTCTGGGCAGCCCATCGTCCGAAGAGGGCGCCTACGACCACACCGGGAACCAGAATTAGATCCATGATCAGCGTGTGCTCGGTGATGAGACCCAAGCCGATTGACACCGGGAGCTTGAGCACGTTCATGGTCGCAAAGAACCACGCGGCCGTGCCCAAGAAAGCATTGACGGGGAAGCGGGCCGCGAGGAAATACATGGACATGACGGGTCCGCCGGCATTGGCGACCATGGTCGTGAAACCGCCCAGGGATCCGTACCCGGTGGCCGCGCCCCAGGACGCGGGCACGGGGTCGTCCGTGATCCTTGCCCTTTTCTGACGCTGCCACAAGGTCAGTCCCATCAACATCAGCAGCAGTACGCCGATCACGCGGCGCACCACGGCGTCGCCTGCGAAAGCCAGGAAGACGCCACCGACGGCCAGACCGATCAGAACCGCAGGAATCATGCGGAGCAGGGTCGGCCAGTCGGCGTGTCGGCGGTAGGTCCACAAAGCGAATGCGTCACCGACGAGTAAGAGGACCAGTAGTGCTCCCGTGGATGGCTTCGCGGGCAGCACCGCCGCGAAGATTGCTACCGCGAGGGTGTTGATCCCCGGGAGCGCGGTCTTGGAGAATCCCACCAATACGGCCGCCAGGGCCAGCCCGATCCAAGCGAACCACGTCAATTCGGGCAGCACGGAGGCTTAGCCGCCGAAAGGCAAGCGCGAGTCAATATCCTGCTCTTCCCACTGCTGACGTACCCATCCGTGATGGGGGTCGTCGCTGATGAGCCACTTGCGGACCGGGCCGGGGCCGGCCATAACGTTCAGGTAGTACAGGTCGTAGCCAGGAGGGGCCATGGCCGGACCGTGCCAGCCGTAGGGGACCAACACCACGTCGCCAGTGCGAACCTCGGCATTGACGTCGATGGGACGGTCATCGGAGGCGTAGACGCGCTGATATCCGATCGAGTCGGTGGCTTCTTTCGGGGCATCCGGAGTCACTCGCGTCTCGAAGTAGTAGATCTCCTCGAGTTGGGTCTCGACGCCCTCCTTTTCTTCGTCATGCTTATGAGGAGGATACGATGACCAGTTGCCCGCAGGGGTCAGGACTTCGCAAACAATGAATCGGTCGGCCTCGAGGGAAGCGGGGGTCCCGAAATTCCGTACCTCCCGCGAGCAGTTGCCGGCACCGCGCAATTCGAGCGGGGCCTCGTCCTTGGTGATCAGACGAGTGGGGTACTCATTCTTGGCCGGTGCGGATGCGACGGCAAAGCGAACGCCCTGCGTCCCGGAGAGCTCTACGGCCTTGTTGGCTCCCGTGTACAGGACATCCGTGGGGCCGTGGAAAACGGATTCGCGGCCCGAGAGTTCATAGTTCTGACCGTCGACCACTGCGGTGACATCACCCGTCAGCGGGATGACGATGCGTTCTTCCGGAGCGGCATCCAATGAGATGGTCTCACCTGCGAATGTCGCGGTCTTGAGACCGGTATGCTCCCAGCCGTCGACCTTCTGTGTGGAATCATACGCACCGAGGGAAACATCCCAAGGGCCATCGGTTGCTTTGCCTGCGGGGTAAACCCAGTTTGTCATCGTTGCATCCTTTCGGAGAAGTGTTTCCGGACAGGTGAAGTCTCGTGATCAGGCGGAGAGGGTCATCTCGAAGGAATATGAATCCGCGCGATAGACGTGCCGACCGGTTTCAGCTCGTCTGCCGATATCGTCGGTTGCGGTCCGGGACATGGTTACCAGGGCTGATCCGGTGCTCGTCTTAAGCAGTTTGGCCTGCTCATTGGTGGCCACCGCAGCGCCGATCTTCTGCTGTGCGAGCCTGAAATTGATCCCTTGTTGGCGCAGAAGCGTGTACAGCCCGCGAGATTCGAGGCCTTCGCGGCTGAGGTCCGCGATCTTGAGGGGTACCCAATTTTCCATGATCGCCAGTGGTGTGCCTGAACGGCTGCGCACGCGCTTGAAGTAATACACAGGATCTCCCGGCGCGAGGTTGAGCCGCTCGGCGACGTCGTCCGGGGCTTTGGTTTCCTCGAATTCCAGGACCTCGGTGGTGGGCTGGGCATGGTCATCACTCAGGTCCTCGTATAGCGAGGTCAATCCGACGGAGCGTCGAATCTCCGAGGCCACGACCTGCGTTCCAACGCCTCGTTTGCGAACCAGGAGCCCCGAGCGGACGAGCTCGTCCATGGCCTTGCGCACCGTGGGTCGGGACAGGTGAAGATCCTTGGCCAGGGAAAGCTCGTTGTCGAGCATGGTCCCGGGTGGAAGAACGCCCTCGGCGATGGCCGTCTCGATGCCGTGGACCAGCTGATGGTACAGCGGCACGGGTGATGAGCGGTCGATCGTGACGTCGATTGAGGCTGTCATGGGTAACTCCGTCGTTGGTTCCCTACCGTTGTTCTTTGTAAGGACAATAGGATTTAAGCGTAGCATGGCGGGTGCTCTTCGGGCCGAATGATCCAAGAACCCCGCGTTGACCAGGTCTGTTCTGTCATATAGGCGGGGTGGATGAGGCACGACATAGTGGCTTCGGCTAGAGATGAGAAGTCACCGCCGTATTTCAATGAGGAGGGTAAGCCGTCATGGCACCCAGTTCAGAATCGCAGGTTCGCCCCGAAATCAAAGCTCCGGATGCACCGGAGACGAAGCTGACAGGGAAAATGCGGGTGGCGGCCATGATCCTCACGGTGGGTGGGCTGCTTTTCGGTTATGACACAGGTGTCATCAACGGGGCCCTGCCATCCATGGCTGCCGATTTCGGTATGGACGAGAAGTACGAGGGCTTCGTGACCTCTGCCCTCCAATTCGGCGCGATCTTTGGTGCCGTTTTCGGCGGGCGCTTCTCCGACCGCCAGGGGAGGCACCGGACGGTGGTCGTGGTGGCCGCTCTCTTCACCTTCGGGGCGATTGGCTCGGTCCTGGCTCCGGCCTGGTGGATCCTGTCCCTCTTCCGGGTTGTCGTGGGTCTGGCCGTCGGCGGTGCATCCGTCACCGTTCCCGTTTACCTGGCGGAACTCGCTCCCACTCATCTGCGAGGGAGGGTCATTTCCCAGAACGAATTCATGGTGGTCTTCGGTCAGCTCCTGGCTTTCGGGTTCAACGCGGGCATCGCGGGTGTCGCCGATGCCGGGCAAGCCAATACGTGGCGGTGGATGCTTGCGATGTGCATTGTGCCGGCCATCATTCTGTGGGCAGGAATGATCGCCGTCCCGGAATCTCCCCGATGGTTGGCTCGTGGCGGGCGGATTGACGAAATGCTGGAAGTGCTTCGCGAAGTTCGCGAGCACACGTTCTCTTCGGACGAGCTCGAGGAAGTCAAAGAACTTGCCGCAAAGGACGAGCAGGCCGCGTCGGGGACCCTCGGTGATGTGTTCGCAACGCCGTGGATCCGGAGGATCCTGTTCATCGGCGTCGGAATGGCGGTCATCAACCAGATTTCCGGGATCAACGTGGTCCAGTACTACGGCGTCACCATTCTGACGGACGCCGGTTTCGTGGGGAACACTGCTTTCGTGGTGAACCTTCTGATCGGTCTTGCCGGGGTCGTCGGGGTCGGGGTGGCTCTGGTCATCATGCCGCACGTCCGGCGCAAACTCATGTTGAGTTCAGGACTGACCGGAACTATCGTCATGCTCTCCATTCTGGCAGCGACATCGATACTCATGAGCGACGATGCGTCCGCGAAGCGGTGGATCATATTGTTCTCGATCGTAGTCTTCGTGGGCATCTCCCAGTGCGCCATCGGCACGATGACCTGGTTGTACATGTCCGAAATCTTCCCCCTGACGGTTCGAGGCGTGGCGATGGGGATCAGTACGGGTGTCCAGTGGAGCGTGAACTTCTTGGTGGCCCTGCTCTTCCCGTTGCTCTCCGCGGCGCTCGGATTCGGCCCGACCATCGCGATGTTCGTCGTCCTGCAAATTCTGGCTCTCGTATGGGTCCGTCTCAAGGCCCCGGAGACCAAGGACAAGTCGCTCGAGCGGATCGAGATGGAGTTCCGCGAAGGATAACGTCAAACCACCGAAAACAAGCGCGACGCCCGGACTTGGAACGAGTAATGTGGGGCAGGCGACACCGGGGCAATTTCGGTCCCGGTCTTCGAACCGCCACAGGAGGTCTGCGTGAGGCTTTGGTCCCTCGACCCGTCCTACTTGGATGCCAAAGGACTCGTGGCCGCCTGGAGGGAAGCGCTGCTGGCCCAAAAAGTCCTGGCGGGGGCCACCCATGGTTACCGGCAACACCCCCAGCTCGTCCGCTTCCGGCAGGCCGATGACCCTCGAGCGGCGTTGTCCGCGTTTCTCAGAGGCATCCATAGAGAGGCTACGTCGCGCGGCTACACGTTCGACGTCGAAAAAATCGTCAAGGGACCGCTGCTTTCCGGGGAAACCGAACTTACCCAGCCCGGGCCGGACTGGGTCGAGCTGTCTGAACCTAGTGCCGAGGCGAGCCCCGGAGGAAATTCCGACGGAGAGGCCGAACCGGAGGTTTTGCAGCGAGCCCCGGGAAATACCCCGGTTTCCGACGGTTCCCGTACGGTTCCGACGATCCCCGTGACACAGGGCCAACTTGACTATGAGGCCGAGCTGCTGACGTTCAAATTGCGCATACGTGCCCCCAAACTCGTTGGACGCCTCGAATCCGACCTGCGAAATGCGACCCTCAAGAACCACCCCCTGTTCAGGGTTATCCCCGGCGATATCGAGCCGTGGGAGAAAGTGAGAGATGACCTATGACCACATTCGAACACAATGCGCACATCACTCATCCTCGATCCGCCGTGACCGAGTGGTACGGCAGGGCGGGAGCGGTAGTCAGGCTCACCCCGCCGTGGAACTCCAAGGTCCTGACCGAACCGACCCACGGACTCGAGGTCGGTTCGAAAACCGAATTGCTCATGGGGGTTCAATGGGCCGAAGGGCTGCTTCCCGGCAGCATACCGATCCGGCCAGGAACACGCTGGACGGCGGAACATACCGAGTACGTGCCGGGTGCGGGCTTCACGGACGAGATGAAGAGGGGTCCGCTCAAGTCCTGGAATCATCGGCACCAATTCACGGACGCGGAGCAGGGCCAGACGATGGTCTCCGACACCGTGAATTACGAATTGCCGGGTGGGCTGGAGAATCGTTTCAAATTCAGCGCCCATGTTTTCAACAAAGAGCTCGAGCGCGTCTTCGCATTCCGTACGGATCAGACGCAGGCGGATTTGGACTTCGCTTCCTACCTCGACGACCACCGTGAGAGCAAGGGCTCGGGCACCGAAAAGCTCAAAGTCGCGATCGCCGGTGCATCCGGGCTCGTCGGAACGCAGGTTTCGGCTCTTCTGCGCGCCGCGGGACATGAGGTCATCCACCTCAAACGCCGTCAGGGCTTCAGCGGAACCATCGGCGAGGGACAAATTGCTTGGGACCCGGAACAGCAAACCCTGGACCCTCAACATCTCGTGGGCCTGGATGCCGTCATCAACCTGGCCGGCACCGGAATTGCCGGACCTTTCACCGAGAAGCATCGTCGTGCGGTGCTCGAATCCCGTCTCAAGAGCACCGAGACCATCGTTGCCGCGATGCGGGAGGTCGCCGAAAGCGGCGGACCCAGGGTCCTGATCAACGCCTCGGCGAGCGGGTATTACGGGCATGAGGCCGACGTCGTCACAGAGACCGACGGTCCAGGGCAGGATTTCTTGGCCGATGTCTGCACCCAATGGGAAGCCGCCGCGCGGAAAGCCGAAGACTTCGGAACGCGTGTCGTCCTCGTCCGGACGGGTCTGGTGCTCAGCTCGTCAGGCGGGCTTCTGGCCGCTCAGCTGCCTCTGTACCTAGCGGGCGCCGGCGGCCCCCTTGGCGGGGGAGAACAGTGGCAACCGTGGATCAGCCTGGAAGACCTCGCTCAGGTATACGCGTTCGCGGTAGCCGACCCCGAGGTATCCGGCCCGGTCAATGCCGCGGCTCCCCATCCGGTTCGGCAGAAGGAATTCGCCAAAACCTTGGCCTCGATTCTTCGGCGCCCGAGCATCGTACCCACGCCCAAGCAAGCGCCGGGACTGCTTCTTGGAAAGCAAGGGGCTCGCGAGCTCGCACTGAGTTCCGCCGCTCTGGTACCCCAGGCTCTGGAAAACCACGGGTACTCGTTCCGATTCGCAGAAATCGAACCGGCACTCCGGCACACATTGGGAAGGACCAATCGTTGACCCCAGCGCATGACTCCTCCGGCAGCGGCAGAGCATCGGATAGCCGTCCGGAGGGCTCGGACGTGAACTCTGCCGTGCCCAGGCAGGAGCCACCGACGATCACGGGTGCCTTGCCCGAGGTCATCGTCCCGGAAGAGTCGGCGGGTCGGAACCCGCGAAAAGACCTCAAGACCGGTTTCATTCTCGCTTTCATCTCGTACGGCCTCTGGGGCTTCCTTCCCCTGTACTTCGCCGCGATCAAGCCCACAGGCGCCTTCGAAATCTTGGGATGGCGCATCGTGTTCTCCTTGTGCCTGTGCGTACTGCTGGTAACCGCGACGCGATCGTGGGGGCGCGTGGCAGCTGCTTTCAAGGACCGGCGTGTGAACCTGACCTTGGGCATGGCCGGGGGCATTGTTTCCATCAACTGGCTGGTTTATATTTTTGCGACGACGACCGGGCACGTGCTCGAAGCTTCCCTCGGATACTTCATCAATCCGGTCGCGACGATCGTGCTCGGGGTATTTGTACTGCATGAGAAATTGCGCAGACTTCAATGGATCGCGGTGGGAATCAGTCTGGTCGCCATCGTTGTCCTCACGGTCGAATACGGGTCGCTTCCGTGGATGTCCCTGTTGATCGCGGGCAGTTTTGCGCTGTACGGCTTGGTCAAGAAGAACGTCGGTGGACGCGTCGACTCGTTGACGGGTCTGACCTTCGAAACGGCGTGGTTGTTCATTCCCTCGGTTATCGTGCTGGCGCTGGTCGGAACGGTGGGCGGTGGTCTTGCTTTCGGCCAGATCGGCCTCCTCAAAACCGCATTGCTCGTGGGCACCGGATTCATCACCCTGATCCCGCTCCTGACTTTCGCGGGTGCTGCTACTCGTTTGCCCCTGTCATATGTGGGAATGGTGCAGTATTTCACCCCCATCATGCAGTTTCTGGCCGGGTACCTGCTCCTCGGGGAGGAGATGTCAACGGGCCGATGGATCGGGTTTGCCATCGTCTGGCTCGCGATTCTCGTCCTGATCATCGACGCCATTCGTGCTGCCCGTTCCTACCGCATCGCTCTGAGAAAGGCCCGCTCGCAGCAGGCCACTTGACCCGAAAATCGCCATGAGGAACCTCGTAGAATCTCCTGGCATGGGAGCTTCTCGTGGCCCTGGTGCCAAGGCCGGATCGATGTGCTGTAGCTAACGAACTCTCTGGTACTATTTCGTCGCTGGTTCAGCTCGGTCCAGCGTTTCCGCCCTTGAGAGGCTCACATGACAGACAACAGCCCTTCCCGGGAAAAGCCCGATCTGCCCTGGGCAAACTCTTCAGGGCACGCGGAAGAGGGGCGCCCGGAGACGGCCGCAGGCGACGCCGTCGTCAAAAGCAAGCTGCCCCATGCCGAGTCGAAGCGTTCCATCTTGCTGGGCGCGTTGTTTCTCATGGCGACTTCGGCGATCGGCCCGGGATTCATCACGCAGACGGCGACCTTCACGGTCAAGATGGGTGCCGCCTTCGCTTTCGCGATCTTCCTGTCGATTCTCGTTGATATCGCCGTTCAACTGAATGTGTGGCGTGTGATCGGCGTCAGCGGTCTGCGGGCCAGCGAACTCGGCAACAGAATTCTGCCGGGTGTGGGCATTCTTCTGGGCGTTTTCGTGGTTTTCGGCGGCTTCGTGTTCAACGTCGGCAACGTTGCCGGCGGAGGACTCGGCATCAACGCGATGACGGGGCTGGACTCCACCTGGGGAGGTATCATTACGGCCGTATTGGCGGTCCTCGTGTTCTTGTCGAAGAAAGCCGGAGTGGCCTTGGACAAGATCGTGGTCGTACTCGGGGTCCTGATGATCCTGATTACCGGATATGTCGCGGTGGTGTCGGGACCGCCCATCGGCGATGCCCTGCGCCAGACCGTTTTCCCGGACAACGTCGATCTGGCCGTGATCACGACCTTGATCGGCGGAACCGTGGGTGGCTACATCACCTACGCCGGCGCACACCGCATGATCGACGCCGGCGTCTCCGGAGTCGACGACGTCAAATCCATCTCCAATGCGTCCATCACCTCGATCGTGGTCACCGGCGTGATGCGCTACCTTCTTTTCCTCGCGATCCTCGGTGTTGTCGCCGGCGGCGTGACGCTGACCAGTTCCAACCTCGCGGCGGAGGCATTTCAGCACGCAGCGGGCGAAATCGGGCTGCGTCTCTTCGGGGTGATCCTGTGGGCCGCATCGATTTCGTCGGTGATTGGCGCCGCTTATACATCCGTATCCTTCATGACCACACGGAACACCAAGACTTGGGTCCGCAACGTGCTGACGGTCGGCATGATCGTGCTCTCCACGGTCGTTTTCTTCTCCTTGGGCAAGGCACCAGGAACGTTGTTGGTCATCGCCGGTACTATCAACGGTCTGATCCTCCCTCTGGGGTTCACCGTGATCTTGATCGTCGCGATTTTCCGCCGAGATTTGCTGGGCGGTTACAAATACCCGAAGTGGCTGATCGTCGTGGGCGTGCTGGTGTGGCTGTTGACCTTGTACTTGGGAGCCAGCGCCGTGGGTCAGCTTTCAACCTTGTGGAACGGTTAGCACGTTTAAACCTCCCGGTGGCCAAGGGTCTACGATGCGGCATCAACCAGGGCCGCACTTGTGCTCAACGCTCTTGAATCGCCGCGGAGGGGCAGCTCCTTCCCAACGATTCACGCGCGCGAGTGGCCTTCGCGGAGCGACGTCGCGTCCCTGACCACCGCACCTCGTGGCCCGGTGGTAGTCAGTTTGCTGTTTCGATTCGACCCAAGATCATTCCGGCCGATAGCTTCTGTCCCGGTTCCACGGGCTCCCGGCGAAAGACACCGGCCGCCGGAGATTCCATCGGCATCTCCGTTTTCATGGCCTCCACTATCGCCAACGTCTGCCCTTCCTCTACGGTCGCGGAATCTTCCGCCTCCCATCGAACCAATGAGCCGCTGAGAGTTGCGGTGACCTCGACGTCGCTCGACTCCGGCGCGTCCGTCTGGACGACGCTGGCTCCTGAGAACTGGGCGCCTCCGAGACCATCAGCGAGTCCAGCGCCGATTTTCGCGAGTGCTTCGGCGGGGAAACGAACTTTGGTCAGCCGGCCTTCGATTTCGACCCCCGCCGTGACGGAGGCCGTGGCGTCGGAAACGGACCCACCGAATAGCGTCCTGTCCGCATAGCGCGGAGCGCAGTAGCCGCCGTCGGATTCCAGGAGCGGAGTCAGAACGTCCTCGATCCAGGTCGTGTAGACGCTGAAGGGAGAGGATGTGAAGTCCTCGTGCCCGAGGACGGCACGGTGGAATGGAAGAGTGGTCGAGACTCCACTGAGCGTCAATTCGGCCAGGGCACGACGGGCTCGAGCCAGGGCGGCATCGCGAGTCGAGCCGGTCACGATGAGTTTGGCCAAAAGAGAATCGAAATCCCCGGCAACCTCGGAACCCGTGATGACACCTGCATCCCATCGAATTCCGGGGCCCGTGGGAACCGTGATCCCTGTTATCGTGCCGCCGGCAGGGAGGAAACCCCGTCCGGGATCTTCCGCATTGATGCGGAACTCGATGGAGTGTCCATGTGCTTTTGGGGCGCTCTCAAAAGGAAGGCGTTCGCCGGCGGCGACGTCGAGCTGCATGCCTACGAGGTCGACGCCGAACGTCTCTTCCGTAACGGGGTGCTCGACCTGGATACGGGTATTGACCTCGAGAAAAGAGATCAGTCCGTCCGCGCCGACCAGGAACTCCACCGTCCCCGCATTGACGTAACCGGCCTCACGAAAGATCGCGGCGGATGCCTCCTCGATATTTTTCAGCTGTTCGTCGCTCAGGAACGGCGCCGGTGCTTCCTCCACTAGTTTCTGGTTGCGGCGCTGCAGAGAACAATCGCGGGTTCCCACCACGACGACTCCTCCGTGCGCATCGGCGATTACCTGCGCCTCGACGTGGCGAGGCTTCTCGAGGAAGCGCTCGACGAAGCATTCGCTCCGGCCGAATGCGCTGTGGGCTTCGCGAGCGGCGGCTTCGAAGGCCGATTCGACCTGGTCGAGGTCTCGGACCACGCGCATACCGCGACCGCCGCCACCGTGTGCGGCTTTGATGATGATTGGCAACCCGTGCTCTTCGGCGAAGTCCCGAGCTTCGTGGGCGTTCGCCAACGGCCCGTCTGTCCCGGGAGCCAACGGTGCTCCGGCGGTCGTCGCGATGGAGCGGGCCTGAATCTTGTCGCCGAGGGCCTCAATTGTTTCGGCAGTGGGGCCTATCCACGTCAAGCCCGCGTTGACCACGGCTCGCGCGAAATCTGCAGACTCGGCCAGAAAGCCGTACCCGGGGTGGACATCCGTGGCCCCGGAACGTTGCGCTATGTCGACGAGTTTTTCGATATTGAGGTAGGTGTCTGCGGGAGCGTTGCCTTCGAGCGCGTAGGCCTCGTCGGCGAGGTGGACGTGGAGGGATTCTGCGTCGGAAGCGGCGTAGACGGCAACGGTGCCGATGCCGCGTTCTGCGCACGCGTGGATCACGCGCACCGCTATTTCCGAACGGTTGGCAATCAGGACTTTGCGCATGTGGTTTCTCCGGGGTGTGTGGTGTTTGCAATGGGCTCTTCGGCGGCGTCGAAAACGAGGCGGATCAGTGTGCCTGGCGGCGACTGTGCAAGGAGGCGCAAGTATTTCGGTTCAACGACTCCGATCACCGGATAACCACCGGTTACGGGGTGGTCGGCCATGAAGACCACGGGGTTTCCGCTGGGCGGCACTTGGATGGCTCCGGCGACGATGCCTTCGCTGGGCAATTCGCGACCTTGGGCCTTTGTCGTGCGGGTCAGCGGAGAGGGAAGCGGATCCTCATCGGGCTCCTCGGCGGGCCTCGCAAGGCGCACGCCTACCCGGTTGCTTTCTTCGGTGACCGACCAAACGGTCCGTGAGGTCTCGCGCACGGACTCAGAAGTGAACCAGTCGATTCGTGGGCCGGGAGAAACCCGAATGTCCGTGACCTCATGGGGAGGGGGTAATTCCGCCCCGCCTCCGGTCAACTCGACGGCACGCCGGGGCTCGGGCCCAATGCGGACGACGGCGTTCTTGACCATCTGGGTGGGCCCCAACTTGGCCAGGGTATCCGTGGCAGTACTCCCGAGGACTGAATCCACGCGGATTCCTCCGCGTACAGCCAGGTAGATCCGCAGCCCACGCACGGCCGGGCCGATGGCGAGCCGTTGGCCCGACAGCAAGGCGAAGGGCCGGTTCCGAGGAACCCGGAAACTGGTGCCGTCTGTCTGGACGGTCAGCTCGGCTTCTGCGCCGGTGACGGCGAGGACGGTATCCATCAGCGCAGTTGCTGCCAGGCCCCCGGCGGTGTTCTCGAGGACGCTTGCTTCAGGTTCGTTGCCCACGAGCCGATTCGCGGATTGGGCGGCTACGGCGTCGGCCCAGCCGGAAGGGCTCACGCCCCAGTCCGTATGTCCCTCTCGACCCCGATCTTGAACCATGGTCGCGAGTCCTGGGGCGTCGATGCGAAGCGCTTCGACCGTGTCCTGAACAGGGTCCGTCCTCTCCGCTGAAGCTTCTTTCGCCTGCTGGCCGGTTCTCCCGGGTGCCGACTTCTTTTCTTGTAATTCCACCGAATCCCGCGCGGGCAAGAATCGGACCACGGTTCCCGGCGTAATCAAGGCGGGAACCTCCTGATCGAGGTCCCACACGGGAGCGTTCGTCGTGCCGATCAGTTGCCAACCGCCGGGTGAAGCGCTGGGATATACCGCGGAAAATTCGCCGGCCAGAGCGACGGAACCCGCAGGAACCTTAGTCCGTGGGTTGTCCCGCCTAGGGACCGTAAGATCGGTTGTTGGCTGACGGCCGACCCCGACGAGGTACGCGAAGCCGGGGGAAAAACCGGAGAAGGCCGCCGTCCACGTCGTCGCCGTATGGCGAGCGACGACTTCATCGGTGGAAGTGCCGAGGTGAGCCGCGACGTCCTCCAGATCCTCTCCGTCGTAGCGGACGGGGATTTCGACCTCACGCGCCTGGGAAGAGCTGCCGTGGCGGCCGATCATGGTGGACAACTCGATTGCCAACTCGCGTGCCGTGGCAGGGCGCAGGGGCGAACGAAAGCGAGCAAGGAGGGTCGTGGCCGCCGGAACCAATTCGAGTTGATCCGGCAATGGATTCTCCGTCAGCGCGGTGTGGAGGGCCAGGACGTCGTCGATCCCACCGCAATCGATCAAAAGCGCGGAGCGACCTGCACGCTGCACCTGCCGGCGGTTGTGGTCTGGCATCGCGGCTCCTGTCGTTTCTTCGCCTTCACTCGTCCCATGGTAATCAAGCCGAAAACCTTCCCGACGCTTGTCCACAGGCGATCGGCCGCCCCCCCCCCAGAATCAATCCGGAGCGGCCGATCGTAAAAGAGAAATTCTTAGGCCCTACTCACCGACTATTTGAAAGACATTTTCCATTGTGCTTTCGTGTCCGTCACCTTGACCTGGACCAGAACATTGGCCTCATCTTTGGTCGCGTCGGGGAAATTCACATTGGCCTTGTTGCCCTTGGTGACGTTTTCGTGGAATACCGAATCCCCCTTGAGATCGTATGCTTCCACCTCGAAGGAATCATCGCCCAGGTTCTCGAAGGTCGCGGACTTCTTGGGTCCTTGGTACACGAATGCGACGGTTCCGTTGCTCTGCATCGTCTTGTCACCTTCCGACTTGATGGCATTGCCGTCGTAGACCTTGATCTCCCATTTTCCGTCCGTGGCATCGACGTTGAATCCCTTGGGATTTCCGTAAAGGCCATCCATATCTATCCAGCTGGAACCGGAGGTCTCGTCGATGTCATTGGCGTACAGCCCGGCGTCCTCGCCCTTGTCATCGAGTCCCCACAAGGCGAAGTTCGAATCACCCTGGTACCAGTACTCGACGTAGTAGACCTGTCCATCCTCGAGCTTGTCCGTTTTGACCTTCTGAGAGCCTTCCCCGGTGAACTCGACGACGGGGTCGGCGTCATTGGCCGGAATGTTGGCCTGCTCGGGGCGCATTCCCGACGGCCCGTCGCCCGAAGCGGAAGCTTCCGGAGAGCTGTTCGCGCTGTCGGAGGCATTGCCGGATTCCGACGCAGAACTCGATGTCGCCGCTTTCGAATCCCCCGAATCCTGCGTGTTACCGAATACCCCTGTCAGCGCGAGAACCAAACCTATGACCAGGATGAGAAGAATAGCGCCGATGATCGAGAGAATACCGGCCGAGGTCGCAAAGAAATTTTTTTTGCGAGGAGGCTGATTCCGCGGATTGCCGTTCCATCCGCTTCCTTGCGGAGGCGGATTTTCCTGCCCCTGATGCCCCCAACCGTCGGGTTGCTGCTGTTGATACTGACGTGTGGGGGCCGGTCCCTCAGTCTGAGAATTCTCTGCGCGGCTGGCCTGCGAGGAGCCCCAGCCGTTCTGCGAGGAATCGGGAGCTTCATCGCCCGGCTGCTCCTCGTGCGGTTGTGGTGCCTGCTGCGGTTCGTCAGGGATGAACGATGGGTCTTCGGGGTGCGCCGAAGGGACAGGGTTGCCATTCTCATCGGTCCAGAAAATCCATCCTTGCGGGGCCGGTCCCCAACTGGGATCCGGACGCCATCCTGGATCCGGGGACCAACCTTCCGGAGGCTGCGGCCAATGGGGCGGAGGGTTGAATCGAAGTGCCATGAGGACGATTCCTTAGTAAAATTATGTGATTGACGATTCAAGTGTGACACGAAGTTTCAAAGTTTGCTGATAATTCGGTCGCCGAAACGTGGGCCTTCGTTGCATCACGCGGAATTGTTTGACGGCAGCGCGCCATTCGGTCGAAAAGACCATGAATTGATGTCAGTCGAACGGTTCAACCCCCGCGTCACTTCTCTGCCGGGACCGCATAGGGTAGAGAACATGGAAGAACCCGCATCCACCTCGCGATCCTCGACGAACCCGGAGATACCTGATGTGCCGAATGGCCGGCCGCGGGGCTCGAGGCCCTATCCCGCAGGGCTTGATGCTCGGTCGGCCGACGCAGCCGGGAGCCTCGAGGCTGCTCACGCATACAGGGCCGCGGGCGCGCCGCGTCTCAATGATGTGCCTCTTTCGCCATTGCCGTATCACCGGCTCTGGCGAGCCGATCCTTTTCACAGGTGGTGGAAACCACTGGTCGAGTTCTGCATATCGGGCCCTCTTTATTTCATCCTCGCGATAGTGATTTCCATACCTATGTTCCTGATGCCTTTTGTGACCGGTTCTGAACCGCTCACATTGGGCCCGAACGGTTACCCGGAGGGGATGTTTTCCCACCCGGTGCTTTTCCTGTTCATGTTTCTCAGCATTGCAGTCATGGCGCCCTGCGTCCTTTTGGCGAGGCTCATCATGGGTCCCAAACCGCTGGGGCTCCTGTTCTCGGTTGCTGGAAAACTGCGATGGAAGTGGTTGGCGACGTGTTTGGGACTTGGTATTGCTCTCTTTGTCGTTTTCCAAGGACTGAGCGTCTGGATCTCGGCGGCATCCGGCGCGGGACCGGTTTCCCCAAGTTTCGACCCGGCCACGGGCTGGTGGATTCTGGCCATCATCCTGCTTGTGGTCCCGCTGCAATGTGCTGCCGAGGAATTGGCGTTCCGAGGATTTCTCATGCAGGCGGTGGGGCGTTGGCTCAAACATCCGATCTGGGCCGTGATCCTGCCTGCGCCATTCTTCGTTCTCAGCCACGGATACGGGCTCTGGGGTCTTCTCAGCGTCGGAATCCTGGCCGTGATCGCCGGAATCCTGTGCATCGCCACGGGCGGTTTGGAGGCCTCTATCGGTCTGCACGTCAGCAACAATATGACCACGGTTCTGCTGGGACTTTTCGGTTTCGCAGACCCTTTCGGTGCGGTCGACCCAGGGCCGATGGACGCCGTCGTGACTCTTGTGGTGGACGGACTCTACGCGGTTCTCGTGCTCTGGGTATCGCGCCGTCGCCACCTCACCACTGGCCGTGACCCCGGCACGAGCTGGCCGGCATGGCCAGGCTGGGCACTGCACAATGCCGGTGCAGGAAATGCCGACGCCTCGACACCAATGATCCCCAGGAGGACAGTATGACCGAACACAGCAACTCGCTGACCACTTTCGATCCCGCCGCAAATGCCGAAGATCTCGCGGCATTCGTTGCGGCGTCGCCCTCGTCATATCATGCGGTTCGAGAGGCTGCCCGTCGTCTGGACGCGGCAGGATTCCAAGAGCAGGCAGAAACCGCGGACTTCACCCCGGCCTCTGGCGGACGCTACATCATTCGGGACGGCGCGCTCATCGCCTGGTACACACCGGAAGCTGCGACGTCGAGCAGCGGATTTCGCATCGTGGGAGCGCACACGGATTCGCCCTCGTTCAAGCTCAAACCCAAATCCTCGATCGACCGTTTCGGATGGCATCAGATCGGTGTCGAGGTCTACGGCGGTGCCTTGCTGAACTCGTGGCTCGATCGCGAACTGTGTCTCGCCGGGCGCCTCACCACGCGGGACGAGGGCCTGATCAACGAGAGGCTCGTGACCACCGGTCCCGTTGCCCGAATCCCGCAATTGGCGATTCATCTCGATCGGGGGGCCAATGACGGTCTCAAGCTGGATCGGCAGACCCACGTCCAACCCATTTGGGGCGCGGGGGAGGCGCCCGGCGATGTGCTCGCCTATGTGGCCTCCCACGCCGTCGACGGTGAGGCCATCGACCCGGAGACGATTCTGGGTTATGACATCGTCCTCGCAGACACGCAGCCTCCTCGGGTCTTCGGGGCGAATGGCGAATTTCTCGCGTCAGGACGTCTCGACAACATCTCCTCGGTCCATGCGGGCGTCGAAGCCCTGACCCGTGCTTCCGCTGGCGAGGTCGGCGGGAACAAGACTTTGGTGCTGGCCGCCTTCGACCACGAGGAAATAGGCTCGACCTCCCGCTCCGGGGCGGCCGGGCCCATCTTGGAAGACATCTTGGTTCGAATCTCCGGAAGTCAGGGTGGCGGTGCTGAAGACTATCGTTGCGCTCTCGCGAATTCCGTGTGCCTTTCCTCGGATGCCGGACATCTCGTTCATCCCAACTATCCCGGGCATCACGATCCGAACAACCAGCCGCAACCGGGAGCCGGACCGCTCCTCAAAATCAACGCGAACCAGCGTTACGCAACGGATGCCGTCGGCGCCGCGATCTGGGCCCGAGCATGTGCGGACGCAGGCGTTGAGTACCAGGAGTTCGTGTCCAACAACGATGTGCCCTGTGGATCGACCATCGGACCGATCACGGCCACCCGTCTGGGAATTCGGACCATCGACGTCGGTCTGGGACTGCTTTCGATGCACTCCGCCCGGGAAATGTGCCACGTTGGCGACCTCGCCGCCCTCGGCCAGGCGCTCGAGAGCTTCTACCGGGTCGAGTAAGCCTGCGCGAAGCGTCTACAAGCGAACGCCGTGGGGATCCCCTCAAAATCAGGAGGGGCCCCACGGCGTCATAGCTAGGTGTGCCGGTCAGTCCTTGGGGAAGCTCGCCGGATGAGCCCCGGCCATTTCCTCCACCACGCGAATCACCTGGCACGAGTAGCCGAACTCGTTGTCATACCACACGTACACGACCACGGAATTGCCGGAAACAATGGTGGCCAAGCCATCCACGATTCCGGCTCGGCGTGATCCCACGAAGTCTGTCGAGACGACTTCGTGCGAATCGGTGTAGTCGATCTGCTTGCGGAGCGTCGAGTTCAAGGACATATCGCGCAGATATGCGTTGAGGGAGCTCTTGGACTCCGGTGCCTTCTCGAGCTGAAGGTTCAGGATCGCCATCGAAACATCCGGGGTGGGGACCCGAATCGCGTTGCCGGTCAGCTTTCCCTGCAACTGGGGAAGAGCCTTGGCAACGGCTTTCGCCGCACCGGTCTCTGTCAGAACCATGTTTAGCGCAGCCGAGCGGCCACGTCGATCGCCCTTGTGGAAGTTGTCGATGAGGTTCTGGTCATTGGTGAAGGAGTGAACCGTCTCTACATGACCGTGCGAAACGCCGTACTCGTCGTCCAGAACCTTGAGGACGGGCGTGATCGCGTTGGTGGTGCAGGATGCGGCGGAAATGATCTTGTCATCGGCGGAGATGATGTCATCGTTGACGCCGCAGACCACGTTCTTCAGACTTCCCTTGCCGGGAGCCGTCAACAAGACCTTCGCGGCCCCCTTGGACTTGAGGTGCTGAGACAGCCCCTCTTCGTCGCGCCAGCGACCGGTGTTGTCGATGACGAGCGCATCCTCGATTCCGTATTCCGTGTAGTCCACGGTGGCCGGGTCCGAAGAGTAGATGAACTGGATGGGAACGCCGTTGGCGGTCACGACGTTGGTGTCCGGATCTACCTGAATGGTCCCGCGGAAAGCACCGTGAACCGAATCGCGGCGCAGGAGCGAGGCTCTCTTGAAGAGGTCCTGCTCTCCGTTCTTCCGGACCACCACGGCGCGGAGGTTCAAGCCCGAGCCCAGGCCTCTTTCGATGAGAATACGAGCCAGCAGACGCCCGATTCGCCCGAAGCCGTAGAGCACGATGTCCTGACCGTGGTGCTCTTCCTGACCGTGCCGACCGACGACGTCGGACAGTTGCTCACGGAGCCAACCGTCCACGTCAGTGTCGTTCCCTTGGGTCTTGTGGAGTTTATTGAGCCGGGCCAAGTCGACCGACGCGGGGCCGAGCTCGAGTTTGCTCAGAGCCTCCACGAGGGGGAACGTCTCTTCAAGGCTCAACTCGACCGTATCGATCTGACGAGCCCAACGGTGGGCTTTGATGATGTCCGTGACGGATTGGTTGAGCAGGCTACGGCCATGAATATTGACGACCACGCGGTTTTCGCGATGCAACCGCCCAATCAGCGGAATCATGGCTTCGGCAAGTTCTTCGCGGCGGGACCACTCGGTGGGGGTGACAGGGCTGGTCACTGTTTGACCTTCACTTTCTCGCTCCGGAGCTTCACTGACCCGGGCGTGATGTTTGAACGCATGCATGTGCTGAGCATTCTCTAGCGTAGATGATCAGGGGGATCGATTTTTGCGAAATGTGGGGTTTGGGACCGGAAAGCAACGTGGTGCCGGACACACTGGCGCATCGACATATCCGCACTCGACGTCGGTCATGGTTGTTTGGTGCCGGGTCTCGGTAGACTGGGCCCATGTTAACTGTGATCGGCGAGGCCCTCGTAGACATCGTGAAGAAAGAAGGTGCCGCCCCCAGGACCCACCCTGGAGGCAGTCCGCTCAATGTCGCCGTCGGTCTGTCCCGGCTCGACCATCGCACCCGATTCATCGGCAGGTATGGCCGGGACGAACATGGCAACGTCATCGACGAACACCTTCGGAACTCCGGTGTCGAACTGCCTGTCGAACCAGACGACGCGCCGACCTCGGTCGCGGAATCCAGCCTCGGCGAAGAAGGTTCGGTCTCGTATGATTTCCAGCTGGAGTGGAACCTCGAAGCGGCTCGGGACCGCATCGAAGATCTCCTGGCGGAAACCGACCTTTTGCATGTCGGCTCAATCGGGGCCATGCTCGAACCCGGTGCTTCAACGGTCCTGGACGCTGTACGGCTGGCAGCGCCGCACGCCCTGATCTCCTACGACCCCAACTGCCGTCCCACGATCATTCCTGACTCCGCCCAAGCCAGAAGCTGGGCCGAGTCCGTGGTCGCCAACGCGGACGTCGTGAAGGCCTCGGACGAGGACCTGTTGTGGCTGTACCCCAATCGAACCGTGGAAGCCACCGCGCGGGCGTGGCTCGAGGCCGGAGTCGGGCTCGTCGTGGTGACGCGAGGCGAGTGGGGCCCGTGGGGTATCACCCGTGCTTCCGGTCCGGAGGGAGTCCGGGTGGTTCCGCCTCGCGTGGAGGTCGCGGACACCGTGGGTGCAGGAGATTCCCTCATGGCGGCTTTGCTGTCTGCCTTGATCGACCGCGGAATATCCGGCAAAGGAACCCGTGCGAAACTCGACGAGCTTGGCGCGGATGACTTGCGCTGCGTGCTGAACAGTGCGGCCCGTGCGGCCGCGATCACCGTCTCGCGAGAAGGTGCGGATTTGCCCACCCGCAAGGATTTGGAAGAGTACGAGAAGCGAGAGAAGGAGAACGAAAATGCTGGATCGTGAACCGTACGCTGCTCTGCCGCAGCTGCCAGGATTCAATCTGACCTCGACCGACGTTACCGACAACCAACCCTTGGGCCTCGCTCAAGCCTCCGGCGCGATGGGCATTGAGGGCGGAAAGGACATCGCCCCGCATCTTGCCTGGTCGGGAGCCCCGGAAGGTACCAAGAGCTACGTGGTGACCTGTTTCGATCCGGACGCTCCCACTCCTTCAGGTTTCTGGCACTTGTGTGTGTCCAACATCCCCGCGAACGTGACCGAGTTGAAGACCGGCTGGGCTTCGGAGGAGATCGAGGGAGCCATCAAACATCTCAACGACGGCGGGAATCGCGAATTCACGGGTGCGGCACCGCCTCCAGGACACGGCGCCCACCGCTACATTTTCTGCGTGACTGCTGTGGATACGGAGCAACTGGACATCGACGAGAGCGCGAGCCCCGCCGTGGTCAATTTCAATCTCTTCTTCCACGGCATCGGTCGGGCGTTCTTGACCGGCACGTACGAGGTCACCGAGTGATCAAACTGATCGCAACGGACCTGGACGGGACCGTTCTCGGGCCCGACTTCAGATTCCGTGATCGCACCCTTGAAGCGTTGCGTGCGGCCCGGTCCGCGGGTGTCGAAATCGTCTACGTCACCGGGCGGCCGCACCGCTGGATCGAGCCGGTTCGAGAGCAGCTCGAATATGAATCGGTGGCTATCTGTTCCAATGGTGCGGTGATTTACGACGTCTCCCAGGGGCAAGTCCTGCATGCCGAAACGGTTCCGACAGAAATGATTCTGGGTCTTCACGCCACATTGCGCGAGACGCTGCCAGGTGCTCATTACTCGGTCGAGACTTTGGCAGGGGTTGTGTCCGAGCCGGGGTGGCCGCAAACGAATCTCCTCGAAACCGGGCAGCGCACCATCGGGCCTCTGGACGAGCTGTTGACCGCGGACTCTCAGATCATCAAATTCCTGGTCCGTGACGAATCCATGGATCCGCGGACACTATATGAAACGGTCCAGGACAAGGCCCAGAATCAGGTATCCGTAACCCACGCAGTCGCGAATATGCCTCTCGCGGAAATCGGGCAGGCCGGGCTGTCGAAGGGCCGTACGCTGGCCCGATGGTGCGCGGCCGAGGGGATCGCCGCGGACGAAGTCGTCGCATTCGGTGACATGCCCAATGACACAACCATGCTTCAATGGGCCGGCCGGGGCTACGCGATGGCCTCCGGGTGGCCGGAAGTGATCCAAACGGTCGGGCGAACCTGCCCTGCCTTCGAAGAAGACGGTGTCGCCCAGGTCATCGAGGAGCTGCTCGAACGTGGTTGACCGTCTGCGGGGAGTACCGGTCAGGATCCTTGCTCATCGCGGCTTGGCGTTGGATACGGATGAAAATTCCTTGAGCGCTTTTCGCGCCGCCGCCGACTTGGGGATCCAATGGATCGAAACGGACGTCAACACCACGTCGGATGGTGTCGTCATGGCTATTCACGATCCGGACCTCGAGCGAGTCGCTGGGATCGGTGATTACGTCACGGCGATGGACTCAGAGGATCTCGCGAAGATCCGGTTGCGCGCGGGGGAACATATTCCGACTATGGCCTCGGCCCTTGAGAGATTTCCAGAGCTACGATTCAATGTCGACATCAAGGACGAAGCCTCCGTGCTCGCCCTGCCCCAGGTCGTCAGCCGGACGGCTGCATGGGATCGGGTGCTGATCGCATCCTTCTCCGAATCGCGACGCCGCAGGGCACTGCGCCACGTCCCAGATGGCGTCCCCTCGAGCGCAGGTTATACCGGAATCGCAGTGTTTCGGCTGGTCAGTGCCCTTATGCCGCTCAAGGTATGTGCGAAATTCTGGCCTTGGGTGCGCAGAGCGATAAGCCCGTGGGTCGCCCGGTTCGAGGTTGTGCAGATCCCGGTCTCCCAGAAGATCGGCCCTTTCAGGATTCCGGTCGCGGAACCGCGATTTGTCGAGGCCGCGCACGCTTGCGGCCTGCGTGTGGACGTTTGGACCATCGATGATCCGGAGGAGATGAAAAGGCTCGTGACCCTTGGGGTTGACGGGATCGTCACGAATCGAGCCGACGTGGCGATGGACGTTGTGGCTGGTATCTGACGCCGGGAGCTTGTGTTCCGGCTGGGCTGCCCCGCGGCAGCTGAATGATCGACAAGGGATCTTTCCGGGTGCGGGCGGCCTCGTCGTCGAGATCTCCTTTGTTCGCCGACCGTTGCAAACTGTCGCTTTTCCTCCGAGCACGTGCACACTATGGCTCTGATGTACGCCTCGTGAAGGAGTAACGCCATGGAATACACTCGTCTCGGCAATTCCGGCCTGTACGTGTCCCGCGTGGCACTTGGAACCATTCCCTACGGCCAGGGTGGAGGATTCGAGAAGATCTCCGGTTTGGGCGTCGAAGAAGCCAAGAAGCAGCTGGACGAAGCGTTGGGTCGTGGCGTCAATTTCCTCGATACCGCGAATATTTACAATGGCGGTGATTCGGAGAAAATTCTGGGACGGGCCCTGGGCAAGAAGCGCGACGACATCATCCTGACGTCCAAGGCCCGCACCCCGATGGGCGAGGGCCCCAACGATTCCGGCGCGAGCCGCTACCATCTGACTCGGGCCGTCGAGGACAGTCTGACGAGGCTCGGGACCGACCATCTGGATTTGCTGTACATGCACCAGTGGGACGGGCAGACCCCGATACGGGAGACCATCGAGACCGCCAACGAACTGATTCGTGCCGGCAAAATAAGGTACTGGGGCGTCTCCAATTACAACGCGTGGCAGCTGACCAAGACCGTCTATGAAGCCAGGGCCTTGGGGCTGAACCCGCCGATTGAGCAGCAGGTCTATTACACGCCTGAAGCGCGGGAGATCGAATACGAGATTCTCCCGGCCGCTCGCGACCTAGGGGTAGGTACGTGGGGTTGGTCGCCTCTGGGCGAGGGTCTCTTGAACGGTAAGGTTCGCCGCGGACAGGAAACCCCGTCGGACACGAGGCAGGGCGCCGGCTGGCCGGAACCTCACGTCACTGACTGGGAACGTGCATACGACCTCATCGAACTCTTCGACGACATCGCTGGCGACTTGGGATGGAGCTTGCCCCAGGTGGTCATCGCCTGGATCATGGGCCGCCCGGGGATTGACGGCGTCGCGATTGCGGCACGCGATTTCGGCCAATTCACCGAGGACCTCGACGCGGCCGAGTTGACGCTGCCGGATGAAGCGCGTGACCGTATCACCGAGGCGTCGCAACTGCCCGCGTACTACCCGCTGTGGCACCGACTTATGAACGGTATGGATCGCCCCGAACCGGCCGATCGCGAGTTCTTCGAGGAGCAGCGAAAGCACGTGCTGGGGGAGTAGGCGAAGCACGCCGGATCGCGCGACGCTCCCTCGCTTCGGGGAATTAGAACCCTGTCAAGGGACCGTATCCACTTCCGGGTGTGCTCCTGACCAACAACTAGCCCAGCGGCGAGGGGTTTTCTGCAGCGTCCGGATCCAACGGGTCGCTTCCGACAGACCGGCGACGTCGGGCGATGAAAGCCATGAGGTGATACACCACTAGCGTGGTTCCTGTGCCGAGGGCGATTCCCGCGAACTGCAATCCGAAGATGTCCCACGTGTAGTCCGCAATACCCACGATCAGGGCTACGGCCGCAGTCGTGAGGTTGACCTGATTGGAAAAATCCACGCGGTTCTGGACCCAAATGCGTACGCCGAGCATGCCGATCATTCCGTACAAGACCGTCGCTGCGCCCCCGAGTACGCCTTCCGGCACGGTGGCTACCGCCGCGCCGAAGACCGGCATCACGGAGAGCAGCAGGGCACATATGGCGGCGACCCAGTAGGCTGCGGTGGAATAGACCTTGGTGGCGGCCATGACGCCGATATTTTCGGCATAGGTTGTGGTGCCGGATCCTCCGCCCGTGCCCGCGATGGTCGTTGCCAATCCGTCGGCCATGATTGCGCGACCGGCGTAGTGGTCCAGATTGGTTCCGGTCATCAAAGCCACGGACTTGACGTGGCCGATGTTCTCCGCGACCAGAACGAGGACCACGGGAACAAATAGGCCAGCGAGGGCCAGATGGAACTCCGGAGCATGAAACTGCGGCAGCCCGAACAGGCCCTCGGAATCCCAAGCCTTCTGAATAGAACTGAAGTCGACTTCACCGCGAACTATTGCCGTGATGTATCCGATGAGCACGCCCAGCAGAATCGACAGGCGACCAAGGATTCCTCGGAAAAGCACCGAGATTAGAATGATCGATCCGAGCGTCACCAAGGCGGTCACGGGTGCCTTCATGAAATTCTCTTTGGCAGACGGCGCGAGGTTGAAGCCGATCAATGCGACGATCGATCCCGTCACGAGTGGCGGCATCAAGGTCTGCAGCCATCCGGTGCCCGCGATTTGGACGATGAGCCCAATGACAAAGAGGGTCAATCCAGACATGACGACGCCGCCGAGCGCGCCGCCAGGGCCGTATTGGTTCATGGCTGCTCCGATCGGCGCGATGAACGCAAAGGACGAGCCCAAGTATGAGGGCACCCGACCAGCCGTGAGGAGCAGGAACAGTATTGTGCCGATCCCGGAGAAGAACAGCGTGGTTGCCGGCGGAAAACCGGTGAGCAACGGCACCAGAAAAGTGGCGCCAAACATCGCGACGACGTGCTGGGCGCCGATGCTGATGGTGCGTCCCCAAACAAGACGTTCCTGCGGTGCCACCACCTGACCTGGAGCGACATGTCTTCCGTCGCCGTGAAGCGTCCATCTGAGCCCCATTTTCTGGGTAGTCGAGTCGGATGGGGGTGCAGAGCTCACGCTGACTCCTGGATGAGGTTCGATTGTCGACTTGCGGGCCCTTGCGAAGGCATCTGGCGACGCCGGGCTTCATCAATTCTACGTAGTCGTAAGGGTAGGAGCGGCTGTCCGCGCTCCGTGCCTCGGCGAAATGAAATAGGCCTAGCCGAGGATCTCCTCGGCAAGTTCCGTCAGTTCGGGGGTTTCGCGGGCCTTTTGGGCGGCGCGTTCCAGTGCGGCATCGTGCGTGGGCTTGGCCTCGTTGAGGGTTTTTCTGCCGCTCGGCGTGAGTTCGGTGTAGATGCCGCGTCGGTCGTCTTCGCACAAGATCCGGGTCAGAAGTCCGCGGTCTTGGAGGCGGTTGACGAGCCGTGTGGTCGCGCTGGGAGACAGGGCTGCGGCGCGCCTGAGCTGGGACATGCGCATATGCCATCCGTCTTGGCGGCTCAAGGCTTCCAGGACGTTGTACTCGACCACCGACAGCTGGTGCTTGGAGTCGAGGTCCTTCTCCAACTCACCCTCGATCAGATGGTGAAGCGCCGCGAGTCGGAGCCATCCTTGGGCACGGATTTCGAGGGCATCGTTACTGATGGACATGAAATCATGATACCAAGAGGTTGCAATATCGGGCGCCTGCAACTAGTTTTGCATACGCCGTTGTTTGCATACGCGTTATAAACGCTCGTACAACTCAACGCGATATTCGTTGCTCCCGACTTGAGGTATTCCATGAAAAATATCCCCTTAGGCCTCCTGGCGTTGGCGATCGGAGGGTTTGGCATCGGCCTGACCGAATTCGTGATCGCTGGTCTCCTGCCCGAGGTCGCTCAGGCCTTCGGCGTCAACGAAGCAAAGGCTGGGGGCCTTATCTCCGGCTACGCTCTTGCCGTTGCTGTGGGAGCGATCGTGCTGACTCTGCTCCTGAATGCGGTGCCGCGGAAGGTTGCTCTTCTGGGGCTGCTGATTCTGTTCATTGCCGGCAATCTCATATCTGCCCTGGCCGGAACCTACAGTCTGATGCTGACCGGTCGAATTCTGGCGGCCCTTTGTCACGGTGCATTCTTCGGTATCGGCTCCGTGGTCGCCGCATCTATGGTTGCACCATCCAAGCAGTCCGGGGCAATAGCCCTCATGTTCGGCGGGTTGACGACAGCAAATGTCCTCGGAGTTCCGTTAGGGACCCTGATCGGGCAGGCCTTCGGGTGGCGTTCCACATTTTGGGTCATCACGATGATCGGGATCGGTGCATTCGTTGCCATTGCGGCGCTCGTTCCGGCCATGCAGTCAATGAGTCCTCAGGCAAACTCGGTAGAGCGCAATGAATCCGCATCCGTCCGGATTCGTCGAGAACTGTATGCCTTTACGCGCATACAGGTTCTGCTTTCCCTTCTCGTCACGGTTCTCGGATTCGGCGGGATGTTCGGCGCCTTCACCTACATCTCATACATTTTGACCGGCGTATCCGGATTCCCGTCGACCTGGGTTCCGTGGCTATTGGTTGCTTTCGGGGTGGGGCTCTTTGCCGGCAATCTCTACGGGGGCCGTGCGGCGGATCGCAACAATCACATGACGATCCTGACCGTGCTCGTTGCCCTGGTGATCGTTATGTCCCTCTTTGCCCTGACGGCACAGTTCAAGGTCACAGCGGTGCTGTTCCTGATGCTGATGGGTCTCTTCGGTTTCGCGATCGTGCCAGGGCTGCAGAATCGAATTCTTTCCCATGCCGGTGACGCCCCCACTCTCGCGTCAGGAGCCAACATTGCGGCTTTCAATATCGGCAATGCCATGGGCGCCTGGCTTTCCGGGCTCGGAATCTCTCTGGGGTTGGGGTACGCCTCCGCATTATGGATAGGGGCAGGATTGTCCCTGGTGGCCCTGATCGTTTTTGCCATCTCGATCACGTTGCCGGGCGGAAGGCCTCGGAAGCCGGCGTCTGCCCCGACGAGCGAGGTCGTGGGTGGAGTATCCAGGCAATGATGAAGGCAGGCGCTGTTGAGCCCTTCCGGATGAACCGGGCGGGAATGCGCAAAGGGTGGGACTCTCGAATGAGAGTCCCACCCTTTGGTGAGCGGAGGGCAACCTACTTGAGGCCGCGCATCATCCTGAGGATCGGTTTGCGGACGAGCCACAGAATCACGCCGGCTACGATGCTGATGAGGCCCATCGTCAGGAAGTAGGGCACTTCCGCCTGTTCCGAGTAGAACTGAGCGAGCCAGCCGGAAAGGGCGGTACCCATCGCGACCGATGTCCAGTACCACGCCATCATCTGAGACTTGTGCGCCTCAGGGGCGAAGCGCGTGGTCGCTGACGTCCCGGTGGGGGAAAGCGTCAGCTCCGCAACCGTGCAGACGAACAGAATCAGCACGAGCCACCACAGGCTCACGATGTGATGTCCGGCCGGCAGCAGGAAGATCAGGAATGCGATTCCCACGCCGATCATGCCCAAGGAGAACTTGGTGACGGTGGAGGGCTGGCGATTGCCGAGCTTGGTCCACATGGTCGCGAACACTGTTCCCAAAAGAATGATGAAGACCGGGTTGATCGACTGGAACATGCCCGGCTTGAACTCCAACCCGAACAAGTGCCAATCGAGACGACTGTCCGAGTAGACGGCCATGACCGTGAACTGTTGCTGGTACAGGGCCCAGAACACCGCGTTGCCGATCCACAGCGGGACGAAGGCCAGAACCCTCGAATGTTCGGTCTCGCTGGTCTTGTTGCTGCGAATCAGGATCGTGCCCAGAACAATCGCCCCGAGCAAGGTGATGCCGATGACCCAGTTGGAGATGTTTCCTGGTGTGATGAGGCCCGTGAGGCACAGAACCAGGATGATCAGAACCGCGACGAGGAGGCCGCCGACGAACATGCCCTTTTGACGGCCGTTCGCCGGATTGTTGACGTGGTGGACCGTTTCTGGGAGGTTCTTGCGGGTCAACATGTACTGCAGAAGGCCCAGGGCCATGCCGATCGCGGCGAGCAGGAACCCGAAGTGGAAACCGAGGATGCCCCAGCCGGTATTGGTGAACAGGGGCCCCACGAGAGCGCCGATATTGACGCCCATGTAGAAGACCGTGAACCCTGCTTCGCGGCGCATGTCCTTCGTGTCATAGAGGGAGGCAACAAGGACGGACGCATTTGTCTTGAGGCAGCCGGAGCCCACAGCGATCAGCACGAGGCCGATGATCACACCAGCGAAGTTGGGGATCAGGGACAGTGCGAGGTGCCCGAACATAATGGCAATTGCGGAATAGAACAGGGTTCGTTCGGGGCCGAAGACCCGGTCGCCCAAATAGCCGCCGAGAATGGCCATGAGGTAAACCATGCCGCCGTATGCGCCGATGATCCCTGTGGCTGCGGCCTGATCGAGGCCGAGGCCGCCATCGGCGGCCGAGTAGTACAGGTAGTAAACGAGGATGCCTTGCATCCCGTAAAAGGAGAAACGCTCCCACATCTCAACAGAGAAGAGATTGGCGAGCATTCGGGGGTGGCCGAAGAAGGTCTTGCCGCTCGGATTCCGAGGGTCTACCTCCGTGCCTTCAGCGACGTGACTAGACATCGGATAGCACCGTTCGTAGATAGGATTTTAAGTATGCCGTCCGCAACTCTAACCCCAAAGTGTGAAGCGGCGCATACTTAGCTTTGGTATGAGCCTGTGTTGGATCCGATCGGAGTCGGGGCGATCAGGGGCCGTCTGCGCCCGTACGCCGCCATTTCGTTGCCTCATAGTCATCAAGATTTTGGATGACGATGAGCGACTATGTGACTAGCATCATGACTATGAAGAGCACTAGACAGCTCATCAAGGAACTCAGGGCATCGGGCTCGGAATCGACCGAGGTCGAGGTCAAATCCGGCCTCCATGGCTTTCCCAAGTCTGCCGTGGAGACAATGAGTTCGTTCGCGAACGGAACCGGCGGAACCATTCTCTTCGGTCTCACCGACAAGACGTTCCGCCCCGTCAAAGGCTTCGACGCGCAACGCGTTCACGACGCGGTGTCCAATGCGGTCAGGGCGAAGCTCACGCCGCATCCAGCCGTCGAGCTCTCGGTTGAGGAATTCGAGGGCGCCAGAGTCGTCAGAGCCGATGTCGAGGAGCTTCCGTACTTCGACAAGCCCTGTTTCGTGGCCAGCAAAGGAGCGTACGGGGGCTCGTATATACGGATCGGCGAAGGCGACCACAAGCTCTCGGAGTACGAGGTCACGCAATTGCGCGACAATCGCGTGCAACCCGGCTACGACCGGGAAGCCGTGGAAAATGGGAACCAAGAAACGCTCAATGCCCAAGCCGTCGACAACCTTCTCGAGAAAGCCTGCGAGCGTACCCCCGCCGCCTTCAGTGGGGTCGAACCCCGGATTGCTCTCAAGAGGCTCAACGTCACGCACGAATCCACACGTCGGGCCCGGCCGACGCTCGCTGGCCTCTTGGCTCTTGGGGTATATCCCCAAGAGTTCTTTCCCCAGCTCAATGTAACGTTCGTGGCGGTTCCGGGGACATCGCTCGGGGAGGTGGATGCGGGCGGCGTCGCTTTCACGGACAACCAGTCGTTCAACGGGCCCATTCCGACGTTGATCACCGCCTCGGTAGAGGCTGTGCGGCGAAATTCGAATCGAGCGGCGATCATCACGGGGGCGGGCCGGAGGGATGTTTACGACTTTCCCGACGTCGCCGTCCGAGAAGCCATGACCAACGCCCTCATGCATCGGGATTACAGCCCGTATGCTCGCGGAATACAGGTCCAGATGGAGCTCTATTCGGATCGTCTGGAAATCCGCAATCCCGGGGGCTTGTACGGCGGGATTCGAGTCGAGGAGCTAGGGCGTGTTTTCACATCGTCGTCGCGTAACGCGGCCCTGGCGAAATTGCTCGAAGAAGTCGAGATGCCCCGAACCGGGACGTCGGTCTGTGAAAATCGTGGGTCAGGTATCGCCCGCATGGCGTTTGCGATGGAACAAGCTGGCAAGCCATCCCCGGAGTTCCGCGTGACACCAACCTCCGTGACCGTGATACTGCGCTTGGCGCCGGTTCCTTCCGCGAGTTCCGTACCCCACTCGCAGCTGCGCACGGAAGCACAGGGGCGCACCCGGATAGCGCTCAACGCCGATTCACATGAGCAGCAGCTCATTGAACTCATGGCCCGGCGAAGCGCACCGATCACGAGTCAACGTATTCAGGACGCTCTGTGCCTCTCGCAGTCCGCAGCCAACCGTCTCCTGAAGAGGATGATCGACGCGGGTCAGGTCCTGCCGACTGCCCCGCCCCGCAGTCACCGCAGAAGGTACCTGCTCGCGGACGGGGTAAGGGGCAGCTCGGATGGGAACGCGCGACGAATTATTGGCGGGAAAGTACGGCCTTGACCTCACCCATGGGTCGCGGTGTTGGCGAAAGCCTATATGCTTTCCCGATCTGATCGAGAGCAAAGCGGTGTGTGGCCATCTTCCGGCCGTCTCCGCCTTAGCTGAGGGCTCCGTCGACCAGGGCCTTGGCTTCCTTTTGGACCTCGGCCAAATGCTCGTCTCCCTTGAAAGATTCCGCGTAGATCTTGTAGACGTCCTCGGTTCCTGATGGGCGGGCAGCGAACCACGCGTTTTCCGTGACGACTTTCAGGCCGCCGATCGGTTCTCCATTTCCAGGTGCCTCGGTCAAAGTCGCAGTGATGGCCTCTCCTGCGAGCTCGGTTGCGGTGACGTCCGCGGCGGAAAGTTTCTTGAGCTTTGCCTTTTGCTCTCTGTTCGCGGGCGCGTCGATGCGCGCGTAGCTGGGCGAACCGAAATCCTCCGTCAGCTCCGCGTAACGCTGAGACGGGGTCTTGCCGGTAACCGCCGTCATCTCCGCCGCCAGCAGGGCCAGGATGATCCCGTCCTTGTCCGTTGTCCAGACCGAGCCGTCTTTTCTCAGGAAGGAAGCACCGGCAGATTCCTCGCCGCCGAAGCCCAGAGAACCGTCCATGAGGCCTGCGACGAAGAATTTGAAGCCCACGGGAACTTCGACCAAGGGGCGGTTCAGGGATGCGGCGACCTTGTCGATGACGGATGAGGAAACCAGGGTCTTGCCGACCCCTGCGGCCCCCGGCCAGTCCGGTCGGTGGCTGTACAGATAGTCGATGGCGACCGCGAGGTAGTGATTGGGGTTCATCAGCCCTTCATCCGGGGTGACGATTCCGTGCCGGTCAGAATCGGCGTCGTTGCCGGTCGCTATGTCGTACTTGTCCCGCGAGGCAATCAGGGAAGCCATGGCATTGGGCGACGAGCAGTCCATGCGGATTTTCTCGTCCCAATCCAAGGTCATGAACGACCATCTGGGATCGACCTCGGGATTCACGACGGTCATGTTGAGGCCGAATCGCTCCGAGATGGTGATCCAGTACTCGACGGCGGCCGAGCCCATGGGGTCGGCACCGATGCGCAACCCCGAATCGCGGATCGCTTCGAGGTCGATGACCTCGGGCAGTGCCGAGACGTAGGAGGTCATGAAATCGAAGCGCCCGGTCGTGTCCGCAGCTTTGGCCCGGGCCAGCGGCAGCCTCTTGACGCCCGCGAGATCGTTCTCGAGGAGCTCGTTCGCGCGGTCCGCAATCCACGAGGTCGCGTCCGAATCCGCAGGCCCACCGTGCGGTGGATTGTATTTGAAACCGCCGTCTGTGGGTGGGTTGTGGCTCGGGGTGATGACGATGCCGTCCGCACGCTCCGCCGAAGGCTTGGCGTTGTGCGTCAGTATCGCGTGGGACAGGGACGGAGTGGGAACGTAGCCGTCGTTGGAATCCACTAAGACGTGGACCTCATTGCCTGCCAGAACTTCCAAAGCAGTCTCTTGGGCGGGACCGGACAGCGCATGGGTGTCACGACCCATGTAGAGAGGACCCTTGTAGCCCTGACCGGCTCGATACTCGACAATCGCCTGGGTGATCGCTGCGATATGAGCCTCATTGAACGACGCTTTGAAAGAACTTCCGCGATGGCCTGACGTGCCGAATGAGACACGCTGGTCGGGGTCTCCCGAGTCCGGGACCACCGAGTAGTAGGCGTCGGTCAATTCCTTGAGATCGACAAGGTCTTGTGGTTGAGCGGGGGTTCCTGCGCGGTTAGCCATGACTTAAACCTATCCCGAAAAAGCTGAGCGGGGGCTACGGCGGGCTTATCACCTCGCCGTCCACACTCGGTTGGTTCTTACGTCTCTACAATCATGGGCAGCTGATCGGTCCTCGTCTGCCCGACGCCGGTTGCGGCTGATGCGCGTCCGGCGTCGAGCGGATATCTCGATTCCTTAGGACAAGCCCTGGGCATGGAGCGCACGCTGGCGTTGAGCCAGGAATTCGCGTTGCTCGGGTGAATCGGCGGCGTCTGCGGCGGGCCGATTGAAGGCAGCGCGGGTCGAGCCGTCGATCAGGCGTGCGGCCGCGCGGGCGGTGCGTTCATCGAGATCGTATTCAGGATTGAGACCGACGATGTCCATCATGGCCATCTTGCCGCTCGCGGCGACGCGTTGGACCACTTCTTGGACGACGATCATCGGGACGCCGAGGGCGGACGGCGCGCTGACTCCAGGCGCCTGGTATCCGGGAAGAACGTCGAGATCAACACTGAGATAGACCACATCCAGGTCTGCCAGCTGCTGGTCGACGAAATCGAGGACGTTCTGCAGGCGGCATTCCGCGCACTGGTCATCCTTCAGATAGGAGACGTTGAGATCCTGGGCGTGCTCGAATTGCGCGCGTACGTTATCCGCCTCGCTGACTCCGAGAACGCTGTAGTGGAACTCGCGCTCGGACTTCTTCTCCTCCGTGATGATTTGGCGCAGCGCAGTGACCGCCGTGGGCTGGGGGGTATTGCGAATCGCGAAATGGGAATCGAGGCTCATGACGCCCCACTTTTTCACCTCGTCGAGAGATCCGGACGCAACAAGCCCCTGATATGCCGCATAGGTGGTCTCGTGTCCGCCGCCCAGGACGACTGTCAGGCTGTGCTCCGGGATGATGCGGCCGAGCTGTTCCCCGGCCTCAGCCTGAGCTTCTTCCATGTTGTGTCCGTCCACGGCGACGTCACCGCGATCGTGGACGATTTGTCCTCCATGAAAGGCCAGCTGAGCCAGCGCATGCCGAATGTGGAATGGCCCTTTGGCCGCGCCCGGGCGCCCCTGGTTGCGTACGGTGCCCTCATGGGAGGCGAAACCGAAGATCGCCAGACCTTTGGGATCGTCTTCCTTCTGCACCTTCCCGGCGTACACCATGTGGTGCCAACGGGTGTGGATTGCTCCCGGACCCTCGTCGCGTCCCATCCAAGGTGTTGTCTCCATGACCAATTCCTCTGTTTTGAAATTTTATGTAGCTTGATCCCACACATAACACCCGTGGTCATGAACTTGGCAAGCTTATGCCGCATATCGTCCCGAATCTTGGGACAACTGGTCGCGTTTCCGCGATCTGGGACGGTTGTGGATTTCTTCGTGAGCCTTCCGACGTGCACGGTAAGTTAGATAAGGAAGAAGCGAATACGGGCGGATGCCGCCTCGAGTGAGGAGAAACCATGGACGAGAACGTTCCCAACGTGAAGGTCGAGGAAATCCCCGAGGGCGCCAAGATCCTCGATGTCCGCGAGGACTATGAATGGGAAGAAGGACACATCCAAGGGGCTCAGCATCTTCCGCTGGACCAAGTTCCGGAACGATATGGCGAGGTTCCCCTGGACGAGGACGTCTACGTCATCTGTCGGAGCGGAGGCCGTTCGCTGCGCGCGACTGCCTACCTTAATCAGTACGGATTCGATGCGTTCAACGTGGTCGGTGGCATGGGTGCATGGCAGGACGCCGAGAAACCCATGGTCTCCGAGAACGGCCAGACACCGCAGGTTCGGTAGTCAGGCGTTCACACATGAAGTACACATATCTCGGCCCCGAGGGCACGTTCTCTGAGGCCGCACTGCTTTCTGTCCCTGGTTCGGACACCGCCGAACGCATACCGGCCACGTCCGTTCCGGCCGCCCTGGCCATGGTCCGCGAGGGCAAGGTCGATGCGGCGATGGTTCCGATTGAAAACTCCGTAGAGGGCGGTGTCACGGCAACCCTTGATGCCATTGCGGACGGGGAAGACCTGCGCATCGTTCGGGAGGTGCTGGTCCCCATCCGTTTCATCCTCGTCGGTGCCCCAGGACTGACGCTCGACGAGGTCCGAGTGGTGTCGACGCATTCCCATGCTTGGGCACAGGTCCGGAAATGGATGGGTGAAGCGCTGCCCAATGCGGATTACGTGCCCGCGAGCTCCACGGCCGCGGCGGCGGTCGCATTCCTCGATGAAGACAACCCAGGGTATGAGGCGGCGGTATGCTCCCCGATCGTCGCCGAACAGCATCCGGAACTGAACTTGCTCGCAACAGATATTGGTGACAACGCCAATGCGATCACTCGATTCATTCTGGTGACCTCGGCCCACGACGGTCTGCCGACCCCTGAGCCCACCGGGGCGGACAAGACCACCCTGGTCATCCCGCTCCCCGAGGACCGCGCGGGCGCTCTGATGGACCTTTTGGAACAGTTCGCGGTGCGAGGGGTGAATCTTTCACGCATTGAGTCACGGCCGACGGGGCAGTCATTGGGCTCGTACTTCTTCTCCATCGATGCCGAAGGTCACTTGGAAAACCTGAGAATGCGCAACGCCCTGCGTGGCCTGCACCGGGTATCACCGGGTGTGAAGTTTCTGGGTTCCTATCCTCGCGCCGATCGGAAGGAACCCCTTCTCGATTCGCATCATTCCGACGAGGCTTTTTCCCGGGCAGACAAGTGGGTGGACAACCTCTGAAGTGCCGCGGTGACGTGATGCCGCCCGCAGGGTTGCTGTCGAGGGAATCCGTGGGCGTTTGACCCGTTCCGGTGGATACTGAACACTTAAGGTCGAAGAATAGAAGGGGAAACCACATGCGAGTTACCGGTTGGTTGCAGGCTGGCATCATCATGCTTGTCCTGGGCATCTTCGTGGGAGCTTACGGGGTCGGCATTTGGGCGCTCGCTCTGGGCCAGGATACGGACGCGGACAGCGGAGCCAAGATTGCTTCGCCCATCATGATGCTTGCCTCCGTCCCCCTCCTCGTTGTCGGCCTCGGTATGACCATCTCCGGCATCTTTTGGGAAAGGCATGTTTTCCTCGAAGCGCTGTCGGCCCGAAGGCAAGAGGCGGAAGCCGCGTCTTCTGTTCGGTCTCGCCCAGAATAAAGTGACTAACTCACCGACGGGTTGACGAACCGCCGCCAGTTCAAACGGGACTGTCCCAGAGCGCTTGTCTTCCTGAGGTTCGCCAAACTGCGGAACGGTGTGATGTTCTCCGGGTAGGTGTTGACGGCAAGGACTGCCGGCCGGACCTCGGCCACCAGGCGACCATAGGTTCCGATCAGGTCGCCATCGACCTCTACCGGTTGCGGACTGCCTCCGAAGTCCAGTACGACTTTCTTCCCGTGAAGATGCTCGATGACCGGAAGGCCGTTTCTTTTCCGCGTCACGACCTGTCTGGTCAAGGATACCCACCCGACCAGGTTGCGAGGGGTCAGCAAGATGACTTCGAGGAGACCGTCGTCCGCCGTGGAGTCCGCGGCCAGATGAAGACCGGCCGTGATTTCCCCGCAATTGGCGACGAGTACTGCACGAATCCTCCTGCGGATCGGTTCATCGTCGTCGATCTGGATGGCAACCGGACGTCTGACGGAAACCAAATTGCGCAGACCGGCCTCGACGTAGGCCAACCACCCCAATCTCGACTTTAGATCGTCCTTGGTGTCCGTCATGATTTGGGCGTCGAAGCCCGCCCCGCCCATGACCAGGTACGACAGCTCTTCATGGATCCCGTCCTGCCGCGTCGCTCGGAGACCGATCATGTCGATGCGTCGGGGCCTGCCATGGAGTGCCGTATCGATGCAGGAATGCAGATCCGAGATGCTCATTTCCAGGTTGCGTGCGAGCAGATTGCCAGTGCCCAGCGGGACGATTCCCATCCCCGTCGTGGTGCCCTCCAGGACGCCAGCCACCTGGCGGACCGTGCCGTCCCCACCCATAGCAATGACGAGATCACAGCCGTCGGCCACTGCCTGTTCGGCCATACCGCGGCCGGGATCTTCCGTCGTCGTCTCGTAGAACTTCGGTTCCGGCCAATCGATTTTACGAGTTGCGTGTGCCAGAGCATCGCACGAGAAGTGTGCGAGCGACTTCACCGGGTTGTACACGACACCGACCTGACGTGGGCTCCCCGGTTCGAGACGGGGGCGCCACGGCACGGGCTGGGTCAGTACAGGGGGCCGCCCTCGCCACGACGTGACGACGCTGGCGGCAGCGGCGGCGGCCAGGCTCAGGAAGCCCACCACACCTAGGGCTTTTCCGGAAGGTCGCATAATTTCCAGGTTACCGGTCCTGAGCGCGATTCATCCGGTGAGCCAACTGATTACGGACCGCGGGCCACTCGTCGCGCACGATCGAATAACTGCAGGTATCCCGGATCGAACCATCCTCCATACGCCGATCGTTGCGCAGCACGCCGTCCAGTTGCGCTCCCAAATCCTCGATCGCTCGTCGGGACTGTCGGTTCAGTTTATGGGTTTCGAAGCGCACGCTGATGCACTTGAGGGTTTCGAAGGCATAGGTGAGCAGGAGTTTCTTCGACTCGATGTTCATCCCGGTCCGTTGCGTCGACGCGGCATTCCAGGTGTATCCGATATCGACCCTCGGCGCGCTCCAGTCAAGATCGTAATAGCTTGTCATGCCAGTGATTTTGCCGTCGGCGAGACGACGGGCTGCGAAAGGGATCATGGCCCAGTTTCGCTGGAGCTCCAGACGCCGGCGGATCTCTGATTCGACGCCTTCCGGTCGGGGAACCGAGGTGTACCAAAGGTTCCACAGTTCGCCGTCGCGGGTTGCGTCCTGAAGATCCTCGCAATGATCGAGGGAAAGCTGTTCAAGCTGGACCGACGTGCCCGTAAGCGTAGGCGCGGTCAAGTCGGTTGGAGGCGTTGGGATGGTGTCGAATTCCGTCATGGGCCTACCGTATCGGGTGTCCAATTCGGGTCACCGTTATCCACAGCGATGTATCCGACGTGGGAACCTCGCGAGCGTTGCGGTAGGTTAAGGGGCGTGATCGACATTAATCTTCTGCGCGAAAATCCAGACCTGTTTCGGGCTTCTCAGCGTGCCCGCCAATCCGACGTCGAGCTCGTGGACCACATCCTCGAAGCTGACGCCAATCGTCGGCAGTCGATTAGTGATTTCGAATCACTGCGAGCGGAACAGAAGTCTTTCGGCAAAAAGGTCTCCCAGGCCACTGGCGAGGAGAAAAATGCCCTGCTGGCCGAGGTCAAAGAGCTCTCACAGAAGGTCAAAGCCGCGGAAAATGCCTTGAACGAAGCCCAGGCAGCTCAGGACGAACTCCTCTCCCGCATGGAGAACCTCATCATCGACGGCGTCCCCACCGGTGGCGAGGACGACTTCGTCACCTTGAAAACGGTTGGCGAGCCCCGGGATTTCGCTTCCGAAGGCTTCGAACCGCGGGATCATCTTGAGATCGGGGAGCTCCTCGACGGCATCGATATGGCCAGAGGAGCCAAAGTCTCCGGTGCGCGTTTTTACTTCTTGAAAGGTGCGGTCGCTCGCCTCGAACAGGCTTTGCTGTGGATGGCACTGGACCAAGCCACCAAGGCCGGCTTCACGATGCTGACTACCCCGACCCTCGTCCGTCCCGAGACTATGGCTGGGACTGGTTTCAACGTCAAGCACGACGACGAGATCTACCGGCTCGAGCGGGACGATCTTTACCTCGTGGGAACATCCGAGGTCGCGATCGCCGGTTACCACGCGGACGAGATCATCGATTTCGACGGCGGACCCCGGAAATATCTCGGGTGGTCCACGTGTTACAGACGTGAGGCCGGATCCGCCGGCAAGGATACCCGCGGCATCATTCGCGTACACCAGTTCAACAAAGCAGAAATGTTTGTGTACTGCCCCGTAGAAGAAGCGGAAGGCATGCACGAGAAAATGCTGGCCTGGGAAGAGGAAATGCTGGGCAAGTGCGGCCTGTCCTATCGTGTGATCGATACTGCGGCCGGCGATTTGGGTTCTTCGGCAGCGAGGAAGTTCGATTGCGAGGCGTGGATTCCCACCCAAGGCACATACCGTGAATTGACCTCGACCTCGAATTGCACGACGTTCCAGGCCCGGCGGCTGAACATTCGAGAGCGCAAGCCGGACGTGGTCTCCGCCAACGGCAAGACGAAAAAGGGCGGAACCCGGACGGTCGCTACCCTCAATGGCACGCTGGCTACAACGCGTTGGTTGGTCGCGATCTTGGAAACTCACCAGCAGAAGGACGGATCGGTCCGCATCCCCGAAGCACTGCGCCCCTATATGGGCGGGCTCGAGGTCATCCCAGTGGTTGGGCAGAAATAGTCCAGCAATCGGCCGCCGTCCGAACTTGCCCGTCGTGTCGCTCCTCAGGGGTGAAACCTGGGCTAGGTCGGGCGGCGTCCCAATTTAACGAGAATTCGTAACCGCCGATTCATCGCGAATTCGCTGAATCGGTGCATACCCGTTATAACGGGTGGATCAGATGAAAGTATGGAAATAATGACTCAAGAAACAATTCACCCGCCGGTGCAGGTGCGCTGGCACAAAGAAGCAGGGGTGAAATACCTGGTGGCCCTCGACGTCGACGGAACCCTCGTGGACCACGACGGTCACATGTCAGAAGACGTCAAGGAAGCCGTTCGATCCGTTGCCCAGGAAGGGCACCACATCGTGGTCTCGACCGGCCGTTCGAAGGGTGCGACCTTGCCGATCGTGGAACTCGCCGACATCGAGTCCGGCTACGCGGTCAGCTCCAACGGCGGCGTGACACTCGAAATCGGCAAGCAACACGTGGACGGTTATAAAATCGTCGACGCCGTGACCTTCAGGCCGGCCAAGGCGCTCGCCGCTCTCCACGAAAAACTGCCCGGCGCAAAATTTGCTCTCGAGGCCGCTGATGGGTCGTTCTTCTCGACAGCCCACTTCCAGGACCGGAGCTTCGGCATGGAGGCGCAGACCGTTTCCCTCGAGGAAATCCTCGACATGGAAGCCGTCCGCGTGGTGGTTTTCTCGTCCGAAACGGACATCGACTCCTTCGCCGAAATCATCGACGAAGTAGGCCTGCACGGTGTGACCTACTCGGTGGGCTGGACTCCCTGGCTGGATATTGCGGCTCACGGAGTTTCCAAGGCATCTGCCCTCGAACAGATCCGTAAGAATCTCGGCGTCGACCCTGCCCATACCATTGCGATGGGCGACGGCCGGAATGACATCGAGATGCTCGAATGGGCCGCTCGCGGCGTCGCCATGGGACAGGCGCCGGAGGAAGTCATCGACGTCGCCTCCGAGGTCACCTCGTCGGTTTACGACGACGGCGCCGCGCACATCCTGCGCAGCTTGTTGGACTAAGGAGCAGTCACCGCCTGTGCGCACGCGCAGAAACAGATTGCTGCTTACACCAGGCGCGCCCCCTCGTCGGCGTTGGCCGTAAGCTCGAAGGCAGGACGTTATCCGTAAGGAGCCAGCATGAAAATTGCTATCGCGCAGATCAACAGCAGCGAGATTGTCAGCGAAAACCTGAGCAAGGTGCAGGATTGCACGCGCCGCGCTCGCGAAGAAGGCGCGGAACTCGTCGTCTTCCCGGAAGCTACCATGACTGCTTTCGGCAGTGACCTCTTCGCGGCAGCGACCGAACATGCCGAGATGTGGAAGACCGAAATGCAGTGGCTCGCCGCGGAACAAGAGATCTCCCTGGTGACTGGCGAATTCGCTCCTGCCGAGGACGGCAAAGTACAAAACATCCTGGCCGTGTACACGCCTTCGGGCGAGAGACTCGATTACGCCAAGATTCACCTCTACGACGCGTTCGGCTTCACGGAGTCCAACGACGTGGCACCTGGAAATGATTTACTCGTGGTCAACATCGGCGGAGTCTCGGTGGGTTTGTCCCTGTGCTACGACATCCGGTTCCCCAAGCTGTTTGCCGAATTGTCTCGCAAGGGCGCACAGGTTTCCTTGGTGGCCGCGTCATGGGCCGCCGGAAGCGGCAAGGTGGAGCAATGGGAAACCCTGGCTCGTGCCCGCGCCCTGGACAGCAACACGATCGTCGTCGCGGTGGATCAGGCCGACCCGAAGGTCTCCGGTGTCAACGTCAATCCCAAGGCTCCGACCGGTGTCGGACACAGCATCGTCTCAGACCCTTTCGGTCACGTTATTGCCTCGTTCGGCGAGGCAGAAGAATTGCAGGTCCTCGAACTGGATCTGGGCGTGGTCGAGCAAGCAGAAAAATCGCTCCCTGTTCTGGAGAACGCAAAACTCGGTTATTAGAATTCCATTCCGGGGCGTCTCAGACAGTGGATTCCTGCCGAATCTGGGGTAAACCCGTTGACTTACCGGTAACTGCTTGAAATTCTCAATATAAGCGTTATCACTGGTCGGTTATGGATTTAGGGATGTGGGACAGTGGCTCCGTCGAAATACAGGACCGCTGGTGTCGGCATGCTGTTGGTTTCTCTCTCCGTGCCGATCCTTTCGGGCTGCACAGGAGCAACCAGTGATTCCAGCGTGGCCAGCCTGCCCGCTGAGACGAACACCTCTTCGCCGGAGCCGTCGGAGGGCTCCGCATCGGGTGAGGCAAGCCCGTCGAGTGGATCCACGGGCCAGCACCGGCAATTGGAAGTCATCGATGATCCTTGCGCGAGTTCCTGCATAAAAGGCGGAACCATTGAGGTTCAACATCCTGCGTTCGGCCCGATGACAGTGATCCCGTACTGGAACAAGCGCGCCGACGACAACGGCTCGCCGGCAGGGAATGCCGCTTATGCCCTGTACCAACATGACAAGGCCGTCGGCTACGTGGAGGATCCGAATCAAAAGCTTCTGTGGTTCGGCGCCAGACCGGTTGATCAGGCCAACTCAGATGTGTGGAATCTCGAAAACGGATCCAATGTGGACAAATATGGCAACGTTTACCTCAGCTACAACGGCGGGGTAACGGTACTCACCCCGACCGATCAGGGATACAACTCCTATGATTCGATGCCCAGCGGGACCAACCCCTTCAAAAATGCATCGTTGCATATCGACCCCTCTGGGGAACCGACCATGACGTATTCAGAAGACGGCCAAGAGCGGGAACACCATTGGGACGGCAATCAGTTCGTCGATTCCGAAGATTTCTGAGATTCGTTCCCCGAACCGCCAAAGGCCCGTATCCGGTTTCGGATGCGGGCTTTGTGTTGTCCGGGAATTCAGCCCCGGGAAGATTCGAACTTGCTCGCCGGGGCAGGGCTCAGTTGATGAGCTTATTGTGCGGCGGGCGTCGTTGCGCACGTGAGCAGCGGCCGTTCACGGCGGTGACGTCGGCTTGCAGTGGCACCGTCCTCAAACAGTAGCGAACGTCATTACTGGCGAAGGGACAGCGATCAACTGTCGATGACGTAAACCGCACGCGTGCCCGGCTCGAGTGCCTCGAAACTGTGTTCGACGTCGCCCGCGAACGTCAGGAAGTCACCCGGATTGAGCACGGCTTCCTCTCCGTCGCAAACCGCCCGTGCCCTTCCTGCTGCCAGCACGATATGTTCGACGGTTCCCGTGGGGTGGGGGCTGGATTCCCGGGCCCGGCCGGGTTCGGCGCTGATGAGGTAGACATCGCGCCTCACTCCCACTTGGCCTGCGGAAAGAAGCGCGGCCGAATAGCTCGCATTCGAGGAGGGGAGTTGAGGCAGATTCTGGAGTCTCACGAGGGAGATGCGGCCGCGGGGAGGGTCGAGCAGTTGTGCCAGCTGCACCCCGTACGAGGTGGCCAGCGCCCACATGGTTTCGACGCTGGGGTTCCCCGATCCGGCCTCTAGCTGAGAGAGCGTCGACTTGCTGACGCCGGCCCGCTTGGCCGCCTCGCTCAGGCTGAGACCGTGCCTGGCTCTCTCTCGTTGGAGTGCCTGCGCCATGCGCAGTTTTTGCGCATCCGGTTCCTCGGGCCCATCGGTGTCGCGTGAGTCGGGGAGTTCGACGTCGAAGTTCATATCATCAATATATTGGACGTTCGTATTTCTTGACGAACGTTTAGGCAAGGATGCACCATAATAACCATGCGTTCGATTTATAGAACGGTCTCGCGGTTATTCTCTGATACCGTGGCGCCGACCCAGCGTCGCAATGCGATGGCGATCTTCCTGACCCTCGGTGCGGTGGGGCTTTCCTACGGTGCGCTGTCGCAATCCTCGGGATTCGCGATCTGGCAAACCGTTCTCTTGGCGGCTTTGGCAACCAGTGGCGCGGCGGAGCTGACTTTCGTCGGCGTGATCGCTGCGGGAGGAGCCCCGATCTTCGCGGTATTGGGAGGGCTTTTGGTCAACTCCCGCAATTTCGCATTCGGTCTCAGCGCGGGGGAGTATGTGCCCCGAGGTTGGCGCCGACTCCTGGCATCTCACATGGTCAACGACGAAACCGTCGCCTTTGCCCGATCGGTGAGGGGCCGTCAAGCCCGTTGGCAGCATTTCGTCGTCATGGCCATACTTCTGTTTCCCGCATGGGTAGGCGGCGCCGCACTCGGCCAATTGCTCGGTTCCGTGGTCGACGCCGATGCCCTCGGCCTGGACGCTGCCTTTCCCATCATTCTGTTCTGCCTCGTGGTTCAGGACCTCAAGAATCCGCTTGTCGCAATCATCGCTGGCGGAGGAGCGATACTCGCGATCTCGGCTACTCCTGTGTTGCCCCTGGGGCTCGGAGCCGTCGCGTCGCTCGTGATCCTGATTCCGGCGGCCGGATTCATCTGGGCCAAAGGCCACATCCGCCCATCTCGCACGAGTGCCGAAGGAGGCGAAGTATGAGCACCCTTCCCTTTGTGATCGCCTTGGCCGGTCTGGTCATCGGAACCTACATCCTGCGCTATGTGGGCGTGAGAATCGGTTCGATGTCCGGAACGGAGGAGGACACCGAAGAACCCACGCCCGCTCGCCTCTGGATGGACCGGGCCACCGTGGTCCTGATCTGCGCAGTCGCCGCGACCACCATGGTCTTCGAGGGGCAGGACGTCGCCGGGCCGGCGCGCATCATCGGGACTTCGGCCGGGATCATCGCCGCAATCGTCAAAGTTCCCCTTCTCATCTGCGTGATCCTCGGGATGGCTACCTGCGCGGCCCTTCGCCTGTTTGGCGTCGCGTAAGCACCTCGGCGATGTGGTCCAACGCTTCCTCATTCTGAAGCGAAGACCGATCTCCCAATTTCCGCCCCTGGTACAGCTCCCCGAGAAGGCGCCGGGTGATCTTGCCCGACCTGGTCTTGGGGATGTCCTTGACCACGATGACGTCCTTCGGCTTGGCGATGGGGCCGATCTCCCGGGTCACATGGTCCCTCAGGGCCTCCCGGAGCTCACTCTCATTCGGGGGCCGATCGCCGGCGACGGTCACGAATGCGATGGCGGCGTGCCCCGTGAGCTCGTCCTCGACGGGGCAGACACCTGCTTCGACGACGGCTTCGTGGGTCACCAGAGCCGACTCGATCTCGATGGTCGAGAGTCTGTGCCCGGAGATGTTGATGACGTCGTCGATCCGGCCGAGGATGTAGGTGTCGCCTTCGTCGTCGACCTTGGCGCCGTCCCCGGCGAGGAACCAACCGCGGTCGCCGTAGTGTTTCCAGTACGAATCCAAGTACCGCTGAGGGTTGCCCCACACGGTGCGCGCCATCGAGGGACCGATTTTGTCCACCACGATGAATCCCTGAGTCGACGGCTCGATGTCCTGTCCGGACTCGTCCACAACCCGCGTCGAAATCCCCGGAACCGCCCGGGTTGCGCAACCTGGTTTGACCCGCGTGTGCGGTGCATCGTCCGAGAACGAACCGGCAGGTGCGAACTGCGGATCGTGAGGTCTCGGAGAACACACGGTCGCGCCGGTCTCGGACTGCCACCATGTATCGATGAACGGAACCTCACCGGCGCCCACGTTGTCGCGCAGCCATCGCCAGGCTTCCGGATTGATGGACTCACCGACTGATCCCAGAAGCCGCACGGACGCGAGGTTATAGCTCGCGGGAAGGCCCTGCGGAAAAGCGCCCATCAAGGAACGGATGAGGGTCGGGGCGGTGTAGTAATTCGTGACGCCGTATCGTTCGATGATTTCGAAGTGGCGACCGAAATGCGGGGTATTGGGCGTCCCCTCGTAGATCACCTCGGATACCCCGTTGAGGAGCGGACCATAGATCTCGTAAGTGTGGGCCGTGACCCAGGCGAGATCGGCCGTGCACCAGTGAACCGTGGAATCGACTTTGCCCGCGTCATTCTCCGCGGAAAGCTCATCCGGACGGACTTCTCCGTCCTCGTCCAGAGTTTCGGGGAGGAGATCGAATAACAGGGCATGAGTGTATGCCGTCTGGGTGAGGTAGCCGCCCGTCGTGTGGACAAGTCCCTTCGGGCGGCCGGTTGTTCCGGAGGTGTAGATGATGAACAGAGGGGTTTCGGCATCGAAGAATTCCGGCTCGTGCACATCGGATGCGCTCTCGATGAGGTCGTGCCACCACACATCGCGTCCCGTCGTCCACGGCACAGCTTGCTCGTCCTTGGAACGGAAGCCTTTGTCGGACGGGGAGAGCGGAACACCCGCGGGCGTCTTGCGGCCAGGACGCGAGGTCCGACGGACCACCACGACGTGTTCGATGGAGTTGTCTCCCGCGCAGGCCTCGTCGGCGTTCTGCTTCACGGGAACGACCTTGCCCCTTCGGTTCTGACCGTCCGTGGTCACCAGAACCTTGGCACCGGTGTCTTCGACACGGAATTTGAGTGCTTCGGCGGAGAAGCCGCCGAATACGAGCGAATGCACGGCCCCGATCCGAGCACAGGCGAGTGTGATGATGACGGTCTCCGGAATGACCGGAAGATAGATCACAACGCGATCGCCTTTCTCGACTCCGAGATCGAGCAGAGCATTCGCGGCACGGGAGACTTCCGTCTGCAACCGAGCGTAGGTGTAGACCTCCCGGTCCCCGGGCTCGCCCTCGAAGTACAGGGCAATGTGCTGGCCGCGTCCCGCCTCGACGTGCCGGTCTACGCAGTTATAGGCCGCGTTCAGTCTGCCGCCTTCGAACCAGGCGATCTCGGGCACGCTGAACTCCGGTGCTCCGTCCTGGTCAGTGCCTATGGGCCGCGGCTTCTCGAACCGGTGTGCGGTGTGCCAGGGTTCGGCCCAGGACAGGCGCCCTGCCTGTTTTTCCCAGAAATCAACGCGGGCGGCGTCGGAGATCGTGGCGGGATTCGGAGTCGGATTGTGGGGGTCCGAGAAGACAAAATTTGTCGGAAGAGTCATGATCGTTCCTATCCGTTGCGGATCCTTTACGCGTCTGCCGGGGCGGTGCCCCATCGGCGTTGGGTCCATCGTTCAAAGATTCCTACCAGGGCGTCGGTGATTTTGCCCAGTATTGCCAAGAGAATGATCGCCAGAATCAGGCGGTCGGTTCGGCCGTTGCTCTGCGAATCGGTCAGCAGGAAGCCCAGGCCCATCGAAGCTCCTACGAGTTCTGCAGCCACCAGGAAAAGCCATGCCTGGGCCAGGGCGAGTCGGAGACCGGAGACCACGGACGGCATGACCGCCGGAAGCTGAACCGTTGTGAAAAGTCGTAGGCCAGTGATCCCGAATGAGCGGGCGGCCTCGATCAGCTGGCGGTCGACGTGTTTCAGCGAACCGGCGACTGTGGTGTAGACGGGAAAGAACGCGCCGATCGCGACGAGAATGACCTTTGAGTTCTCGCCCACGCCGACCCAGAGCAGCATCAAGGGGACCCAGGCAAGAGACGGCACGGCTCGCACCGCTCCCACGGTCGGACCGGCCAAGACGTTCGTCCAGTGTGAGAGACCGATCAACGCACCAATCACCAGCCCGAGGGCGCTTCCGATGAGGAACCCCAGGATTACCCGTTGCGTCGAGATCCCCACGTGTTGCCACAGCTCGTGGCGCTGAACCAACTCGACCCCGGCATCGACCACGGCCGATGGCGTCGGAAGCTGAATCGGTGAGAAAACACCGGTCGAGGAGAGTAGATGCCACACCAGCAACATGATCAACGGCAGGACCAAGCCCAGGGCGCCTACGGCCCAACGATTTCTCGGAAGGAATTTCATGCTCTACTTCCCCTCAATCCGTGTGGCCGCGCAACGCGCATCCGCTGCCTCGGCGTAGTGCTTGTCGATGATGTTGGCCACGGCGTCGTCGACGTCCTTGCGGTCCGAGACGTCTCCGGAATCCACGAGGATGGGTGCAACATTCCGGAGTACTTTGAGCTGAGCTTCGCCCGGCACAGGATCGATGTCCAAATGCGTGCGTTGCCAGACTCTCTCAGCGACCCCACCGGAAACTGCTGCTTCTTCGGCGAATAATCGTGTTGCCTCGCTCGGATTCTTCAGTGCCCACTCTCTGGCGTACGCATAAACGTCGACGACGAGCTGGGCACCCTCCGGATTCTGTTGCAGGAACTCTTCCCGGGCGTTGAGGAAGCCCCACGTGTTGAACTCCAGGTTCCGGTAGAACAAGACGTCACCGCCTTCGTCTTCTGCGGTCGCCATGATCGGGTCGAGCCCTGACCACGCATCGACTTGATGGGTATCGAGCGCGGCCCGACCGTCGGCATGCTGCAAGTTCACGATCGTGACGTCATCCGTGCTCATGCCGGCAGCTTTGAGGGCCTGAACCAACAGAAAATAGGGGTCCGTCCCCAGCGTCGCCGCGACGGACCGGCCTGCCAGATCCTCAACCCGTCGAATCGGCGATTCCGGCGTGCGCACGAGCGCCGACCATTCCGGTTGTGAGAAGAGATCAATGGTTTTGAGCGGAGCCCCGTTCGCTCGCGCCAGAAGAGCGGCCGATCCCGCCGTCGACCCCACGTCTATAGCTGCACCGATGAGGTTCTGATTGGCTTTGTTCGAACCTGCCGACTTGAGCCACGTGACCGATTGCCCCAGATTGGCCGCGGCTTTCTCGAGCCATTCCTTCCTGCGAATAATCAGGGACAACGGATTGTACGTCGCGTAATCGAGGGTAATGCTGCTGGTCGCGTCCGCGTTGATGACGCCGCGTCCGGCGCCTTCGCCGGACATGCACCCCGTCAGGGCGAATGCCACGACTCCGAGGCCGGTGGCCCGCACCGCGTCTCGGCGGGAAAAGTTGATCATGAGGTTGGGGTCCTTGCGAGGAAGTCGAGGAGGGGATGAACGAGGAAACCATGGGCGCGGGCCGCGTTGGCGCAGCGGGTCACACTTCCTGAAACGCCTCATGCGCGGTGGTGTCCACGCCCAGCAGACCCAAGAGGTGGCCGCGCATTCGGACTAGTTGCGCGTCCTCCCGGGAACGAGGACGCGGCAAACCGACCTCAACGCTTTCGACAATCCCCGCCGGTACTCCCGGTGCCGTGCGGCCGAGTACGACGACGCGGTCGGATAGGTACAGGGCCTCGTCCACATCGTGGGTTATGAGGAGAACCGTTGTGGGGTCCTGACCATGAACATCCAGCAACAGATCCTGCATTTTCAGGCGAGTCAAGGCATCCAGGGCCCCGAAGGGCTCATCGAGGAGGAGAACCCTGGGGTTGCGTGCCAGTGCCCTGGCCAAGGACGCGCGTTGCGCCATGCCCCCGGAGACTTCCCCGGGGCGATGGCTCGCGTGCTCTCCCAGACCCACAAGGTCGATCAGCTCGGCGACTCGTCTGCGTCCGCCGTTCTTGCTCGCATTCTTCGGCAATCCGAGAGCAACGTTGTCCGTGACGGAACGCCACGGTAGCAGCCGTGGTTCCTGGAATCCCACGGCGCACCGGGAATCGATGTTGCGCACTGGCGTTCCGTCAATCGTGACGGATCCTGCGCTCGCGGCGTCGAGTCCGGCCGCTGCACGCAGAAGAGTCGACTTCCCACAGCCCGAAGGGCCGACGACCGCGACGATTTCCCCCGGTTCCGCGGTGAAGTTCACGTCACGGAGAACTTCGGACCCGGCAGCGCCGCGCCTGGATCCCGGGAATGACTTTCCGACGCCGTGGAACCGAACCGAAGCCGCTTTCGTCCCGGCTTCCTGCGCGCGTTCCGTCGAGTGCGCCGAGGTCACAATCAATCACTCCATCGAATCCTGGCGTTAGCACCGTGCTCGTCCGCGGAGGATCTCTCCGCCTGCGGGCAGAGCGAAAGATCACCGTGGAGATGGGTTGCTGCGACGTCATCGAGCCAGGTCTCTCAGTCGCTCTGGATGGTTTTCCCCTCCAGTTAATCCCGTGTGCTGCAAGGGCTCCAACTCGCGAGGGACTATTGCGGGAGATGAACTGCGGACCGTCAAAGTCCGTAACCCTGGCGCACGATGCGAATGGAGTGGAATTGACGCATGTCACACCGGATGCGATATTAGTGAACGAATGGTCAGTAATTCTAAGTCTGTCCCACCAGGAGTTCTTATGCCCGAAATGCCCGCAGCCTTCCTCGTCGGTGGAGCCCGCACTCCGGTGGGTCGATACGGCGGTTCCCTCTCCTCGGTTCGCCCGGACGATCTCGCGGCACTGTGCATCAGCACCGTCGTCGAGGAAGCGGGAATCGACCCGGCCGACGTCGATGAAGTCATCCTGGGCAACGCCAACGGGGCGGGTGAGGAGAACCGGAATGTGGCCCGTTTGGCCTGGTTGCTGGCCGGTTACCCGGACTCGGTGCCGGGGATGACGGTGAATCGGCTATGCGCCTCGGGGATGTCCGCGATCACGATCGCCTCCCAAATGATCAAGGCTGGTGCCGCGGAGATCGTGGTCGCCGGCGGCGTTGAATCGATGTCTCGCGCGCCCTGGGTCATGGAAAAGCCGACCAAACCTTTCTCCAAGCCCGGTGAGGTCTTCGATACTTCAATCGGCTGGCGGTTCGTGAATTCGAAATTTGTGGACGGTCCTTTGTCCCGCAACGGCAAGGCAACGTATTCGATGCCGGAGACCGCCGAGGAGGTTGCTCGCGTGGACGGAATCACGCGCGAGGAAGCAGACGAATTCGCGGCGCGCTCCCAGGAGAAGTCCAACGCGGCGATCCGGGCGGGCAGGTTCGCGGACGAAATCGTGCCCGTCAAAGTTACCGGTCGTAAGGGCGAGGTGAGTCTGGTCGAGACCGACGAGGGCCCGCGCCCGGGTACCACTACCGAGGTTCTGGCCAAGCTGAAGCCGGTCGTCAAAGGCGGATCCGTGGTCACGGCCGGTAACTCCTCGGCCCTCAACGACGGTGCCTCGGCGATTATCGTCGCTAGCGAGAAAGCCGTGAAGAAATACGGGTTGGAGGTCCGCGCCCGGATTGTGGATGGTGCGTCGGCCGGTGTACCTCCGGAAATCATGGGCATCGGGCCCGTCCCGGCGAGTCAGAAGGTCCTGGATCGTTCCGGCTGGGGCGTCGAGGACCTGGGCGCCATAGAAATCAATGAAGCCTTCGCGACTCAGTCGCTCGCCTCGATCCGTAGACTCGGCCTGGATCCGGACCTCGTGAACAGGGATGGAGGAGCGATTGCGTTGGGACACCCTCTCGGTTCTTCCGGCTCCCGAATCACCATCACGCTGTTGGGCCGAATGGAGCGCGAGGGTGCTTCCAGGGGCCTCGCGACCATGTGCATCGGCGTCGGACAGGGCGCCGCTCTCCTCCTCGAAAGGGCATAGACCATGGAATTGACCGGTGAATTCACGGCGATCGACATCCAGGAGCGCGAAGACCGACTCCACGTTCGCCTCAATAGGCCCGAGGTTCGCAACGCGATCGACGCGACCATGATCGACGAGTTGCACCGGGTCTGCGCGCACCTGGAATCCGAACCGAAAATCCTGATCCTCTCCGGAACCGAGGTGAACGGAAAAGGCATCTTCGCATCCGGTGCCGATATCGCCCAGTTGCGTGAACGGCGCCGGGACGATGCACTGCGTGGAATCAATTCGCGGCTCTTCGAGAGATTGGGGAGCCTTCCGATGCCCGTGATCGCGGCCCTCGACGGCTACGCCCTGGGTGGCGGTGCCGAGCTCGCCTGGGCCGCAGATTTTCGCATCGGGACACCCGAGATCAAGGTCGGCCAGCCGGAGACCGGCCTCGGCATCGTGGCAGCCGCCGGGGCCATGTGGCGGCTCAAGGAACTCGCCGGAGAACCGCTGGCCAAGGAGCTTCTGTTCGCAGGGCGCACGCTGAGTGCCGAAGAGGCCCTCAGGGCGGGCCTCATTACCGAAATTCACGAATCACAGGATCTGCTCGAAGCCGCCGACGGTCTGGCCGATCGAATCGCCAAGCAAGATCCGCTCGCGGTCCGGATCGCCAAAGGCGTCTTCCATATGCCTCGGGAGGCGCATCCATACGTTGACGAGCTCGCCCAGGCGGTCTTGTTCGAATCTCCCGCCAAATTCGACCGTATGCAGTCTTTCTTGGACCGCAGGAAGGAGCGCAGCTAAGTGAGCGCGCATGACAAGCAGCAAGTTCCCGAACGCGTAGGAGTACTTGGCGGTGGCCGCATGGGGGCCGGGATCGCGCATGCGTTCCTGATCTCAGGTGCGGCAGTGACCGTCGTCGAGGTCGATGACGACGCCGCTCAAGCCGCTCGAGCTCGCATCGAGAAAGACATCCGGGCTTCCGTCGAGCGCGGCAAGATCAGCGGAGAAGCCGACGAGTGGGCCAAGAAACTGGAGACCGCGACCGATGCTTCCGCCTTTGCCGACCGCCAGCTGGTGATCGAGGCCGTTCCGGAGATCTGGGATCTCAAGGTCGAATCCCTTCGCAGGGCAGAGTCGAATGTGGGCGAGAATTCGTGGCTCGCGACCAATACATCCTCGATGTCCGTGGACGGGCTGGCCGAAACCTTGGAGCGTCCCGAACGGTTCTGCGGACTGCACTTTTTCAACCCGGTCCCGGCTTCCAAGCTCGTAGAGGTCGTCGTCGGGAAGAAAACTTCGGAGGAATTGCAGGGCCATACCCAGGAGTGGGTGGCCGGGCTGAACAAGACCCCGGTGACCGTGCACGATGCCCCCGGTTTCGCGTCCTCGCGACTTGGAATTGCCCTGTCCCTGGAGGCGATCCGCATGGTCGAGGAGGGGGTGGCCTCGCCCGAGGATATCGATCATGCGATGACCCTGGGATACAAGCATCCGGTCGGCCCCCTGGCGCTGACCGACATCGTGGGTGTGGATGTGCGTCTCGACATCGCCGAATACCTGGAGTCCAAGCTGGGGTCGCGTTTCAGTCCGCCGCAACTCATGCGAGACATGGTCGAACGCGGTGAGCTGGGCAAGAAGACCGGGAAAGGCTTCTACTCGTACGAGTAGCGCCTCGACCCGTATATCGGGACGTAACGTGCGCATCGGATCATCTCAGGGCCCGATATGCACGCAACGCCCGGTACGTCTGGGCGTGCCTCAGTCGAAGAATCCTTCCGGTGCTGGCTTGAGGTAGTTGCTGATCCGGACGGTGCAGAGACGCCGACCGGTCTCGACGTGCGTCATCACGACTTCGTGGCTGGTCATTGAGCGCCCCAGCTTGATCGGCGTCGCAACCGCCCGCACGGTGCCTTCGGTTGCCGAGGAGTGGTGTGTTGCATTGACCTCAATTCCGACTGCGATCTTCCCGAATTGGGCGGCGTGCAACACGGCCGCCCAGGAGCCCGTCGATTCTGCGAGGGCGATTGATGCTCCGCCGTGCAGGATTCCGTGTCCCTGGCGGTTTCCCTCGACCGGCATGGTCGCCACTACTCGTTCCGGCGTCTGCTCCTCGAATTCGATGTTGAGCTTGTGGTCGAGTTCGCCCGGGTCGATGCGGCCCACCAGCCGTGTTGAATCCGGTTCCGTTCCGGTTGCCTGGCCTTGTGCGTTGACTGATTGGTTCTCCAATGAGACCTCCTCATGACTTTGTGCCGGGCCGCGTTGTGGCACGCGACTGTGACGTGGGCTATTCTGACACTAATTACTGACCGAACGTTCGGCTAATTTATTGCAGGGAGTGAATCCACCCGTGACCACCCAAACCCGATACGAGGCTACAACCACCCAGGCCACCGAGATATTGCCGAGTTACGTGCGAGGGCAATGGTGGCGCCCGGACGAGCCGGAGCGAGCCGTCGACGTCGTCAATGCGGCGACGGGTGATCCCGTGGTGCGCGTCAGCACCGACGGTATCGATACTGCCGAGGTCATCCGATACGGACGTGAGAACGGCCAGAAGTCTCTGGGCGAGCTGACCATCCATGAACGAGCACTGATCGTCAAAAAACTCGCGATGTACCTCAACGAGCGCAAGGATGAGCTGTACGAGGTCTCCTACCTGACCGGTGCAACCGCCAAGGACCATCTGATCGACACGGACGGTGGCATCGGTACGCTCTTCACGTTCTCGTCCAAGGCCCGCCGTGAACTGCCCAACGCCAATGTGATCGTCGACGGCGCTGTCGAACAGCTCTCCGGTGACGGCAGCTTCCTCGGCGAGCACATCTACACCCGTCTGCCGGGTGTTGCCGTGCAGATCAACGCGTTCAACTTCCCGGTGTGGGGAATGCTCGAGAAATTCGCCCCGGCGTTCATCGCCGGGATGCCCACCGTGGTCAAGCCCGCCACACCAACCGCTTACGTCTCGGAAAAATGCGTGCGACTCATGGTCGAGTCGGGATTGCTGCCTGAAGGGTCGATCCAGTTGATCTCCGGCTCGGCTCGGGATCTTTTGGATCATCTGGACATGCGTGATCACGTGGCCTTCACGGGATCGGCGGCGACCGCGAATTCGCTGCGCCAGCATCCGAACGTGATTGAGGGAGGGGTCCGGTTCACGGCAGAGACCGACTCGCTCAACGCGGCCATCCTGGGACCTGACGTCACCGAGGATTCCCCGGAGTTCGCGGCGTTCATCAAGTCAGTGGTCCTCGAGATCACGGCTAAGGCTGGGCAGAAGTGCACCGCGATCCGCCGGGTCATCGTTCCGGACAGGATGCGCAGACCGGTCGTGGACGCGCTCGAGGTCCGCATTGCCGAGCGCGGCGTCGTCGGTGACCCGCGGGACAAAGCGACGACGGTCGGCGCGCTGGCCTCCCCTGAGCAGCGCGAAGAAGTGCTCAAGGCCGTGCGCAGGCTCGTCGACGCCGGCGGATCCGTCCGCGTGGGCGGACCGGACGCACTGGATACAGTTCCGGCCGAGGGCGCGTTCTTCCCCGTCACGGTGCTCGAATTCGACGATGCACGCACACGCGAGGCGCACAGCGTCGAAGCATTCGGTCCCGTTACCTCGGTTCTGGGGTATTCGGGCGACATCGAGGAAGCCGTGGAGCTCGCTGCCCTCGGGGGCGGCTCGTTGGTTGCCACGGTGTGCACTCACGATCCCCTGACCGCGGGCGAATTCGCTGCCGGGATCGGTGCTCATCACGGCCGCGTGCTCTTCCTCGACCGCGACGACGCCAAGACCTCGACGGGCCACGGCTCGCCGATGCCTCAACTCGTCCACGGCGGGCCGGGTCGAGCTGGTGGCGGCGAAGAGCTCGGCGGTGTCCGTGGCGTCAAGCACTATATGCAACGCACGGCCGTGCAGGGTTCACCTGACCTGCTGACCGGGGTGACCGGCATGTGGCACTGGGGTGCGACGGCGCAGACCGTGACCCGCGAGGACGTCGAGAACGGGACCGGCACGCATCCGTTCCGCAAGTCACTGGCCGAACTTCGCATCGGCGACCAGTTCCGCTCCGACCTGCGCAAGGTCAACTTGGAGGACATCACGGAATTCGCGGAGTCGACCGGGGACACGTTCTACGCGCACACCAATGAGGAGGCCGCGACCGCCAATCCGTTCTTCCCGCGCCGCGTCGCCCACGGATATCTGCTGGTCTCGTGGGCCGCGGGCCTGTTCGTGGAGCCCGCACCGGGGCCGGTCCTGGCCAATTACGGCCTGGAGAACCTGCGGTTCATCACGCCCGTCACCTATGACGACTCGTTCCGCGTGACCCTCACGGCCAAGCGGATCACCCCGCGCGTCACGGACGACTACGGCGAGGTCGCCTGGGACGTCCGCCTGACCAACCAGGACGACGAGGTCGTGGCGACGTACGACGTGCTGACGCTGGTCGAGAAGGAGTAGGCCTCCGGGGCGGTGGAGATGGAGGTTCAGTCGGAAGGCGGCATTCGGCACCGCCTTCCGGCTGCTACCAGTCCACGATCGAATTGATCATTCCGAGAACCAGTCGCGGAGCCGGCTTGCCGGAGACGTCTTCGGGGGGCATCGTCGAGCTTTGAGGCCAACCTCCTGCCAATTGAAGCGTAGGCTCCGGATGCTCTCTGCCCCGAATCCTTATCCCCTGGTCGACCAATTGAGCTGAGGTTTATGAGGACCTCACATCCATCAGTGGAATGGGTCAGAATCGTGGGCTGAACACGCCTATCGTTTCCGAAGTGGATCATGTTGGACTAGCCGACCCCGACGTGGATATCGCGTTGTCGATGTGGTGCGACGGCCTTGGCTTTACCCTCGAGCGCAGATTTGATCTGAATGAGACCGTTACGGTTGCGACGACGGGAGTGCCCGGCCCCAGTATCCACGCAGCAGCGATCATCCTTGGCCACCAGCGCATCGAACTCTTGGAACATGGCCCTGCACCCACCGGGCGGGTGCAGGCGAGGGATTCCTCCCTGGTGCCCCAGTGTGCGGTCTCGGCAATCTTGCGAGCTTCGAGAGGTCGAAGGGCGTCAGCATCGAAATCAGTGACGCGCAGCAGAACGATGAGCTCTTTCACTGCCCGGGCGCGTTCCCTGGCGATTTCGTCGCGGGTATTCCGGAAGGCAGCTGAGATTGAGATTCGCCGATTTCGGGCCACGTGGCGCCAGCTCGGCTGGTTTGCGTTCTCATGTGTTCTTGGGGTTACCGATCCACTATCGGTGTCGCTCCCGTTCGAAAGTCGTTTTCGAGTTCCTCCAAGCTTCGGTCCATTGTCTCCGGAACCCAGCGCGCCACGATGGGCATGATGATCACGCCGATGATCGCGAATGCGATCATGATCGGGCCGGCCCCGATTCCGTGTTGAAGGATCGGAAAGGCTTGAGATACGGCGAACGCCGCCAGCCAATTGAAAAGTGTTGCGATGCCCATGGCGAATCCGCGGATCCGCAACGGAAAGATCTCTGCGAGCATGACCCAAAGCACCGGGCCCCAGGTTGCCGAGAAGACGTTGGTGAAGACGACGAATGCAAGAATCGTGACCACGATCTGAGTGGCTGTACCCGGCGCGCCAAAGATGGTCACCAGTCCGATGGCTGCCGTGCTAATGACTAGCCCCGCCAAACCAGCCAGCAACATGGGTTTGCGGCCTCGACGATCCACGATTTTGAGCTGAACCGTGACTGCGATGGTCACGATGTTCAGAATGCCGTTGAGGAATGAGAACAACAGCGATTGTGTGGGTGTCAGTCCGAGATCTGTGAGCACGGTTGGAGAGTAGTAGACCACTGCATTTATGCCCGTGACTTGCTGGAATACCGCTAGAAGCACCCCTACCACCAAGAGCCTTTTGACCCATCGTTCACTGAACTTGCCGGGTCCTTTGGCCCGAGCCAACGCGGCGTTGGAAGGATCAGCCGGAGAGGCCTGCTGATCCGGGTCATCGTTGGCCAATTCCGTGATCTCTGCGAATTCCTCTTCGGCTTCCTCGGGATTCTCGCGCAAACGATGCAAAACCGACCTGGCCATCTCCGGGTCTCCGCGGCGGACCAGGGAGCGCGGTGTGTCCGGCATCAAAAGCATTCCGCCGAGAAGTACAAGGGCAGGGAAAACGCCGATCACGAGCATCCAACGCCAGGATCCGCTGAAGGACAAAGTAAACGCGACACCGCCAGCAACCCCTGTGCCGATGATGACCATGTATTGATTCATTGAGGTTGCAATGCCGCGTTTATCCGCGGGAGCCATCTCGGCCAGGTAGAGAGGAACCACCACGGATGAGATGCCAATTCCGAGCCCGAGGATGAGTCGAGAGGTCACGAGAACGGCGGCAGTAGGTGCAAAACCTGATCCCGCGGCACCAATCAGGAATACCACCGAGGCCGCCAGGAGAACGCGTTGGCGGCCAATGCGATCCGCAACAGGCCCGCTGGAAATTGCACCAATCATGGCGCCAATCACGGCCGAGCTGACGACCATCCCCTCGATCAATGGCGTCAGCGGGATCTCATCAGGTATGAAAAGAATGGCTCCGGCAACAATCCCGTTGTCGTAACCGAAGAGAAGAGCGCCCAAGGCGCCCAAGATGAAAACCACCTTGGTGTTAATGAGTCTGTTTCTGAATCTCACGATGGACGCCTTTCTCGAGGGCTTACCTGGCGAATACTGGGAACTGTGCTTGTGGGGCGTGGGTCAGTCGTGCCGGCGCCGTTGGGCTTGTACGGGAGAGCGAGGGAACAGGATGGCCTAAGGTGGCTCGCCTCATGGTGTCGTGCCCATGAATAGGAAATCGATTTATTGATTTCACCACAGAGTAGTTGGGCTCACGCGAGGGTGGCAAGAGGTGATATCGCCTAAAAACATCCCGCCCACGCACCAAACCCCTGAAATACCAGGAGTATAGGCCGATTTGGTTGCAAGAAAAACCGATGTTTCGTTGACATGGGCTTCGGGTGAGCATACGGTTCTGGCAAGTAATCGTTATCTCACAGCGTTGTACATTTCGACGTTACGAAGAGTCACCGCGGATCAAGGAGCATTCATGACTGACCAATTTCAGAGCGACTACAGGTTCCCAAAGCTCTCGTCCGCCGCGACTACGCCCGCTCGCACCGTGATCCTTATTCCTAGCGGTGACCTACGGGAAAGTGCCAACACCGCGAGCTGGCCAGCTCAGCAGGAGCTTGAACGAATCGTGACCGATGTTGTCCAAGAATCGGGATGGTCGATTCAACGCGGATTTAGGCCGGACGAAGAGCGCAGACACGGGTTTATCCGTTCTCAGCGGATGGGGATTGAAGTTTTCAAGGACATACCTCCGGATGCGCCGCTCATCGTCGCTACCGCTAATTGGCAGTACAGCCACCACGTCCTCGCGGGCTTGCGCACACACCGAGGTCCGATTCTCACCGTCGCAAATTTTGCCCCCGAGTGGCCGGGCCTGGTGGGCCTGCTTAACCTCAACGCCAGTCTGACAAAGATGGGGACTGAATACTCCACGATGTGGACTGTCGATGGTACGGATGATTGGTTCCGAAGCGGTGTCCACGAGTGGCTTGATACGGGGAGCGTCACGCACGATGCATCGCATGTCCGCGATCTCCCCGAGCTCGTGGATAGCGAAGAGAAGAGATTGGGGGAGGTACTGGGTGATCAACTCCTTGCCGACAAGGCCATCATGGGCATCTTCGACGAGGGGTGCATGGGCATGTATAACGCCATTTTCGACGACGCGTTGCTCAACCAGATAGGTATGTACAAGGAACGGTTATCTCAATCAGCCCTGTGGGCGGAAATGCAGACCGTATCTGATGAGGAGGCAAATGCGATTGGCCGCTGGCTTATCGACGAGGGCATGACTTTTCGGCTCGGCGACGATGAGGCCACCGAACTCACGGAGGGCCAGCTGCGTCTGCAGTACAAGATGTACATCGCTGCGCTGCGCATCGCCGACGACTTTGGGCTGGACGCCGTGGGAATCCAATACCAACAAGGGCTCAAAGACGTGTGCCCGGCTTCGGACCTTGTGGAGGGGCTCCTCAATAACGAGTACCGGCCCCCGGTGACAAGTCGCGATGGTTCTCGAGTCCTGTGGGAGGGCAAAGCCCTGCCCAACTTTAACGAAGTGGACGAGGGCGTGGCTGTGGATGCCCTCGTGACCAATCGCATCTGGAGCGCCATGGGGATGGATCCCGCAACGACATTGCATGACGTCCGATGGGGCGGTGAGCACGAGGGACAATATGTCTGGATTTACGAGATCTCCGGATCGGTTCCCCCTTCTCACCTGCCGGAGGGATATCACAACGCCGAGGGGTGGCGCCAAAACCCTGTCTTCTTCCCGGCGGGAGGATCCACAATCAACGGCGTTTCCAAGCCCGGGGAAATCGTGTGGTCTAGGGTCTACATCGAAGATGGCGGCCTGCATATTGATATCGGGCGGGGGAGCGTTGTTGATCTTCCGGCCGACGAAACGCGGCGACGTAAGGAGTCAACGAACCCAGAGTGGCCCATAGCCAACGTCGTCTTACACGGAGTTGACCGAAACCAGTTCATGGCTCGACACAAGGCCAATCACGTTCAGGTGGTCTATGGGGATGACGCCGACGCGGCTGATCGTGCACTGACGGCAAAAGCATCTTTCTTTGCGCGCATTGGTGTGACGGTTCACCTGTGTGGTGAGGTCAACGTCGCCTGATTATTATGGGCAGGTGGGACACGAAGTATCTCGGTCCCATTCGTGAGGAAACTTGCCGTGGCCGAATCGCGGAGACGGCATGACCATAACCAGAATGTTCGGAGTACATATGCCCCGGTCGGAGCCGACTATTCGTGACGTCGCAAGCCGGGCAGGGGTTTCATCGGCCACGGTCTCGCGAGTCATGAATGGTGCCGCTAACGTCGACAAGATCCTCGTCCGGCGGGTACGCGAGGCTGTGGAAGCAACGGGATATGTTCCGAATGTCGCCGGTCGGTCACTGCGGGCTCGGAATAGTTCGCAGATTGCGGTCATGATTCCCGATGCCGACAACCCGTATTTCACCCAGGTGGTCAGCGAGGTCGAGGCGGTTGTGCGGGGAGCCGGATACTCTGTGATGTTGTGCCATGCGGACAACGATCCCGAACAAGAGCGCTTGTATCTCGGGCAAATCATTGCCCGAAAGATGGCCGGAGTGATCGCGATTCCCTCTGACGAAAGCCGTTCAGGTCTTAAGCCTCTGACGGATGCGGGCATCCCGGTAGTACTCGTGGATCGCCGCCTCCCCGATTTTGAGGTGGATTGCGTTGCAACGGACAACGTGGATGCAGGGAGAAGAGCGGCAATGCATTTGCGGGAACGTGGATTTCGCAAGCCCGCATGCATTACAGGTCCGAGCACCCTTTCGGCGACCGAAGATCGTGTCACAGGTTTCTTCCAGGCATGGTCTGGAGGGGTTTCATCGGGCGATGCCGGCCCGATCGCCAGGGAGCCGGTCCTCTATCGGGGGGACCTGCATATTGGATCCGGGGCTGACGCGATGACCGAGATCCTGAAAGAGGCAGAGGTCGACTGCGTCTTCGTCACAAATAATCGGATGTCGGCGGGCGCGTTCCAGTCTGTGCGAGGAGTGGCGGATGCGCCGGCTCTGCTCTCGACGGACGACGATATTTGGACCCGACTCGTAAGTCCGTCCATTTCCGTGATTCAACAACCTATTCGGGAAACGGGCCGGCTCTCCGCAGAGATGCTGATCAACCGCATCTCAAACCCTGCAGAGATGCCGCGCACCACCCTATTGCGCGCCAAGGTGATCGTACGCGAGTCGACCGCGGGTGGACCTGCCGTCGATCGCTAGAAAGAGTTCGAGGGGAGATCGACTCGCTGCTGCCTCTTGTCACTTTGTGATAAATCGTTTACTCATGGCACCTGAGAAGGACGCCTTGTCTTCCGAAAAAACCTATTGACCCTCCGTGATCTGGCACATATGGTGTCGGTAATCGATTTCTCAGTGAGTATTCTCGTTCAAGGAAGCGTGGTTACCGACATGGGTACCTATCTAGCCGCCATCTCCCAGCTCAATCGAACAATCTCGACGCGATCAATCAGTCCGGAAAATTTTGACGGCGCTCCCGGTGGCGGAGGTCGAGCCACGGAGGGTACCGGCGCTGCTGCCTCGAGGGATCTTGGTCAGGGATGGAAAGTTTCGCCCAGCATCGACATAGCTCCGGGGCACACCGTGGATCTGGCGAGAATTTCTGAGCCCGGCTGCATAACGCACATCTGGCTCACAACGCACAGCGATCACTGGCGTACGTTGATCTTCCGGGCCTTCTGGGACGGCGCCATCGAGCCCGCGGTCGAGGTTCCCTACGGTGACTTCTTCTGCAACGGATGGGGAGAGTTTTCGCAGGTGAATTCCCTCCCCGTGACTTCCAATCCGCAGGGTGGATTCAACGCCTACTGGCCTATGCCTTTCAAAGAATCCGCCCGCCTCGCGCTCGAAAACACCTCCGAGGTCACCGTGACGGTCTATTACCAAGTGACCTACGAAATCGGTGGGGACTATTCGGAAGAAGCGTACTTCCACGCTCAGTGGCGGCGCAGCAATCCTCTGGCCGAGAAAACGACCCACACCATACTCGAGGGAGTGGAAGGCGCCGGTCACTACGCCGGTACCTACATCGCGTGGGGAAGCAATTCGAGTGGCTGGTGGGGCGAAGGCGAAATCAAGTTTTATCTCGACGGAGACCGTGATTTCCCCACCATCTGTGGCACCGGTACCGAAGACTATTTCGGTGGAGCGTGGAACTTCGACGTCCCGGGCCAGGGATATACCGCTTTTTCGACGCCGTACCTCGGAATGCCTCAGGTGATCCGTCCCGACGGGCTTTACGCGAGCCAACAGCGCTTCGGCATGTACCGGTGGCATATACAGGACCCGATCTATTTTCACCGGGACATCAGTGTGGACATTCAAGCTCTGGGATGGAGAAGCGGGTGGCGGTACCTGCCTCTGCACGACGACATATCCTCAACCGCCGTGTTCTACCTCGATCAACCGGTCACGGCTCGTGCCCAGCCACCCAGCTTTGACGACATGGAGGTACATCTGGGGTCAGCCCCAGTGCCTGACCTCGGCGCGACTCCGCCGCGACAACCGGGCCATGAGTAGGTCCTGACTAAGCCACGGCAGCGTCGCTGAGGCCCCATCCCACGTCCGATCTTCTCCACGTGTAAGGACAGTTATGTCAATCGATCAGGATCCTTCGTCTTCGCGGACTCTCCCACCGTTAACTCCTGGGCCATATCGCAAGAGGCTCGGCCTCATCTCCACGGTGGCCTGCTTCGGTGGCCTGCTTTACGGATACGACACAGGGGTGATCAACGGGGCCCTCCGGCCGATGTCAGCGGAGCTCGGGCTGACGTCGATCACGGAGGGAATCGCCACCAGCGCATTGGTGTTCGCCGCCGCATTCGGAGCCTTCTTCGGCGGTCGGTTGGCCGATGCGAAGGGTCGTCGCATAGCGATCATCACCTTGTCCGTGCTCTTCTTTGCCGGGTCGGTTTTGGTGGTCGCAACGCCGAATCTCGCGTTACTGGTGCTCGGCAGGATCTTCCTCGGACTCGGTGTCGGTGGCGCGTCAACCGTGGTTCCGGTGTTCTTGGCCGAACTCGCTCCCTTTGAGATTCGAGGGTCGATTGCTGGGCGGAACGAGGTGGCCATTGTGATCGGTCAGCTTTCTGCTTTCGTGATCAACGCGATTTTGGGGAGCACGCTCGGCCATCTAGACGGCATATGGCGCCTGATGTTTGCCATTAGTGCCATACCTGCGGTCTGTCTATTCGTTGGCATGCTCCGTATGCCGGAATCCCCACGGTGGTTGGTTGAGAACGGTCGGAGAGACCAAGCCCTGGAGGTGCTCCGATCGGTTCGACCCGAAAGTCGGGCGGAAATTGAGCTGGAAGACGTTCAGACCACCGCACAGGACGAGAAACACCGGCGCACAGGTCTCGGTGCCATCCTCAAGAATAAATGGCTCTTCCGTATACTCTTGGTCGGTATCGGTGTGGCCATCATGCAAAGGATCACCGGTATCGACACGATCATGTTTTATGGGCAGATCGTGCTGATCCAATCCGGCTTCGGGGAAAACGCAGCATTGATCGCCAATATTGCACCGGGCATCGTTGCGGTGATCGGGGGATTCACCGCGCTTTACATGATGGATCGCGTGGATCGTCGAACCACTTTTACGCTTGGCATCTCTCTGACCACCGTGTTTCACCTCCTCATCGGGATTGCGTCGATGATCATTCCGGAAGGCAATGCCATCAAGCCGTGGATTCTGCTCGTGTTGATCGTGGGTTTTGTGGCCTCCATGCAGACCTTTCTCAATGTTGCTGTGTGGGTCTATCTCGCGGAGGTCTTCCCTCTTCATATGCGAGGTGTCGCCAACGGCCTGGCTGTCTTCTGCGGCTGGATGAGTAACGGTGTTCTCTCGCTTACCTTCCCGTCGTTGATTGACAACCTCGGGATGTCCACGGTCTTCTTCTTGTTCTTCGGTGTAGGCGTCCTTGCACTCATCTTCGTTCGGACCCAGGTCCCGGAAACACGTGGCCGTTCGCTCGAAGTTCTCGAAGAAGGAGTGACCACGGGCGCCATCTACAAGGTTCCAGTGAAGCGTAAGTAAGTGGAATGGACCTTCTCGAACACCGGGCAATGCCCCCCCCCCCCTAGGCCCAGGCCTAGGTTGAAAGCATCGGACGGAAGATCATCCGGCGCGATGATGGGACTCACCGTACCCAATCTCGTCCTCCGACGCCCACAGCGTCGATCTGTTGCCTCAAGGGAGCCCACAAAAAGAATGTCGGCACCTTGTCCGATGAAAACCATCGGTCAGATCCTGAATGAAAGCTAAACGTCCAAAGACTTCAGAAACACAACACGGGTATTCTTCAGGGGTTATCCGCGAGAGTGCAGCTCTCAGGGGGGGGGCATGCGCAGGTTCCGTCCGCTCGGTCAGGTCTGGCGCAAGCCTGGAGCGTGAACTCCTGAAAACCCAAAGCGCACCCGGGACCTACGACCGCAGACCGTCCAGAACCATCTTGACTGCGGTCTCGGCGAGCATATCCACGGTTCCTTCGCCTTCCGGCTGGTACCAGTCCACGATCGAATTGATCATTCCGAGCATTAGCCGTGGAGCCGACTTGCCGGAGATGTCCTCGCGGAGGTCGCCCTCTTCCTGTGCCTGGCGGACCAGGTTCTCCACGGTACGGGTGATCTTTCGACGTCGTTCCAGAGCGGCAGTCTCCACGGGTGAGTTGCCGCGAAGGCGCAAGAGCAAGGTCACATACGGCATCTGATCGACGAGCACGCGGATCGATCCCCGGATCACGCCTTCGAGCTTGTCGATGCCGCGAGCGTCGGTCGCCTGGACGTCCTCCATCGCCTTCTCAAGCGAGTCGAGGGCTCTCAGCAAGGCCTCCTCGAGGATCTCTTCCTTGGAATTCACATGGTGGTAGATCGCCGACTTCGAGATCCCCAGGTTTTCGGAGAGGGTGCCCATGGACGTCGTGTCGTACCCGTATTTGTTGAAGACCTGAACACAGACCGAGATGAGCTTCTCACGGTCGTAACCGGGCCGTCCTCGTCGTGCGCCGTTGCTCGGTGCAGCGGACGCGCCGGTTTCCTGGTCTTTCGTGGCGGGCACAGTGGGCATAGATTTCTCGGCTTTCTGCAGGGTCCATCACGAGATTACCCGACGACGAGGCGGGCCCGACGCTACCGCCTCGCCGCCCCGTGCGGAGGGTCCTCCGGCATAAGTGGGTCGTACCGTCTCAGTGCGGACGTCTCTGAAGGAGCAACCCGTCCCGAAGCTCGGTCAGCCCTCTTCGAGGGAACACAAACCGGATCAACCCGGCCCTGGACGGACCTGCACGAACAGAGCCCGGAAGATCCGGCAACCCGGCCCGGTTACTTGTTCCGGTGGTCGTAGACCCTACGGATCTTCCCGGACGACCGTGCCAACGTGCCCGGTTCGGCGATGTCGATCAGCGCCGTCGAACCGATCTTGGTCTTGATTTCGGACAACAGTGTTTTGCCGTCCTCGACCGCCTCTTCATGAGTGACGTCCTCACGGCGTTCGATGTGGACCGTCATCTGATCCATGCGATTCGGACGGCTGATTTCGAGTGTGAAATGAGGTGCGAGCGCGGGGAGGTTGAGCGCGAGCTCCTCGATCTGCGTCGGGAAGAGGTTCACGCCACGCAGAATGATCATGTCATCCGAGCGGCCCGTAATTCGTCCCATGCGCCGGTGCCCCGGACGGTCGGTGCCGGGCAGCAACCGGGTGAGGTCGTGGGTTCGGTAGCGAATGATCGGAAGGGCCTGTTTGGTCAGCGCGGTGAAGACCAGCTCGCCGGGCTCTCCCAATTCGCAAACGCGGTCGTCGAAGGGATCGATGATCTCGGGACGGAAATGGTCTTCCCAGATGTGGGAGCCGTCCCGTGTCACGGCCGATTCCCCAGCAACTCCGGGTCCCATGACTTCGGAGAGACCATAGATGTCGCACGCGGTGATGTCGAAGGTGCGCTCGATCTCGCGGCGCATCTCGTCCGTCCACGGCTCGGCGCCGAGGACAGCCCGCTTGAGCGAGGTATCGCGGGGATCGATCCCGGCCTTGCGAAACCCGTCAGCGATTGCCAGAAGGTATGTGGGAGTCGCGAGAATCGCGTCCGGCTCGAAGTCGCGGATGAGCTGAACTTGTTTCTCGGTCTGACCGCCAGACATCGGGATCACTGCGCAACCGAGCTTCTCTCCGCCGTAGTGTGCCCCGAGGCCGCCGGTGAACAAACCGTAACCGTATGCGTTGTGGATTTTCTGGCCGGGTTGGACGCCCGAGAACCGGAAGCATCGAGCGACCAGGCCGGCCCATGTGTCGAGGTCGTCTTGGGTGTATCCGACGACGGTTGGCAGGCCCGTCGTGCCGGACGAAGCGTGGATGCGGCGAATGTCGCTCATCGGTACGGCGAAGGACTCGAAGGGGTAGGCCTTTCGCAGGAATTCCTTGTCCGTGTATGGAAACTTGCTGAGATCTCCGAGTTCTTTGAAATCGTCGGGATGCACGCCGTGCTCGTCGTAGAGATCCCGGTAGGCCGGGACGTTCTCGTAGGCATGGTGCAGTGTCCACCTGAGGCGTTCGAATTGCAGAGACTCGATTTCGTCCCGGCTCATCAATTCTTCGGGGTCAGGCTGTGAGGGGTCCGCCGAAGCTGTGGGGGAATAAGGGTTCTCGATGGAATAAGTAGTCAAGGGGTTCACGCTTTCTGACGTTGGGGGATGGTCCGGCTGCGTCCGCGGAAATGGGCGATGACTTCGTCGTCAGCCGTGACCGTGACGTCGTAGAGACCGCTACGACCGGTGCGGGCTATCTCTATGGCTTCTGCAGTCATGACCTGGCCTGGCCGGCCGGACTTGACGAAGTCGATTTGGGCCCCTTGGGCAACGGTAATGGTGCTTCCATCGCCGGCGGGGTCATTGCAGGCCATGGCGAAACAAGTGTCCGCCAGAGAAAACACCATGCCGCCGTGGGCGATCCCAAATCCATTGAGCATCTCCTCCCGCAGCGTCATGCTGATGACCGCGTGACCGTACTCCGAGCGGTGCACCTGGATGCCCAACCACTCCGAGGTCCGATCGTTGGCCAGCATCGGATGATCTGGCATGTTGTTCTCCTCACATTATATGACCGAATGTTCAGTAGGGAATCGTTAAATTGACAGTGTGTCAACCGGGGCGATCGTGTGTTGACGACCACATCGCATGCCTATATCCTGAACGAACGTTCGGTTATTATTTATTGGAGGACGTCATGACCCACATCGACGACGCCGTCGCCCCTGAGCAGGAACGCTTCGACGCGCTCATCGCGGACGACTCCCGCATCGAGCCGAGGGACTGGATGCCCGAGGCATACCGAAAGACTTTGACCCGTCAGGTCTCGCAGCACGCGCATTCCGAGATCATTGGAATGCAGCCGGAAGCCAATTGGATTACGCGTGCCCCGAGCCTCAAGCGCAAGTCAATTCTCATGGCCAAGGTCCAAGACGAGGCCGGCCACGGCCTGTATTTGTACTCAGCCGCCGAGACCCTGGGGACGCCGAGGCAGGTCCTCAATGACCAGTTACTCTCTGGCCGGGCCAAGTATTCGTCGATCTTCAACTACCCGGCACGGACCTGGGCCGACATGGGTGCCATCGGTTGGCTCGTGGACGGCGCCGCAATATGCAACCAGGTTCCGCTGTGCCGCGCCTCGTACGGCCCGTATGGGCGCGCGATGGTTCGCATCTGCAAGGAGGAATCTTTCCATCAGCGGCAGGGCTGGGAGATTCTCTACGAACTGTCCCACGGAACAAAAGCGCAGAAGAAGATGGCACAGGACGCGGTCGACCGTTTCTACGGCCCGGCCCTGCAGATGTTCGGGCCTCCGGATGACGAATCTCCCAACTCGCAGCAGTCCATGGCGTGGAATATCAAGCGCTTCACCAACGATGAGCTGCGTCAGCGCTTCGTCGACATGATGGTGCCTCAAGCCGAGGCTTTGGGTCTGACGCTGCCCGATCCTGACCTGCGGTGGAACGAAGAGCGAGGGCACTATGACTACGGAGAGCTCGACTGGGACGAGTTCATGTCCGTGATCAAGGGCAACGGGCCGTGCAACGTGCAGCGAATGAAGCGACGTCGCGAAGCCCACGAGAACGGCGCATGGGTCCGCGAAGCGGCGGCCGCCTACGCCGAACGTCAGGCCGCCCGTGCGGCGGAAGCCGCGCACGAGGATGCCGACTCCGCCTCGACACCACAGCAACGTCCCGCTGCCCAGCTGATTGGAGCCTGAGCATGAGTGAGCAAAGCCAAGAAAACCAGCAATCGGCCTGGCCGCTCTGGGAAGTGTTCGTCCGGTCCTCCCGAGGGCTTTCCCACGTTCACGCGGGCTCGTTGCATGCCCCCGATGCAACCATGGCGGTCCGGAACGCGCGTGACCTCTACACACGACGGAATGAGGGAACGAGCGTGTGGGTTGTCGAAGCCGAGGCAATCACGGCTTCGGATCCCGATTCCAAGGGCGGCTATTTCGAGTCGGCCCAAGGCAAGGCATATCGACACGCTACGTATTACACCAAGTCCGAAGGGGTGAAGCACCTGTGAGCACCTTCGCATCGCACGAATCGGCCACCAAGATCAGTGCCGGCGAGTCCATCAGCACCGAGTCGATCGCCGATTCCGGAGCCCAAGCTGCCGAGCCTGTCGCACAGTATGCGTTGCGGTTGGGCGACGACGCTCTGATCCTGTCCCAGCGCCTCGGCTGGTGGATCGCTCGGGCTCCCGAACTCGAGGAGGACATCGCGCTGTCCAACATCGCCTTGGACCTGATCGGGCACGCGCGCTTCCTGCTGACGTACGCGGGCACGGCGTGGGACAAGAGCGAGGACGATCTCGCGTATTTTCGAAGTGAAGAGGAATTCCGCTCGTGCCGACTAGTCGAACAGGAGAACGGCGACTTCGGGCAGACCATAGCGCGTCAACTCATCTTCTCGATCTATCAGTACGAGTTGTATTCCGCTCTTCAGGACTCATCCGATGCGACCTTGGCGGCGATCGCGGACAAAGCGGTCAAGGAGGTCGAGTACCACGTGGATCACGCATCGCAGTGGGTTCTGCGCTTGGGTCTCGGCACTGAAGAATCCCGACGTCGTATAGCCGCCGGATTCGAATACCTGTGGCCGTACGTTGACGAGTTGTTCACCGACGACGAGCTGATCGATCAGCTCGAAGGCGTGGCCGTGCGGCCCTCTTCGATCAAGGAGGCCTCCATGAAGGCCATCGAGGGGATCCTGGCCGAGGCCGAGCTGGAGGCACCAAAAGTCTCCCAGGCCCGGTTGCCCCGTGAGTTGCGCGATGGTTCCTATTCGGAACATCGGGGGTTCATCCTTGCCGAGATGCAGTCCCTGGCCCGCCAGCACCCCGGGGCAAGATGGTGATTGCAATGTCTCCGATCATTCATACGGCGCCGGACAAGGAATCCGCCGGGTTGGCTCGGGCTCTTCCTCTAGGTCCTTCACGGCGCCCCTCTGGCGACGTGGACGCTACGTTGTGGGACCTCGCGGCAACCGTCTGTGACCCGGAAATCCCCGTTCTGACGCTCGCCGACCTGGGCGTGCTCCGAGATGCTTACGTAGAGGACGGGCAGGCCATCGTGGTTATCACTCCCACGTATTCCGGGTGTCCGGCCATGGAAACAATGGCCGATGACCTCGTGGCAACCATTTCTGCGGCAGGATACTCCGAGGTCCGAATCGAAAAAGTCCTGCGACCGGCGTGGACGACCGACTGGATGAGCGATGAAGGCAAAGCAAAGCTGTCCGAATACGGAATCGCTCCACCAACGGGAAATAGCGCTCCCGGTCACAACAGCGGGCCGGTACGCCTGACCCTCTCGGTCAAGTGCCCGCATTGCGGCTCGCTCAAGACCCGAGAGATGACACGCTTCGGCTCCACCTCGTGCAAGGCCCTTTGGGTGTGCAACGAATGTTTGGAGCCTTTCGACTACTTCAAGGTTCACTGACATGTCACAAACCAGTACCCAACGCAAGGCCGTCGCCATGGAAAGGGCGGAGGAGAACACGTCTCCGGGACGTAACGGCCGGCGTCGCGCGACGTTCAACCGCCTTCCCGTTACAGGGCTTCGGAAGCTGACCTCGGAGTCGGTCGAGGTGGCCTTCGGGGTTCCGGAAGAGCTCGAGAATGATTACGACTATCTTCCAGGGCAATACGTAGCCCTACGTGCTCAGATCGGCGGACAGGAAGTGCGTCGATCGTACTCGATCTGCGCCGAGCCTCGTCCGGGAGAGATTCGCGTCGCCATCAAGAAGGACGTGGGCGGGATCTTCTCGACGTGGGCCAATGAAGAATTGGCGGTCGGGGATGAGCTCGACGTCATGAATCCTCAGGGAGCCTTCACATCTAAAACCCGGTTGACCTCGATGAACCATCCGGAGGACTTGGCCCGTGAGGAAGTGCGCCGGGACAAGAGTGCTCACGTCGTGGCGATTGCCGCGGGTTCGGGCATTACGCCGATCATGGCGATCGCCCGATCGCTCATGAAGGCCTCGCCGACCACGAGCATCGACGTCGTCTATGCCAACAGATCCGCGATGGACGTGATGTTCGCCGAGGAGCTGGGGGACCTGAAGGATAAGTTTCCGTCACGGCTGGCTCTCCATCACGTGCTATCCCGAGAGCAGCGCATTTCACCGTTGATGTCCGGTCGCATTGACCCGGAGAAGCTCGACGAACTCCTGGATCGGGTTCTGCAGGTCGAGACCGTCAACGAATGGTTCTTGTGTGGGCCGTTCGAGCTGGTGCAGTTGTGCAGGGACGCGCTGAAAGAACGAGGCGTCCCGGAGGACAAGGTGCGGTTCGAATTGTTCAGTACGGGGAAACCGGAGAAACCCGCGGGACAGCAGGGCCGGGAGGTCGCCGTCGACCCCGAGGGCGAAAATTTCCAGATCAGCTTCACTTTGGATGGCAACTCCGGAAAGGTGGACACGCCCAAGTCGGCCAACGAGACTGTCCTGAATGCCGCTTTGCGTGTTCGGCCCGATGTGCCGTTCGCATGTGCAGGTGGCGTGTGTGGAACATGCCGGGCCAAGGTGGTTTCCGGCGACTTTACGATGGAAGAGAACTTTGCGCTGGAGAAGGACGAAGTCGAATCGGGCTACGTTCTGACCTGCCAAACACGGCCGACCTCCGACAGTCTGGAAGTTGACTTCGACGCGTAACCGCTGGAGTGCGCGAGGAAAGGAATCCCGATCATGATTGATCTGACCATCTCCGACGACATCGCCGAGATAGTGCTCGACGCACCGAAGAAGCTCAATGCACTGAATTCCGAAGACCTTGCCGAACTGTCGGAGGCCTACCGCACGGCAGAGAATGCGGGAGTCCGGGCGCTGGTTCTGAGGGGTGAAGGACGGGGTTTCTGCGCCGGCCGCGACATCTCCGGGGTCGATCCGGCCCACGATGACGTCGAAGGGTATCTCGGGAATCGGGCCACGGCCTTGTTTCGGCAAATTTCTGCATTCTCGGCTCCGACCTTCGCCGCGGTCCACGGGGCGTGTCTGGGGGTCGGGCTGGGCCTGGCGATCGCGAGCGACGTCGTCTACGTGGCCGAGGACGCCAAGATCGGTTCCCCCTTCGCGAATCTTGGGGCAACGTTGGACTCGGGTGGCCACGCACTGTTCTACGAGCGGTTGGGCGCGCACCGGACCCTCGACCTGATTTACACGGGCGAGATGATGAGTGGCTCCGAAGCGGTCACCGCAGGGCTGTTTTCCCGGTCCGTACCGGCGGACGACGTGCTCGATTTTACGATGCAGAGGGTGCGAAAAGTGGCCCAAGGGGCGACCCAAGCATATTTGGTCTCGAAATCACTGATCAGTCAACTGCGCGACGAACGGGCTGGACTGTGGGAGTCCATGGCCGCCGAATCCGCCGAACAGGCACGGCTCTGCTCGACGGATGATTACGCGGAGGGTTTCACGGCGTTCCAGGAAAAGCGCAAACCGAACTTCCGAGGCCAATAGCCGTATCAACCCCTACTTTTGATCCAGGCCCATATTGCCCGTTTTCTTTGCGAAAGCGGGCAATATGTCTGATGTGGCTGGATTGGGGTACGGACGCGGTTCCACGTAACACTGCGAAAAGCGGGTAACAGAAGCTCACAGGATGGCTGCGAACCAGGTGCTTGCATACGCTCGGATGGAGAAGATCAAGAGTCCCAACGATCAAGCTCTGGCTGGTTGGGCGGCAACCCTCTCCCGTAGCGGGGTGCCCCAGATGATGATCTGGCACCGTCGGCATTGCGACCGGCGGACATGCAAGTACGGCGCGAGAATCGGCGCCACCGCGTGAATGTTTGCGCCGCTTCTCGTTACCGGGACAGAAGCGCAAGGCTCGGGCGCGCGGAGACCTGTTGGAGTCCCTCCATGCACCGAAAGGAATCCCGATGTCGGAAAAGAAGCGCATCGCCATCAACGCCTTTGATATGACGTGCGTGGGTCATCAGAGCTTTGATCTGTGGCGCCACCCTCGCTCGCGTGCCACTGAGTACAACACCATCGAATACTGGACAGACCTCGCCAAAACCCTAGAGAAAGGGTTGTTCGACGGGGTCTTCCTGGCCGACGTCGTGGGCATCTACGACGTCTACAAGAACTCCGCGGCACCTTCGATCCGCGGCGGTGCACAGGTACCGGTCAACGATCCGTTCATGCAGATTTCAGCGATGGCGGCCGTGACCGAAAACCTCGGTTTCGGCGTGACCAGCGCCGTGACCTACGAGCAGCCCTATACTCTCGCCCGGAAATACGCGACGCTCGACCACCTGACCAAAGGGCGCGTCGGATTCAACGTGGTGACCTCGTACCTCCCCTCTGCGGCCGAGAATCAGGGACTGCCGCGCCAAATCGAGCATGACAAGCGCTACGAGATCGCCGACGAGTTCCTCGACGTCTGCTACAAACTGTGGGAAGGATCCTGGGAGGACGACGCCGTGGTCAAGGATCGAGAGTCCGGCGTCTACGCGGACCCGGCTAAGGTCCATCCGATTCGACACCAGGGCAAATACTTCACCGTCCCGGGCGCCGGTCTGACCGAGCCTTCCCGTCAGCGCACACCGGTGATCTTTCAGGCAGGGGCTTCGTCGCGGGGGCAGGCTTTTGCGGGCAAGCACGCCGAAGCCGTGTTCGTCGGGGGCCTTCGACCGGACCTCACCCGATTCATGACGGACAAGATTCGAGACGAGGCAGAGAAGACCGGTCGTCAGCGCGATGACGTCAAGATCTTCGCAATGCTCTCGGTCATCGTGGACGAGACCGACGAAAAGGCCCAGGCAAAGTACGAGGAGTACTTGAAGTATGTTTCGACCGAGACTTCTCAGGCGATCATTGGCGGTTGGTCAGGAGTGGACCTTTCCCAATTCGGCGAGGATGAGGTGCTCAACTACATCAAGACCGACTCGATCCAGTCCTTCCTCACGCCATTTACTCTGCAGTCCAAGGACAAGGAATGGACCCGAGAGGACATTGCGAAGCACTGCGCGATTGGCGGCATGGGCGATGTGATCATCGGCGGCCCGGAAAAGGTTGCGGACGAGCTCGAACGCTGGATCGATGAAGGAGGGCTGGACGGTATCAATCTCGCGTACCACGTCTCTCCGGGTTCATTCGAAGACTTCGTGGAGTTCGTTGTTCCCGAGCTGCAGAAGCGCGGGCGCTACCGCACCTCGTACGAAGGCTCGACATTCCGGGAGAACCTCTTCGGTCAGGGGCAGGTTTCCATCGACGAGAACCACCCTGCGGCGGCATACAAGGGTGCGTACGTGGGTCAGCCGTCCACGGAGGACACCCCGGCGCGTCCCGGCGAGGAAGATGACGCCGCCTAGAGTCGGCGGTCCGAGAAAAGGCGACTTCCACGAGCTCCACGAACGACGGCGCCGCGTGAAAAAAGATGGTCCACGAGGCTGTCATTTTCACGCGGCGCCGTCGTGCGCCCATCGCCTACTTATATAGTAAGGCGAACCTTTGAGAGCAACGCCACAAAATTTGCAGTTGTGCACTGTTTGCAGAACTGCATAAACTGCATGAGTGCAAACCACTGAACCATCCCTCCGAGAACGTCGCCGCGCGCGGACGTGGGACTCGATCCACGAGGCCGCGCGTGAGCTCGCGTCCGAGCGGGGGATCAAGCAGACCACGGCGGAGTTGATTGCAGAAAAGGCCGGCGTCTCGCCGCGTACGTTCTTCAATTACTTCGCAACCAAGGAGGATGCCGTCATCGGATTGCGTCCTCCGCAAATGACCCAGGAAATACTCGGTAGCGTTCAAGCGAGCGACTCCGGTGGTCTTCTCGCACAGGCCGCCCAGCTTTTGGCTCGTGTCATGTACGATTCCTTCGCAGGTGACCTCAAGGAGGTCATGGGCCAACTCGTCGAAGACGGGGAGTACATGCGTCAACGCATGAAAATCCACATGCTTCGTTGCGAGCAGGAGCTCAAGGATTTCTTGCTGAGAATGGACTGGTCGGTCTATCAAGAGACCGGACAGTTCGTGCCTCGCGAGGACGAGAACAGCGACCCGGCGCCGGAGCAGGAAGAGCGCATTCGCGCGATCATCCTCATGGCCACCGCGGTTCTCCGATACGTCGACTACGGCGCACGGTCTTCCCGGGAAGAATTTGCCGCATCCATCAACCGCACAGTGAATCTGTTCTCCACCATCGTCAAGGAGCCCCGTTGAGTACCACCTACACACCGCGTCACGCCCCAGGGGGTGGCACGACCGACTCCGGAGCCGCAGACGGCGGGTCCGCATCGCCCCAGACGGGGACATTGAGTTCTGCGCATTCTGCGGAGAAGGAAGGGTTCGGCCGACCCACCCCGAACACCAATATCCCCTTGCTCTTCATCGGCCTGATGATCATCATGCTGATGTCGTCGCTGAACCAGACCGTTCTCTCTCCGTCCTTGCCGACCATCGTCGGCGAGCTCAACGGCGTCGAGCACATGAGCTGGGTCATCACAGCGTTCATTATGGTCTCGACCATCATGATGCCGGCCTACGGAAAACTGGGCGACCTCTGGGGGCGCAAGCCTCTGCTGATTTTTGCAATCCTCGCCTTCGCAGCCGGTTCGATAACTGGCGCTGTCGCCCAAAATATGACGACCCTCATCATTGCTCGTGGCCTGCAGGGCCTCGGCGGCGGCGGGTTGATGATCCTCTCGCAGTCCGTGATTGCGGACGTCATCCCCGCGCGTGAGCGCGGTAAGTACATGGGCGCCCTCATGGGTGTTTTCGCGTTCTCATCCGTTGCCGGCCCGCTGCTCGGTGGTTGGTTGACCGAAGGGCCCGGTTGGCGTTGGGCCTTCTGGATGAATATTCCGCTCGGAGTCCTCGCGCTCGCGGCAACCATTTTCCTCATCCCGCACACCAATAAGGCTGTGGACCAGCAACGTCGAAAGATTGACGTGTTCGGCATGATGTTCCTTGGTGCGGCAACCGCTTGTCTGGTCCTGGCGATGACCTGGGGCGGCAACCAGTACGACTGGAATTCGCCGACCATTATCGGTCTGCTGATCGCCGTCGTCGTCTGCGTGGCAATCTTCATTCCGATCGAGTCCAAGGTGACCGAGCCGGTCATGCCGCTCGCGTTGTTCAAGGACCGCAACTTCAACCTGACCACCATCGCCAACCTGTGCATGGGCATCGGTATGTTCGGTGCCGTCGGCTACATGCCGACGTACATGCAGATGGTTCTCGGCGTGGATGCGACCGAAGCCGGTCTGCTCATGATTCCGATGATGGGCATGCTGCTCATTACGTCGATCTCCGTCGGCTTCATCGTTTCGAAAATCGGCCGCTACAAGGCCTTCACCGTCGTGGGCTCGGTTCTGCTGGCTCTTGGTCTCTTCCTCTTGTCCCACCTCGAGGTTGATACCCCGGCCTACATCATCTGCATCTTCCTGGCCGTGATCGGTTTGGGCTTGGGTATGTCCATGCAGCTGCTGACGCTCATCGTGCAGAACTCGTTCCCGATCAGCATGGTCGGCACTGCGACGGCGTCCAACAACTTCTTCCGCCAGGTCGGTGCGACCATGGGTTCGGCCTTGGTGGGCGGCCTGTTCACTTCGCGCCTGAAGACGTTCCTCGAGGACCGCATGCCTCCACAGGCGATGTCCGCTACCGGAAGTGGTGGGTCCAACTCGCTGACCCCGGCGCTCGTCAGCGGCCTTCCGGAGCCGATCAAGGGAATCGTCGTGGGAGCGTACAACGACGCCCTCGTCCCGATCTTCTTGTGGATCGCTCCGCTCGGTATTCTTGCGGCTCTCGTCCTCTTGTTCATCCGCGAGAAGGCACTGGCAACCAGCGTCTCCGACTCCGGAAAAACCGAGGACGTCAAGGCCGAGGGTTCCTCCGAGGGAGCTTCGCACGAGGGTGAGACCGAGTCGTCGGCTCCGCGCCACGTTGCTTCATCCGGCAACAGTGATGGTGCGGAATCGAGGGCAGGTTCGGAAGATGAGGTTCGCCCTCGGACCGGTGAATTTCCCCTTCCGGAAACAGGTTCGATGATGAATATCCACCGAAAGTAACTCGGCTGTCTGTACGCCCGGGATCGCACCTCGGGCCTTGGGCTCCATGACGACGCCGCCCGCCCACCATCCTTGAGGGATGGTGGGCGGGCGGCGTCGTACGTTAAGGAGAGATCGAGGCTAGATTGTGGTACCTGCGCGCTCGCGGTGGGCCGCCAGGTCATCGAAGACGCGGGCGTTCAGATCGAAGCCCAGGACCGCTTCATCGAGAAAGGCTTGGTGCTGTTCCTCGGACATGGGCGCCTCGTCCAGGAGGGTGCGGTACTGGTCCTTGAAGATCTTGGGCTTGGGGAGCTCCTCGAAGCGATACATGCTCAATCCCTCACTGGACACGCCGTAGTGGCGCTCCATGAGCGCGGCAACCGCTTGCCCGCCGGAAAGATCGCCCAAGTACCGCAAGTAATGATGAGCCAGGAAACGCTCGGGCGATGCTGCGGTCTGCCTGATTCGTTCCACGTAATCGTTCGTCGAGGTTAGGCAAGGGGTCATCGCGTCACCCGGCTTTCGTAACTGCCGAAGGTCGTGTCGGATCAATGCGAGGCGGTCCAGCCCTGGTTGGTTGAAAGGGCGAGTCAGCTCGTCGTCGAGCTGGCGGAAGCGGTGGGCGACTGACTCGAGGGCCTCGTAGATGTACTCGTACTGCGTGAGGAGTTGGGTATAGGCCGCAGCATCCAGACTCCCTTCCATGAGATCTGACATGAAGGTCGAGTGCTCGGCCTTGGAATGCCTTTCCGCGGTACGGGCGCGAACAACCGCCGAAAATCTGGTGTCTTCGTTCGGCGCGTCATCGGGGTTCGGAGGGGTGTAAGGCGCTGATTTCAAGGGGGTCTCCGTGTATCGAGATGCTGACAAAGTGTCAGCAACATGGTGGTGACATCTTGTCACCAAATTATTTCGACCGCAACAAGGTTCGTCTTGACTAAAGCGGCCGTGGTTCTGCATGATCTCGACGTCGCCGCGGCTCATGCCGGCCGAGTTGTCCTGTTCCGTCAGGGTCGGGTAATGGCGCCGGGGCACCCTGAGGAGGTTGTGACGACCGAGCGCTTGGCCGACGCCCACGGCTGGGCGCTGGGGGCCTGCCCCCCCCCCCATTCGCGGACCGGCAAGACTCTTCGTTGCCCCGGAGTGGCAAGGGCATTTGTAGACAGCTCAGCGTGAAAAGTAACGCAGAACACAGTGGGCGGTACTACCATGGAACTCATGATCTTCAAGGCGGTCGGGGAGACGCGGCCATACCCCGCGCATCCGTTCAAGAGCCAGAAGGAGTGGGGCATGCTCGCCCCGCGGCAGGTGAGGCTCGATCAGCTGATCACCACGCAGAGGATGCTCGACCTTTCGACCCTCTTCGGGGAGGATTCCACCTTTTATGGGGACATATTCCCTCATGTCGTCAAATGGGAGGGCCGGATGTACCTCGAAGAAGGGGTGCACCGTGCCTTGCGAACAGCTTTGCAGCATCGCCCCGTGATGTATGCTCGCATCCTCGACCTGGACGCAGAGGCCGTCGACCCGGAAGAAAATCACAAGTGGGAAAGCTGAATGCCGCCTGGCAGGTCACTGAGACATCGCCTCTCGGCTCGTTATTTAGTGACAACCGGTCCTATACTGTCAATATGCCTCGTATCTCCGCAGCCTCCAATGCCGCCCAGCGAGAGAACACCCAGAACGCGATCCTAAAATCCTTCGGGGAGCTCCTCTATACCCGCGGTCTCACCGGTTTGACCATGACCCACGTTGCCAAGAACGCCGGGATCGGTCGAACCGCCGTATACAACTACTTCGCCGACATGGGCGAGCTGTTGGTTGCATATGCGCTGGATGAGACCGAACGTTTCATCAACGATCTGCGTACGGAGCTGACCAGCGTCACCAACCCGGTGGACCAACTTGCGGTCTACGTTCGCATGCAGATCGAGGACATGTCCCGTCGTCATCTTCCGCCCGGGCCTGCCATGAGGTCGGTGCTGTCTCCGGAGGCATTCGAGAAGCTCGGGGATCACGTCGGTGAACTGCAAGCTGTGCTCGCGAGGATCCTGACGGCCTGCATAGACCAGGGATACCTGGCCCAATCGGACATCACCGAACTTGCGCAGCTGGTGCACGGATCGCTCAGTTCGGCTGCGGACCGCGGCAAGAACGAAGACGAAGAAGCTCGCGACGAACGTATCCGGCACACGACCAGATTTATCCAGCTCGGCCTGGGAGCCCAATTCGACGACGAGGGCCGGCCGGTTGCGGCGTATACGGATCTGCTCCCGGTGGAGGGGCCGAGGTTGCGCTCAGTGGCTTCTTGACCTCCTTCCGAGCGTACGCACGTGGCCAGGTCGGATTCCTTCCGGCGTGGCCACGTGCGTACCGTCAGGAGGTTTGGTTGATCTGCCTCAACGAATCGAACGGAGCATGGGAGCTGATTCGTGCCTCAATGCCTTGGCTGACGAAGCGTTTGGCATTCTCCGCCGCCTCGAGCGGCGTAGCACCCTTGGCAAGTTCGGCGGTCACGGCGGCCGCAAGTGAGCATCCGGCCCCGGCAACCGCGACCTCACCGATCTTGGGTGCGGACAACACTTTCAAGGTCTTGCCGTCATAGAACACGTCAACTGCATCCGGTCCCGCGAGCCTTACGCCGCCTTTGGCGAGTACCGCAGCACCGGAACGTTCGTGAATCCGTTTGGCGGCCTCTTCCAAATCCTCGACGCTGGAAATCTCATCCATTCCTGACAGCGAGAGGGACTCGAAGTGATTCGGGGTCACGAAGTCGGCCAAGGGAAGGATTTTGGCCTTGAGAGCCTCATCCGTGTCCAAGGCCGCACCGGGCTCCTGGCCCTTGCAGATCAGCACCGGGTCCAGCACGATGTTCCGGGGCTTGTTTTGCACCAAAGTCGAGGCGACGGTCTCAATGGTTGCGGGCGAACCGAGCATGCCGATCTTGACCGCGTCCAGATCGTAGACGGCCGTGTTGACCTCCAACTGGTCTGCGAGGGTTTGCTGATCGATCGGGAAAACGCGATGCCCCCAGTCGTTTTTGGGGTCGAAAGACACAATGCAGGTCAAGGAGAGACACCCGGAGACGCCGAGGGCCTGGAACGTCTTGATGTCAGCCAGAGCCCCGGCGCCACCGGTGGCTTCGGAACCCGCGATGGTCATCGCAACAGGGGTTTGAGTAGTCGTAGTCATGTACCCATTATCCAGCCGACAGGTAAGATTTTCACGGCTCGGGTGGCAGACGGGCCTCGAAGGCTGAGAAGGCCTTCACTTCGGAACAGTCGAACCACGGTTTCTCGGAATCGAGAGGTCGCGTCAATACAGATTGGTGACCAGCATGCAGTCCACCCCATCCGGACAGGGCAGACGGGCGAGGCCGTCAGCCCCGAGCCCCGAAGCCGGGACGCCTTGGCGACCGGCTCAGCCCCGATACGCGAAGCGCCCGCGGACTTACTTCGACCTACTTCTCGCGTTGTACTGCGTATTGCTGATCCTGTCGAACATCGGCGCGACCAAGGGTGTCGCATTCGGGCCCATTCTGACCGACGGCGGTTTCTTCCTGTTCCCGCTCGCATACGTCTTGGGTGACGTGGTGACCGAGGTGTACGGATTCAAAGCGGCGCGTCGGGCGATCGTGACGAGCTTCTGCGCGGGGGCTTTCGCGTCCCTGTGTTTTTGGATCACGATCATGCTGCCCTCGGCTGATTTCTACGAGAACCAAGAGGCCTTCGAAGCCGTCCTCGGGCCGGTGCCCCGAATCATCGGTGGCTCGCTGCTCGGCTTCCTGGTCGGGCAGCTGCTGAATGCATGGATCATGGCGCTGATCAAGAAATGGACCCGTGAGCGGTTCATGTGGATTCGCCTGATCGGTTCCACTCTGGTGGGAGAGTTCGCCGATACCCTGATCTTCTGCACGATCGCGGCGCCGATCCTCGGCATCGAACAATTCGGTGATTTCGCTAATTACGTCATCGTCGGCTACTTCTACAAGTGCCTCATCGAGGTTGTCCTGTTGCCCATCACGTACCCGACTATAGGTTGGTTCAAACGGCACGAACCCACGTATCCGGGTGCGGTCAATCGGTAAATCCGGCTATTTCTCCGATGTCCATGAGGTACGCGAGCTGGGCCTTGAGGGTTTTCACGGCCGGCCCGCGCACTTCCTCAGGGACATGCGCGTAGATATCGGAGGCCAGCGCCGATGCGGAGGGACCGAGGTCGTCGTTGGACGCCTTGAGACGGCGGCGCAGCTCGTGGATTCGATTGAGACGGTGGTCCAACAGGCGCTCGCAAGCTTCTTCGAGGAATTCGCCGTGCGGGCCGTGAGCAGGCAGTACCGTGAAGCCTGGCTCATCTTTGAACACCCGCAGGGTATCGAGATAGTCCTCCAAATCGCCATTGGGGTAGTCGAGCATTGTGGTGCCGCGGCCCAGAATCGTATCCCCCGTCAGGATCACGCCGTCGTCGAAAATGCTGAGACAGATCGAATCGGAGGTGTGCCCCGGCGCGTGCCATACGCTGATCTCGACGTCGACTTCCCGCAATACTTCTTCGTCCTGAAGCGGTCCGGCCCCAACACACAGCGATCGATCCCACGCACGGACGGGTGCGTCAGTGAGCTCGCGCAAGAATTGAACGTTGCCGATGTGGTCCTCGTGCCAGTGGGTCACCACGATCAGGGCGACATCCACGGCGGCGGTGACAGCGCGGGCATGCCCTTGGTCTCGGGGGCCGGGATCGACGACGACCGCCTGCGGCTTCGGCTGACCCGGAGCCGGTGGGAAGGTTTCTCCCAAGTCGCCGATGACGTAGGTATTCGTGCCCTCCAGCGTCATTGCGCTGGGATTGTCGACGGTCAGGTACGCAGTGTGGGCGCTCGTTCGAACCCAACCGTGCGATCCTGGCACGGGAGGCGTGGACGTATAGCTCGAAGAAGCACTCATAGCACTAGTTCATCACACCTCAGCAATGAGTACCTGCTTCCCTCCGGGTTCTTGCGTTGTTTGAAGTGTGGAATCCAGTGTGCGTAACCCGGTGCAATCGCGCGATAATACGGGATATTCACTCGAATTCACGCGAAAGGCCCTGGGCAGCTCAATGGAAAAGAATACGAAGGATGGCGCGCTCGCGCGCTCGCTGTCTCATGAGCAGATGACCATGATCGCGTTGGGCTCCGCCCTGGGCACGGGACTTTTTCTGGGTTCGGGAGCGGCGATCGGCGTGGCCGGGCCTGCGGTCATCATCTGTTATGCGATCGGCTCGTTGATTGCGGCGATCATCGCCTGCGCGGCCGGGGAAATGGCGGTCAAATTCCCCGTTCGGGGCGGTTTCGGAACCATGGCGGGCCGGTTTCTCGGTCCCTTTGGTGGCTTCGTGACCCGTTGGGCCTATTGGGCGACGACCGTGTGTGTTGCCGGCGCCGAACTGGTCGCCGTGGCCACTTATCTCAAGTTCTGGTGGCCGGAATTCCCGCTCTGGGCGGGCATCCTGGTCTTCGCCGTCGTCGTCATTTCCCTCAATGCATACAGTGTGAAGTCCTTCGGCCTGGTCGAATTCTTCCTGTCTGGTATCAAAGTCATCGCCGTGATTGCGTTCATTGTGATCGGTCTGATCATCGTGTTCTTCGGTCTTCCAAGCCACCCAGCCGAGGGGACGAGGCACCTGACCGAACATGGTTTCATGCCCAACGGTCCGAGCTCGATCTGGTTGGGCATGGCAGTGGTCATGTTCTCCTTCGGCGGTATTGAGCTCATCTCGATTTCCGCTGCGGAGGCCAAGGACCCTGTGCGCTCCGTCCGCAGCGCCGGCAAGGCAACGATCTGGCGTCTTGCGACGTTCTACGTATTGGCCCTATTCGTGGTCATGGCGCTGATGCCGTGGTCCGCGGCCGCGGGCACCGGTGACCTGTCATCGAGTCCCTTCGTGATGGTCTTCTCCGAGGTCGGAATCCCGGCGGCAGCAGCGATTATCAATTTCATTGTTCTCGTCGCGGCGCTCTCCGCAGCCAACGCAAACGTCTATGCCGGGACGCGCCTCATTCATTCGCTGTCGTACCAGGGCATGGCGCCTCGCGGACTGCAGCGAACGACCAAGCTGGGCAGCCCTGTACGGTCCTTGGCCATTTCATGTGTGGGCATTCTTCTGGTCATCGTCCTTGCCCTGGTCACCGAGAACGTTTTCCTGATCATGATGTCGGTGATCACCACGTTCATCCTCGTGGTGTGGACATTGATCCTGTTCTCCTACATCAGCTACCGGCGCCGGAACGGGGCTTCCGCAGAATTCCGATTGATCGGGGGAGTACCAACGGCAATTATCGGCATCATCTGTTTGGTGGCCATTTTTGCCGCGGTGTTCTCGAGTCCTGATATGCGCCTGCCGGGCATTGTCGCGGTGTGTTTCTACGCTTTCCTGACGATTATTTACTACGCGTTTGTGCGCCGGTTTGTCGGCAGTGACAAAGACGCATTCGACGAGGCGGAACTCGCAACGAAAACTGACGTGTAGTTCTACCGAGACGAGCGGTTGGTCGGCGCTAATCTTGATCCGTGGAATACCCCACGATCATTCACCCGCGCCGATAGGGGAGGCAATTGCCTGTATCGACCCATATCGTGCCGGGCCGGCCTTAAGGGAATCAATCGCATGACAATAACTCTTCGTCCCCCTTCCGCATTAGGACTGAAAAGAACGGCCAAAGGGGCTCTGACACTGACCTTATGCATGGGGTTGTTGGGCATCCATGCGCCTGCTTTCGCGGTCGACGGTGTACCGGAGTCGACTTCGACCGGCACGTCGTCGCTGGCGAATGAAACCGATGGTACCGAAAACAAACAGGTCAGGAGCCTTGTCCCCGAGCGGGATGTCCTCAAATCACCGACCCTCGGTGCGAATCCCCCTATCACCGGTGGCGAGAATCCGGGTGCGACGATGGGGCAGACTCAGAAGCCCATGGACCAGATGGACCATCTGTCTCCGGCATCGGCGGAATCAGCTCACCAGGACATGCAGAAAGCACTCAAAGGCGAAGCGGTGACCAAGAACGCTGCTCCGGAAGTCGCGGGTGCAGCCGCATCGGCAGGGGTAGGGCAAACCGCGGCGACGTCGGGAATCCAGGGGATGGACGTTTCCGGGTGGCAGCCCAACGTCAACTGGAATTCCGAATACGCCAACGGGGCTCGTTTCGCTTACATCAAAGCCAGTGAGGGGACTGGTTACACCTCTCCCACTTTCTCTTCTCAGTACACCGGAGCCAGCAACGCGGGAATGTACCGTGGTGGCTACCATTTTGCTTTGCCCTCCCAGTCTTCCGGGGCGGCGCAGGCCGATTACTTCGTGAACAACGGCGGTGGCTGGACCGCGGACGGTCGAACGATGCCCGGAATGCTGGATATCGAGTTCAATCCGTATCCGAGTCTGGGCAACACCTGTTACAACATGTCCCAAGGCCAGATGAACTCGTGGATCACATCATTCACGGAACAGTACAAGAACCGAACCGGACGGTATCCGGTGATTTACACGAACTACTCCTGGTGGGTTTCTTGCACCGGTAACACCAATCAGTTCAACTCTATGCCGCTGGATATCTCGTATTATTCGTCCACGGCGGGACCGATGCCCGCCGGGTGGAGTACCTACGACATCTGGCAATACAGCGCTTCCGGGCCCTATTCGGGGGATTCGAACGTTTTCAACGGCAACGCAGCTGGACTGTCCGACTTGGTCAGGAACGCGGGTTACAAGCCGGTCGGTGGCCGCTCCCCAGGAAATCCGGGTGGTGATACGGGGGGCTCGTATTACACGTCGGCGAATGGGAGAAGGGTCAATCTCTCCGGGGCGATCGGTGCCAAGTGGAACGCAAATCGCAGCAAATACGGCGAACCGGTCAATAACGAGACGTGCGGTTTGGTCCAGGGCGGCTGTTACCAGACTTTCTCGAATGGATACACCATCTACTGGACCCCGAACGGCACGGGAACCCACGCGGTATATACGTGGGGTGCGATCGGGGATAAATGGATGGCTTCCGGGTATGAGCGGTTCTATGGGTATCCGGTCAACGAGGAGACGTGCGGGTTGGTCGGAGGCGGCTGTTATCAAACCTTCTCCAACGGCTACACGGTGTACTGGACTCCATTCGGCACCGGAACCCATGCGGTGTACACCTGGGGCGAGATCGGCAAGGAATGGATGGCTGCCGGTTATGAGCGAGGGTACGGGTACCCGACAACGGAACGGATCTGGAACGGAAGCCAGTATTACCAGAAGTTCTCCAATGGCTGGACCGTAACCAATCCGAGCTGATGACCGATGTCGGTACGTGCGAGAACGTACCGGTTCCGTTCCTGGGGCGCCGCCCGAGGGGCGGAATCGGTGCGTTCTCGCACGCACGGCGGGATTGAAATCCAACCTTCCCTCCAATGGATAAGGTGGAAGGATGAGTTCTCGAATCCTCACCGTAAATGTGCCCCTTCGCTGGGGCGACATGGATGCGTACCACCACATCAACAACGTGCAGATCGCGCGCATCATGGAGGAAGCCCGCGTGGCAGCATTCGGCCCGCCACCGGCGGCTCCGGGAGCGGAAGAGTCGGACGCTCCCATTCCGCTTTTCACCCGGCTTCCCCGCGGAACGCAGGCGTTGATTGCTGAGAACCACATCAAGTACCGTGCCCCGCTTCCGTACAGCAGGACGCCTGCTCGGGTAGAGGTTTGGGTGGATAAGATCACTGCGGCAAGTTTGGCGATCGAATACCGAATCTACGATGCTCGAACCGGTCAGCGTTGTGTAGATGCCTCTACCGTTTTGGCATTCTTCAACGAACCGGAAGGGAGGATCGTTCGCATCTCAGCCGAACAGCGTCAGCTCCTCGAGGGCTCCGCGTCCTCAGACTGAATTTCACCCGTGCAGCAACGGCCCGGCGTCCCATGGGACGCCGGGCCGTTGCCGTACCGTCAGAAGGCTACTTGGTGACGATCCGGATTACCGGGCTCCCCAAGGACGCGGCACCCGCAGGGATGCCTTCGACGCTCGCATACTTGGGCGTGTTGGTTACCAGCACGGGGGTGATGGACGAATACCCGGAGTCGGCGATGACCTCGCGGTCGAACGTCAGCAGCTTCTGCCCCGCCTCGACCCGGTCGCCTTTGGACACCTCGGGTGTGAAGCCCTGGCCACCCAGGTTCACGGTATCGATGCCCACATGGATGAGCAGTTCGACCCCCGAATCCAACCGGATACCGAGTGCATGGCCGGAGGTAGGTGTCGCTATGATCTTGCCGGCCTCCGGAGCCACAACTGTTTCGGCGCTCGGCTTGATTGCCACGCCTTGACCCAACTTACCGGCGGCGAAAATCGGATCGGGGACTTCCGACAGGGAGACGGCTTCGCCTTCTAGTGGAGCGCCAACTGTCAGCTCAGTACCCGCCGCCGGTTGCGAGGTTGAGTGGCCCGTCTGCTCCGCTGATGCGGCTGACACCGGAGCCGAGGTCCCGGCGGAAGCAGCGGTCGACCCGGCCGCGGCAGCACCTACACCCGCGCCGACCGGAGTGCGTTCTTCGGAGCGCGCGACCTCGGAGTCTTGATGATCCTTCTCGATAACGTTCTCGGTTTTCTCGCTCGTGGGAACCTCATCCGAGGCGAGATTCTGTTTCGCGAGATCGGCTTCGCGTTGCTCGCGGGTGCGGAAACCGAAGATCAGCACTCCTGCCAAACCACCGAAGAATGCAATGGCCAGGCCGATCGCGAAGAGCGGTATCGGCTGCATTGCGGGAATCGACAGCAACGAGGTGAAGGCAAAAGCATAGGACCTGACGCCCATCCAGGAGATCAGGCCGCCGGCAATCATGGCCGGGACCAGAATCAGCGGAAAGACCCGCTTGTAGCGTAGGACCACACCGTAGAGTGATGGCTCTGAAATGCCTCCGAGAAGACCCGAGACCGCGGCTCCCGTGGCAACCTGACGCAGTTCCTTGTCACGAGCGGCACGAATGGCAACGCCGGTGACCACGCCGAAGACGGCGAAGTTGTACGCGGCCATGGGGGACTGGATGAAGTCGTAGCCCAGGGTTGAGAGGTTGGAGATCATCACTGCGTTGAGGGGCCAGTGGAGTCCGAGCGGAACCATGAACAGATATGAACCGGCGACGACGACGCCCACGATAGCGGGGTTGATGTCGTTGAGCCACTGGAACACGTTCGAGATGCCGAGTCCGAGGTTCACGCCAATCGGCCCGATGATGAGGGCAGTCAAGGGAACCATGATCAGAATCGAAATCATCGGGACGAAGACCATGTGAAGCATGTTCGGGATGATCTTCTTGAGGAATCTTTCCAGCGGCGCCAGAACCGCGACCGCGAACAGGGGAGGGAAAACCTGTCCCGTGTAATTGAACAGGTAGAGCGGAACGCCCCAACCGCCGATGTGGAAGAGGGTGATGTGGTCGGCGTTGCCGGCCATCTCTGCCAAGCCTCGGAAAGCATCCGTCATGAGGGCAGCGGGGATGGCCGCGCCCACCCACATATTGGCGCCAAGCCGCTTTGCCGCCGTCGCGCCGATGAAGATCGGCATGAAGTTCAAAACCGACATGGCCGCGCCCAGCAGAATGAACCAGAACGGGAACTGCGAGCGCCAGTCGTTGAGCAGGGCATCGTTCGCGGCGTCGTCCCCGACCTTGGGGCCGTTGACGAGGTCGACATTGACCACCTGGCCGGCGAAGTTCGTGTAGTGGCCGAATACACCGAGCTGCTGAAGCAGCACGATGAGGGTGAGGATCATCGACGAACCAAGAAGCGCCCAGAGCACGGGCCGGAACGAATCCGAAAGAACATCGAACATGCGGGTGATGATTCCCGCTTTCTTCTCATTCCCTTGCCCCGCGGCCTTGGTCTTCGACGCGGTCGAACCGCTTTCCTTGTCCATGCCGGGCAGTTTGGACATTTCTCCATAGACCTCGGCTACTTCATTGCCGATGACAACCTGGGTCTGGCCGGACTGCTCGATCACCGACAGAACACCGTCGGTCTTCTCGATCTGAGGCTTGTTGATTTTGCTCTTGTCGTTGATGGTGACCCGGAGACGGGTCGCGCAGTGGGTGAAGTAGTCGACGTTGTCGGCACCACCCAGTCCGTCCAGGACGGACTTCGCCGTTTTCTGATAGTCCACGGATGACTCCTCGGTGAATCAACCGGCCGTGGGGCCGGCGTCTTAAAACACAAAAGACCCGAGCCGCACGGTGCTTACGACCTAGGTTCCGTAGTGAACGGTCCTGGGCGACGGGCGCGGGTACGAAGCATGGAATGCCTCGATGCCTTTGCGCCTCGCGATGAAGCCGCTGGTCCTGGGACCAGCAATGCGACTCAGGTCTTGCCTGCTGTGTCAGTAACAACCCTGATATTTCGGCGATGTCCGCCGAACCTGGAATTACTTTACCCGTACGTCATAACCTGCGCAACGGGTAAGTCACACGGACAAGGCGCAGCTCGCCCCGCTTGTTATAACGTGCGGTGCGCGGCCTTTTAGACCTCGCCCGATAAGACCCCCGCGCGGAATGCCTCGGACTGGTGCCTCCGCATCCACCGTCGATGCAACCAGTAATTCAGCTCGACGAGTCCGCTGCCGACCACCGCGATGGAGAAAGAAGCCCACAGCAGGTTCGCTTCGGGCACCTGGAACTCGTGGTACATGAGCGACCACGGAATGACCAAGACCAGGACCAAAGCGACGTACATGCTGATCAGTAGCGCCCACCGCGCAGGCGTCAGGGGACGAGAGCCGACACAGAGGATCCACAAACCGACGAGGACCAGGACGATGAAGTTCGCCGTCTGGATCTGTTGCTGGACCTGCATCCCGCTGGGATCCACGTACTTCGAATAGAAATTCACGGCCACAATGCACAGTGTGACCACCACGGCGCTGGGTAGCGCAAAATGCAGCGCCCGGCGCAAAAACCCTCCGACGTAACGGCGATTATTCGGCAACATAGTCAGGATGAAGGAAGGTCCACCGATGATGAGCAGGTCCGCCGTCGAATACTGCCGGGGCAGGAAGGGGAATTTCCACGCCAGCAACCCGAGGACCACACCCATCATGACTGCGAAGCTCGTCTTGGTCAGGAAAAGGTTGGTCACTCTCTCGATATTCGCAATGATCTTTCGGCCTTCAGCGAGCACTGAAGGCAGCCGGGAGAATTTTCCGTCCAGGAGGACCAACCGGGAAACGGCCTTCGTCGCGGGGGCGGCGTTGCCCATCGCGATGCCGAGATCGGCGTGTTTGAGTGCCAGCGCATCGTTGATCCCGTCCCCGGTCATCGCGACGACGCGGCCATGTTCCCGAAGCCCTACCACCATGTTCTTCTTTTGATGAGGAGATACCCGGCCGAACACGTGGTGGGTGAGGGCCGCTTGGGCGAGGGCCGGTCCGTCGTCGGGAAGATCCGAGGCGTCGATCGCGCCTTTTTCGACGTTCATGCCGGCCAACCGTGCCGCGGCGGCGACGGTTGCGGGGTTGTCCCCCGAGAAGACCTTCAGATCGATTCCCTGGCCGGTGAAATAGGAAAGGGTCTCCTTGGCGTCCGAGCGGACCTGTTCCCGAAACGTCAACAGCGCGACAGGATCCCAATGGTCGGGCAGCTTCTGTACCGGCCGGGCATCGTCGTCCCTGGTCAGCGCGTCGGCACGGGCCAGGACCATGGTCCGGAGCCCCTCGGATGCGAGCTGCGTGGCGCGATCCCGCGTTTCACCGGGGGAGATGAGAACCTCGGGGGCACCGAGCAGCCAGGCCCCTGAATCCGCGAATTCCACGCCGGAGAAGCGGTTGGCCGAGGAAAAACCCAGCACTCCGCTCGGCTCGTGCTGCGGAACGGAGTCGAAACTTTCCCCGAGAGCGGCCGCGGTCGGGTTGGCATTTTCATCATGGCCGAACCAGGCCAGGGCCGCGCGGGCTTGCTCCTCAAGATCAGCGGCCGAACCCAGGGGATATGCTCGGTCGAAAGTAACTCCACCCTCGGTAAGGGTTCCGGTCTTGTCGAAACACACCGTGTCCACCCGGGCAAGTACTTCCACTGCGGGCTGCTCCTGGATGAGGACCTCGTCGGCGGCAAGCTTGACCGCCGCAACGGCGAAGGAAATCGTGGTCATGAGCGCCAGGCCCTGGGGGACCATCGAGGCAACCGACGAGACCGCAACGACGAGAGCGTCCTCCCAGCTGCCGGTCGAGAGAGCGCGGTGCCAGCCGCCGACCGCTTGCATCTGGCCGTTGAGCACCACCAGGATGATCGGGATCAACGCGATCGAGATCCATTTGACGACTCGCTCGGTTGCGGCGCGCAACTCGGAATTGATCGGCGCGAACTGCCGCGCCTCCTTGGCTAGCCGTGACGCGTGCGAGCGCTCGCCGACCGCCGTCACGCGGACCCGCCCGGAGCCCCCGACCACGGACGAGGCGGAATAGACTTTATCGCCCGGTTTTTTGACGACCGGATCGTTCTCGCCAGTCAGGAGTGATTCGTCCAGATCCAAACCGTCCGCGGTCAGAACCTCGGCGTCGGCAGGAACCTGGTCGCCACGGGAGAGGAGGAGGACGTCGTCGAGAACTATCTCCTCGAGTTTGATCTGGGAAACCGCACCATTGCGCAGGACGCGGGCGGGATCCTGGCGGAGCAAAGCAATCTTGTCGAGTTGGCGTTTGGCCGAGAACTCCTGAACGAATCCGATGATGATGTTGGCCAGGGCCGCAAGGGAGAAGAGGAGATCGAGCCAGCGTCCCAGGATGATGATGACGGCCGCGCACATGCCCAGCACGAGATTGAACAGCGTGAACAGGTGAGTGCGGACGATGGCCCACACACTTCGCGAAGTGGTGTTGGGCTGATGATTCGTCAGGCCGAGCTCGGTGCGTTCGAGGACCTCCTCGGCGGATAAGCCCGTGTTCGCGAGCTCGGCGTCGTCGACGCGCGAGAGTCGCGGCTGGGCATCCTTGGTGCGAGTTGGCATCGATCTCCTCGTGGTTCACAACGTGCATTCATTAGTTTACGGGCGTGTCCCCTGTGGTCGGAGTAGACCTGCCTGTAATTCCGACGACCCGTCATCTGTGTGAAACGAGGAGGTGTTAGTGTCGGGCATACCGCGCCAGAAGGTGATGTAGATAACATCCGTCGCCGTTCCGTTCGATTCAGCAATCCCTTCACAGCTCATGACAGATCGGAAAAACCCATGGACACTATGTACGCCGCCGTGGTTCTCCTGGCCTGCGTCGCCTTGGGCGAGTTGATCTCGGCCGCGACTCGGGCTCGCATACCCGCACTCCTCGTCGCCATGATTGCAATGGCCGCGCTGACCCAGACTGGCTTATTTCCCGTCCAAATCGCCGAAGCTTCGCTATTCGTCGGCATGGGAACGATTTTGCAACCCGCGATCATGGTTCACATGGGAACCTTGCTTCCCATCGCGTCCTTGAAACAGCAGTGGCGTCCCATCATCATCTCCGTAGCGGGTATGGCGTGCGCAACAGGGTTGATTCTGCTGGTCGTGGGACTGCTCTTTGGGTATGGCACGGCTGTTGCCGGGACAGGGCCTCTGGTGGGCGGAATCGTCTCGACATTGCTGACGACCGAGGGGCTTACATCCGCCGGGATGACCACCTTGGCGGCCATCCCACCCCTGGTTCTGATGCTCCAAGCCTTGCCCGCAATGCCCCTGACGGCTTTCTTCCTGAAAGGGCACGCTCGTCGTCTGATCGAAAGCGGCGAGGTCAAAGTCACCCGGGATCCCGATACCGGAGCGATTCAGCTGTCTCCCGAGGCACAAGCCGAGGCAAACCGTAAGACGCTGGTCAGGCTGCCGGCTTCCGTGCGCGAAAACCAGATCGTCCTGCTCTTCATGGTGGTCGCTGGTGGCGCACTGGCCATGTACATGCAAGGAATCACGGGTGTTTCCTACAGCCTCTGGGGCCTGGGACTCGGGATCTTGTGCGTGTGGTCGGGAGTCTTGCCGCGGGCTTCACTGGAGAAGGCCAACGCGTTCTCACTGGGCATGGTCGCGATCATCGTCATCGTTGCGGCGCCGTTGATGAGCGCCTCGCTATCGCAGATCGTGACGTCTCTCGGAGCTGTCGTATTGATTCTTCTGGTCGGAATGATCGGCATCGTGGTAGGAGGCGCGATAGCGACGAAGCTCCTGGGCTGGGACATACGTTTGGGCATGCCCGTGGCACTCACTGCGATGTTCGGCTTTCCCGCGGACTACCTCATTACGACCGAGGTCGCCCGGTCCTCTTCGGAGGATCCTGAATTGCAGAAGGCGGTCCAGGATCGGATTCTTCCGCCTATGTTGATCGGCGGTTTCACCAGCGTCAGTGCCGGATCGATCGTGATCGCAACAATCCTCGTCAACACGCTGTGACCGATCGTAGCCCAGACAAGCGCCATGGCCCTGCCGAACACGGGATGTTCGACAGGGCCATGCCGCAATGCCTTACCGGGGTGCTTAGCCGAAGTACTCTGGCAAAGTGTCGGACCATGCCTGGCGGAGTTCGGGAAGCCCGACGCTGGCGATGCCCTGCAAATCCAAGGCATCGTTGACGGCGTCCACGACACCGATGCGCGCGAACGCGTAACGGCGTGCGGTACACATGTCCTTGAATCGGACTTCCTCCGTGCGGGGCACGGAGCAGATCGCGCGTCCTTGGGATTCCGAGAACAACATCGTGAATTCGTCCACGCCGTCGCGTTCGGCGATCTCGCCCAATCCGATCCTTGCGCCTACGCCGAAACGAAGGCACGAGTCAGCCAAGGCGGCTGCCAACCCACCTTGGGAGAGATCGTGTGCGGCATCGATCATGCCATCGCGGGACATGTTCACGAGCATGTCCCCCAAGAGTTTCTCCTGTGCCAGGTCAACGCGGGGAGGCCGGCCACCGAGGTGTCCCTTCAACCGAGCCCATTCCGAGCCATCCAGCTCTTCATAGGTGGTTCCGAGCATGTAGATCGCATTGCCGTCCTCGGTCGGTGCCCAGCCCGACGGGGTGCGGCGAGCTACATCGTCCATGACGCCCATCATCGCGACGACGGGGGTGGGGTTGATCGCGCGGCCGCCGGTCTGGTTGTACAGCGAGACGTTTCCTCCGGTCACAGGGACGCCCAGCTCCATGCAACCGTCCGCCAGACCGCGTACGGCCTCAGCGAACTGCCACATGATGGCCGGGTCCTCAGGGGAACCGAAGTTGAGGCAGTCGGATACGGCAACGGGTCTGGCGCCTGCGGTCGCCACGTTGCGGTAAGCCTCCGCCAAGGAGGCCTTGGCACCCTCATACGGGTCCAGATACGTGTATCGCGGATTTGCGTCCGTGGCCAGGGCGACGCCCAGTCCCGTTTCCTCGTCAATGCGAATCACGCCGGCATCGTCCGGCTGGGAGAGCGCGGTGTTGCCCTGGACGTAGCGGTCGTACTGGTTGGTGACCCATTCCTTGGAGCACAGATTGGGCGAGGCCATGAGATCGATGACGGCCTGGCCCAGAGCCGGACCCGAGGGACGATCCGAGCCGGCCTCAGAAGCGACGAAGTGGTCGCCTTGGGTCTCGTCCTGCCATGAAGGGCGCTCATAAGGGCGTTCGTACGTGGGGCCCTCATGGGCCACGGTCCGCGGATCGACATCCACGATGACCTCGCCGTTCCACTCGATGACCAGGCGGCCCGAGTCGGTGACCTCACCGAGCACCGAGTACTCGACGTCCCACTTGTCCATGATTTCTTCGAAGCGGGCCATATTCGTCGGGGTCACGACGGCCATCATGCGTTCCTGGGATTCCGACATCAGGATCTCGCCGGGAGTCAGAGTACTGTCTCGCAGCAGAACCTTGGTCAGGTCTACGTGCATACCGCCCTCGCCGTTGGAGGCGAGCTCCGACGTCGCGCAGGATATCCCTGCCGCGCCGAGATCCTGGATCCCCTCGACGACCGAGTCCTTGAACAGTTCCAGACAGCACTCGATGAGAACCTTCTCCGCGAAGGGGTCTCCGACCTGCACGGCCGGTCGCTTGGACGGCTTGGCGTCATCGAAGGATTCCGAAGCCAAAACCGACGCACCGCCGATGCCGTCACCGCCTGTTCGCGCACCGAACAGGATGACCTTATTGCCCACTCCGGAAGCGTTCGCGAGCCGAATGTCCTCATGCTTCATCACGCCTACGGCCAACGCGTTGACGAGCGGGTTGGCTTGGTAGCAGGGGTCGAACTCGACCTCGCCGCCGATATTCGGCAGGCCCAAGGAATTGCCGTATCCGCCGACGCCCGCGACGACGCCGTGCACTACGCGTTGGGTGTCCGGGTGGTCGATGGCTCCGAAGCGCAACGGGTCCATGACGGCGACCGGGCGGGCACCCATCGAGATGATGTCGCGAACGATGCCGCCGACTCCGGTGGCGGCTCCTTGGTAAGGCTCAACATAGGAGGGGTGGTTGTGGGACTCGATCTTGAAGGTTACCGCCCACCCGTTGCCGATGTCGGTTACGCCGGCGTTCTCGCCGATACCGACCATGAGGTCCTTCTTCATTTCTTCGGTGACTTTGGCGCCGAATTGCTTGAGGTGCACCTTGGACGATTTGTAGGAGCAGTGCTCGGACCACATGACCGAGTACATGGCCAACTCGGCGGCCGTGGGACGGCGCCCGAGGATCTTCTTGATGTCGTCGAACTCGTTTTCTTTCAGACCGAGCTCGGCCCAGGGAAGAATAGTCTCCGGGGTGGACTGTGCATGCTCGACGGTGTCCAGGTTGAACTGCTGTTCGTTCATGTGAATGTGAATCCTTGTGTCGGCTCGGGAGATTATGCGGCGACGATCTGGCGCAGAAGAGAAGTGAACAGATGGAGTCCGTCCGAGCCGTATCGCATCGCCACCTCATCCGTTCCGGACGATGACGGGCCGAAGCCCGGTTCCACGGCGTGCTCCGGGTGGGGCATGAGGCCGACGACGTTGCCGTGTTCATTGGCAACCCCCGCGATGTCCTGGCGTGAACCGTTCGGATTGCCGTCGACGTAGCGGAAGACCACACGATTCTCTTCCTCGAGAAGGCGAAGCGTTTGCGCGTCGGCGACGTATTGGCCGTCCTGGTTCTTGAGCGGAACCACGATTTCGCTGCCTTGTTCCAGCTCGGCGGTCCACGGGGTAGACGTGGACTCGATACGGAGCCTTTGGTCCTTGCAGATGAACTTGAGATGATCGTTCTTGATCATCGATCCGGGCAACAGATGCATCTCGGTGAGGATTTGGAAACCGTTGCAGATGCCCAGCACGGGCAGCGGGGAGGAACCCGAGGTGCCCCCGGCGGTTGCGGCTCGGTAAACCTCACGCATCAAGGGAGCCTTGGCGGCGATTGACCCCGCGCGGAGGTAGTCACCGTAGGAGAAGCCGCCGGGGATGATCACGGCGTCCACGGATTGCAGGTCCGAGTCCTTGTACCAGAGCGGAATCGGCGTTCCACCCGCGAGTTTCACGGCGCGGGCGGCATCGCGATCATCGAGGGTCCCGGGAAAGGTGACGACGCCGACGCGAGCGTTCGCGAGACGATCGTCCGAAACCTCGGAAGAGAGATCGGCGATCAAAGGTACTTCTGTGGAAGACAGCGATTCGGGCATGGTCAGTCCTCCGCGATGGAAACGTTGACGACGTCCTCGATCACCGGGTTGGAGAGGAGCTCTTCCCCGGCTTGTCGAGCTTCCTCGAGGTGACGCTCGGTGATGTCGCCCTCGACGGTCAGTTCGAATCTCTTGCCCTGCCGAACCTCGGCGAAGCTGCTCAGTCCGATGTGGGGCAGTTCGCGGGCGATAGCCTTGCCCTGAGGGTCGAGAATTTCTGGCTTGGGCATGACATCAACAATGATCCGGGGCATCCGTCGCTCCTGTACGCGGTTAGGGGTATTCAGGCGCGCGGAAACCGGTGCCGTCTCACGTCGGACGCTAACATCCCGGACGCTCCGCGAGCTTGCCTCCCCAGTCTAACTGGTGAAAGGGGCGGTTGCGTCCGGACCGTTGTCGACCGGCATAATGATCAGTTCGTTGCACTGGGGCCGGTTGAGACGGGAAAAGCAAAAACCCGGTTCTTCCCGTTCGTCGTCCGAAAGAATGCCATCCCGGTGGTCGACAATCTCACTGACCATTTTGATCTCACATGTCCCGCGGCTCCCGCGCTCGTAGGAGATTGGGGTATGAAATCCTGCCGCAAGCGCCAAGGCGTTTCGGGGAGTTGTGCGTGTGGGGCATGGATCGGAGAGAACCCAATATTCCCGGCGTCAGGAGGCGTGCCTCCGCATGGTCCAAGCTGATGAAATCTTGTGGATGCCAGTCGGTTCCGTGAAAAGCCCGTCACCGCAAGAGTGTCGAGAATTGGCCTCTGTCCGTAATTGAGAACGAGTAGAGCCAGGTGCAGGGCAATGAATACGGCCGCTGGGAGGGGGACAGTGTCTGTGTCGCCAGGCTCGCGGGCCTCGGCGCGCCGGGGGCCACAGATCCGGTCGAGGAATGGTCGGACTGCGGTCATTCGACGACTGAGGACCGGACCGTTCATTCATACATGAAACCTCATGTTGTGTACAACAAGACATCAACGGTCATGGCTAAAAATTCCCATCACCCCTGAAATAGTGGGAATAAAGCCGTTCTGCACAAGGTGTTGACTCCTATTGGTGACCCCGATTACAGTCTCTACCATGCAACAGGAGATACAAGAAGCAATCTGCAAAGCGTGGGAAGCGGCATGGGACCGTGGAGAAGTAGACCGCCTCGATGACATCATGGCGCCCGACTACAGACGCTCCAGCACCTCGAGCGACACATCCATGACAATGGATGGGCTCAAAGACGAGATCCGTAGCGTACGAGCAGCTTTCCCGGACCTGACCACCACAATCGACGAGTTCATAGCCAATGACTGCAAAGCCGTCATCTTCTGGACATCAAGGGGCACACATACGGGTGATAGCCTCGACGCCCCCTCCACGAATCTTCCCGTCGTAACGCGAGGATCCAATATTCTCGAAATCGAGAGCGACCTTGTCACCCACGAGACCGTGACATGGGACCGCGCAGGGTTGTTGGCTGATACCGGGATCAAGCAACTTTCTGCTGCTCACGAACCGTCCCATTCCGAAATTGTGGTCGACACCATGGCCGAGGACCCCGACCACGAAGCCGTCAAAGGATTCAACCGGAAATTCATAACGGGCGTGACGGTCGTAACCACCGGCTCCGGGGATATGGCGAAAGGCCTTGCCTGCAACGCCTATTGCTCGATTTCGTTCGAGCCCCCGCTGGTTCTCGTATGTGTCCAGAAGACATCTTCGACGCATCCGGACCTGTTCAAGTCCTCTCATCTCGGCATCAATATCATCGCCAACGATCAGAGCGAAACACTGGCAACGTTTGCGTCAAAAGGCGTCGACAAATTCGCGGGCGTCACCTGGCACGAGGGCCCTCATGGTTCGCCACTTATCGACGGTTCATCCGCTGCACTTGAAGCCGAGATCAAAGAGCGCTTCCAGGCCAAGACCCACACGATGTTCATCTGCCGCGTGCGACACGCAGAAGTAACTGACTCTGAACCAATGGTTTACAAGGCGGGCCGATTTTACGACGGCGCCGACCTTCATGCCCTTTAAACACGACGGCGAGACGTCTCCATAATGACCTGAAAGGATACGCAATGGCGCGCATCGATGAAAACGGCACGGCCCCCGACCAGGGATATCGAGACAGCCTGACCAAAGTTGAACCGTACGGCATCGAACACATTCCCGAGGCCGAACGGCACGGAAAGCCCAGTTCCCAGTTTTTCATCTGGTTCGCCGCCGGTATGAACTTCCCCATCATTGTTCTTGGATTCAGTGCAAGCAGTCTGGGCCTGTCTACGAGCGCCTCAATCACCGCGATCCTCATCGCCGCTTTCGTCGGATCCATGTTGATGGGAATCCTCTCCAAAATGGGGGTCCGCCTCGGGATACCGCAGCAAATGCAAGCCCGCGGCACGCTCGGTTTCATCGGCAATATGTTCCCGGTCGCCTACATTAACGTCTTCGCCGGCATAGGCTGGGCCGCCACGACGATCATCCTCGGCGGCAAGGCGATCGCCGAGCTGACCAATGTTCCGTTCTGGGCCTCAGCGCTCATCCTTGTTGTCCTGCAGCTCGCTGTCGGGTTCGTAGGCTACAACCTCATCCACTATCTTCAGCGCATCCTAGCCATCGTGCTGTTCTTTGCTTTCCTCGTCATCAGCATCGTCAGCCTGCAACGTGGAGGAACACAACTTCACACGAACCCGGAAGCTCCAGGATTCGCCGGCAGCGGTAGCTGGATCATATTCTTCGGTTTTTTCCTGTCATTTCTCATCGCCTGGTTCCCTTTCGCTTCGGACTACTCTCGCTATCTGCCAAATACGAAGGAGACGCGCCGCGGTGCAGGTATCTTCACCGCGTTGGGCAGTTTCGTGACCATTGCTTGGATGGGCATCCTCGGAGTCATCCTTGCTGGCTCGGCGACATCCGAAGATCCAATCACGGCACTGCACTCTCTGATGGGGCCGTGGGCCTTGCCGGGGCTTGGGGCAATTGCGCTCTCCTCGTTCTCGCAGAATTTCCTCAATGTGTACGGCGGCGCAATCTCGATCCAAACCTTGGGCATTCCCATTAAACGCCAGACCGGTGTTGTACTCATCTGCGTTGCCGCCTACCTTGTCGCGTTATGGGGTCAGACCAGCTTTTACGACAGCTTCAAAGTCTTCCTCAACCTGACCGCGTATTTCATCGCGCCTTTCGCCGCGCTCCTGATGTGCGACTTCTACTTCGGCAAACGGGCCAGCAAACAGGGTATCGCCGAGCTATTTGATAGGTCCCGCAAATTCGAATGGGGTTTCGTAGCCTGGGCGGTCGGCGTCATAGGATCATCGCCTTTCTGGATATCCTCCCTTTACACAGGGCCTGTGGCATCGGCATTCCCGCAAATCGGTGACGTGACCTATTACGTCGGAGCCGCGATCGCCATCGTCATTTATTTCCTCACCTACCCGTTGCCGCGGCTATCGGGGCGGCGTATCACGCCACGTACCGCCGTCAGGTCAGAGAGAGAACAGCCGGAGACGGAACGAGTAACGACAAACTGACATGCTCAAATTATCGCCGAGACTTGTCATCATCGACATGCAGCGGGCCTTCCGCGACGAGACCCAGTGGCGCATTCCGCGCTATGACAATATCGTTCCCGTCATCAGTGACCTGATCGAGTCCACTTCAACACCACCGATTGCCACTCGATTCATCCGCGATCCAGCCGAACGCGGCACATGGCATAACTACTACGATTACTGGCACCAGATGAGGCTCGCGCCCGACGATAACCAATGGGAGATCACCCTCAGCCTGCCGGACAATGCCTCTGTCATTGACAAACCCACCTTTGGAAAATGGGGGCCTGAACTGGCTCGGCTCATTCCAGAAGGCCACGAAATGCTGCTCACCGGAGTCGCGACCGATTGTTGCGTGCTGGCAACGGCCATCGCAGCGGTCGACGCCGGTCGTTCCGTCACGGTGGTCTCCGATGCGTGCGCAGCAGTCAGCGACGAGGTTCAAGACCAGACGCTAGCGATCCTCGGTCTACTGTCACCGATGTGCCGCATCGTCAAAGCCTCAGAGTTGGGATAAGGAGCCAAAATCGCGGCCAGCTGTGCAGGTCCCGACAAGGGGACAGAAGATCATTCCCACGCTCTGCGCGGGGACCACCCGTGAAGGGCAAATACTTGCCCAGGGCGGGCAAGAGATTCCATGTGCAGGGTGAATCCGTACGTCACTTGCCGAAGTGCAGGAAGAGCCGACTGAATCCTTTCGCGGAAACATGTCCGGCCCGCTGACGAGACAAGCATTAATGCCGAGTCAGCTCGTCGGCGACTGGGTGTTCGACCAGAGAAGGGTAATCTCGCGTCGCTATGGGTGCCTCCGTCTGCGGGTGAACCTGATGACGCCACGATGAGCTACCTTGCCGAGGCTGATAAACCCTAAAGCTAGAGGATTATCACCTGTTGCATGCCAGTAGCCCAGAGAATAAAAACTCGGATGGGTTAACCAAGGGTAAAAAGGCGGAATATCACGGTACATTGCTTCCCCTTGACAGCAACGTAACGCAAGTCATAGATTTCATGTATGCAAGAAGCCATGGAAAACCCAACGCAAAGCACAGGTGTTGAGGTCCCTCTGCTGGAGAAGGTACGTCGTCAAGTTATCAACGGACGTTATGGGCCTGGAGACCTCATCCCCGAAATCGTGCTGGCGGAAGAATTTGGGGTCAGTCGCACCCCCATCCGCGAAGTCCTCAAGCAGTTGCAGAACGAAGGGCTGGTGGAGATTCGGCCCCGCGTAGGGACGTTCGTGCGAGAACCGACGCGTCGGGAGATCGTTGAACTATTCGAACTCAAGGAGTCCCTGGAAGGGTTAGCTGCCAGTCTCATGGCTCGACGCGGCCGGGTCCCTGAGCTCGAGACACTTGAACGCAACCTAGAGGCCTCAGACGTGGCCGCGTCTGAAGGAAACAGCCAATCGTATGCAGAGCTAGTCCACGAATTCCATTGGACTCTGGTACGTGGTGCCGATAACCGGAAGTTGTACGAGACCTACGAGCGACTGATGAACCAGTTGGCATACCACCGCATTGTTGTTGACACGGTGACTCGGCCCGGTCGGCTCAAAGCTTCCGATAATGAGCACCATGCCGTGGTCGAGGCCATCAACCGCAAAGACGCTTTGGACGCAGAGTTCACCATGCGCAATCACGTTCGTGCTTCGAGCCAAGCAGCGTTGGCTCCGACGGACTACCCGCGTCTCACCGAAGCTGGTGCCTTGGACAACACGGAAGAACACTCGCCTACCGTCAGGAGTAGCCGCCATGGCTGTTAACACGGCACCGACAGCTATTGGTGGGGAGGTAGCGACTCGGATCGGTCTCCGCTCGCTCACGACCGTTTGCGATGAATTGCGTCTCGAAGCCGGAAGTCCCCTTCAACGCCCCTTGAGTCAGGCCGCGGCGATCGCGGTCGTGAAAAACCCGTGGCTCGAACAAGGGACCCAAAACGATCTCGGAGCAGCGTCGGAGTTCATCGCGCCTGTCTTGGGCAAGATACTCACGGACCAGCTCATCTCATCGTTGGGCGACGTCGAAACCATTGAAGCCTTCGGTAAAGCCGCTCTGGTGGGAATCGATGGCGAGCTCGAGCATGCAGGAGCGCTGATTCATACTCCGTACTTCGGCAACATTGTCCGCGAATTGTTACAGGGTACCTCGGTACTTTGTTTCACCGACGGACGTTCTGCCCCAGGTTCTGATCTGCGGGTTCCCTTGTGGCACAAGACTCGGGCGACGTCCAGGAACCACTATCAGACGATGGAAATCCACCTGCCTGACGCTCCTCGGGCAGATGAAATTTGCGTCATTGCTGCAGCGGCCAATGGCCCGCGCCCGTTCCCGCGCCTGGGCGACCGGCAAACTGATCGTCCGATTACCGCCGAAATTCTGAAAGGAATCCTGCCATGAACATTCGAAAAATCACTACTATCACCGAAGAGATCACCAGTGAGGGAGGACGAACTGTCGATCCTCCGGCTCGTCTGGCCGTGGTCGCTGCAGTTATCGAAAACCCATGGAAAGGTCAGGGATTCGTCGAAGACCTTACCGACGGGATCGAAGCTGTCGCTTCCGATCTCGGAGCGGAATTGGCACCGCGAGTGATGAAGGCACTCGGTGCAGATCTGGAGGCTTATGGCAAAGCTGCCATCGTGGGGCTCAACGGCGAGATCGAACACGGGTCGGCCCTGATCCATACTTTGCAGTTCGGCAATCATTTTCGCGATGCTGCTCAAGCGAGCACCTTGCTGCCCGCAGTCGAAAAACGAGCCCCTTCCGGGGCCGTCTTCGATATCCCCCTGAAGCACTTCACTGACGCCAGCATTCGGTCGCATCACCAGACGACCGAGGTACGCATCGCGGATGCTCCGCACCCGGATGAAATCTTGATCGCGTTGGCCGGTGCTGCCCAAGGACGCCCGCAGCAACGACTGGCGCCACTGAAATCCGAGCAGTGATCCGGATGGCTGAGCCCGCTAACGGCACCTCGGTGGTTCTCCTGCACGGAGTGGGCCTTGACCGGACAGTCTGGTCCGCCGTTGAAGAACAGATGGGTAGACGCCCGACTTTGGCGCTTGACCTTCCAGGTCACGGGGCTCAGCCACCGTTGAGGTCATCAATGACGTTGGCAGAGCTGGCCGATGACGTTCTTGAACGTATGCCCGACGAGCCGGTCCACCTCGTCGGTTTTTCCTTGGGGGCGCTGATCGCCCAGTTGATCGCAGCACGAGACCCTGAACGCCTGGTGACACTGACCTGCGTGAGTGCGGTTTGTTCCAGGACCCAGGGGGAGGCGGCTGCAGTCCAGAACAGACTCACTACAGCTCGGAACGACTTCCGGGCCAGCATGGAACAAGCGGTCCAACGTTGGTTTCCGGGCAATACCGAGATCAGCTCTCTGCGCCGGGACAGGACCTTCAAAGTGCTGATGGCAAATGACGTCGAGTCCTATCTTCATGCATACGCCGTTTTTGCCGGTGGGGACCGAAGCGTCGCACCAGAACTGCCCAAAATTACCGTGCCCACTCTGGCTATCACCGGGGAGCTAGACACCGGTTCCACCCCGGAAATGACCACCCGGTTGGCAGAAGTCGTACCCGATGCCCGGCGTCGCATCGTTGCCGGAGTCCGACACATGCTTCCCGCGGAGGCCCCTGAAGAACTTGTCGCGGAATTAAACGATTTCATCAACGAAGCGGAAGGAGCTCATCATGGCTGAGCGTCTCGATCACTTTATCGGGGGAGAACACCACTCTCCATCCAGCGGGACATGGTTTCCCAGTACCAACCCCGCAACCCTGGAAACACTCTACGAGGCAGCACGCGGCGACGAGGCCGATGTCCGAGCCGCTGTAGAGGCAGCCCACAAAACGTTTAACTCCCCTGAATGGACTCGGAAAACCCCCACTCAGCGGGGGCACCTCTTGCGACGATTGGGCGATGTGATCGGCGAACACGCTGATGAGCTGGCCCGGTTGGAGAGCGTAGATAACGGCAAGCTGTACCGCGAGATGCGTGGCCAGCTCAGAAGCTTACCGGAGTACCTGTACTACTACGGCGGCCTGGCCGATAAGGTTCAGGGTTCTCAGATCCCGACCAATTCTCCTGAAGTATTGAACTTCACACAGCGGGAGCCGCTGGGGGTCGTGGGAGCAATCACGCCCTGGAACTCGCCGCTGACTCTTACGGTCTCCAAGTTGGCTCCGGCGCTGGCCGCTGGAAACACGCTGGTGATCAAGCCCAGCGAGCACACGTCTAGAACCATCCTGCGACTAGGTGAACTGGCCGACGAAGCGGGTTTCCCCGCCGGGGCCGTCAACGTCGTAACAGGTTTCGGCGCGGAAGCCGGAGCCGCACTGGTGAATGATCCAAGGCTGGCCAAAATCTCTTTTACGGGCTCCACCCGGACTGGCTCTGCGATCGCTTCGTCGGCTGCAGCTCGATTTATCGGCTGCACACTGGAGCTGGGCGGGAAGAGTCCCAATATTGTCTTTGAGGACGCCGATGTTTCTAATGCTGCCATGGGTGTGATCGCCGGGATATTTGCCGCCGGGGGCCAGACCTGTATCGCTGGTAGCCGGGTTCTTGCGCACAGAAGCATCTACGACGAGTTGGTCGAACGCGTCACCGAACGGGCATCAACAATCAAAATCGGTGATCCTTTAGAAGATGAAACCGAATTGGGGCCGTTGGCCTTTGAGGATCAGCTCAAGAAGGTGCGTTCATATATCGATATCGGGTCGGATGAAGGGGCCACAGTTCATTACGGTGGCCAAGACCCCGAGGTGGACCTGCCCGGTTACTTCATTACTCCGACGGTTCTCACCGGTGCAACAAACGACATGCGGATCTGCCGTGAGGAAATCTTTGGCCCAGTCGCGGCGATCATGCCTTTTGAGACCGAGGAAGAGGCCCTGCGTCTTGCTAATGACACCGACTACGGGCTGGCCGCAGGGGTGTGGACCTCGAACCTGCAACGAGCAATGCGGATGTCGCAAAGACTCGATGCCGGAACAGTTTGGCTGAACACCTACAGGGCCATGTCACCGATGTCTCCCCGAGAAGGATTCAAACAATCTGGCGTCGGAGTCGAGCACGGTCTCGAATCGATGAATGAATACACCCGGCTGAAGAGTATCTGGATCAACACCGATGAGGGCCCTGTCGCGGACCCGTTCGTGATGAGGGGGTAAAGGAATGCCGCTGATCGATATTTCCATCGCCGAAGGGCGCAGTCGGAAACAACTGCGGGAACTGATGGAAGGTGTGCACCGCGTTGCTGAGTCAACAGTCGGCGCCGCGCCGGAAAACATCACCGTCATTGTTCGCGAGGTGTCCCACGAGCTCTGGTCTCGCAACAACCAAACTATCGCGGAACGGACGGCAAGCACCGACCTGACGGTATCGCCTGCCGAAGTCGAGACCAAGAATCGCTGATGTCCAGGAACAGTGACGTTCCTGGAACCGAGAAGAAGAGGAGGAGAAAGATGCGTTTTTCGCTGTTCATCCATATGGAGCGGTGGGACGAATCGCTGAGCCACGAAGAACACTGGAAGAACTTGGTGGAACTGGTGCGAATCGCCGAGGAGGGAGGATTCGAAACTGTATGGATCGGAGAACACCATTCCACGGAATACACCATCTCACCCAGCCCGATGCCCCAACTGGCATACCTGGCCGCAAAGACTTCGAAAATTCGACTTGGAGCTGGGACCATCGTTGCTCCCTTCTGGAATCCCATTCGGGCTGCTGGGGAAACCGCTCTGCTTGATGTCATCAGCGGCGGGCGAGCTGAGATCGGGATCGCCCGTGGGGCCTACCAGTTCGAGTTCAACCGTTTAGCTGGCGGTATGGCCGGGGCAGAAGGGGGTAAATATCTTCGTGAGCTTGTTCCGGCGGTGCGTAAACTCTGGGAGGGCGACTATGTCCATGACGGCGAACTATGGCAGTTCCCAGTCTCGACCAGCGTTCCGAAACCTGTTCAGAAGCCCACTCCTCCGATCTGGGTCGCTGCGCGCAGCCCTGAGACACACGACTTCGCTGTGGCCAACGGCTGCAATATCCAAGTCACCCCCTTGATGAAGGGGGATGAAGAAGTCAAAGACCTCAAGGACAAGTTCGACGCTGCAGTAGCCAATCACCCCGAGGTGGAGAAGAAGCCGGAAATCATGGTGCTCAAGCACACCTACGTCCACCCCTCCGAGGAACCCGATGGATGGCGGCCGGCCGCGGAAGCGGTCAACCGGTTTTACCGGACATTTTCCGCCTGGTCTTTCGGGAAAAAGGATCCGGTGAACGGATTCCTGGAACCAATGCCAGAGGAAGATTTCGCCGAGCGTCCTGAGTTCGACCCAGAGGCCCTTCATCATACTGCGATGATTGGTACGCCTGATGAGATCACAGGACGGATTCGTTCCTATGAAGATATGGGCTACGACGAATACAGCTTCTGGACGGATAACTCAATGCCCCATGAGGACAAGAAGCGTTCTCTGCAACTGTTTATAGACGAAGTGATGCCGAACTTCCATTAGTCAATAAATCGCGTGATGTTTTTATAGGGCCTCTCGAGCGATTGCGCTCGAGGGGCCCTATGGTGGCGAGATGTGTCCCGGCTTGCGGGGCACTGACTCAACAGGTTCACTCCGGTCGGGTGGGACCCCGCACAGTCGGTTTTCATCTTGATGATCTGTGGAGCCACGTCCTGGGCTTTCTCAAGGCACCATGGTCGTTAACGGGATGCCTCTCGAGTAATGAGAGGATCGCTCTGGCCGCTTAGAGTCTGGGCGCTGTTGATCAGCCCGACAAGACTAAACGCTTGCGGGGTATTTCCCATGTGCCGATGTGCTTGGGTGTCGTATTCTTCCGATAACAGTCCCAGGTCGTTGCGCAATGCCAGAAGACGTTCGAACAGATGCTCGGCTCGCTGGTGCTCACCGATCCCGTGCCAAGCATCTACCAGCCAGAAGCTACAGACCAGGAACGCATTTTCTCTGCCGGATAATCCATCGGCGTTCCCATCCGCGGTGTTGTCATAACGAAGCAAAAACCCATCGCTGTCGAGTTCTTGGGCCACGGCTTCAACCGTTCCGATAATACGAGGGTCATCCCAGGGCAAGAACCCAACTCGTGGCAGAAGCAACAAGGAAGCATCGAGCCCGTGGGAACCGTAGAACTGGGTGAAAGTATTGCGTTTCGGGTCGAAGCCATGCGCGCAAATATCGGCATGAATGGCTTGCGCCAACTGTTTCCAGGTGGCAACGTCTCCGGGCAGTCCTTGCTGTTCGACGGCCCGAATGGCACGGTCGACTCCGACCCAAGCCATAACTTTGGAATGAACGAAATGTTGCTTGGGCCCCCGCATCTCCCAGAGCCCATTGTCGGGTTCTTGCCAGTGCTGTTGAATCCAGTCGACGAGCGAACGTTGTAGATCCCAGGCGGAATCGTTGGCCTGAAGCCCCGCTTCGCGGGCGAGATGTAGACCATCGAGGGTCTCTCCCCACACATCGAGCTGATGCTGTCCCGCAGCTGCGTTGCCGACTCGTACCGGTCGTGAACCCTGGTACCCGTTGAGCCAGTCCAATGTCATTTCCGGTATGCGTTGGGTTCCGTCCAACCCGTACATAATCTGCAGTTTTGACGGGTCACCGGCTACTGCTCGAACCAACCATGCCCGCCAGGCCAGCGCCTCGTCGGTGTAGCCCGTGTTGATCAAAGCCTCGAGGGTAAATGTCGCATCACGGAGCCAGCCGTACCGGTAGTCCCAATTCCGACTACCTCCCAGCTGTTCAGGTAGCGAGGTGGTCACCGCCGCAACAATTCCGCCGGTGGGTGCGTAGGTCAGAGCCTTGAGCAGCATCAGCGAACGATGTACCTCCCGGCTCCAGGGGCCGTTGTATGTGCACTGATCAATCCACCGAGACCAGAAACGAGTGGTCTCCTTCAGCGCGTGGCGGGCGTTGATGGCAGCAGGTGGAGGCAAATAGGAGGGCTTATGAGTGAGAACGAAGGCTATCTGCTTACCTGATGAGACATCGAAGGTTGCATTCAGGGTCCCGGCCTCGTGGCGCAACGGCACATCCGTGCGAACCCAGACTGCGTCTGGCCCGGCAACCGCCGCGAATTCTTCTGAGCACGGGGTTCCGGGTGCGTCGTTGCCCGCGTGTATCCACGGGGTGATGCGGCCGTAGTCAAACCGCAAACACAGCGAGGTACTCATCTGAACGCGTCCTTCGACACCTTCGACAATACGAACTACATTGGCGGCCTCGTCTCGCGGTGGCATGAAGTCGATGACATCTACGATCCCATCTGTAGATTCCCAGCGTGTGCGCAGCACAAGACTGTGAGCATCGTAATCACGTCTGCTCAGGCGCGCGTGCCCGGTCGGGGCAAGACTCCAATACCCTGCCGATTCGTCGTCTAAGAGTGCGGCCAAGCAGGCCCGATCATCGAAATGAGGCAGGCACAACCAGTCTATGGAACCATCAAGTCCTACCAGGGCGGCGGTGTGCAGGTCACCGATCAGTCCATAGTCCTCGATACGTTTATCGCTCACAACCCCTCCTCATCGAGCAAAACCACGGTCTTGACCTCGTGATCGCCAGAGGTAAAGGCCTCGGGAGCCTTCTTGAGCGGAATTCTTCTGGTGATAAGACGCTCCAGCCAACCTAAGTCTGCCTTGGCGAGGATCTGGGCAGCCTGCTTGTAGTGACCAAGGTTGGCGTTGACAGACCCGACAATCGCATCGTTGTCCAACACGATCTCACGGTTGATGCGGCCAGCATCAATTTTCAATGGAGTGCCCGTTCCAGAAACTCCTGTCAGGCAGACGATGCCGTACGGGCCGGTTTCTGCGATGGCATCGAAAATGACTTGCCCGGCTCCGGTCGCTTCAATCACCACATCGGGTTTATGGTGTTTGCCGACCTCCGTGACACTACCGGTGTGGTAAGTCGCACCAAGGGCCTGAACGAGATCCGGTTTCGGTCCTTCCGTGAGTTGATCCAAAACATGGACATCCAAGCCTTGCTGAACGCCGATCATCGCCGCCAACAATCCCACTGGACCAGCCCCGGTCACCAACACCGTCTGCGGGGCAAACCAGCTGCGCTGGCCAATGCGCTCAACTTGTTCCCAGGCCTTGGCAACAATTGTTGTTGGTTCCAGCAGAACCCCAGCTAGCCCCAGCCGCGGATCTAGACGGACCGCGAACTCGGGTTCTACAGTCCACTGTTGGCTTCCGTACCCATTGAGTTGCTTAATCCCTCGCTCGGTGTACCGTCCGTTGCGGCACATATCCCATTGCCCGCGTGCACAAGCTCCACAAGGTACCGGATCCGGGCGGCGTACGACTCCGGCTACAAGGTCTCCCACCGAAAACCCGCTTCCGGTGGGTGCTTGTTCTACCCGTCCCAGTGACTCGTGACCCAAAACAAGATGTTGCTCCCCATCAGGAGCCCAGCCATATTTCCCGTCCGCGATCTCTTTGTCAGTCCCGCAGATACCGATCGCGAGACCACGGACCAATAACTCGTTATCAGCAGGACGTGGCTCGGGTATTTCCTCGACACTGGTTGAATCTGATTCACCGGGCTTGACGGTTAGGGCGTACATAGTTCAGTGGTACCCGACTCTGTCCATTCCGTCCAGCAGGTGGAGAACTTATCAGATCATCGGTAATCCGTCCGTGGCGGGCTGGTTTGCATGTGCGTCAGAAGCAGACGGGGCCATACGTCCCCTCTGACCTGAACGAGTCACGTCGTCGGAACACTCGGGATATACCAGGTGTAGCGTCGCGAAATCGGTGCCACCTAACCAGTCAGGTCACATCATGGTCCCGGCTGGAGGGAAGCGGGGTGCCCCGGTCAGGGGCCTCGACCGGTACGGACTATCCGGTGTATACGTGGGATATGAACATTGTCGTCAAACGCATCTATGACCGATCTGGCCACAATGATGGGACGCGGGTGCTCGTCGACAGAGTCTGGCCGCGCGGTATTCGCAAGGAGGACGCCGAACTCGATGACTGGAATAAGGATGTGGCCCCCTCCACGGAACTGCGCAAATGGTACGGGCACGATCCGGACAAGTTTGACGAATTCTCCCGTCGCTACCGCGATGAGCTGGCCACCGAGATCGGCCAGCAGGCTCTCAAGAACCTACGCGAGAGTGTCAAAGGAAAACGCCTGACGCTACTGACTGCCACCAAGGACATCGAGTACAGCCAGGCGACGGTGCTGGCGCGGATTCTCTCCGACTGACCAGTCAGCCGCCAAGCTCGGACACGGCGGCAGTCTCACCCCTCCTGCCGGGACGGGAACCATCCGGGCCGCAGCCACACAGTGATAGCAGATTCGATGAGAACGACGGAAGATGAGCTCATGTCAGTTGAGGAGATCTGGATAGAGCCTCGAGGAGACGGCGCTTACCAGGCCACCATGCAATCGTTCGACGGCGAGGCCTCATGCACGCTCAACATTGGCGCCGCGCCCCGTCTGACCAACGGCATGCTGCCCGATGACGACGTCACGGCACGAGCCGTACTGCAGTTCCTGATGACCCACCAGGACCCATCGCAACTTCCTGCCGATGTGGAGCTTGAAGACGTTCTGGCCGCTTACGATGATGCCGAACAACAGATCGACTCATATGCCCAAAACCTGCGCTCCTAGACCCCGCTGATCCCAGAAAGCCACCATCGGCGTGATCCCGATACCGGCGGAGATCAAATACAGTGGCGGATCCTCATCCGTTCGACCGCATCTAGAGCAGAATGTCCTTCTGTTTCAGAGCTTTCGAGCGGATTCTTGCCTGTGCCTCTGACGGTATTCTCAATGTGTCCCGCTGGCGCGCATTCCCTAGATCCGCCCAAGACAAGTGGCAGCAGTCTCTTGGTCGGCTGCCCAGGTCAGCTGGAGGCTCCGGAGATTGATTTCGGGCGTGCGGGGTCGATGACGGAATTCGGGTCGAAGAACTCGCGCAACGTATCGGATGTTCCCTTGATCGCGTGCTTGAGCGAAATCCCATCCACATTGATCCGGGCTTCGCGAAGATAATTCGGTCCGGCCTGCCCCCATGCCGGGGTGGAGGCATCGACATTGAAGTAAGAATTGAATCCTTGGCCCTTGAGGTATTGGAACTTGTCGTTACCGTATTCCTCAATGCCGCAAATATCCGCCCCGAAGGGGTAGATGAGCATATCGGTATTGCCCACGATCGGTGCGACCTCGGCTTGCCACTTCTCGTTGTCCTCCTGGATGTGCGATAGAGGAGATTTGGTGAAGTTGATGTGCCCCCACGAGTGGCTTGCGAATTCCCAGCCGTTTTTCTTGATGGCATCCGCGACCGATTTTGCGGTCTTCTTGTCCTTTTCGATGTTCTTGTTCTCGTCCTTGTAGGAGATATCGGAGGTCCGATACCCGAGTACACCGTTGTATCCGGTGATTGCGATGACGCCTTTGGCCCCGTCGTGGGAGAAGTCGGGGTGTTCTTCGATGAATTCCTCGACGATCGGCAGGTGATCGTAAGCGCCGATTTTTTTGTTCCCGTCAGCATCACGGTATTCGTTGAGGACTTTCCCGTCCTGGACGATCAGTCGATCACTGAATCCGTCGCCGTCCATGTATTCGTAGTAGGACAAGTCGTCGAAGGACAGGACCAGGGGTTTCTTGCCTTCCGGAAGGTCCAAGGGTTTGAGTTCGACGCTGCCGCCGGGGCGGGTTGTGTAGAGCTGGTGGGGGCTGACCAGGACGTAATTGCGGTCGTAGACCTGTTGGATGATCTTCCTGAATTCGTTGATCGTGACCATGTAATCCAGGTAGCCGTTTGCCTCATCGTCGCCGTCGAATGCTCGGTTCGGATCCACGACCAGCGAGTGGAAGAACAAGTGTGAAACCTCGGTGTTGTCTTTCCACGTGATGTTGTGCTGGGTCGGTGTGACCGAGGGGGAATTCGATGTGGGGGCCGATGTGGTGGAGGAGTCGGTCGCGGGTTCGGTGTCCTGGGAGCTGCAGGCGCTAAGCAAGGCAGCCCCTACCAGCGCCGATGAAGAGATGACTGCGGTCCGGCGGGTGATCTTCACGGGGGAGCTCCAGATGGGCGTTTTGAGGGGATTTACGGAAGCATCACCAGGTTTTCACAGGAAGTGAGGATTGTGACTGAGGGTGTCGCGGGGCACGCCAGGTCGATCGAATCCGAAGGGCCATCGGGCCGTGACAGACGGAACGGGGAAGCGGCGCCATTGAACCCTGAACCCGTGTGCGGACGGTAACCGCGGCCTCAGGACATCAAAGTGGAGTCTGCGCGATCCAAGGTCGACATGAGCCGCTGTCGCAGGATTATTGAGCGCTCAGCGAACTCTCTCTGGAGTGTCGCGTATTGCTTTTTTCCTCGTGCGGTTTCGACCGGAATGGGCTCGTACCCCCATGATTTCAGATCGTAGGGTGCTGCTCTCATGTCCATTTCACGGACTTGCCAGGCGAGGTCGAAGCAATCCATCAGGAGAGCGGAGTCCACGAAGGGGAGCAGTTTGTAAGCCCACTTGTACACGTCCATGTTGGCGTGCAGACACCCTGGCTGTTCCAGGGATCGTTGTTGCTCGCGTGTCGGCTGTATTTCATTGCGTGGTACGGCTTGCGGCTGGAAAAACCGAAAGGCGTCGAAGTGTGTGCAGTGGATGCGATGGGTTTCGACCACGGAATCGGTGCCGTCCGCGCCCAGGCGAAGGTCCAGGTACTCGTGGCGGATATCGTTTTCTTCGGAGCGATAGGCCATGGCCCACTCATGCATGCCGAAGCACCCGAAATTTCCGGGCTTGGACACCGTACGGGAGAGAATTTCCTGTGTGAATACAACAGCCGTGGAGCGAGCTTCCAAGAAAGCCTCGACATCGACCGTCGCCGCCGTCGGACGCTGGATCCGTGCTTCTTCCGGGGAGAGCCCTGTTTTTTGCAGTTCCGTGATACTGGGGCGGCGGTAGAACTTCCATTCAAGACGGTCGGCGGCGTCCAGGAGTATGACCCAGGGGCCGGGATGCCAGCGAGTCAGCTGGCCAGGTTTGAGCGTGTAGTACGTGAAGAGGAAATCTTCCACGGGGTGTTTCCGGCCGTGATGACGGCGTTCGAGGAACGGCTCGGTGTAGATCGCGGCGCGCTCTCGATGATCCTCGGCGAGGTCACGCCAAACCGGCCCGGTCAGGTGAACCGGGCCGGGATGCGGCGTGGTGGAAGACGTGAAACTCACCGGTTAGCGGCCGGTGCCTCCGTACACCGTGGCCTCGCCGTCTGCGTCGAGGCTGAACGCGGTGTGGACGGCGCGTACGGCGTCGTCGAGCAGGTCCGCTCGGGTGATCACCGAAATGCGGATCTCTGAGGTCGAGATCATGTCGATGTTCACGCCGGCCCTGGAGAGTGCGTCGAAGAAATGGAACGATACGCCGGGGTTGGACTTCATCCCAGCTCCCACGAGAGAGAGCTTGCCGATCGCGTCGTTGTATTCGATGTCCGCGAACCCAATCTCGGCCTGAACGCCCTTGAGAACTTCGATCGCGGTATCGCCCTGATCCTGGGGAAGGGTGAAAGAAATGTCGGTGCGAGCTTCGGAACGTGTCGAGACGTTCTGCACGATCATGTCCAGGTTGATCTTGGCGTCGTTGAGGGAACCGAAGATCTTGGCGGCGTAACCGGGCACGTCTGGGACGTCGACGATGGTGACCTTCGCCTGGGTTCGGTCGTGGGCCACACCGGAGATGAGGGGCTGTTCCAAGGGGATCTCCTTAGTCAGGTCGGGGGCGTCTGCATCCGATTCGGTGGGTATGACCCACGTGCCTTCGAGGTCGCTGAACGAGGAGCGGACGTGCAATTTTATTTTGAATCGGCGAGCGTACTCGACGCAACGCAGGTGAAGGATCTTGGCTCCGTTGGCGGCCATTTCGAGCATCTCTTCGCTGGAGACCCCGTTGAGCTTGTGCGCGGTCGATACAATCCGCGGATCAGCGGTGAAGACTCCGTCGACATCTGAATAGATCTCGCAATAGTCGGCTCCGAGGGCGGATGCGAGGGCGACGGCAGTGGTGTCCGAGCCTCCACGCCCCAAGGTTGTGATATCCCGTGTCTGACGGTTCATCCCTTGGAATCCGGCGACGATGGCGATGTTTCCCTCCTCAAGGGAGTCCCGGATTCGGTCCGGGTGGACCTCGACGAGGCGGGCCGATCCGTGTACGCCGTCGGTGATGATTCCGGCTTGAGAACCGGTGAACGACTGGGCCGGTGCCCCGAGCTCGTGGACGGCCATGGCCAGCACGGCCATGGAAATGCGTTCGCCGGCGGTGAGGAGCATGTCTAGTTCGCGGCTGGGGCCGGGCCTGGACGAAACTTCGTTGGCGAGGTCGAGGAGATCATCGGTCGTGTCGCCCATGGCGGAGACCACGACGACGACGTCGTTGCCTCGGTTTTTGGTTTCGACGACGCGTTGGGCGACCCGTTTGACACCTTCGGCGTCTGAAACAGACGAACCGCCGAATTTCTGAACGATAAGGCTCATGGTGTCTCCCTTGGTGATAGGAGTCTGACAAAAGTTAAGGTCTGGCGTTGTGGCCGGGCGCAACTGGAAGCGTGGAACTCGGGCCGCCTATCAGACTATCCGGTGCCTTGGTCCCGCGCTCAAATGAGTCGGGTATTCCACTATGTGACACATCAAGGCGCGATTGAGTAGGTCATCACGTCACATATGCGTCGCGGATCACCTTTTGGTCGGTTCCTGAGCGGTGTCAGTCGGCCCAGGGGTTGGCGAACTTCTCTCCTCGCCGGGGCGTTGGATACCGACGGTTGGGGTCTGCTTGTTCCGCGGGTGCCTCGATTTTTCCTTCGTTGGTCCTCGGTGATTCCTCGACCGGCTCGTCGCTGGTCACGGCGGTTTCCTCGGCGTCGTTTCCCGGAAGAGAATCGTCCGTCTCCGGAGTTTCGGGCGATGCGGTTTGACGCTGGCCCGCGGTCAGTATCCTGCGGCCTTCCATAGCCCGTCCGAGCGTAATTTCGTCGGCGTACTCGAGGTCACCGCCGACGGGGAGGCCGGATGCGAGTCTGGAGACGGTGATGCCAATGGGCGTGAGCATGCGGGAAAGGTAGGTCGCCGTGGCTTCGCCTTCGAGGTTGGGGTCCATGGCCAGAATGATCTCTTGGACCTCCTCGTCGGCCAGCCGTGTCACGAGTTCGCGAATGCGCAGTCGCTCCGGCCCGATGCCCTGCATAGGGTTAATCGAGCCTCCCAGGACGTGATAGCGACCTGTGAAGCTGCCAGTTCGTTCAATGGCGGAAACATCCTTGGGCTCTTCGACGACGCAAATGAGCGACGAGTCCCGGCGGGCGTCCCGACAGATCGAGCATTTCGGTGCCTCGGAAATGTTGCCGCAGATTTCGCAGAAGGAAACCTTGGCCTTGACAGTGGTGATGGCCGCGGAAAGTTTCTCCATCTCGTCCGCGGGCGAATTGAGGATGTAAAAGGCGATGCGCTGAGCGGACTTGGGCCCGACGCCGGGCAGACGCCCAAGTTCATCGATCAAGTCCTGAACTGCTCCTTGGTACAAGAATCCTCACTCTTCCGGAGGGTCTTCACGACCCACCCAATGTGTTGTTGACCAGGGGACTTACCCCCGGTGATGCGGCCGTTCTTCGAGCACACGGCCACCCAGGATGGTTTCGATCGCTGCCTGTCCGAAGACTGAGGAGTCCTCGATGTCTTCATCGTGAGGCGAGGGAACGAAGTCGTCCCATTCGTCGTCCGGAGGCTCTGGGGCGTTCGGATCGATGGGGACATTGCCGTTTCTGCCACGAACCACCGCGGGTCCCGACGGGCTGCCGGAACCCGCCTCAATGGCATCCGCGTGCCGTTCTCGGAACGGTGCGGACTGCTCCCCGGGTGCGTCGCCTGAGTCGGTCTGCTCAGCCTGGCTTGAGGCCGGGCCTTGAGGCCTACCCGGCTGAGCCTCTTCATCATCCCGCACGGCGTGCAGGTGACGTGATTTCTCTCCGCCGGGGATAGGGGAATTCTGGTTCGTGGTCGCAGTCGTTTGGGTCCCGCGCTCTGGTGCGCCGCCGTCGACTTCGGTGAGATGCGGCATGCGCTGCCCCCACTTGGAGGGATGTTCGCTGGCGCTTTCCTCCGACTCAGGGCCCGAATAACGCCAACCGCACTCCCTGCCGTCGACAGCCTTTCCGGGAGCCCCGGCTTGTCGCGCGGCTACGGACCAGTCGTGCGACGATAGACGTTCTTCTGCCGCCGGTGCCGATGGGTGCCCCGCGCGCGCTTCGGCCTCGGCGGACCCGTCGCTACTCGCGTCAGACCCCTGAGGCCCGTCCTCCACGGGGGCGGCGATGGCTTCGCTCTCCCCGGACGGCTGCGTGCCCAAAGAGTCTGAGTCCCTAGAAGGCTGACCATTGTGGTTTGTGTCTTCGTCTTCTTTGACAACGTGCAGGTGGGTAGAAGAATTCCCCGTTGGGACGGTCGAAGATTCCGTGGATTCCGGGCCCGCTGAGCCAGCAGTCTCCGAAGCCGATACCTCTCGTCTGCCACCATCGGGCTGAGGGGCCTCATCGCTGGGTATCGGAGCGACTTTCCAGCCGGTGAAGGACTCACCCGAGGAGTCCTCGGACCATTCAGGCTCATCGGAATCTTCATCAGGGGAGAGCGGAATGCCGTGTTTTTGCCAGGCTTCTTCCCCGCCTCGACTGCCTTCCGGGATGATCGGGGAAGGATCGCCGGCTCCTGTTGACGGGGATTGTACGGTTCCCCGCGACGAGAGCGGGGAATCGGTGGTCTCAGCGGCGGGGTGGTCCTTCGATTGCGCCTGACGGACGGCTGGATTCCAAGCTTCTTCTCCGGGCCAGTCGTCCGCCTCGGTTGCGGCAGCCTGTGGGGTCCGGGCCGGCGCATTCTCAGGTCGGCGGCCTTGGGCAACGTGGGAATTCTGGTCCCTGGTGGACGAGCCTTGACCGCTGGGGCCGCTGCCGTTGGGCTCGGAACTGCCGCGGCCGGGCCCGCCGCCGGGGCGACCGTCGTCGAGTGAAACGGCGCATTCAAGGCCCAAAGTGTCTTTGAGTGCACCGCTCAGCGCGGAGGCAAAGCGTTCGACGCGGCTCTGAATACCCGGCCCGCTCGAGGTCACATACAGTACGCCGTTGTCGAAGCGTGTTGGCCTGCACTCGCGGAAAGTGGCCTGGCCGACCTTGGAGTACTTTCCGACTGCGGCCACGACGTCGGCCCATGAACGTTCGATCATGTTCACCTGGCCCGAGTCGGGAGCGGAAGTCTCCTGTGCGGGGGCGGCGGCAGGCTGCTCTTGGTCTGCCGGGGAGAGTGGTGCTTGCTCGGTCTCGTCGTTCGGACGCGGTTGTGGTGCTTCAGCGGCCTCGGCGTGGTCCTCCGAAGGCTCTTCCGCGGTTCGCTCGACCGACAATTCCGCTTCCTCCGTTGCGGACTCGCGGCTCTTGCGAGCCAAAGACAGGGCCGCTTCACGTGCGCTCGCGCCGGATGCGGGGACTTCTTCGGTGGGCTCCGGGGCCTGGCTGACAGCCTCGGCGGCAATATGTTGGGCCGGGGTCTCCGGTGTGGTGGCCGCCGCCGGGTCCGACTGCAGGGGAGCCTGTACGGCTCCGACGGAACCGAAGTTGATGCGCCGCTCGAGACGGTCCACTCGCGCGTTGACGCCACGTGACGTGTCGTCCGCAGTGGGAAGGAGGATTCTGGCGCAGAGAAGTTCGAGGTGCAGTTGCGGGCTGGTGGCCCCGGTCATTTCCGTCAGAGCGGTATTGGCGATGTCGGCCGCACGGGACAGCTCCGAGGCGCCCAGCTGAGTGGCCTGGCCGCGCATTCGATCGATCTGATCCTCGGGCATGCCGTGCAAAATCTGTGCCGCGGATTCGGGAACGGCCTTGACGATGATCAGGTCACGGAAACGCTCCAGGAGGTCTTCGACGAAACGACGTGGATCCTGGCCGGTCTGAACAACGCGGTCCACCGCGTGGAATACGGCAGGGGAGTCTCCGGCCGCAAATGCATCCACGACCCCGTCGAGCAATTCGGCGTGGGTGAAGCCGAGAAGGGCGACGGCAAGGTCATACGTGATTCCGCTTTCGGAGGCTCCGGCCATGAGCTGATCGAGGACCGACAGCGAATCCCGCACTGATCCGCCACCGGCTCGCACGACTAAGGGCAGAACTCCCTGTTCGACCTGGATGCTTTCCTTGTCGCACAGGTGGTTGAGATAGCCCCGCAGTACTTCGGGAGCCACGAGGCGGAACGGGTAGTGGTGCGTGCGTGACCGAATGGTTCCGAGGACCTTATTCGGTTCGGTGGTCGCAAAGATGAATTTGATGTGCTCGGGGGGCTCTTCGACGATCTTGAGCAGGGCGTTGAAACCCTCCCGAGTGACCATATGGGCCTCGTCGATGATGAAGATCTTGTAGCGATCTCGAACAGGGGCGAACGTTGCTCGTTCGCGAAGGTCGCGGGCGTGGTCGACGCCGCCGTGGGATGCGGCGTCCATCTCGATGACGTCCAGCGACCCCGCGCCGTCGCGAGCGAGATCGACGCAGGACTCGCATTTGCCACAAGGACGTGCGGTAGGGCCTTCGGCGCAGTTGAGGCAGCGGGCGAGGATCCGCGCGGAGGTGGTTTTTCCGCATCCGCGAGGGCCGGAGAAGAGATAAGCGTGGTTCACGCGATTCTTCTGCAACGCTGTCATGAGGGGGTTGGTCACGTGCTCTTGCCCGATGACGTCTTCGAACGTCTCGGGTCGATAACGGCGGTACAGGGCTGTGCTCACATAGGAAACACTACTGGTTCCGACCGACAGTTTAAGCAGTGAGGCCGGACCTGTGGACGAAACCGGTTGGCGTACGTTGCAGTAACCCTTGAACGGTGCGGGATATGCCGATGTAGTGGGGCTTTAATGTGAAGACCCCTCGCGCACCCGTCAGAGCCCGAATACCCTTGCTACCTTCCGGTCCTGGGGGAGTTTTTCAAGATGACGCCACGCGAGGGGCTTCCGATAGCTTAGCTCAGCCGCCGTTCACCTGTCACACCAGCTGATCGTGTTCTGTGCCACCTTTGGGGAAAGCGAGTTGTCACTGTCGGTCCCGCTTGTGTAAGCTCGAATCCGTTCGCTTTCGTGAGGTTCCGGTTTAGCCGGGATCGAGCAACACCTGGAGGATTCGCCTAGCGGCCTATGGCGCACGCCTGGAACGCGTGTTGGGTTCACGCCCTCGGGGGTTCAAATCCCCCATCCTCCGCCAGTCAAGCCCCTGTGCTTTTGATTCGTCAAAGGTTCAGGGGTTTTTGCATTCCGGATCTCGGCACGGTTCAGGGAGCCACGGACTGTGGCGTCCTGATCATTCTGATCTCGCTGATGTGGAATCTCTCGTCGAATACCCGTGTTCCGTCGGCCACGAAACCATGCTTGGTGTAGAAGGCTTGAGCCCGCGGGTTCGGGTCCGCCACCCACAGCGAGGTTTCTTCGTCGAGCCTCGTCACGGCTGAGAGCAGTTTTGCCCCCGCCCCGGCTCCATGCACCACGTTGTATGTGTAAAGGACGTAGAGAACGGCATCGCCGCTGGAGTCGTTGTCTCTCGGCGAACCCACCATCGCTCCGCCCACGATGCGGCCTTCGAGCTCGGCGACCGAAATCCTGCGCTCGCGCCATCGAGCCTCCGTGAGAGAGGCTTTCCACATCTCAAGGCGACGATTCAGCAGATCCGGGGCGTCAAGGATTTCATCTGGCATCAACCCACGATAGGTTTCCCGCCAAGATCCGACATGCACTTGGGCTATGCCGGGTGCATCTCGCACGGTCGCGGGGCGCACGGTAATGGTCATGCGGCAATTCTATGGTTCTGCTGCTCGACCTATAGTCGGACCATGATCGAAACTTCCCGGCTCAGGTTGCGACTGCCCCGCGCAGAAGACGTTGAAGACGTGCTGTCTTACCGCTCTCGACCTGATGTGGCACGGTACCTTCGCGGGGGAATCTGGACGCGCCAGAAGACGCGACGGGAGATCGCCTCATACTCATCCGTCGATTTCATGAGGTCGGGAGATGAGCTGGTCCTCTTCGTCGAGCTGCGGAGTCCAGCCGTCGTCGTGGGTGAGGTCGGTCTGGTCCGCGGGAAGGATCCTCGGGAGGCTGAACTCGGATTCGTGTTCAATCCAGATTTCGGATCGCAGGGATATGCGACCGAGGCGGTTGGTGTTGTCCTGGCCGAGGCGCCTCGGCGATGGGAGATCGACCGCGTCATTGCCGTTGCCGACGAGGCCAACTCGGCATCCCGTGCGCTGTGCGAGCGGATAGGCATGCACCTGGAATCTATTGCCGCGAGCCAAGATGGCCGGCGGGTCAGCGAGTGCACGTACTCCTTGGGGCTGTCGGGAAACGAGAAATACTCACGCCGAAACAAAAATTTGAAGTGATTTTAGTCACTCGTGCAATGGTTGGTCGACGAGGAGTGCGGTCGGCCCGGAGCTGCCGCCTCACCTGGGGCTGTGCCGCTTGAATAGGCCCGTGCGGTCGGCATATCAACGTCGGAAGGCCTGGTCACGGACGTACCAGAGTGCCGGTATCCTCTGAGGACACATCGCGCACTCACATGAGCTCGGGCCATACGTGACGCGGCGGCAGCGCGCTGGCTCCTTCGCCTTCGGCCACAAGCCGGGGAAGCCTCCGGGGAGGTGTCCCTCCGAGGTCCTCAGGCATTCGTCTCAACGTTGAGCAACGAAGCCGACTTTCGCGGAGGCCGGGTGGGGTGGCGTCGTATATCTTGGCCCGACGCCGCCCCACCTTTGCTGCCCGGAGTGCGACGGCTTACTCCAGAGCGCGACCTCTCAGCTCGGGGAGGGCGAGCGCGGCGAAAGCGGCGGCGAGGAACGCGGCCGCGAAGAGGCTGAAGAGGGCCAATGGTCCACCGAGGAGAAGTATCGGGGGAGCGATGAGTGGGGCAATGATGGAAGCGATGCGTCCGAATCCCGCCGCGGCTCCGGTTCCTGTGCCGCGGATGGCCGTGGGGTACAGCTCCGGACCGATGGCATACAAGGCGCCCCATGCTCCGAGATTGAAGAAGGATAGGAGGCATCCCGTGAAGATGATGGACCAGTCGCTCGTCGAGACGCCGAACAGGGCCGCGGCGCCTGCGGATCCAATCAGGAAGGTTGCAAGGGTTGAGCGCCGCCCCCATCTCTCGATCAGGAGTGCCGACAGTGCATAGCCGGGGATCTGGGCGAGAGTCATGACCAGCGTGAAGCTGAAAGACTTGACCAATGTGTATCCCTGGGCGTGGAGAAGCGACGGAATCCAAATGAAGGCTCCGTAGTAGGACAGGTTGATGCAAAACCAAATGATCCAGAAGGCCAGGGTTCTCTGACGCAGGCGCGGGGACCAGACAGACTCTGCCCCTGAAGACTTGCTCGGTTCTGCGGTCCTGGCCGGTTGGGTAGAGTGCTCCGATTCCGAACGCCAGTCCTGTCCCGAGGCCTCCTCAAAGGAGCGGACGATGGTCTCGGCCTCTTGGTGTCGACCCCTGGATTCCAAAAATCGCACGGACTCGGGGAAGCCGAAGCGGACCGCCAATGCGTAGAGCGCCGGGATGCATCCCAGGGCGAGGGCCCACCTCCACCCGTCGGGCGAGGCTGTGACGACGAAAGTGCCGATCAACGCTGCGGCAATCCAGCCGATGGCCCAAAATGCCTCGAGAATCACGACCATGCGGCCCCGGATCGAGCGCGGCGAGAATTCGGATACGAGGGTCGAGGCGACCGGCAACTCGGCTCCGAGACCCAGGCCCACGATAAACCGCAAGGCCAATAACGTACCCAATCCGGCCGAAAGGGCCGATGCTCCCGTGGCCAAGCCGTAGACCAACAGTGTCAGAGCGAAGACCTTGCGTCTGCCGAATTTGTCGGCCAGTAGGCCACCGAGTGCGGCTCCGAGCGCCATGCCGACGAATCCGATGGAACCCAGCCACGACGTCTGGGTAGCGTTCAACCCCCAATGCGCCGCGAGTGCGGCCATGATGAAGGAAATGAGTCCGACGTCCATGGCGTCGAGCGCCCAACCGATTCCTGAACCGCCGAGGAGGCGCAGGTGCTTTCGCGACAGCGGCAAATGGTCGAGCCGTTCGGTGCGGGATGCCGTGGTTGAGGTGGTAGCGGTCATAGCGAACTTTCAAGGCCAGGGGCACCTGGGCCCATGAGTTTTTGTCAATAGTACCTTAACTAAATTCCCGCATGACCTGGGGGTACATCAGGGCGGAAGGTGACTTCGGCTGATTCTCGACCGTGTCGAACTACTGTCCCTTGGGCGCCTCCAAGTTGATCATCCAACGAATGCCGAATTGGTCCGTGAAGGACCCGAATACGTCACCCCAGGGGGCTTTTTCCAGGGGCATCGTGACTTCTCCGCCTTGGGAGAGGCCTTCGAACCAGCCTCGAGCGGCGTTCTCGTCTTCCGATGCGCTGCCCAGGAGGGCCACTTCGACCTGCGGGTTGCCCAGTCCGGGAGTCGCCTGGTCCATGATCCCTCCGTCCGAGGCGAGAATGGTGATTCCGGTTCGGGTCACCAATTGGCCGTGCATGACCAGGTTGGCGGCGTCCTCGGGGACTGGGGCCTCGAAGTCGGCGAATGTGGCGACCGTCAGTTCGCCACCGAGGGCTTCGTGATAGAAGTTCAGAGCCGCACGGGCGTCACCAGAGAACGTCAAATAGGGATTCAGGGTCAGGGACATGGGGACTCCTCGTCATGCTTGCGGGCCGGTCCTGCCATCGGATCGGGCTGATGCGCTCACGCTATGCGCCCGATGAGCGCACGGGAAGAGCGGTCAGCCACAAATGTCCTAAAAGGCGTACGTCACTGCGGGCCGTCCCGTCGGTTTCTCCACCTCACCAGCAGGATGGAAGCAGGAATCGCGAGGAGGACGATGACCACGAGGATCCATGGGCTGATTCCGCCTATGTAGGACATGATGAGCTCCGCGACGAGAGCTATACCGAATACGCAGAGGCACACGAGGAATACGTCGGACATGTTTTTCATGGCTATCTCCTGACGGTGATCGGGGTGGACTGCTGAAGACCCGAAGCTACGGACGGGGGAGCAAGGTCGCCCCCTCCCGGAGCCAGCCTATCTTCCGGGGAACTTGCGATGTGCCTCGTCAGCAATCAGTGACGGAGTGGATGGAGAGCATCAAATTGGATATCCACAATTTGTTTCCGAGACGCTCCAGTGGCCCGCTGAATGGGTAACGTATGTGACATGGCTAATGACGAACAGCTCGAAAAAATCGCGAACGGATATAGATTCGCAGGAGAAACCGTAAGCCTCGGTGTGGCGATGAGCGGCGGCGAACCGCAACCGGATGTTCCGGTGGCCCTTCCCCTGTCCATGATGAACCGTCACGGGTTGGTGGCAGGGGCGACCGGCACCGGAAAGACCAAAACGCTTCAGTCGATGGCCGAGCAACTCTCTGCGAATGGTGTTCCAGTTTTCTTGGCCGACGTCAAAGGTGATCTGTCAGGTCTGGCGGAGCCTGGCGATTCCAGTGAAAAGCTGAAAAGTCGGAGCTCGGCCATCGGGCAGCAATGGGAGGCGCAGTCTTACCCCACGGAGTTCTACTCACTCGGCGGAGACGGCAAGGGAGTCCCTGTTCGTTCCACGATTCATTCCTTCGGCCCAATCCTGCTCTCGCGCGTGATGGACCTCAACGAAACCCAGGAATCCAGTCTTCAGCTGATCTTTCACTACGCGGACCAACACGAACTCGAGCTGTACAACCTTGCCGACCTCCGGGCAGTGATTCAATTCCTGACCTCTGACGAGGGAAAGCAGGCACTCGGAGAGCTGGGAGGATTGTCCAAGGCAACGGCAGGCGTGATCCTTCGGAAGATCGTGGGCCTTGAGTCCGACGGGATGGACAAGTTCTTCGGCGAACCTCAGTTCGACACGGAAGAGCTGCTCCGCACGGCTCAAGACGGCCGAGGGATCATCTCGGCGCTCGAATTGGCCAACCTGCAGTCCAAGCCTCAGCTTTTCTCCACGTTCCTCATGTGGTTGCTGGCGGACCTCTTCGAACACCTGCCGGAAGTCGGCGACGTCGACAAACCGAAGCTCGTGTTCTTTCTCGATGAGGCCCATCTACTCTTCAACGGAGCCTCCAAAGCGTTCCTCGAATCCATCACTCAGACCGTGCGGCTCATCCGCTCCAAAGGCGTCGGCATTTTCTTCATCACGCAGACGCCCAAGGATGTTCCGGGAGATGTCTTGGGGCAGCTGGCCAACAGGGTTCAGCATGCGTTGCGCGCATTCACTCCGGAAGATGCCAAAGCACTCAAAGCAACGGTCTCGACTTTCCCCAAGTCCGCCTACGATCTCGAGTCACTGCTGACTTCTGCAGGGATCGGCGAGGCGATCGTGACAGTCATGACCGATACGGGAGCGCCCTCGCCCGTGGCGTGGACGCGTATGTACGCGCCGCAGTCGCGAATGGCGCCAGCCTCACCGGAAAAAGTGGATGAAGTGGTGCAGAACAGCGAGCTCGCCCCCAAGTACTCCAAGGTCGTCGACTCCTATTCCGCTTTCGAGAAACTCAATGAGAAGGACCAAGCGGCGCAGCCGCGGGAGAAGGAACCGGACGCGGGAAAAGCCGATCAGTCCGACCGGGCACAGTCCACGAAAGAGCCACAACAGGACGAGGGCCGCGATCGTCGCAAACGCAACGACGCCATCATGCGGGTCGGCACGAATGTCGCTTCCCAGGTCGGGCGCGAGCTTGTCCGGGGGCTGTTCGGTACCTCTCGCCGAGGCGGCGGGCGTCGCGGAGGCGGGCTGTTCGGCTAGGGCACCCGTGCAAGACGGCACCGCTTCGAGCACACGAAAAACGGCCCCCGGTTTCAAACCGGGGGCCGTTTCTCGTCAATCACTCGCACCTATGAGGCACTCCCCAATATAGGGATCCGAACTGAACATGAACTGCTAAGAGCCTTGTCGCCGGCGGGCAAAACTCTGCCAGAGACCTCAGAACGGGTTCGCAAACAGTCCTATCGCTGCTCGGCAAGCCATTCGTCGAGAGATGGGGTAACGATATCCGAGTCCGCCGGGGCCAGCAGCTTCCCATCTCCCAGGCCTGGAAGCGGTGGTTCCTCAACGTTAACCGGTCGGTTGTCACCACGGTGACGCAGTACGGCTTCCGTGAGCTCAGGGAGCCGAAGCGCGTCAGGGCCGCAAACCGTGACCACGCCCTCGCCGTGTTCTCCGAGTGCCGCTCGGACCAAGTATCGGGCTACACTGCGAGCCGCCGCGGGCTGGATGTACCAGTTTTGGGCCACCACGGCGTCTTCCTCCTCGACGATGGCCGCTGGGTTGAGGGCGAATTCGAACCACTGGGAGCTTCTCACGATCGTGTGCACCAGACCGGATTCAGCGACAGCCTCCTCCTGCCGCGCGCGGGCGTCGTAGAACGGAAACTGCCGCAGTCCCTCATCCTGAACACCATTGATCGACAGCATCACGAGGCGTCCCACGCTAGAGGACCGGCACGCCTCGATCAGATTCCGTGCTGCGGCCAGGATAGGGGTCACCGGGTCCTGCGTCGTCGGGTCCCCTACTTGAGAGGCGTCAATCACCGCGGTGACGCCTTCGAGCTTCCCCGCGAGGCCCTCTGCCGACAACAAATCGACGCCGTGATACCGGCTCAGGGGGACAACCTCCACATCATTCTGCTCGGCTGCTTCCACGATGAGCCGTCCGATGGATCCCGTGGCTCCTGCTACTGCGATCCGGATCATGATCTCTTCCTCCCTTAGCTGAGATGCATCAACTTTCAGCCTAGTCCCGACCTCGTTTCGGAAGTCGATGCACCGTGCCGACCTTCGAATTCAAGACGTGAGACGGGTCTTGGGCCTCCTCGAGGATTCGCGGCAACACAGAGTAACCTGTCACCTGAGCCTGAGGGCGGACACGCCCTCCCTGACCGACCAATCGATCGCACAAAGGAAACCACGCCGCACATGGCACAGAAAGCGCCGCACAAGAGCCGGAATGGGGTCGTCATCGTCATCGCAGCGATGATGCTTTTCTCCATGTTTTTCGGGGCAGGCAACCTCATTATTCCTCCCATCACGGGGGTCGAATCCGGAGAGAACTTCTTGCCCGCAATCCTGGGATTCATCAGTACGGGGGTCCTGCTCCCCGTCCTCGCGGTCATCGCCGTGGCCATCACCGGCAATGACGTCCAGGACCTCGCGCGACGAGGAGGTCGAATCTTCGGGTTGGTCTTCCCGATTCTGGCGTATCTGTCCATTGGAGCGTTCTACGCCTTGCCCAGGACCGCGACCGTAAGCTTTTCTTCGGCGGCAACGCCGATATTCGGATGGCATTCCACGTGGGCCGCCGCTGGATTCTCCGCGGCGTTCTTCATCGTCGCGTTCCTGATGTCGCTGAATCCCAACGGTTTGGCGGACAAACTCGGCAAGTACCTCACCCCGGCGCTGTTGCTCCTGCTGGTCCTGTTGATCGTCCTGGGTATTTTCACGATCGATCACCAAACCGGGTCCGCCGTCGACGACTACGCGTCACATCCCGCGGCCACGGGCTTCGTCAACGGGTATCTGACCATGGACTCGATTGCGGCCCTTGCGTTCGGCATTCTCGTCGTCTCCGCTCTCCGGTACAAAGGCTTGCCGACCGGCCCGAAATTGGTGCGCGGCGTCGGACTGTCCGCGATCGTGGCCGGCATCTTCCTTGCGGTGATCTATTTGGGCCTCGGATACATCGGTAATTTCATTCCTCATGGAGCAGAATATTCCGACGGTGCCGCACTCCTTGCCGCCGCGGCCAATCAGACCATGGGCATGCCGGGAGGAATCGTTTTCGGGCTGATCGTGGTGCTCGCATGCTTGTCGACGGCGGTCGGCCTTCTGGGGGCAACCTCCGAATTCTTCAACAAGCTCGTGCCCAGCGTGTCCTACCGGGCGTGGCTTGTCATCTTCTGCCTCATCTCTTTTGCGGTATCGACCACCGGGCTCGAGACGGTCTTGGCAATTGCCGCCCCGATCGTTGGGTTCTTGTACCCTCCGGCTATCACTTTGATCCTGTTGACCTTGATCGAGCCGCTGATTCGGCGTCGTCTCCAGTGGACGTTCGTCTTCGCACTGACCATCGCCAGCATCTGGGCGGCACTCATGACGTTGGAATCCCTCAATGTGGGCGCCTCGGTCATCTCGCCGCTGATCGGGTGGTCCCCAGGACACTCGCAGGACCTCGGCTGGTTCGTGCCGACCTTCGTGGCGGCGATCGTCGGCGTGATAGTGGATCTGACCGGTGGGGCGAAGAAGGGCGTGCCGCTGGGCGGCGAATCCGTCGCCGACGCCGAGGTGCGTACCGGAGCCGTCTCGCAGTCCAGAGCAGATACCCTGTAGCGTCATCGCTGCGTGGCCGCATCGGCGCCGACGGCACCCGCGGGGCCAACTGGTGAGCGGACCACAACGGTTATTAAGAAGAGCGGCCCCCGGAATAAATCCGGGGGCCGCTCTCCGTCAATCACTCGCACCTTTGAGGTACTTTCGACTCTAGAGTTCGAGACTGTGATCCAGCTGTGGAACAAGTCTTAAAGAACTCGGAGTCAGGGCAGAAAAGCCTCAGTTGGCTTGGTTGGACGTGTAATCCGCGCGCATCTGACGCTTGTTGAGCTTGCCCACCGACGTGCGGGGCAGCTGAGAGGAAACGATGACTTTTTCCGGCAGTTGCCACTTGGCGAACCGCTGGGACAACAGATCGATGACGCTGTCTTCCGTGACGGTCTGTCCCTCTTTGGGAACGACATAAGCCACGGGTCGCTCCTGCCACTTGGGGTCGGGAACGCCGATCACCGCGGCTTCCGCGACCCTCGGATTGTCCAGAATCGAATTCTCCATATCGATGGAAGAAATCCATTCGCCGCCTGACTTGATCACGTCTTTGAGCCGGTCCGTCAACTTGAGATACCCGTTTTCGTTGATGACACCGACGTCTCCAGAACGCCACCAACCGTCCTCGAAGTTGTCCGCCGAATCCGGGCGATTGTAGTACGACGTCGCAATCCAAGGCCCCCGGATCAATAGCTCTCCGGCCGATTCGCCGTCGTGCGGCTGGGGCTGACCGTCGAGGGCCTCGATCTTGATCTCGACGCCCAGCATCGGTACACCCTGATAGCGCCTGATGTCCCATCCGTCCTCGTCGGACAGGTCGGAGAGGGCAGGCGGCAGGTCCCCGTTGGTCGTGACCAACGGCGAGGTTTCGGAAGCTCCGTAAGCGTGGATGATCTCCCCGCCGGTCAGTTCCTTGAAACCTTGCATCAGCGACAGGGGAGGCTCGCTGGCACCGCACACTATGCTCAGGCCGGTGAGATCCGGAGGCTCAGGCAGTGAACGGTAGTACTCCAGCATCGGGGTGAGGATCGAGGGTGCCCCATTGGCGAGTGTGACGTGCTCATCGCTGAGGGCTTGCGCGAGAACGGCAATGTCCTGCGCCTGCCATCGTCCCGGAAGAACGACCTTGGCCGCAGCTGCGACCGCGGCCTGAGGGAAACCCCAGCACATCACGTGGAACATGGGTGTCACCAGCATTATGGTCGCGTTGTAGTCAACCGCTTGGGAAGAAACCACGGCGAGCGAGTGCAGGTACATGGACCGGTGCGAATAGAGGATGCCTTTGGGTCGGCCCGTGGTGCCGGTCGTGTACCCGGCGTAAGCGGCCGTTTGCTCCGCGATCCACTCAAAGGGGTAGTCTTCCGGTTCGTCCCTCATCAGGTCTTCCAGGAAAACCGGGTTGGGCAACGTGGTCTCCACCTGATCGCTGGGTCGGTCCGACATGACGATCCACCCCTTGATGCCCGGCGCATCGCGGTGGGCCTCAGCGACGGGCAAGAGCGATTCGTCAACGCAGACCCAGGAGGCGCCCGAGTGTTCGATCACGTATCCCAGATCCTCCGAGGCGAGACGTAGGTTGAGCTGCAGCATGGTGGCGGCCAATCCGGGAACCGCGAAGTAGAGCTCGAAGTGACGCTGGGAATTCCAGTCCAGCACTCCGACCATGTCTCCAGGGCCGATCCCCACACGGGAGAGTGCTCCGGCCATCTTGCCGACTCGAGCGAATTCACGACGGTAATTCGTTCTGTTCCACGAGCCGTTCAAATCCCGGTACACCACCTCATTCTGGGGGAAGGTGGTTGCGGCGTAGCGCAAGAGCGAAATCATGTTGAGGGGATAATTGTCGCCTGTGGTGGCAGGGAGTCCTTCGAGCATGGGGTCCTCGTCACTGTTGTCGTGGGCATCGTTGCCGCCTGGTTTCCGTAGCAAAACCCTACGCTTCAGTGATCCAGGACACAATTGGACGTGCGGGCCATCGCGGCGCCGACCTCGTCCGTCAGTGACTCACCGGAGCCGCCGAGAGGTCGGTCGGGTCCTCGGGGTCAAAAGTTCCGTATCGACCGAGAAGTTGCCGCTCTTGGCCGCCGAGCGTGCGCGGGGTGAGGTTCTCAGGATCCACGCCAACCAATACGTTCAGCCCGTCGAAGACCACGGCGTTCTCCTGGATCCCGCGGAACGTCACGGTGTAGGAGGTGCCGCCCACGTGACCGATGCCAAGTTCGATCACGAGTTCGGGCCCGTAATGGACTGGACGACGGTAATTGATTTCGGTGCGGACGACGACGGTGGGGTTGACGTCGCGGTCCCATCCGTTGAGCGATCGCAGCCACATGACGCGGGCTTCCTCGATAAGGGTCAGCACGCGCGCATTATTGACATGACCCATGAGGTCTTGATCGGACCAACGGATTTCGAGAGGTCGGGCGAAGGCGGGATATTCGGTCATGGGTGGGGGTCCTTCCGGTTTATTGCCTCATCGATACTAGCCAGTCTTGAGGCGAAAACTCCTTGCGGCGTAATCCTCCTCGGTATGGTGGATCATTCGGCAAGCTCGTCCAGCGCGCATCCGAGAGTGAACCTGTAGAAATAATCATGAGGGAATGCGGGTTATGCCCGGTAACGAAAGGAGAACACCATGGGCCTGAAAATCGTCGTCGGTGGAGACAACGCAGGATTCAACTACAAAGAGGCTCTCAAAGCCGATCTCGAGGCTGACGAGCGGGTCGAGGAAGTGAATGACGTCGGTGTGACCGGTACGGATGACGAGACGTACTACCCCAACGTGGCCACCGCGGCCGGCGAGAAAATTGCCGCGGGTGAGGCGGATCGGGCCTTGCTCATCTGCGGAACCGGCCTCGGGGTTGCAATTTCCGCGAACAAGGTCAAGGGAATTCGTGCCGTCACGGCTCACGACATCTACTCGGTCCAGAGATCCGTGCTGTCCAATAACGCTCAGGTTCTGTGCATGGGAGAACGCGTCGTCGGACTCGAGCTGGCACGCACCCTCGTCAAAGAATGGTTGGGGCTGGAATTCGACCCGAATTCCTCCTCGGCGGCAAAGGTTGACGCGATCTGTGCCTACGAGGGCGACTAGAGCCCTCTGGGTCGGGCTGGAAAATACTCGCTCAAGAAGACGCCCCTGTGTTGCACGACACATAAAAGTGTATGGTGACTAGTGAATACGCCATATCTCTCAGGGGAGTTGGACATGAATCAGTCAGAGTATCAAAGAGGCCATAAACAGCTCGTACTTGTCTTGTTGCTGGCCACGAGCGCGGCTGCGGCAGTGATCATTATCGGCTCGACGGTTCTGGTCCCGAAATTTTCTTTCTTCGCCCCATGGGTCGCCGGAATATGGGCCGTGATAGTGATCTGGACCCTGATTCTCGAGCGCGGCACGCTGTTTCATCGTGATCAACACCGTACGTCGGAACGGTAACGCCCCAGCTGACGTGCAGTCGTCAGGAAAGACTGCAATGGGCCCCTGGCGAGTGCCAGGGGCCCATTGCCGCACTTAGTGCTTATTTGGTCGGTTCAGTCGGGCGATCGCGCCGTTGAGGACCGTGGCAAAACCGGACCACGCCGCATAAGGAGCCAGGAGGACGCCCCGTTCGGGAGACGAGCGGTGTGCGCGCCGCACCAGGTCGATTGAGCTTGCCGTGAGGGCGGCGGCCCACACCGTCGAGAACGCAGGCTTCTTGCTCCGAAAGAACATTCCCGGCCAGCCGGCATTGAGCGCAAGATTCACGCCCAGCGCCGCAGCATGCCGACGGGCCCCGGGGCGATCGTCGTTCTCCAGGAGGTCTGCAATGGTCAGCGCATTGATTGCCGCAATATCCGCGTACAAAGTGGTCCAGACCCAGGGGAAAATCACAGCCGGCGGTTGCCACGAAGGCAGCTCCAGAGTCTTGTACCAAGAATTCTTCGGGTCGGTGAGGGTCGAGCCGAGGACGGCGCACGCGCCGACTGCCAGGGACACCCCCGTGAAAACCTTGGTCCACCGGCGTGTTTGCGGGCGGTCGAGAGCATCATGAACCGCGTCTTCGAAGGACTGGTTCCCTCCGGGAGGTCTGCCGACCATTGTCTCGAGGTCACGCTCCTTGAGAACGGTGTCGTGCAGAAGACTCGATATCAACGGGCTGATCAAAGAATGGTCGACCGTCGTGACCAGAGAAATCCAGTACGAGGCGAGCTGGGGAGTGGTTACGGGGGCGGTGATCACCACACGCGGGATCTTGCCCCAGGTTCTGGCGTAGCGTTTCATCATGTCGATATACGGCAAAGTGTCCGGTCCGCCTATGTCAAAGGTCCGGTTCATGTCTTCGGGCAGATCGGCAGCGCTCGCCAAATAAAACACCGCATCCCGGACGGAGATCGGAGTGATCTCGTGTTGGATCCACGCGGGGCCAATCGCCCCCGGCAGACGTTCCGACAGATGACGAAGCATCTGAAATGACGAGGACTGCGCGCCCAGAACTACTCCCGCCTGCAAAGCCGCCGTCGGGACTCCCGTATCCATGAGAATCTCGCCCACTGCCACGCGAGAAGCCAGATGCTCCGAGAGCTCCTCGTCGTCGGGATGAAGTCCGCCGAGGAAGACGATCCGTCGGATGCCCGCCGCGCGGGCTGCCGCACCGAAGGTCTCGGCCATCTGCTTCTCGTCACGCATGAAGTCATCGCCGGAGGACATCGAATGCAGGAGGTACCAGGCCGTGTGCGCACCGGAGAGGGCGCGTTTCACGTCTTCCGCCGCGGACGCATCGCCCTGCACAACTTCCACCTGCCCCGCCCGGGCGCTCGTGCCCTCGGGCACAATCCGTTCACCCCATGGCATGGACAAAGCTTTGTCCCGGCTTCGGGAAAGAGTCCTAATTGCCCATCCCCGGTCCAGCAGCTCGGTCACGACATTGCTTCCGACATATCCCGTCGCGCCCGTGACCAGACCGAGTCGGGTCTCCTGGTGTTCGACAGTCATATGCTCTCCTTTCGTGGTTCACCCTGAGTCTAAACTGTTTCTCCTAGCCAGCCGTGGAATACTGATGCATATGCCCACTGCATCCGTATCGGTGATCCCGCGAGTGCTCGTCGTCCTGGTTCCTGCCCTTGTGGGCGCTGGTGGACTCCTGACTGCGTCAACTGCGGACAGGGGATCGGTGCTCTTCTACGTCGCGACTTTCTTCACCGCGGCGGTATACGTCCTCGCTTGGTGGTTCGAAGGACGCGGTCGAGAAAGTTTCTCCCGAACCGCGTGGGGCAGAGATCTTGCCCGAGGCGCAGCCCTAGGTCTCATTTTCCTGGCAGTCTTCGCCCTCGGAGCATTGGTGGTCCGACCTTTCCCGGTTTTGGCCGATCCGGTCGTTTCCCTCCTCGAGAACGTTCGGCAAGGTGCGTTGTGGCTGACGGTCCTGACAACGGCGGTCAACGGTGTTGCCGAAGAGCTGTTTTTCCGAGATGTGGTTCCGCGCAATATCACGGGCCGCCCGAGCGTCGTCGCCGTGTGCTCGGTCGGTCTCTACACCGCGGTCACGATCGCGATGGGCGTGCCCCTCCTGGTATTCGCCGCGGTGATCATCGGCGGGGCGACCTACTTCGAGGCCCGCTCGACGCGCCGTTTGTTCTCGCCCATAGCCCTCCACCTGGTCTGGAGCCTGGGCATGCTGGTTGTCTTGCCTCCACTCATGGGGTCGTGAGCAATGCTCCCAGACATCCAATCGACCTCGGGGCGGCGGCCGCGCCGTTGTATGGAAGGAATTGACCATGGGTGACCTCAGCAGATACTCAGCGACCTGCCATGCCGTATCGACCGGGGTGATCGGCCGCTATTCGACGTCCTTCGGCAACGCCACGCGTCTTCTCAGGGAACCCGTGAAATCTCGGGTTCGGGATCTTTACGCCGTAGTTCGTCTGGCCGATGAGATCGTTGACGGACCTGCGGCCGAAGCCGGCCTCAGCATCGAGCAGATATCCGGAGAACTCAATCGTTTCGAAGCCGACATCATGCAGACCATCGATACTGGGTTCTCCTCCAACCCCGTGGTGCACGCCTTCAGCGATACTGTCCGCACGTGCGCGATCCAGGAGAAACACATCCGTGCATTCTTCAGGTCCATGCGCGCCGATACGGATACGAGCTCGTACGCCGGCCGCGAGCTCGACGAATACATTTACGGTTCGGCTGAGGTCATTGGGCTCATGTGCCTGGATATCTTCTTGGCCGAACGGTCCAAGCAAGGTCCGGACCATAAGGTCCTTGTCGACGGTGCCCGGCATCTGGGGGCTGCCTTCCAGAAAATCAATTTTCTGAGGGACCTCGCGGAGGATCAGGAAGAGCTCGGGCGTGACTATCTGGGCCTGGAAACCGAAGGAGATAAAGACGAAGCCCTCGCCGATATCCGGCGCGATCTCAGCATTGCCCGAAGGTCTCTACCGGCTCTTCCCGCATCGTCCCGGACTGGCGTGACGGCGGCCTACTTGCTCTTCGGTGAACTCGTCCGTCGTCTCGAAAGGACTCCCCTTGCGCTCTTGCGGCATCAACGCGTACGGGTCCCCGACGCCGTGAAGGCAAAGATCCTGGTCCAAGCGGTCGTGGGCGCCCGTACCGCGAGGTTCACATCGTTCCGACCCGGTCCGGTGGATGGGATCTCACCTGTGAAGGAAAAACGATGACTGAACCTCGGAGAGGTCAAGAGGGGCCCAGTGCGTCGGCTCGGGCCGTGGTCATCGGTGCCGGTGTCGCGGGACTGGCGACGGCGATCCTGCTCTCACGAGAGGGCTACTCCGTTACCGTCCTGGAGAAGAACCCCGAGGTCGGCGGCCGCGCCGGAACGTTGGCCGAAGGCGGCTTTCGATGGGACCGAGGGCCTTCCTGGTACCTGATGCCGGATGCCTTCGAGCATTTCTACCGGCTGATCGGCACTTCGACTGAACGTGAGTTGAACCTGGTTCCTCTCAACGATCCCGCGTACCGCGTGTACTCGGGTGCCCACGAGCCGTTGGACGTGGTCTCGGGGGAGGATGCCGCCGCCGAGCTCTTCGAACGCATCGAGCCGGGGGCCGGCGAGAAGCTCCGTCGCTACCTCGCCGAGGCGGCGGATACGTATCGCCTCGCGGTAGCGAACTTTTTGTACACCACTTTTTCCTCCCCTCGATCCGTGCTGACTCCGGAGATTCTTCGGAAGGTTCCTCGCCTGATCAAGCTGCTCCTGGGCTCGATGGAAGGCGCCGTCTCGCGGCGATTCGAGGATTCCCGACTTCGCCAGATCCTGAATTATCCCGCGGTTTTCCTCTCGAACCAGCCCAGGAAAACGCCCGCGATGTACGGGCTCATGAGTCATACCGACCTGGTCCAGGGCGTGATGTATCCGCAGGGCGGCTTCGGCACGTTCGTCGACTCCTTGGTGCGTTTGGCCGAAGAGGCCGGCGTCGAGATTCGGACTGGCTCCGAAGTGCTAGCCATCGACACGGGGCCCTTGGGCCGGTCAAGGGGCGCGAAAGGCCAGGTCTGCGGTACCCGGTACCGGAGCCCGGACGGCTCCCTGGAAACGGTTTCAACGGACGTGGTCGTCTCCGCCGCAGATCTGCACCATACCGAGACTGCCCTGTTGCCTCGGGGACTGCGCTCTTATCCCGAAGCTGTCTGGAAGCACAGGAACCCGGGCATCGGATGCGTTCTGGCCTATCTCGGGGTCGAGGGCGAGTTGCCCGAACTGGCCCACCACACTCTGGTCTTCAGCCAGGACTGGGACCCGGATTTCCGGGCGATCTTTCGACCGAGCAAAGGACGGGGGGACGGCTCGGATGCTCCCGAGGGTCGGTATTCCGAGTCGATCTACGTGTGTCGTCCGTCGGCGACCGATCCCTCGGTCGCGCCGGAGGGGAAGGAGAACCTCTTCGTCCTCATTCCGGTTCCGGCTATCGCGGACGGCATCGTTTCCGGGGACGAATCCCTGGAAACTATCGTGGACGCGGTGATCGGGTTGATTGGACGAAGAGCGGGGATTCCCGACCTCGCCGGCAGGATCGTCATCCGCCACACGGCCGGTCCCGGCGACTTCGAACACGAATACAATGCCTGGCGGGGCAACGCACTGGGACTTGCTCACACCCTGGGACAATCTGCTTTCCTGCGCGGATCGAATGCTTCCCGCAAGGTCAAGGGCCTCTATTATGCCGGGTCGACGACGGCTCCGGGCGTGGGATTGCCCATGTGTCTGATCTCGGCAGAGAACGTGATCAAAAGATTGCGCCACGACACCACGCCGGGACCGTTGCCCGAAGTGCCTGATGATTCCTGACCCGGCCTACGAACGGGTTAGAGATCCCGCCGCGCCGCGGGCGAGGGAACAGCCTCGAGGAAGACTGGAGAACGGAACCGGGACTTCTCGAACGCCTCGGCAACCGACGAGGCCACGGCTTGGACGTCATCGTTTCGGACCAACGCGATCGCTGAGCCGCCGAAACCGCCACCCGTCATCCGGGCGCCCAACGCGCCCGCGGTCCGGGCAGCGTCGACCGCGACGTCCAGTTCGGCACAACTGACGCGGTAGTCGTCCCGCAACGAGTCGTGGGAACCATTCAGGATATCGCCCAGCGACGCCCATGCCTCGTCCCCGGCCTGAGGGGCGGAGCCGTCGAAGAGCCTCACGCATCGGTCCACGCGGAGAATTTCGGTCCAGATGTGCCTGACCAGGCCCCGCATCGACGAATCATCATGCCCTTCCGGGAAGCTGATCGATCCCTCCGCGGCTATCGCATCCCATTCCTTCAGACGACGATCGACGTCTTCCTGGCTTGGACGTTCGCCGAGCGCATCGCGAAGTGTTGGAACGTCGAGAGCTTCGGCCGCGGCCTCGCACCCTTTTCTCCGTTTGGCATACTGGCCATCGACCAGACGGTGCGGCGCCTGAGTGTCGATCACCAGCAGTGAGAGACCGGCCTGAGCCACATCGATCTTGAGGGGACTCGATGAAAAATCGCGGCAATCAATGGTCAGGACGGAGCCTTGACGGGCCCGAAGGGAAATGGACTGGTCCATGCCGCCCGTGCTGGCTCCCGCGATCTCATTCTCAGCGCGGATACAAGCCGTGGCGAGCCGAGCCCTGCCCTCCTCCGAATCCGCGAGCAAGGCCCTGGACTCATCGGCCTCGGAGGCCAACGCGTCAAAGGCCAAGGCCACCGAGCACTCCAGCGCGGCCGACGAGGACAATCCCGCACCCACGGGCACGGAGGACCGGATAGCGAGGTCCGCGCCCGTAATATCCTTGCCATCAGGGCCCCCGGCAAGAGATTCCTCGACCATGGCCCAGGGGACCCCGGCCACGTAGGCCAGCCAACTGTTCAACCGTCCGGGGCCGACCTCGTCGAGATCGATGACCAAAGAGTCACCGGGCTCCTCCGCCGAGACGGCTCGGACCAGGTGGTCCTGACGAGGGGACACGGCAACATACGTGCGGTGGGGCAGCGCGAGCGGAACCACCGTTCCGCCGTTGTAGTCCACGTGCTCTCCGATCAGATTGACCCTTCCGGGGGCCGAGAAGACAGCCCATGGCTGCGCCTCGTAAGCCTCGGTGAAGAGAGCACGCACGCCCTCGATCTGTTGCTTGCGGTCCGGAGCCGAATTCCATGCGAGCGTGTTCACTGGGCAACTTCCTGCAATCGGAGGGCAATGCGTTCGGGGGTTGTGTCACTGATCCACGCGGCCATCGCAGACTCCGAGCCGGCCAGGTATTTCAACTTTCCAGGAGACCTGAGCAACGAGAACACATGCAGCCACATGCGGGAAATGTCATCCCCTCCGGCCACGGGAACCTGATGCCAGGCCGAAATATATGGAAGTTGTTCGATGCCTTCGAAGAAGCGGTTGAGTCGACCCAAGAGATCCAAATAGAGGTCCGCGAGTTCGTCCTTCTCCTGTCCGGTCAATTCCGTGAAGTCCTTCGCCGGGCGACGGGGAACGACCATGAATTCGACCGGCCACTTGGCTGCGAAGGGAACATAAGCAACCCAATGCTCCGTCTCCGAGATGACCCGGACCTTCTCTTCGAGCTCTGCGGCCAATACGTCGCCGATCAGGTCACCGCCCGTGGACTGATGCCATTCGTGGGCCTGCCTCTGAACGGCCGCCGTATGCGGAGGCAAATAGGAATAGGCATAGATCTGACCGTGCGGGTGGTGCAGGGTCACCCCGATCTCTTCGCCTCGGTTCTCGAACGGAACCACCTGAACCACGCCCTCGATCGCGGACAGGTCGCGCGTGCGGTGCGCCCATGCTTCGATTACCGTGCGAGCGCGTTGGTGTCCCAGATCGGCGAAGGAGCCTTCCTGATGGGAAGTGAAGCAGACGACTTCACACCGTCCCGCGGGGGAGGTCTCCTGGAACAAGGGTTCGTCACGGTACTGCTCGAAGGGGCCCTGCAGTGAAGGAAACCGATTCTCGAACACGACGACGTCGTACTCCGGCTCAGGAACCTCGGACGGGACGGTTCCCTGTCCGGCGGGCGCGAGCGGATCTTCGTCCGCCGGTGGCAGGAACGTGCGGTTCATGCGGTGGGCGGCCAGTGCAACGTGTTCACCGGTGAGGGGGTCCATGCGAATGCTTGCCGACTCGCGCGGAGGAACCTGGCGAGGCTCGAGGGGACGCGGATCGTGAATCGATCGAGTTCTGGTCCCTGAAATATAGGGTTCCGAGTCATCGAAGAAGATGATTTCCCGACCGTCGGCGAGTTCCCCCCGCGTGACGCGGGGTAGGGCGTTCTCCGTCATGATGCAATGACCACCTTGTCAATTTTTTCTTCCAAGAATTCCAGCGCGTCCTCCGGCAGGTCTGGGCTGGTCACCACGACGTCGACCTCAGGCCAGTCGGCGAATCCCGCGAGGCCGGTGATGCCCCACTTGGTGTGATCGAATACCGCGACGACGGTGCGAGCCGAATGGACCAGGACCTTGTTGGTGCGGGCCTCCGCGAGGTTCGGAGTCGTCAGCCCGGAGCGCCCGACGCCATGTGCTCCGATGAAGAGGGTGTCCACGTGCAGATACCCCAGCGTCGCGTCGGCCAGCGGACCCACGAGCGCGTCCGAGGGGGTGCGTTCTCCACCTGTCAGAAGCACTTGGTGCGGGGTCGAATGTTTTCTGCCGTCCGCTTCCTGGACGTCCTGGGCCTTGAAGAATTCGTCTGCTACCGGCAATGAGTTGGTCACCACCGTCAGATTCGCGAGGTCGTGCCTCCCCGTGATTTCTTGGGCAAGCCGTGTGCACGTCGTTCCGGCGGAGAACCCTATGGATTGATTCGAGCCGACCATGTCGGCCGCCGTTCGGGCGATTGCGGATTTGGCCTCGGCGTTCAAGGTCATTTTCTCTGCATACGCGGGTTCGAGGGTTGAGGCCGTGGATTCGGCTCCGCCGTGAATTCTGGTCAGGAAGCCCTGGTCGTCCAGTTCAGCGAGATCCCTCCGGACCGTCATGGGGGACACATCCAGCAGTTTGGCGAGGTCCTGCACGTGAACCGCGCCGTTTTTCTGGACCTCTTGGACTATGCGCTTCTTGCGTTGTTCGGCGAGCATCGTCACCCTTCCGCTGACACGACGGGACTGTGGATCAGCAACAGTATGGCACAAAACGAACAAAAAGGAACATGGTCGTTTTGTTGGATTCTTGGGGTTTCCCTCCGTCAATAGTTGACAGCATCACACTCGCGTGTAGGCTAAGCTCCAGAAATCAACATTTCTGAACAGCAGCGCACATTTTTGTGCGCTCCCGAGCACTCCAGGAGGCAAGCGATGATGCTTGCAGACGCCAGTTCCGGCATCCGGTTGTCCCTCTCATGGGTCGACTACCTGATGCTTTTCCTCTACTTCGCGACGGTCCTCGGGATCGGCATCGCGGCTAAGCGCAAGGTCAAGACCAGTATGGACTTCTTCCTTTCGGGAAGATCGATGCCAGCGTGGATTACCGGCCTCGCCTTCGTCTCCGCAAACCTCGGAGCTACCGAGATTCTGGGCATGGCGGCCAACGGCGCGGAGATCGGCATGGCGACGTTGCACTATTACATCGTCGGTGCCGTGCCGGCCATGGTATTCCTCGGCCTGGTCATGATGCCGTTCTACTACGGGTCCAAGGTCCGGTCGGTTCCGCAATTCATGCTGCGACGCTTCGGAAAGCCCGCGCACGTAGTCAATTCCATTGCTTTTGCGATATCCAACGTTCTGATCGCCGGAATCAACCTCTACGCGATGGCGATCATCATCGAAGCGATGCTGGGCTGGCCCCAGTGGGTCGCGATCATCATCTCCGCCGGTTTCGTACTCCTGTACATCACCCTCGGCGGCTTGTCCGGTGCGATCTACAACGAGGTCATGCAGTTCTTCGTGATCATCGCGGGTTTGGTCCCGTTGACCATCGTCGGACTGCACCGGGTGCATGGCTGGTCCGGTTTGAAAGAAGCTCTCATGAACACCGAGGGTGTGAGTCGCCTTCACTTGTCGGCTTGGCAGGGAACCGGAATCGGTGACGTCACCAATCCCATCGGAGCCAACTGGCTCGCTATCGTCCTCGGGCTCGGTTTCGTTCTCGGCTTCGGTTACTGGACCACCAACTTCACCGAGGTTCAGCGAGCGTTTTCGGCCAAGAACATGTCAGCAGCACGGCGTACGCCCCTGATCGGTGCATTCCCGAAGCTCTTCATCCCGTTCATCGTGGTGGTTCCCGGCCTGATCGCCGCGGCAACGGTTGGCAATCAGTTCGCTGACGGAAGTCTGACGTACAACGAGGCGATCCCCAAGCTGATTCAGATGTACCTGCCCTCCGGCGTCCTCGGTGTGGCCGTTACGGGGCTCATGGCCTCGTTCATGGCCGGTATGGCGGCCAACGTGTCCAGCTTCAATACCGTGTTCACCTATGACATCTGGCAGGAATACATCAAGCCGAAGATGCCCGATCACTACTACCTCTCCGTCGGACGTTGGGTCACGGTCATCGGCGTCATCGTCGGAATCGGAACCGCGTTCCTTGCCGCTCAGTTCGGGAACATCATGACGTACATGCAAACGTTGTTCTCGTTCTTCAACGCGCCGCTGTTCGCGGTCTTCATCCTGGGCCTCTTGTGGAAGCGGATGTCGCCGGCAGCCGGCCTGTGGGGCTACCTTGCGGGAATCGTTGCGCCGACGATCGTCTGGATCGCGTATCTGAATGACGAGTCGCTCTTCGGCTCGGCGACGGCGGAAACCATGTACGGAGCGATCTACTCTTTCGTGGCCGTCATTGTGGTCTCGGTGATTGTCACATTCTTCACCCGAGCCAAGCCCATCGAGGAACTCAAGGGGCTCGTCTACGGTGTCGGATCCATTGACGTGAAATCCGATGTCGTCGCCGGCGATGCTGCGTGGTACCGGTCGCCTGCCTTGCTGGGCACCGTAGCCTTGGTCCTATGCGTCCTGCTCTATCTGCCCTTCCTGTAAGAATTCGCACTGACGAGGAGAATCAAAATGAATGAGAACTCAGAGGAGACTCCGGGCCTCGTGCAGCTGAGCGAGGCGGAAAAGAAGGACCTGATCCGCTCAACCCGTCGCACGGACCTTCGCCGCATCATCGGTGGCTTGTTCCTGATCTACGGCATCCTGGTGACGATCATGGGGATCGCGGATCCGGTTGCCGATGCGGCCAAGACGGGCGGTATCCATATCAATCTGTGGACCGGTATCTCGATGCTTGTGGTCTCGGGCCTGTTCTTCCTGTGGGACCGGCTCGCGCCGGTGCCCGCAGAAGACATCGTGGCCAGCGCCGAATACGTCGAGGTCAAAAAGGCGGAAGGCGAAGGGAAGCTGGGCTAGTGTCCGGACCGCAAGGAAAGCGTTGTGCGATCTCCGCCGGGGGCTACTCGGCGGAGATCGCCGTGGTCGGGGCGAGTCTCGCCTCGTTGCGGGGTCCGAGGGGACACCTGGTCAGATCGACACCGCCCGAGGGCCTGCGTCCGGGGTGCAGCGGGGCGATCCTGGCTCCGTGGCCCAATCGCATTCAAGATGGACGTTATGAATTCGCTGGCACGTCCCATCACCTGCCCCTGACCGAGCCCGAGCGCAATAATGCTGCTCACGGACTTGTCCTCTGGGAACGGTGGGAGATTCTGTCCCATACCGCGGCGGAGGTGATTCTGGGACTGGATCTGGTTCCCCAACCCGGTTATCCCTTCGAACTGAGGCTCAAGGCGGTCTACTCCTTGACGTCCAATGGACTCGAATGGCGGGTATCTGCGACCAATCTCGGCGACCAGTCCGTCCCGTACGCGGTCGCCGGGCACCCTTACCTTGTCGCCGATGGCTCTGACGGCCAGAAATCCGGTGCACTGAATGACTGGAGCCTGAAAGTTCCCGCATCGGTATATATCGATGCCGATATGGACAGGTTGCTGCCCCTCGGAACCTACCCGGTGGACAACACCCACTTCGATTTCCGGTCGGGTCGGCGCCTGGACGATTTCTCCTACGACGTAGCCCTCGGCGGGCTGGGGCGCAACGAGGATGGACGGACGGCCTGCGAACTCACGTCGCCGAATGGCGGCGGCGTCGTTCTGGAATGCGGGCCCGAGGTCAACTGGATTCAGGTGTACACCGACGATCAGGCCACGGGAGAGCCGGGGCGGCGGGCCGTCGCGGTCGAGCCTATGACGGCGCCGGCCGACGCTTTTCGCTCGGGCCAAGACCTGACGGTCATCGAGCCGGGGCAAACGCACAGCGCTTGGTGGCGTCTTGCCGCATTATCCGACGTGTGACCCCTCCTTTCACTCGTTCTCATTGTTCCCTGCTGATACCTTGGTGAGTGAATGAGGTCACCGCTGGTGTTTGTTGCGATGCGGAGGACTCCCGACGCCTATTCTCGTCCCGAAATCGTGAAGGATCGAAAAACAGGCTTCTGACTAGGAGCTATTTGGTACGGTGTTGTTATGTTTGACGCCAGCCAGTTCGAGGGGGAGCTTGTCGCGTCGTCGTCATGCGAAGAACTTGACGGACGCGCCTAATGGCCGAGTGGACTTACGTCGTCGTCCTGGTGCTGTGCCTCGCGCTCACGTTTCCCTTGGAATTCGTTTTCCGACTCAAGGTCTACCGAAGTCCGCTTCGATTGATCCTCTCGTTGCTTCCGGTCGTCATCATCTTTTCCATCTGGGACGCCGTGGCAGTCGCCCGGGGGTATTGGACCTATGACCCTGTGCAGACATTGGGAATCGACCTCTTGGGTGCCCTGCCGCTTGAGGAAGTTGCCTTCTTCGTTGCCATTCCCATTTGTGCGATTCTCACCTTTGAAGCGATCGGGAGAGTCCTTGAACTCATCCGTCGGCTGATAGCCCGCCGGAAAGGTGGCGGCGACCGTGCTTGAATACACCATCGGAACCGTTCTGACGATGTTGGTCGTCGTCGCTCTTGAGCTGTTTTGGCTCAGAACGGGCATCTTCCGCACCGTGAAGTACTGGCTCTCGATCATCGTGATGGTTTCTTTCCAGATCCCGATGGATGGTTTCCTGACCCGTCTGTCGAATCCGATCGTGCGGTATGCACCGGACGAATTCTTGGGGATTCGCTGGCCGTTCGACATTCCGATCGAGGATTTCGGTTTCGGATTCGCCGTCATCACATTGACCCTGATGCTATGGACCTCTCGGAGCGGCTCATCTCGCTCAGCACGCCCAGGCTCACGAGAAGAGGAAGCGGCACATGACCCCCACCATTCGCGATAAGCACGCACAACGAATTGAGGCGACCCCCGGAACCCTGGGTCCCGACGCCGAGCGGCATGTCCTGGTCATTGGCGGAGGGATAGCCGGCTTGTCCGCCGCGACGGGCTTGGCCGAAAGAGGCATCCACGTCACTGTGGCCGAGCCGCAGCTCCAGCTCGGCGGTCGCGTGAGGTCGTGGACTGTCGAGGGGGCCTCGGGCACGGTCACCATGAGCCGGGGCTTCCACGCGTTCTTCCGGCAGTACTACAACTTGCGTTCCCTCTTGGAACGGATACCGTCCAAGAGCCCGAGTCCGTTGCGTGCCGTTCCCGACTACCCTCTGCGTTCCTCGGACGGACTGGCCGATTCCTTCGCGAAGATCCCCCGCACTCCTCCCTGGAGTTTCATCGGATTCGTGGTGCAGAGTCCGAGCTTTCGCGCCCGAGATCTGCTCGGGGTGGATCTGGACGCCGCTCTGTCACTTCTGGACGTCGATTTCCCGGAAACCTACCGTCAACATGATGGCCAGAGCGCCCAGGATTTCCTGGACCGCCTGGGCTTTCCTGAGCGAGCCCGTCATCTTGCCCTAGAAGTCTTTGCGCGCAGTTTCTTCGCCAAGCCCACGGAATTCGCGGCGGGGGAAATGCTGGCCATGTTCCACACCTATTTCCTGGGATCATCCGAAGGGCTGCTTTTCGACACGGCTTCCGACGATTTCGATACGGCACTCTGGTCACCGCTGCGGGATTATTTGTCCGGGCTGGGCGTTCAATGGCGCGGGACCAGCGTCGAATCCTTGGACATGAAGTCCCAGGGGGCGAGGGCTCTGATGGGCGACGGTACGAGCGAGGACTACGACGCCGTCGTGCTCGCGGCAGGCCCTGCCGCGACGCGTCGCTTGGGCACGGAGACCACGGGGATCGATGCCCCTCAATGGTTCGATCGGATGCGCGGTATTCGACAGGCGCCGCCCTTTGCCGTGTGGAGGTTATGGCTGGACCGGCCGGTCGGGTCGAATCGTCCCGCGTTCCTCGGAACGACCGGGTTCGGGCCGCTGGATAACGTGAGCGTCCTTGAACGCTTCGAGACAGGAGCGGCGCGCTGGTCCGAAGAACACGGTGGCAGCGTCGTCGAGCTACACGCATATGCGCTTGACGAGCCCGTGGACGAGCCATCTCTTCAGCGCAGGCTCCGGGACGAGCTCTCACGGGTCTACCCGGAGACGCGCACCGCTTCGATCATGGACGATGTGCTCCTCATCGAGAACGACTGTCCGTTGGTCGGCCTCGAGCCCTGGGAGGACCGCCCAGAAGTTCGGACTCCACATCCGTCCCTCGTGCTGGCGGGAGACACGATTCGGTGCGAATATCCCGTCGCTCTAATGGAGCGGGCCGCGACCACGGGGTGGCAAGCGGCGAATGCCCTCCTGGAAGGTTGGGCGGTTCAGGGACACGAGCTGTGGACCCCGCCGTTGGCTTCCCGGCACGCTTATCCGCGGACACTGAGAAAACTACTGGATTCCGGCCGACGAGCACGTCGTCTCGTGACCCGAGGCAGGCCACGCTCTCGGGGAGGTGACGCATAGCCGTGCGGCGCACGATCCGTGCCCCCAACGGGGACCGGACATAATCCTGAACCATGAACCACACGGAAGAACAATGAACTCAGCGTCACCGACCACCGGCTCAGGCCAAAGGCAAAAAAGTGGGATCCCCGTGAACGACGGGGACCTCGAGGCCGTCGACCGGCGCCTCAAAGAAGTTCTCACGGCCGCCGCCCGGAAGGTGCCCTCGATGACGGGTCCCTTCAAGGACCTCTTTGACTGCATGGAAGCCATGGCGCTCAACGGCAAGAAAGTACGCCCCCTCCTGCTCCTCCGCGCATTCCACGACTTGGGCGGAGAGGATACTGGGGAAGCCGTGGAAGCCGCCTGCGCCTCGGAGCTTCTCCATCTCGCGCTTCTTGCGCACGACGACGTCATCGACGGGGACTTGTTCCGACGTGGGGCGCCGAATATCTATGGTCGATTCCACGCTGACGCCTCCGCACGGGGAAGCTCCGCTCAGGAAGCGGAAACCTGGGGCAAGGCCTCCGCGATCCTGGCCGGTGACATCCTTTTGTCTCTCGCTCAAGGCCTTCTCTCGCGCCTCGATGTGCCCGAAGAGCGGCGCTTGTTGACCTTGGATATGTACGACGAGGCCATTCTTCGCAGTGCCGGGGGAGAACACGCTGACGTGTGGCTCACCATGGCGGCTCGAACGCCGTCTACTTCCAGCATTCTCGGGATGATGAAGGACAAGACCGCGGTCTATTCCTTCGAACTGCCCCTTCGGGTCGGTGCGGTTCTCGCCGGGGCTGATCCGCGGCTCACCGAGTCGCTCGCACGAATCGGCGGGGACCTGGGGTCCATTTATCAGTTGCGGGACGATCTTCTGGGTGTTTTCGGCAACGAGTCGAGAACCGGCAAATCCGTGATGTCGGATCTGAGGGAAGGCAAGCAGACACTTCTGGTTGCTTTCGCTCGATCACATGAGGCGTGGAGCGCGGCCGAGCCGTATTTCGGCAATCCCGACCTGCGTCCCGAGGACGCGGAGACGATCCGTGAGGCTTTGCTGGCCTCCGGAGCCCGTGATCGCGTTGAGCAGTTGATCCACGACGCCGCGTGTTCTCTGGAGAAACGTATCGCCTCCTCCGGGGCTCCGAGCGCCCTCGTCGCGACCCTCACCGACATGACCAGGTACAGCGCCTCGAGGGTTTCATGACGTTTTCGGAACGTGATGCCTCCAGGGCGGACGAGAACCAGAGGTGGGCCAGGCCTGCAGACGAGCCGCGGTGCCCGGTACATGGGCTACGGCGCGAGAAATATCGCGTGGTGGTCGGGTCCTATGATGCGGCCCGTGGATTCCTGCGGGCCGGGCGCGCATCACTTCAAGCGGGCTTCACCGCCGAACGGATTCCGGATCGACTGTTTCGCAGACGTCCGCTCCTCATCTCGGACGGGGAACTGCACGACCAACAACGCCGCGAATTGGCACGATTCTTCGCCCCCGCGACGATCGACAAGCGCTACACCGCGGACATCGACGCAAAAGCTTCAGCTGCGATTGACGCGTTGGTGAGCCGCGGAACGTTCCGCCTTGATGACGTCAGCCTCCATTACTCGGTCGCCGTCGCGGCGGAGATCGTTGGCCTCACGGCTTCGTCAACACGCGGGCTCGCACGGAGGCTTGAATTGTTCTTCCGCCAACCGCCCGCGGACTATTCCCTCCCTGACCTGGGGCGGCGTCGTCGGGACTGGGCGCTGGCAGCGGTCCGGGGGCTGCGCGCGGTCGCCGCCCTGTACATCTGGGACGTTGCGCCGGCTATCTCACAGCACCGGCGCAATCCTCAGCCCGACGTGATGGGCCATCTCATGAGCTCCGGAGCCAGCCGCTTCGACATCCTGGTCGAGTCCATGACCTACGGGACCGCTGGAATGGTCACGACCCGCGAGTTCATGGTGATGGCCTGTTGGCATATGCTGCGCGACCCAGAACTGCGGGGCCGCTACGTTGCAGCCAACCGGCCGGAGCGAGAACGAATGCTGCGAGAGATCATTCGTCTCGAACCTGTTGTGGGCCATCTCTACCGCAGGGTTGTTTCCGAGGAAGAGGCGCCCGAGGGTTTTGCGAACGGTGACCTCGTGGACATCGACGTCCGAGCGGTCAACGTCGATCCGGAACTGGCCGGCGAATGCCCGTTCGCGATAGACCCCGACCGAGGCACGGGCGGGGCCAAGGCCGCCGGAATGAGTTTCGGAGCCGGTTCGCACAAATGCCCGGGTGAGAATTTGGCCATTCGGGAGACGGACGCTCTGCTGATCCGGCTCTTGGCCCTCGATCCCGAGATCGTGCAGGAGCCGGTGGTCGAATGGGACTCTGTGATTGCCGGCTATCGGCTCCGGGGTCTCGTCCTCAACGTCGGAGGCCGTGCGCGGGAAGAGGCCTAGGCCTCGGAATTGCCGTTGGTGTCGTTGCTCGATGAAGCCTCGCGACGCTGGGCTTTCTTACGTTCGCGCATGACCTCGATCGCGATGGGAATGACGGAAACGAGAACCAGGACGATGACGATCATGTCGACGTTGTCGCGGATCCACGTGACGTTTCCCAGCCAGACTCCCGCGAAAGTCAGCAAGAAGCACCAGAGCAACGCACCCGAGATATTCCACTTGGCGAAGTCGGCATAGCGATATTTGGCCATTCCCGCGGTCAAAGGAACGAAGGTGCGCACGATCGGCACGAATCGCGCCAAGACCAGGGCTTTGCCGCCGTAACGGTTGAAGAAGTTGTGCGCGCGATCCAGATTCTCGTAATTGAGAATTTTCCCGTGCTGGGAGAATATCTTGCGTCCGAAGTAGTGGCCGAGCATGTACCCGACCTGGTCGCCCAGGATCGCTGCGATGCTCACGCAGACCAACAGAATCCAGAGATTCAATCCGAGCTGCTCGTGAAGAAGGCCGGTTGTGAAAAGGAGAGAGTCGCCCGGCAAGAATGGGAAGAGCACCCCTGATTCGATGAAGATGATCAGACTCACGAGTCCCAGAACCCAGGGGCCCGCATTGGCCAGAACATCTTCGAGGTTGAACCCCAGAAGACCGAGACTCGGGGTCGGCAGTGCACTCAGCGCGTGGAGGTGCTGGGGCATCTGAATGCTGAGGTCCGCAATGGCTGACATGAAGCTACCTTGTATCGAATCGAGGGGAACGCAGGCTTCAGTCTACTGTAGGGAACCTGTGTGCCGACTGTGGGCCGGTTCGTGAAGCTCCTGGGGCGGGGGCTTGTCCACAGGCGCGTTCGGGAGGGTTCTCGGACCTGCCAGACTGGATGCATGACCGTTGCACCTTCCGCCTCAGAACTCTACGATCGCGCTCGGCAGCATCTTCGTGCCTTGACCGGAAACGAGGAAGCTAATTTCCACCCAGGTCAGTTCGAATCCATCCGCGCTCTCGTGCAGGATCGTGCACGAGCTCTCGTGGTTCAGCGCACCGGCTGGGGCAAATCTGCCGTTTACTTCATCTCGTCATTGCTCATGAGGGAACTCGGCGGGGGCCCGGCGCTCATCATCTCCCCCTTGCTCGCCTTGATGAGAGACCAAGTCTCGGCCGCCGAACGAGCCGGTGTGCGGGCGGCCGCAGTGAATTCGGCCAACGCCACCGAATGGAACGAGATCCGTGACCATATTCGAGCAGGCGAACTCGATGTCCTGCTGGTCAGTCCGGAGCGTTTGAATAACCCCCGGTTCCGTGACGAGTGGATGCCCACATTGATGAATACGTGCTCCCTTCTGGTGATCGACGAGGCACATTGCATCTCGGACTGGGGGCACGATTTCCGCCCCGATTACCGGAGAATCAAGGATGTGATCGGCGGCTTGCCTCAGTCGGTGCCGGTCTTGGCGACCACGGCCACGGCCAATGAGCGAGTGGTAACGGATGTACAGGAGCAGTTGGATGTCAACGCCCAACGGCCTCTCGGGTCCCGGGAAACCGAACATCCCCTAGGACCTGGGGAGAACGCAGTGACCACGCAGTCGCCGGCCGGATCAACCAAGCCAGCGGATGGCGTCTTCACTCTCAGGGGGCCGCTGTCCCGAGAAAGCCTGCGTCTGGGCGTGCTGACTCTGCCGGACAACGCATCGCGTATCGCCTGGCTGATCGAGCACTTGAAAGATTTGCCCGGCAGCGGAATCGTTTACGCACTGACCGTTTCCGCAGCAGAAGACACCGCCCGGATCCTGAGCGAGTCCGGTTACCACGTCAGGGCCTACACCGGACGTACGGATACGGTCGAGCGCGAAGCGGCCGAGGAAGAGCTCAAGGCCAATAAGGTCAAGGCCCTCGTCGCTACCAGTGCGCTGGGAATGGGCTTTGATAAACCGGATCTGGGGTTCGTGGTTCACCTCGGTGCGCCTTCATCCCCGGTCGCCTATTATCAGCAAGTTGGCCGCGCAGGTCGCGCGACGGACAGTGCGGACGTCCTCCTGCTGCCCGGGCGGGAGGACCCGGAGATCTGGAAGTACTTCGCCACCGCGTCCATGCCCACGCGGGAGAATGCGGAGGCCATTCTGGATGCCTTGGGAAAATCCTCGGGCGCCCTGTCCGTCGCGGCCCTGGAATCGGCGGTCAACGTCAAGCGGACCTCGTTGGAACTCTTGCTGAAAGTCCTCGCGGTAGAGGACGCCGTCGAGCGGACGCAGGGAGGGTGGACAGCAACGGGAAGGCCGTGGAGCTACGATGCTGAACGGTACGAGCGCATTGCCGAGGCTCGGCGCCGGGAACAAGACGCCATGCTGGACTACGAGGCCGGACGGATGTGCCGCATGCAGTTCCTGGCCGATCAGCTTGACGACCGGACCGCACGCCCTTGTGGACGATGCGATGTCTGCGCCAGTCCCTGGTACCCCGAGAATGTGGACGAAGAGGCATCCCGTCGAGCCAAGCACGGCCTGATCCGCGTGGGCGTTCCGGTCGAACCTCGGGCTCAGTGGCCCAGCGGGTTGCCCAAACTCGGAATCGATCACAAAGGCAAAATCCCCGAGGACGAGCGGTTTCACAGAGGGCGGGCCTTGGCGCGGCTCACCGACCTCGGTTGGGGCAACCGCCTGCGTGAGGTATTTGTGCGTGACGAAAGAGGAGCCCCGATCGACACCGAGGTTCCCGCAGATTTGGGCAAGGCATGCGTCGCGGTCTTGGCCGAGTGGGACTGGTCCGTCCGCCCAGCCGGAGTCGTCTCCATCCCGTCGACCACCAGACCCCGTCTGACCGGATCGCTGGCGCGTGGCCTGGCTGAGGCCGGCAGGCTTCCGTACCTGGGGGAGCTCGATCTCGCACCTGATGCCGCCACATCATCCGGACAAGGAGGCGGCAACAGCGCATTCTCCGTTGCGGCCATATGGGGCAGGTTCCACGTGGGGCCAGAACTTGCGGATCGGATCCGCGATCTGAATGGTCCGGTCCTCCTAGTCGATGACCTCATCGATTCCCGCTGGACTATGACCATCGCCGCTAGGGAGGTTCGCCGCGCGGGTGCGAGCGGAGTCCTACCGTTTGCCCTCGCATTGCAGGGGTGAGAGCCGAATCCGAGGGTCAGCGCGAGGACACACCATGAGAAGGCGCATTCAGCCGACCGGAGCGCGGAACTATCTTTTCCGCGAGGCGTTCTTGGTCTTCGCCGTGGCCGGTGCGTTCCACGGATCCTCCGGCCACGGGTGTTTGATGTATCTGCCACGGTTCTCCGCCCGGACTTGTGGATATACTCGTTCCCAAAAATTGGTGAGATCCTGGGTGACTGCCAGCGGCCGGCGTGCGGGGGAGAGCAAATGCAGCGTCACCGGTACGCGGCCGTCGCAGACCGAGGGACCGGTTGCCCATCCAAAACATTCTTGTAATTTCACGGCAAGGACGGGCGGGACGGTCTGCCCACGGTCATGCTCCTCCGGCTCGGGCCATTGGAGTCGCACGTGTGAGCCGCTGGGGACCAGAATGCGTTCCGGGACCAACTCGTCGAAGTGCGCGGCCTCCGGCCACGGCATCAAACCCCGCAGGGCAGAAGCCACATCGATGTTGTGGGGCGATCCGCCGGAAGCGATGACGTCGAGTCGGTTTCCCAGCCACTCTTCGGCCCGGTGCGAGAGCATCTCGAGCCTGACATCCGGCCACGGCGCACCGAAGACTGCATGCAGAAGGCCCATCCGGGCCCGAAGCGAATCGAAGGAATCTTTGGGCTTCAGAACTTCCCGCAGCCCATGCTTGGCCAATGCGTTTGCGACCGCCGCGCGTCCGGCTTCTTGTGATGGTTTGCACGACGTCGAGGACAACTCGATGGACCCGAGCGCTTTGACCCGACGAGAGGTGACCTTGTGAGCGCCCCCGGTGGGATCAAAGACCGCTATTTCACCCTCTTGGAGGAGCTCAGCGCCCGCCAGCTGGGCAGCGTCGAAGTCCAGAACGGAAGCGGCCCTGATGAGCGGGTGCCCGTTGGCCAGTCCGACCTCCGCGACCGCGAGCCATTCCTGTCCCCTGAGAGACGAACCATGAGGAAGTGACGCTCCCGTTCCCGAGGCCATGAGATAGTCGTCGCTTCCCGCCGCTCTCAGGCGAGCGATCCGGTCCGGGAAGGCCAGCGCCGTGACCAAAGCGGCGTCGGATTCGGTCGCTGGAGTCGAATCTGGTGCGGTTGCAACCTCGTTCTCGAGGCGCCGCACCTCGTGCCGCCATGTCGCGTCCCCTTCACGTCTCAGAGCGCAGATGAGACGCCAAATGTCGGAGCCCGGTGCGCGATGATCCGATCCTAGGGCAGCCACGATTTCTGCGGCGGAGCGCGAACCGACCAACGGCGCACCGTCGAACAGTGCGCGCGCCAACCGTGGGTCCGCGGGCACGCTCGCGAGTTTGCGGCCCAGTTCGGTCGCGCGCTCGCCGTCGTCGATGGCGCCGAGAGCGTGCAGGACCTCACGCGCGTTCGTATGGGCGCGTTCCGGAAGCGGATCCGGCAGCCTGAGCCCGGCTCCGCCCGGGGCACCCCAGCACGCGAGGTCGAGCGTCGCGGCGGTCAGATCGCTCGTGACAATCTCGGGTGGCGTCGTTGCAGGTCGTGCCGCGAAATCTGCGGAGCTCAGGCACCGCACGACGACGCCCGGGCCCTCGCGGGCGGCACGGCCCGCACGCTGGGCCATCGCCGCTTTCGAGGCACCGACGGTCACCAGGCCGCTCATTCCGCGCATAGCGTCGAGTCGTTGCTGCCGGTCCAGCCCGGCGTCGACGACGAGCCGGACTCCGGGAACCGTCACGGCGGATTCGGCGACATTTGTGGACAGCACAATGCGTTGCGGCCCACCCAATGAACCTTTCAAGATGCGGTCCTGCTCACGAGGAAGAGTCCTGCCCATGAGCGTCAGCACCTCGGCGTCACGGCCCAAACGATTCCTGAGGTCCCCGGCCACGCGGTCGATCTCTCGGGCACCCGGCAAGAAAACCAGAACGTCACAGTTGACGTCGATCCGATGACGTTCGACCGTCGCGGCCACGTGTCGCAGAAAATCGGGTGTCACGCCGCGTGCGTCGAAGGTCGTTGCAGGGGGAGGCGCCCATAACTCAGTGAGCGGGAATGCGGTGCTCGCCACGGACGCGATCGGAACGGGGGCGCCGTCATCGCCCAAAAGCTTGGCCCACTGTGCGGCGTCCAGCGTTGCGGACATCGCGATCAGCGAGAGATCGTCACGGAGCTCAGCCAGTTGTCTGAGCATGCCGAAGGCCAAATCGGAGTCGAGATGACGCTCGTGGACCTCGTCGAGGATCACACAGGAGACATTGGCCAATGCGGGATCGTGGATGAGTCGTCTGAGGAGCACGCCCGTCGTCACGAATTCCACGCGTGTTGAGGTGGAGACTTTGCGTTCGCCTCGGACCGTGTAACCAACGTGTTCGCCGATGCTGCTCTTCGACAGCTGCGCCAGGCGATGAGCGGCGGAACGGGCTGCTATGCGCCGCGGCTGGGTCACCACGACTCGTTCTGGGACCTCGCCACGGACGGCCTGCTCGTGGATCCAATTGGCCATGTACGGCGGAACCAGAGTCGTCTTGCCCGTACCCGGTGGCGCTTCGACCACGGCCCGGATTGTTCCTCGGGCGTTGCTCGAGGTGCCCAGCGAGGGCAAGAGCCCCGCGGCAGGCAGGGTGGCGCTCATGGTTTCGAGGTCGAAGATGCTCACCGAGTCAGTGTGCCTCTCGGATACCGCGACACAAAACGGTGAACCTAGCCCGGGAGATTCTCGAACAGGGCCTTCGCGGTGACGAGGTCCTGCCATCCCATTCCGACGGTCTTGAACAACGCGGGTCGAGACGGATCGCGTTTCCCGTCGAGTACGAGCGAGGAAAGGTCGTGCAGATCTCCACGGCGGATGAGGTGCCGTTCGATCGCGATGACGGCGTCCCCCGCTTCCCGCAACGCCGTTTCCACGTCCTCGACGTAGAATGCAGCGCGTCGGGCCAGAGCATCGTCTGTCTCTCGCGCATCCGGTGTGTGCGAGCCCATTGCGACGACGACTGCGCCATCCTGCACGGTTTCACCATCGAAAAGCGGTTCTTTGGCGCTCGTGCAACAAGCGATAATGTCGGCCTGGGCGACATCCTCCGCGGTGCCCGCCTTGGCATTGAAGCCCTCAGCTATCAGCGTTTCCACGAGGCGCCCCGTCTTGTTGGCGCTCCTTCCGACGACCTTGACGCTGGAGATTTCCCGAACCGCCGCGGCCGCCCGAACGTGATATTCGGCCTGAGGTCCCGTCCCGAACACCACGAGCCGGCTTGCACCGGGAGCGGCCAACATTTCGATGCCCAGCGCCGAGACGGCAGGGGTGCGAATTGCGGTCAATGCCACGCCGTCGATCACGGCCAGCGGGGTCAGAGACTCCGAATCGAAGAGCATGTAATTGCCCTGAATCAGAGGAATTCCATTACTGGGGTTCTCCGGTCCTACAGTCAGGATCTTGATGCCGGCGTAGTCGCCGAACTCACCGGGCATCATCAAGAATTCGCCGTGGAGTAGCTTCGCCGAAGTGCGGGGGTGCGCCTGTGCCGGATCATAACCCTGGAGAAGCGCTTGCTTCAGGGCGTCCACCGCGGCTCTCATCGGCAGATGAGCCAACACTTGTTCGGCGTTGATGTTTCTGATGTCGGGCGATGCCAATTCGGACATTGATCCTCCACGGCTCGCTCTTGCCTGCGGGCCGACTAGCGCGTCTGTCTGCACACGTGAGTCTACCGATCTCTTGGAGATCGTGTGCCCTCAAAAAGGGATGGAGATTCCGCGGGCGATCGAAAAGGCCGGCCCCTCTGGCGAGGAGCCGGCCGAAGGATCAGGTCTCGGCATCCGTCCGAGCGTTCTGGCGTCGTCGGTACGCCGTCACTGCGACGAGTGTCGAGCCGAGCAGCAGGGTGCAGATCGTGACGGCTCGGGGGATATTGATCGATGTGCCTGTCTTGGCCAACGAACCTCCGGCCTGGGCCGAAGGGCCGTGTGGCGGCCTCGAGCCGAAGAGGTGCCCGTTGGCGATCCCCTGATCCTCCGATTCTCCGTGGCCCTCGGGAAGCGACGTGCCGGATTCGGAATCGAAGACGTGGCTGCTCCCAGCGTGCATCGCGGGATCCGACGTATTTGCCGTGGTTAGCGGAATTCCGGCGGCACGCCCAAGCGATGTCTGCGGCCCCGGACTGACCACGGAGCCGGAAACGCGAGTGCCGCTGCCGGAACCGCTGTTTCCTGAGCCCTCGCTGTCGGAGCCGCCATTGTGCATACCGTCACCGTTGGTCCCCAGATTGCTCTTACCGCCATCCCCGGAGGAAGCGCCCCCATGATGATCGGTGTGGCTACCGGAGTGGTCGGAATCGGGCTGACCCTCGGCGTCCTTCCCATGGGTATTGTCCGTTTTATGGTCATAACCAGATCCGGCCCCGGTACCGGTCCATCCGGTACCGCACTGATCATCCGTGGGATTCCCGACGACAACCCGCAGGTTCTGCGTATCCGAGCGGACTGACGTGCCGCCCCTGCTCTTCCCGGAGTAGGAGACATCAAAGGAATAGACACCCGGTTTGGTAAAGACCCAGTTTGCGTGGGCATGTGTTCCGTAGGTGATGTTGATGTCGGTCTTGTTCTTCGTGGAGTCGAGCATCACGTTGACCTTGCCTCCCAGATTTCCGTCCGAGAACATTCCGAAGTGTGCGTCCTTCGGCATCTGGGTGGGCTTGATGGTCAGGTTCACGCCGTTCTGGTCGAAGGTCGGAAAATCGATGCCTTGGGTGTTGTACCCGGGCCAGATGATTCCCGGGCTCTGCGTCTGGGACAGACCATAGAATTCCGAACCTTCGGGGCCGATGAAATCCAGTGCCGGGTCCTTCATCGCGCTGCCGTTCCTCTTGTGGCGGGCATGGTTCGAGACCATGAATTTGACGTCATTCAGGTTGCGTTCAACCGTGCCTTTGCTGTGTTGGCCCGTCTCGTCGCTCAGGGCAACCGAAAGCCCGTTGCTCGATCCTTTTCCGACGATGTCAACGTGTCCGTCGTCCAAGGCCAGACGTCGATCGAGGTCGGGATCCACGCATTTGTCGTCGTTCGAGGGCTCTTTCGGTTTGGGATCGCCCGGCCGGTCCGAAGGATAAGGTCCGGGTGCGACGGTTGGGGGCGCGGATGCCGAAGGCTCAGGTTGCGGGGAATCCGTGTCGGAGGACTGGTCGAGCGTCAGGGACCCGGTGATCGACTGCGGTTTGTCCTTGGTGACAGGGCCCTCGAGCAGCCGTGCATCGGCGAAGGCGTTCATATCCGGGTGGGGTGTGACGGTGCTTCGGAAAACGCTGGATTCTTCGATGAAATCGGTCTCGTAGAACGCGGTCCCGACGCCATCCGTGACCTGAGTTTCAAAGGTCGACGTCGGATGCTTAGAGTCGGCGTTGTCGTAGATCCCGCCGGTGACCACGCCGCGGAACTTCGGGTCCTTGAACCGGACCGTGACCTTGGTGTGCCCATATTCCTCGACCGGGGTCAACTCGATCGTGTAGTCGGTGCTCTCGGGGGTGTGGCGTTTGGTCGGCGATGCGGTATTTGCCGGGTCAGGGTGCTTGTCGGGCCAGTCACCGTGGCCCTGATCGGAAGAGACGTGGGCCTGCTTGCCGGGGGCGTACTTCAATTCGGGGCTGATCCAGCGCGGCGCGGAACCGTCTTTGGGAACGAAGATGCCCTGGAGGGACGAATCCTCGAAACCCATGAGCTCATCCCAGGATGCCTTGCCGTTCTCCACAGGCAGGTCGGTCAGGAAGTAGCCCTGATTGTAAAGTGTCAGGGTGCCCTCGACCGGTTTTCCGGCCTCGAAGGATATTGTGCTGAGTTTCTCGTCGCCGTCATTCTTCTCGCCCGCGTGGGGAGAAACGGCCAATCGATAATTTGCGGTGTCCAGCCCCGCGTCCGAGGCTTTGTCGAAACTCTCCTTGAGAGGAGCGGTGGCACCCTCCAACGGTTTCCGCCCGCCGACCTGGACCACCATGGTGGTCGGCTTGGACTGGATGGTACTTCCGTCCGTACCACGGGCCACGGTCCGGTAGGTCAGCTCGTAGCGACCCGGTCTGGAGTAGAGGGTTTCGTTGTGAGTGTGTCTGCCGGGCACGAGGCGTTGGAAGTGCCACCCTTCGTCGGATGAGCTCAGCAAACGGACGACGTCCTGAGGGTAATTGTCGGCCGTGTACTTGAGCATTTCGACGCGGCCCGGCCCATCGACCGAGAGTAGATCGAGGAAGAACGATTTGTCGCGGAATTTCTCCACTGGGATGTCGGTGTCCGCACCGAAGCCCATCCAAATGGGGTCGTGGTTGTTGATCGGCAGACCGGGCGCCATGTACCAGGTCTTGCCGGCCCCTTTCAGGAAGTCGAGGTTCGGGCTGTCCGTAACCGTGAACTGGTATTGATTCTTTCCGGAGCGGTTCCAGCCTTTGCCAACCCATGCGACGGTCGATTCCAACGGCAGTTCCTGTCCCCTGTACTCGTTGAAGAGCGTGAAATGACCGTTCTTCCAGTACGTCTTGGGGGCATCCACGTGCGCCCTGGTGGTGACGGTGCGTCCGTCGTCGGGACCCGCCCACGCGGGCGTCGATCCGAGCGCCAGGGCGAGGACTGCGAAACAGGCCGTGACCCATTGTGTTCCTCGACGCCATGGTTTTGCAGTGCGAGACGTTCGAGTCGATTCTTTCATTGATGAGGGCGGAGGAGTCGATCGTGGACCCGAGAAGCGGCTCCTGACTGTGGGCATTGGCGTCCTTTCTCAGAAGGTGGGTGACTGCGATGAAATGGCGGAAGATCGCGCCCGGTCGCTTGTTCTCCGCGGCGAACCCGATGTGGCGCAAGGGGAGTGGCACGACCATAACTCAAGATGCGAATGATTTTTATTAATTATGTACTATAAAGTAGCCAACATTTCGACTTGCTGTTCTCTGCCGCGGTGTCGCCCGTCGCATGGAAAGGACCTCGATGAATCGCACATCTTCAGTACATGACAGTCACCAAAACCGGCGTTGGGGACGTCGCATGGCGGCCACCTCACTGACTTCGCTCGCGCTCGCGGCAGGCCTCGTCTCGCAACCGCTGGCCGTGCAATCGGCCATCGCCGCGGACCGCCCCGAGGTCTGCTCGTCGAACCAGGCTCCGGAAGTCGAAGTCGTCCATGAAGGCCACTTCGATTTCGGGGCCCGGCTGATGGACGGGACTCTCAAAAGCGCGGTCAAAGATGACCGGAGCCATCCGGCACAGTGGAAGACCGGCCAAAACCTGGTATTCGCTCTAGGAGATGCCGCGAAGAAAAAGATGCCGGCGGGTATGGAGGACATTGCACAACAAGGCTCGGAGGTCTACCTCATCGGAGCCAGCCAGGAAGCGAACGTGCCCTGGTTGGGATGGAACACTCAGGACGCGGCACTGGTCGATCAAGGGGCCGAGGACGTGACGATGTCGCTGGATTCGGTCGATGGTCCAGGGGATCTGAGCGTCTTCTTGACCGGGAACTTCGGCAACGGTGCAACGCCGGTGTTCTCGACCAAGGGGCAGAACGCGTACAAGGTCCCCCTCAATACCCACCAGCACGGCAACTGGGTCTTCACAAAGCCGGGGGCCTACACCGCGACCGTGACCTTCACCGCGAAGCTCAAGAACGGTGAGCAGAAGACTTCCACAAGCAAACTGCGTTTCGCGGTCGGCGAGGCTGCCGTCACCGACGCGTACAAGAATCCCGGTGCCGGTGCTTACCCCGACGAGTGCTGGACCGGTGACGACAAAGTCAGCGGCAACAAAGCTGCGGGCCATGATCCCGGCAACCACCAGCAGGGTACCGGTGGAACGGACAGCAGCCCGTCGGAGGGCGGAGCCGGAACCACCGGTACCTCCGGGACGAACGCCGCCAGCGCCTCCACCAACGGTGCGCAGCAAGCCGCCTCCGGCACGGGACAACTTGCCGAAACAGGGCCGGTTGAAGACGCCATGCTCGTCAACGCGCTCTACGGCGTGACGCTGCTACTCAGCGGCGGTCTCATCGTGTGGGGGCTGCGCGGCGGGCGTCGGCGGGCGTGACCGGTCGCATTCGCGCAGTCGTGGCGGTTCTGATCCTGGTGACGGGCGGGGTGCTGAGCGGATGTTCGGTGGTTCCGAATGCGGCCGGAACCTCGCCCGCGGGTAACGAGCCTTTGCGTGTGGTCGCGACGACACCCATTCTGGCCGACCTGGCCCAGAGGATCGGCGGAAGCGAGGCCCGTGCGACATCGCTGGTTCCGGCGGGAGCGGACCCCCACTCCTACGAACCCGGTTTGAGGGACATCCGTGACATTGCGTACGCGGATCTGGCCCTCACCAACGGGATGTTGCTCGAACAACAGAAATTGCGTAGCACGGTGCAATCGAACCTCTCGGACGGCTCGAAAGGAGCCATCCCCGTCGCCGAGAGGATCGAGAAGTACGGGGGGAGTCTGCGTCCGATGACGGAGGACCTCTCCCTGGACACAGTGTGGCTGGGGCTCAGATCAGAAGGCGGGCGGCAGGATTCTGCCGGAAGAAGCGACGAGTCTTGCGTGACGTTCCGAACCGACCGCATCAAGGGCGGCGGACATACGGCTGCGTTCGTTTCGGGGACGTTCGGTCGTGTCACGAAGGTCGCTGACTCGGAGGCCGACGGAGCCCGCCGGCGTTCCGACGGTAACATCACCGGCGACTTGGGATCGATCGACTTGCCTCCGGATGCTCACACCCACCTGTCCTGGGGCTTCACCGAATCCGGTCTGCACGAGGTCGAAATCCGTGCCCAGGCCCCTGGCGTTGATGTTCCTCCGTCCACCGTGTATTTCGCGGTGGGCACGGACGCGCATGAAGCCGCCGAGAGTATCGGGCCGCATGCCCATATACTCGACGGCGGCCATGTGGACGTCACCGTGGATCTCACCAAGAGCCGCATGGTGCTCCGTGCGGAGACCGACCACGGGGCCAAGGAATACGACCCGGCCGAAACCGTGATCGCCGTTCCGGCCAAGGCCTTGCAGGAGCTGCCCTCAGGCGCCCAGTACCGTTTTCTGGGTCGCCCGGGCGAGCAGGTCTATCTGCTGGCCCAGGCCGTCCTCGGCGAACACGTTCACGGTGAGATCGACCCTCACTTCTGGCATTCGGTGCCCAATACGAAGGCCGCCGCCGAGGTGATCCGGGACCAGATGATCGCCGCTGCCCCTTCGCGGGCCAGTCTCTTCGAGGCCAACACGCGCGACCTGTTGCGGAATCTTGATGGTTTGGACCGGGAACTCCGCACGATCTATGACGCGATCCCGAAGCAACGCCGCAGCCTGATCACGACCCACGACGGCTACGGCTACCTGGCCGATACCTACGGATTGAAAGTTGAAGGGTTTGTGGCACCGGCCCCCGGCACCGAACCCGGTTTGCAACAACGGCGGCGCTTGTCCCGCGCCATCACAGACCTGCACATTCCGGCTGTGTTCGTGGACAAGGGAACTATAGGCCGCGGAAATGTTCTGCAACAGGTTTCCCGTGAGCACGACGTCGAGGTCTGCGAGCTCTATTCGGACACTTTGGACAAGCAGGCGCCTCACTACGAAGACATGATGCGGGCCAACGCCACCACGATTTCCCGGTGCCTCGAACCCTGAGAGACCCGGGGGAGTCTCCCTACTGAACCGTTGAACACAGAGAATATGAGAAAACACCACAAGATCGCGATACAGGTGCTTGCCTTGGCACTTTCGTTCGGCCCGGTCGGGTTGGGCCAGGCTCTGGCCTTGCCTGATCCGTCGGACACCCCTTCCGCGAGAGCCAATCAGTCCGTCGAAGACAAAGCACTCGAACAGAAACTGTCCACCGAGGAAAAGGTCGGACACGAGCGGATCGTCATCGATCACGGACACGTTGATATGGGGCCGAAGTTCGTGGACGGCGCGTGGGCGCTTATGATCCACGACGACCACAATCGTGAGCCCGTATGGCGGCGGCCGAGCGACGTCGTGCTCCGCGCCGGGGACGCGGCTCGGCTGCCTACCCCGGACGACCCCCACTACCACTTCGTGGGGGTGCCAGCGGGGCAGGACGTTTACGTGGTGCCCCAGACCGAGGCCCAGGGCGTCGTCTGGCCAGGTTGGAACACTCAGGACCCGGAGGTACAGAATCGTCTGGGGACGGGGGCCACCCTGACTTTCGAGGGCGTGGAAGGTCCGGGCCGGTTCAACCTTTACCTCGAGAACGGCAATTTTTCAGGCCCCCAGGTTCTGTGGGATTCCGACAAGGAGGAACCTCAGGACATCTGGGTGCCGTCCAACACACACACCCATGCCAATTGGGTTTTCACCGAACCCGGAACGTACTTCGTAACGGTCAGGGTCCACGGCAAGCTCTCCGACGGGACGGAGGTATCCGATACTCAGCGGCTGCAGTTCGCGATCGGCGATTCGACCGACCCGAATCAGGTGTTCGACAAGGCCGGCCTGCTGGGCGATCCGAGCCCGCCGGAGAACGTGGACCGCCACGATGAGGATGCGAAGAACGAGGCGCAGGCCCTCTCGGCACCTGTGATTGTCTTGGTCCTCGTCATCCTCGTCGGGGCAGGCGTGCTGCTGTTGTGGGTCGGCAGGGGGCGGCGGGCCAAGAAGGCATCGCTGAACCGGCGACGGCACGCGGGGAGCGTCCATGACCGTTAACCGTCTGGAAATCTCCGGTCTCACCGTCTCACTGGGCGGGCGTGTGGTCATCGATTCACTGGACTGGGAGGTCGGAGCCGGGGAATTCGTTGCGCTGATCGGCCCCAACGGAACCGGAAAGACCACCCTGCTTCGAACAATACTGGGGTTGGTATCACCGGTGGCCGGGAAGATCACCGTCGCGGGCCATGCGCCAGCCCGTGCCCGTGCCGCATTGGGCTATGTGCCGCAGAAGCACCACTTCGCGTGGGACTACCCGCTGACGGTAGAAGACACCGTGATGATCGGAAGAACCCGCAGGATCGGGTGGTTCCGTCGACCGAAAATCGCGGACTGGGCTGCGGTCCATGAAGCCCTGGATCGGACGGGTCTGGTCGATCTGCGTCGTCGTTGCATCGGCGAGCTCTCAGGAGGACAGAGGCAGCGGGTGCTCCTCGCACGGACGCTCGCGACCGATCCCCGGTTCCTGCTGCTCGACGAGCCCTTCACCGGAGTCGACGCCCCGACCCAGGACAAGCTCAGCCAGCTGTACACCGCGCTCGCCAGGGACGGGCTCGGTATCGTCATGAGCACCCACGATGTTCTGGGGGCCCTGACCGATTGCTCACGGATCTGCGGGCTGAGGGGGCACATCGACGTGGATGCTCCGGCGTCGGAGCTCGACGCCGCCTCCCTCAATACATGGTTGCGCGGTCGTCCCCTGGCGTCGTGTGGAATCACTCGTTCCGACGTTCAGGAGGAACACTCATGATTACCCCGTGGGAGTTCGCGAGTGACCTCTTCAACCCGAATCTGACGTTCTTGTCGAGGGCTTTGGCGGCCGTTGTGATCTCCTCGATCGTGTGCGGCGTCGTCGGGTGCCATGTCGTGATGCGAGGGATGGTCTTCATTGGTGACGCCGTGGCCCATTCAGTGTTTCCCGGACTCGCGGTAGCTTTCGTCGTCGGCGGGAACATGGCACTCGGAGGGCTGGTCGCCGGTGTGCTGACCGCGGTGCTCGTCGCCGTCTTCAGCCAGAACCGACGGCTGAAGGAAGATTCGGTCATCGGCATTCTTTTCGCCGGTGCCTTTGCCCTGGGCATTGTGGTCATCTCGCGGGCACCGGGCTACTCCGGCTCAGTCGAAGACTTCCTGTTCGGCTCTATCGTCGGGGTCTCCGACCATGACGTCATGATGGGGACACTGGCCGGTGCCGGACTACTGCTGGTCCTGGCGCTCTTTCACAAGGAGATCGTGACGGTCAGCGTGGACAAGGAAACTGCCCGGGCGTCGGGGCTTCCGGTTCTGGGGCTGGATATCCTCTTGTCCGTGGTGGTGACCGTGAGCGTTGTCATCTCGTTGCAGACTATCGGCAACGTGCTGGTTCTGGCACTCATCGTGATCCCTGCGGCGGCGACGCGCCTACTATGCCAGCGACTCGGTTCCATGCTCGTCCTCGCCCCCGTGTTCGGGACGGTCTGCGCCACGACCGGGCTGTACATGTCCTGGTCGATCAATCTTCCCGCCGGTGGAACCATAGTTCTTACGATGGTTGCCGGATTCTTCGTCTGCTGGGCGCTCGCGGGCCTTCGTGGCCGAGCCCGCGGCGCGGCCGTGAGTGTCTGAAACGCTGGCCAGCCGATCGCGAATCATGCTGAAACGTGCATTTCTGGATAGCAGGACCAGCCCGATGCACGTTTCGGCCCGAAGCAGGCGACCTGCCAGAGAACTCAAGAAGCCCTCACATCCTGCGGTAAACACAAGGATGCGAGGGCCTCTTACTGAGCGGTGACGGAGGGATTTGAACCCTCGGTACGGGGTTACCGTACACGACATTTCGAGTGTCGCACCTTCGGCCGCTCGGACACGTCACCAACTTCGGTCACTTTACCGGCTCATCGATGCCGACTCAACTTGAGGGGCCGTGCCATCGGGCATCACGGTATCGTCTTCGTCACGTCCGACCTTCGCCCGACGATATATCCGTCGACGATCTTCAGCGCCGCACGGGCTGCGTCCTGGGTGGTCCGCACCGACAGATTCATCTCCCGGTCCATGGCCAGCATGAAGGTTGAACCGAAGAGGGCTACGGCAATCGACCGACTATCTGGATGTTCCGCGGTCTCGTAGCTCTCGTCCAGGTCGTCCACCAGATCCGTGACCCGGTCGATGATCACAGAGCGCTGTTCCGCCAGGACTTCCGATGTTCCCCCATGAGGCCGCCACATCTCCGCGACGGCGAGGCGCGCGAAGCCGGGTTGTCCCTCCAAGAAGCGCAGCGAAGCGATGACTCCTCGAGCGATCCGGTCCCGGGGATCGGCGATTCCTTCGCCTGCGTCCTCGATGGTCTCCAGGACCAACTTGACGCCGTACCGCAACAAACCGTCGACCATCGACTTCTTGGAACCGAAGTTGTAGTACACGGTCCCTTTCGATACCCCGGCCTTTGCGGCGACCTCCTCGACCGTCGTCGCGGTGGGACCCTTTTCGCTCATGATCACCATCGCTGCTTCGAAGAGCTTGAGCTGGGTTCGGTTGGTACGGCCCGGGCGACGTCTGATCGGCCCCGGATTCTCTCCGAGGTTCTGGCTCTCAACGTTCGTCACAGTTCTACCTCCGGGTTCAGCTTCTTGAGGGTCCATGTGCGGTCCTTGACCGATCCGAGGAGTCCGATGAGCAAGCCGACCACCAGATAGACCACGAGGATCAACACCAAGGAGGGAACAGAGCCTTCATTGACCCCGTAGGCGAGGCGGCGGACCCCAGTGATCGCGTAACCCATCGGCAATCCGTGGTGCAACCATTTCAAGGACTCGGGCAGGGTCTCGTACGGCATCATGCCTCCGGAAGTGACCAGTTGCACGATCAAGAGAATCAGAACCAAAAGCTTGCCCGGAGCGCCGAGCAGTGAGATCAGCCCCTGTCCCAACGCGCTGAAGGCAGTCGAGGTGAGCAACAGGAACCAGAATACGAGCCAAGGGTGTTCCATCTGGAAGCCGAGACCGAACTTCACGACGGCGAACAGAACCACCGTTTGGGCCAGGCCAACCACCGCGAACGGAACCCAGGAACCGAGGGCGACCCTGAAACTCGAGGTATTGGAGGCCAAAGCCCGGTCGTTATTGGCTCGGAGGAACTGACCGGCCATCAGGATGCCGATCCACAGGGCCAGCACGATGAAGAACGGTCCCATACCTTCACCGTAGTTGCGGGCGCTGGCCAAGGAGCTGTGATCATCGGAGACCGGATCGGACATGACCGAAGCCAGGGAGGACTGTTCGTCCTTGTTCAGGTTGGGGACCTGATCGGTACCGTTTTTGAGGCCATTCGTCAGATCTTGGGAACCTTTGGACAACTCTGACGAGCCGTTCTGGAGTTGCCCGGCACCGTCGTCGAGCTGGGTTGATCCATTCACTGCCTCACTGGTGCCGTCGGCAAGCTGCTGGGCTCCGTCACGGGCTTTGACCTGGTTGTCGTACAGCTGTTGCGAGCCGCCGACCAAAGTTCCGGTCGAGCCGGCGAGCGTGCCCGTTCCGTCCTTGAGCTGTTGTGCCCCGTCGTTGACTTGGGAAGCCCCTGAAGCGAGTTCACCGGTCTTCTGGTCCAGGGTCGACGCGCCACCAGCCAATTTCTGCGCGGCATCATTGGCGCTCTTCGCACCGTTCGCGACTCCGGAAGCCCCGTCATTCAACTGCGAGATTCCTGTGGTGAGCTCGGAAATCTTCCCGGCCACCAATGAAGATCCGTCCGAGGCGCAAGTTGAATCGCGCAGTTTCTGCAGTGAGGCACCTGCGTCGGTGTTCTCCACCGAGTTGAGCTGGTCGGTCGTCGCCTTGGAAACACGCGACTTGGTCTGCTCACCGGAGACCGAATCCACGACCTTTTTCGCCTGATCCTGATCCAGCACACCCTGGTCAACGAGTTGCTGGACCTGTTCCGAGGTGGCCGCGCCGACCTCTGAGACCACGGAATTGGATACGTCCTCACCAAGGCGGCCGGAAGGATCGGAGGTGTTGACTTCGGAGAGGTCCTTGCACATCGCGGTCAGGTCGTTCCCGATGTCGTTGACTCCGGACTGCTGAACCTTCTGGTTGAGTGTCGTGACACCTTGTGAGAGTTGGCCGGCGCCGTCCGAGAGCTTGGACGTGCCCTCGGCAAGCTGGGATGAGCCGGAAGAAAGCGACGACGTTCCGTCCTTGAGCTGCGAGGAACCATCGGCCAACTGGGACGTGCCGTCCGCCAGAGTCGTTGCGCCCCCGTTGAGCTGTTGGGCGCCGCTGTCGAGCTGCTTGGCTCCGTCGACGGCCTGAGCATTGCCGTCGACCAGTTGGTTCTCGCCGTCGAGCAGGGAATGCGAGCCGTCATTGAGCTGCACTGCGCCATTGGCAAGCGACGAGGTGCCCTCCTTGAGCTGATCGACCGCCGAAGAAAGATTCACCGCTCCGTCGGAAAGTTTCTTCGATCCGTCGGTCGCGTCGGAAAGCTGACCATGGATATCAGTGAAGCTCGCCAGCATCTGTTGGGCGGTCTCGTCGCCGACTTCCTGAGCTACCTGGTCGCGAATCGTGGTGCCGGCCTTGGTCACAATATTGGTCAGCAGATAGTTGTTTGCGTCATTGGTGACGAACTCGAGGCCGGCTTTCTCAGGGTCCACTTTCCCCGGGGTTCCGTCCGCGCTGGGCTTGAACTCGGAGGTCGACAGGAGGCGTTGCGAGAAGTCCTTCGGGATCACGATCGCGAAGTCGGTGTCGCCTTTCTCGACCTGCTTGACGGCTTCGTCTCGAGAGGAAACGTCGTGCCAGTCGAAGTCCTTGGAGTCATGGAGCTTGTCCGCGACGGACTGGCCGGTGTTGACCGACGCGCCGTCCGGCCCCTGGGCTCCGGAGTCTTCCATGGCGATGGCGCCGCTGACGTGGTCAACCTTTCCGTACGGGTCCCAGTTGGAGTACAGGTAAATGCCGCCATAGAGCAGCGGGATGCATGCGAGCGCAACCATGACCAACTTGGGGAAGACCCCTCCGGTCATGCGCTTGAGCTCAGTGAGTGCGAGGCGAAGGGAAGTCACGCGTGCTCCTCCTGGGAGATCTGTGGGGTGAAGAGTTCATCAAGGCTCAGTCCCGACGGGATGTACGGTTCGCTCGTGGTCTCGCCGAGCGTTGCACGAAGTCCGTGCCATGAGTCGCTGATGTGCGGCACTACCGCGACGACGGCCCGCCGGTGGTTCTCGTCCCGGGCCAACCGGTGAAGACTGGGAAGCCACGTGTACGAATGGTTGGCGTGGCGAGACGGGGTGTCGAACACGAGAAGATCGGCCTGTTGGTCATGACGCGCCAAGGCGACCATGAGCCTGATTCTCTGATCGCCGGTCAGCTGCTCCTCCCATAGGTTGTCCAGGTCCTCGAGGTCATTCTCGTGGAGCCAACGTGCCGCGTTTGGGCGATGGAGCAACTTATGGGGCATGTAGGAAAGCATTTCGGCCACGTAGTCGCGCACGCGCATATGATTTTCCATCTCGTTGATGGCCGGGGAGTCGATCAATGAGGAACTGCGGCGGAGCGTTTTTCGGGAGTCGCTTCCGTCCCAAGAGACACTCCCCGCATCTGGGCGCATTCGCCCTGTGAGCGCCAGGGACAATGCGGAGCGCTGCAACTGGCTGTTCGCCTGAACCAGGATCAATTCTCCGATTTCCACGGTGAATGAGGTCGGTTCCACCAATGGAGCGTGGCGACCCTTTGCCTGAATGGCCTCGACTTCGAGCACGGGTGTAACTCCTCGTGTGGTGCGATGGTGATGCGGATAGCCCCATGAGAAGCCAGCCTCACAGGGCTTGGACACTTGGTCGTCGCACTTGGTCGTCGGTCGGCGGGTGGAGGGCTACGTGTTGACGTTTCCCATGCTAGTTGTACTGACCGGTCAGTTCTAGTGAAAACGCCTTAAAATAAAGTGACCCTATGCACTTGGGGTGCTCCGGTTGCCGAGGCGTTGCCAGAGGTCTTAGGGGAGGCGCTTTTCCGAGAAGAAATCTTGCAGGAGCTGGGCACATTCCTCGGCCCTGACGTCTGGAAAGACCTCGACCCAGTGGTTGAGTCGGCGCTCGCGGAGAATGTCGAAGACGGACCCGACGGCCCCGGCTTTGTCGTCCCAAGCGCCCATGACCAGCCGGGGGATCCGGGAGAGGAGAATCGCGCCTGCGCACATCGGACATGGTTCCAACGTGACGACGAGCGTGCAGTCGTCCAGGCGCCATCGTCCCGCCTGGGCCGCTGCCTCGCGGATGGCGAGCACTTCCGCATGAGCGACGGGGTCGGCGTCGGCCTCACGTCGATTTCGGCCCCTGCCCACGACGTTTCCTGCGGAATCCATGACCACGGCACCTATGGGTACATCGCCGCTGGTGCGAGTCGCCCTCGCTTCGGCCAGTGCGAGCCCCATCCACGCGTTGTGGAGATTCGAAAAGTGCTTCATGCATCCATTGTCTGCTGTAGTTTGGACCCATGCGAGTCAAGATTCTGGACCACCCCTTGGTCAGCCATAAGATCACCGTATTGAGGGACCGAGAAACCTCGTCCCCGCAGTTCCGTCAGCTGGTCGATGAACTCGTCACTCTTCTGGCGTACGAGGCCACGCGCAATATTCGCGTGGAGCCCAAAACGGTTCAGACTCCAGTCTCCGAAGCGCAGGGTGTCGTTATTTCACGACCGCGACCCCTCGTCGTCCCCATTCTCCGCGCCGGCTTGGGAATGCTGGACGGAATGACGCGATTGATCCCGACGGCGGAAGTCGGCTTTCTCGGTATGGCTCGCCACGCGGAGACTCTAGATATTGTGACCTACGCCGAGCGCCTGCCGGATGACCTCACGGGACGCCAGGTTTATGTTCTCGACCCGATGCTCGCGACCGGTGGAACTTTGATCGAGTCCATCAAATTCTTGCGCGAGCGGGGAGCCGATCACATTACGTGTCTCTGTATCCTGGCTGCGCCCGAGGGTATTGAAGCCTTGGGCGAGGGCGTTGGGGAGTTGGACAATATCGATCTGTTCCTGGCCGCGCAGGATGAGCGACTGAACGAGAAGTCGTACATCGTGCCGGGGTTGGGTGATGCCGGGGACCGGCTGTATGGCGTCGTTGACTGAGGGCCGAATCGGCCCCTGTGACAAATACCACGCGCCATAACTTTCCCGGTAAAGTTCACCTCCCTCAAGTGCGGTCCGTGGTGTTGGCTCCGGAGGAGCTGGCTGTGTGTGGATGCACGTGCGGAGGTTCGCATCATGAAACCGTCTCGCGCGGCGAGTGGGCGACATACCGAAGAGGCGAGTTGCGTACTCGCCAGTTTTGTCAAGACAAATCCGCTTGTTCCTGGGCAAAACCTGGGGAAGATGCGGGGCGAGAAAAATATGCGCAACCGAGCCCTTGACAATTCATATTTTTCGTGAATTCCAGCTTCTGGGGACTCATGTCTGCCCAGGTTTGCGGGTTATCCTGCGACGACAAAGGGGGTCACATCGTGATGGGAAGCAAAATGCAGTATGCATAACTCGAACGTTGCAATGCATATTTGAGACATATTGTCTCACAGTTCGGACGGTTCAACCGATTGTTACTTGCGGGAAGTTGAGAACGGGTGGAGCATGGAGTCAAAGGTCTGATCACTCCATTGGGGAAATCCGCTCGGGTCTCTTCGGTCGGTGTCGGTCCGTAGGTCGTGGGCATCACCGCGACCGTCATCAATCATTCCAACGGCTCATGCCGTGCGAGGTCCGAATTGTAGAAGGACGGCGATCTAATGTCAGGCGCACCCGGATACGTGCACATTTCCCAGCGCAATCGTGCGAACGGCGCTACTCCGATGCGGCCCGGAGGTATGACCGGCCGCGGAGCCATCGGCGAACCTACTGACTACCGGTCCTTGCGTGCGATGAACCCCTCCGTGCCGAGCCACGAGGCCGAAAACGGCACATCCATCCGACCCGTGACGGCCGACAACGAGGCTCGTGGGTTCGTGCTGTACGTCGGACTCAATGAAGACGTAGCGGCCCAGAACGGCACCTCCCTGGTCCGCATGGTCCAGGATATCCGCGCTTACGCGCAGACCTTGGTCCCGCAGGCCGAGTCATATGCCGCCGTCGCGATCGCCCCCGCGGGCGCTGAGGGTTCCGACCTCGATGTGGTTCGGGATGCGTTGGGCGACCCCACCGCTCCCAAGAGCCAGGCTGAAGGGGTGCAGAATGGTCATGTGCCCGCGGCGGAGACCAAGCCGAGTCAGCCTGCCGGTGTGCTCATTGACTTGTCCCGCCGGGAGGTTTTCCTGGACGGCGAGGTGCTGAACCTGACGTACAAGGAATTCGAGCTCTTGAACTACTTGGTCGAGAACTCGAGCCGCACAGCTGGTCGCGAGGAGCTTCTCGAATCCTTGTGGCGTGATGCGGACGAGACTCCGAACGAACGCACGATCGACGTTCACATCAGGCGACTGCGTTCAAAGCTGGGGCGGCTCTCCAATACGGTCCGCACGGTTCGTGGGCAGGGCTATCGCTTCTACGAGCATCCCGAGGTCGTCGTGTGGGCCGCACCGGAGTACTCCATCTGACCATCCAGTTATTGTGATTCCGCGCGAGGCCTTTGGGCCCCGCCCGGTTTTTTGCGCCCAGGCATGTGCACGAGCGAGGTCGACGTCGATCCTGTGCACCAGTTTGTAGACTTGCCCCATGAGTTCGCTGATCGATCCCCATTCCCAAGCCAAGACCTTGATGATCATGCGTCATGCCGAGGCGGATATGCCCTGGGGAACGAGCGACTTCGATCGCCCGCTCACAGCGAACGGGCATGCCGATGCTCCGCGGGTCGGTCGGTGGATGGTCGAGAACGGCGTCGTGCCCGAGATGATCATCACTTCGTCCGCGTTGCGAACCCGTCAGACGTGCACGTGGATATGCGACGAGCTGGCGGACAAGGCACCGACGGCGAGCCTTGAGGATCGCTTATACAACGCGCCGACTCAGGAGCTGCTCGCGGCCATCGGCCGGACCCCGGATACGGTGCGCTCTCTCTTGGTCATTGCTCATTATCCGGCTGTGCAGGATGCGGTACTGTCCTTGGCCTCCCGGGACTCGGACTACGAAGCCATGATGGGCGTCTCGTCGAATTTTCCGCCCGCTGGCCTCGCTGTGCTGAGCTCGCAGAAACCGTGGGCCGCGCTCGATGGGGCGGACGCCATATTGCGCACATTCATCGAACGTTGATATCTTCCACGTGAGGTCTCCACCCAGGCCTGCGGACGAGGGAGCAGTACCCGCACCACGACAAGACTGACTCGAAGGAGGAGAACTGTCGTGGCATGGTTCGTTTTGATCGTCTCCGGCGCGCTGGAGATGGTTTGGGCTGCGGCGCTGTCCGCATCGCACGGGTTGCGACGTTGGAAGCCGGCCCTTCTCTTTGTTGTCGCCATGGTTGTGAGCCTCGCAGGCCTCGCATTCGCCATGAAATCCATTCCCGTGGGCACGGCCTACGCCGTTTGGGTCGGCATTGGCGCTACCTTGACCCTGATCTGGGGTTTCGTGACCCGGCAGGAACGAGCGACTTTTGGTCGTCTCTCATTGCTCGGCCTGCTCATTATTTCCCTCGTCGGGCTGAAGGTGGCGAGCTAAACATGGCCTGGATCATATTACTTGTCAGCGCGGTGCTCGAAGCCGTGTGGGCAACAGCCCTGGGAGAATCACACGGATTTACCTATTACCCAGCAACAATCCTCTTCGTGATCGCCCTCATCGGAAGCATGGGCGGTCTTGGCTGGGCCGTCAAGACCATCCCTATCAGCACCGCGTACGCCATTTGGACCGGAATCGGTGCCGCCCTTACCGTGGTCTACGGCATGCTGACCGGGGCCGAATCGGTTTCCGCTCTCAAAATCCTCTGCATTGTCGGGATCGTCGGGGCCACGGTTGGCCTGAAGCTTATGCCGTCCCGACCGGCGAAGGACCAATCCGCCGGTAGCAACGAGACGATTAGCCACGTCTCCGGCTGAGTTCGTTGCATGACGTCCGAGCGGCGATGAAAGCCCTTGAGCCGCCGTTCTTCGCGGCCCAAGGGCTTTCATTCTTCCGACCCAGAGCGGGACCGGAATTCGGCGTCGCCATGTCGTTGCCGCGTCGAAGCAATGAGCATCAAGAAACACTCGTCCCCTGAATCATGGCATCCCAGGAATCTGCGGGCATCACGCTCGGGATGAGGCTTATGCTTCGAGGGGGCTATCACTTCGTGGAGAAGCTGCTCCCCCAAATGTGAACCCTTCATTTCCTCGTGGCGGTTTCCTGGTGACTCGGCCGATAGTTTTATGCAATTTGTGTAACGGCCTGGGGGCGGCGGTCGATACACTAATGAGAACCATGTGAGAATTGGTGCATGGAAATTGAAGTGACTCATTCTGCCCTGGCGTGTTTTTTCTTCCTCCTCTATGCATGGGGGCGGCGTCGAGACCCTCGGATGATACGCAATGGGGTTTTCCTGACCATTGGGGTTGGCGTCTGCCTCCTGCTTGGGCTGACCTTGTTGGCAAGAAACGAGTCGGTTGCGTGGCCGGTCGTCGTCGCGATGTTTGTCGTGACGCCGATTGCTTTAGTGATTCTGTCGATTGCCTTGATTGCAAACGGCGTCGTTATGCTGAGATACGAGGGAAGGCGACTGGGCAACCTGCTTTCGCTGTTTGCAGGTTTGCTCCTGCTGGGTCTTCCCATACTCCTCTGGGTATTATTCGGGTGGAGCCGGATCCCTTATCCTCTGAGTATTTATGCCGTTGCTCTGGGCGTCTTAATCGCTCTTTTGGCTACATACTTCAGTGTTGCTTTTGTCTCTTTTGCGGTCTACTCGGTTGTGTATGGTCGAATGTCTCGAAAGCTGTATCCTTCTGCAATCATTGTGCTCGGTTCAGGGCTGATCAATGGGGCCGTTCCTCCGTTGCTGCGTAGCCGCCTGGATCGGGCGCTTGAGATCTATCGTCTGGGTGCAGACCGAGATGCACGCCCGATTTTAGTGCCGTCTGGTGGGCAGGGCGGCGACGAGTCGCGGCCGGAGGGGCAAGCGATGGCTGAGTACCTGGTTGAGCACGGTGCTGATCCGGCTGATGTGTACCCCGAGGAGAAGTCGCGCAACACGTGGGAGAACATCCGGTTTTCGACATCGATCATTTCCAATGCGGGGCGGATGCAGGATTGTGTGGTGGTGACCAATAACTATCATGTCTTGCGAGCCGCGAGTTTGACTCGTCGGGCCGGAATTAAAGCCGCCGTGGTTGGCTCTCCGACAGCTCGTTATTTTATTCCGAGCGCTTTTATCCGCGAGTTCGTTGCAATTGTTGAACAGCATCGGTGGCTCAATTGTATTGCCTGCTTGCCCTTGGTCGTCGTTACCGTATTGGCGCTCTGGGAATCGCTTCAGCAGCGGTAATCATTGACGAAAATGGGATTCTGTCGCGACGGCTTTCACCGAATCATTATGGTGTGTCCGGTCCATAGCCGGACGGCCTCCCGTGGCGTTTCCGTGGGTGCGGCGTATCGAGATGATCCGAGTACCGGCCTTGGTTTTCGGGCCTCACGGTTGTCCTGGAGGTATCGATACACCTTCTGGTGGCCCATGAGCCTCGCCTCATCCCTCGAGTGCATGTCAGTTGCTCGGGAAACGGGCCAAAAAGAGCGCCAGAGACTTGGGACCTTTCGTTGTCGAGTCAAAGGCCCTGGGGACAAAGAAAACCCCCGGGGTCCTTGGTGTTCCAAGGACCCCCGGGGGTGCGTGGCGGAGACGGGGGGATTTGAACCCCCGGTCGAGTTTAACCCCGACCCTTCATTAGCAGTGAAGTCCATTCGGCCGCTCTGGCACGTCTCCAGGTGAACACGGCTTCATTCGTGTTAAACGAATATCGCCGTCGAACAACCTTAACAGCGTACCGATAAACGCACGTGATGGTCAAAACCGAGTCTCCGGGATAGGAGCACTACTCTTGGAAGCATGGGAAGAACGCAACGCATCGTGGTAATTGGGGCTGGTCCGCGAGGGCTGTCGACCGTCGAGAGGCTGGCCGCTCACGCGGCAAGCCGCTCCGACAAGAACGTTGAGGTCCACCTGGTGGACCCCTTCCCTCCGGGGCCGGGGCACGTGTGGCGCACAGACCAGTCGAGACTCTTTCTGATGAACACCCCGTCATTTTTCCCGACGGTCGTTCCCACGGACGTCACGGTCACGTCCGCTCCTTCCGACGGATCCTATCCTCGCCCCATTTCTGCGGTGCGGGGCCTCAGCTTCGAAGAGTGGCGAGCCCGGGTCACCGCCGATTCCTCTTTCCCGCTCATCGGCCTCTCCGACGGAGACCTGGCCGAGGTCCATGCTCTGACACGCGAAGGATTCCCGTCTCGGAAGCTCTACGGCACTTATCTTTCGGATATTTTTGCTCGCCTCCGGGCCGGATTGCCGAAAACCATGAGCTTGAACTATCACCCCCAGGAGGCCGTGCGTATCGCATATGGGGAGCAAAATACGGGACGACCTTATCTCGTTGAACTGGGCGACGGTGTCGTCTTGTCAGCTCATTGCGTCGTTCTGGCACTGGGGCACACCGATGCCAAATTGCGTGATGACCAGCAGGACCTCATGGAATTCGCCGCGAGCAGGCGGTTGCACTATTGGCCGCCTGCGATTCCGGCGGACGTTCGGTGGGCCGCTCTCCCGGAAGGGGAGGATGTGCTGATTCGTGGCATGGGGCTGAACTTCCATGACGTGCTCGCTCAGCTGACCGAAGGGCGCGGAGGAACATTCGAGGTCGACGGGGACCACCCGCATCGCCTCACATATCAACCGAGCGGCCGTGAGCCCAAGATCTGGGCCGGATCCCGCCGTGGGACTCCCTACCGGGCCAAAGCCGTTTTGGATTCCTACTATCCGCGGTCCACGCAAAACAAGTTCTTCACCAGAGACTATGTGGACAGAACCCAGCAAAGGGCGCAGTCCGAAGGGAGGGAAATCGACTTCGAGGTCGACTACTGGCCGCTGATTCGGAGGGATGCCCAATGGAATTACTACCGAACCCTTGTCCGTACCGAGCCAGATGCGATTCACGGCGACCCATTCGAATTTCTCGCCCAAGTCGAGGCGATCTTGTCGGACACCGAACATAGCTCATGGTGGAGCCGTCTGGACCGCTTGGTCACGGACCGGGTTGCCCCGAATCTGATCTTGGCTCCGGAGCGCCTTTCGAGGCCGTTCGAGGGCCAGAGTTTCGACTCTCACGAGGAATATGCCGCGGCCGTGGTTCATTTCTTGGATCGCGACGTCGCCGCCTCCTTCTTGGGCGAAGACAGTCCTATCAAAATGGCTATTGGGTCGATGAATCAGGCACGCGCCATAGTGAAATACGCCGTTCAGGATCATGGAATTTCTGATGAGTCATGGATCCGTGGACTCGAACGCAAATTCGGTGGATTGGTCGAGGGCCTTGCTTCCGGTCCGCCAGTGCTCAGAATCCAACAGATGGCGGCGTTGGCACGGGCCGGCGTCGTACGTTTTCTGGGGCCGGACCCTGTTTTCGGCGCGGACGAGAATGCAGGATGTTTCATCGCATCATCCCCCTGGGTGCGAGGCGAACCGGTCCACGCTGATTGGCTCGTCGAGGCCCTGGCACCGGCCAACGACGTTCGGGTGAGTACGTCACCTTTGCTCGGGCGTCTTTTCGAGGACGGGTTTGCACGGCCGTGGCAGATGCACCTGGCCGATTCCCCGGCCCCGGTGCCTTCGAAAGGCCTGGAGGTCACAGAATCGCCTCACCGACTCGTCAGGGCTTCCGGCGAAACCGAGGCCGGAATCTTCGTTCTGGGGCTACAACTGTCTTCGACGCAATGGGGGACTGCTATTGCGGCGGAGGCGGACGCAGAGCTCAGATTCGGTTCCAGTACCGTTGCCGATTCCAACGAGGTCGCCAGGGCAGTCCTGGGGTAGCTAAACCCGTGACCGGCCCTGGGCCAGGTTTTGTGGGAGCAGTTAGGCTCCGCTAGATTTCGGCGGCCATCATCACGTCGCTGGTCGGGGTCTGAGACCCTCCCTCAGGTTCAACCGTCACCGCCACGGCTTCGGCGTCGCGAACATCGCCGGTCAGCCAAACGCTGGAGTCGCCACCGTTGAAGGTCGTGTCCGGGACGGGAGCCCCATCTTTCATCAGCCAGAGCTGATACTGCTTGCCGTGTCCTGGATCGGTGAAATTCGAACCGACAAACATTGCGGCGGTTCGTTCGCGGGAAGTAACCACCGTCGCGGAGGCCCCGTCCTTACTCACGTGTTTGACGGCCACATCCGGTGCGGTCAGTAGTTCGTCCTGGCGTTGCTGCTGTTGTTGCTGATGCTGTTGGTCTGCGGTCACCTGCTGGCTGTCCTGGCCGGCTTGATGACCTAGGCTCCAACCTCCCAACGCCAGACCAGGCACCAGAATGACTGCGGCCGCGGCAAGAAGCCAGCGGCTGCGGCGAGGCCTCGCCGTCCCGAGCGGAAACACTCTGGCTTGTGAACCGGGCTCGGGTTCGGCAGCGGTCTGGCCCGTCGGTGCCCGCCCGCTATCAGTGCCTCGTCGTGATTCGCGGTGAACAGCGCCGAGCACCTGCGTTTTCAGCTCTGCTGGTGGTTCTACCGCCACGGCTTCCGCAAGCCCTTCGGCGGTCACGCGGAAAGAGTCGACCTCTTCCTGACACCGAGAGCAAATGGTCAAGTGGGCTTCGAAAGCACGTGCTTCTTCTACCTCGAGGGCGTCAACAGCATAAAGTGCAGCGTCCGAATGGACGTCGCCGCCCTGATCACGCCCCTCTGCACTGTTATCTACCACTGTTCCCCCAATACCGTCCGAAGACTGACCAATCCGTCCCTGATTCTGGATTTCGCTGTACCCAGAGGGATTTTCAAATGCTCGGCCACCTCCTGGTGGCTCAACCCTCGGAAGTACACCAGATTCAAGGCCTGTCTCTGAACCTCGCTCACCTGCGCAAGCCCCGTCTGCACGTCTTCGCTGTCCAAGCCCGACTCCACACCTTCCCAGGTCGGATCCTCGGAGGCAGTGGCCTGTTCATCGGCCTGATAATGCTCCTCGCGGTCACGTCGGCGGGTGCTGGAGCGGATTCTGTCCACGGCTCGACGATGGGCCATGGTGCACAGCCATGCTTTGGTCGTTCCCCGAGCGGGGTCGAACTTCTCCGCTTGCTGCCATGCCATGAGATAAACCTCTTGAACGATCTCGGCGGCAAGGTCACTGGAGCGCAGCAATCGAATCACGACACCATAGACCACCGAGACGGTGGCATCGTAGAGGTCAGCAAAAGCGGATTCATCGCCCTGGGCGCTACGGGCGAGCTTTTCGGCCCGATAGGCTTCATCCGCATCGTTCACGACTCTTCTCGGCGCTCCGTCAGCATCCCCCGGGGTATCTGACGTCGAACTCACATGATCTCGCTAACTGTCGTGCCGTTGCACCTGTGTACCGCGGCATCATTCGCCCCCTGCGGGCAGGCCACCTCACGGACCATGCCACAGGTTATCTCCCCAGGTGCACTGTCGAAATATACCTTCTCTTCGTTCCCACGGTGGTCTTGGATGGGTGGTTGCCGAAATCGGTTTGGAGATTCCGGCCGAAAACTGCTGGGTGAGCGGCGTCAGGTACACGAAGACAGGGACTCCGAGAATTCTCAGAAAAAAATAGGGTAATACCCATCCGCACGGGTTGTGGTGTCGAAGCTCACACATACGTACCGCAATCAGCGGGACGCAGCGAGCACCGATCACTGAGGAGCACCCCATGCGACAGCCACTACTTCTAACCATCCCCGCCCTGGCCCTAGCAGCCCTGGCCCTATCGGCCCCACCGGCCACCGCCCACGAAGGCCACACCCAGGAATCAACCACCACCGACGAGGGATCGTGGACGACCATGGCCCACCTGGATAGCCTCAATAACTCCGGGACCACCGGTGAGGCGAGCGTGAAAGTCGACGGAAACAAAGCCACCGTGAGCATGACCGTCCAAGGCGCTGCCGAGACCTTCCAGAACGGCCCCTTCCCCCACGCCCAGCACATCCACATCGGAGCCGCCGGGACCTGCCCGGGCCCGGAACTGGACCAGAACGGCGACGGCGCCGTAAGCACCCCGGAAGCCCACCCCGCCTACGGGATGATCGCCTCGTCACTGACCGAGACCGGCGATACCAGCCCGGATTCTGCTCTGGCCGTGGACCGGTTCCCCGGCGGTAGCTCCTACACCTACGAACGGAGCATCGACATCGATGATGCGACCCAGCAGGCCCTGAAAGACGGGACCGCGGTCATGGTCGTTCACGGTGTGGACCCGGCGAATCTGAGCCAGACGGCTCAGCAGGAGATGAGTCCGCTGGATGATTCGTTGCCTTTGGCCGCGACCCTGCCGGCTGCCTGCGGGACCCTGAACGCTTCGCAAATGGGTGATGTCCCCGATGGTGGTGCCGATACCGGCGTTGGGCAGAAGACCGATCCCGCCTCGATCGTGATCACTGTAGGTGCCGGTGCTGCCGGATTGGTCGCTGTCGGTGGCGGAGCCGTGTACCTGCGTCGTCGTCAGCGGGCCTAGGCCCGGAAGCGGTACAGCATGATGGCTGATTTCTTGGCTGGCGGCCGCGGATTCCTCAGGGTCTCCGCGGCTGCCGCTGTCCTGCTGGTATCGGCCTGTGCCCCAGACCCGGGACAAGGCACAGCCACGCCCGAGCCGTCCGACGCTACGCCGGCGACATCGCAGTCACCCAACAACGAGTCCTCGGCATCTACTCCGGAACCAACGCACAGCGACCCGACTTCCCCGGAACCGACAAGGACCGAGACACAAGGCGGTGGGGGAGCGGTCCTGAAATCTTCGCGCCCGACCTCACTGCGAATTCCCTCGATCGGGGTCGATACCAAGCCTCTCAGACTCGGCCTGAACAAGAACCATCGACTCGAGGTGCCCCCGGGCGATCCTGGTTCACCGGCAGGCTGGTACGACCAATCACCGACGCCAGGAGAGCGCGGCCCGTCCGTATTCCTCGGTCACGTCAACGCGACGGATGGGGGAGACGGGGTCTTCGCGGACCTTCGGTCGTTGAAATCAGGGGACCAGGTCACGGTGGCTCGGGAAGACGGCTCCGAAGCCCGATTCACGGTCAAGAAGGGCAAGGCGTATTCGAAGGACCGATTCCCGACCGCCGAAGTCTACGGCCACACGGATGACGCCCAATTGCGTCTGATCACCTGCGACGGTTACGACGCCTCTTCCGGCCTCTTCGACGACAATTACGTGGTCTACGCGAGTCTGGACCGCCAAAAATAAGTCGAGCAGGAGATAGGCAGACCGCAGATGCGTTCGGTATCTGCAGCCCCCCTGGCTCTGCCTGGATCAGCTGACGTCTCGATGGTTAAGTCATTTCAGATCCCCTCCGCGAATCCCTGAAGACCCCAGGCAGTACGCTCGCGTTCCTAGTCAGGCCGCCCGCGGCTTCCGGAGGGCAATCCCCCTGAGTTACCGAGTGCTTATCCATGTGCAGCACGCCGGTATGGATCTTCTCGGCGAGCCGTCCGCCCCGTTCCAGCAAGACCCAAACTTCGAGGGCCCCTTTCGGGTCGGTGACCCAAGTGACACTATGGGAGTAGGCCTTGTGTCCGCGAACAGAGCGCAACGGTCGATGGCTGTAAAGACAGCTTGCTCAACACTGCACCCATGAGGAGGCATTTCATGAGCACCAATGTCCAACGGGATAGCTTTTCCGACATCGCCGAACTCGCCGCGCAGCTACGCGTGGATTCCATCCGTTCGAGCACCGCAGCAGGCTCCGGCCATACGACCTCGTCGATGTCAGCGGCAGACGTTCTTGCCGTTCTCATCAGCCGGCATCTGCGCTACGACTGGGACAATCCGAAGAGCTCGTACAACGATCACCTGATCTATTCCAAGGGCCACGCATCGCCCCTCGTCTATTCGGTTCTCAAGGCCGCAGGCCAGATATCCGATGATGAGATGGTGACCGGGTACAGGCAGTTCGGGCAACGGCTTCAGGGCCACCCGACGCCGGAGTTGCCGTGGATCGATGTGGCAACAGGTTCGCTCGGACAAGGACTGCCTGACGGCGTCGGCATCGCCCTCGCGGGGAAATACCTGGACAAACTCCCCTACACCACCTGGGTATTGTGCGGGGACAGCGAAATGGCGGAGGGCTCCATATGGGAAGCACTCGACAAGGCCTCCTACTACGAGCTGGACAACCTGGTCGTCGTCGTCGACGTCAACAGGCTCGGCCAGACGGGCCCCACCGAACACGGGTGGGACATCGAGACTTATATGCGCCGGGCCGAATCCTTCGGAGCTGCGGCGGTGAAAATCGACGGCCACGACCTGCATTCGATCGACGATGCTCTTGCCGCTGCCGGCACAGGTGGCGGCCGCCCGACCGTGATTCTCGCCCAGACGATCAAGGGCAAGGGATTCTCCGAAATCGAGGACAAGGACGATTGGCACGGCAAGCCGTTGCCCGAGGACGCGGCGGACCGAGCGATCAGCGAACTGGGCGGTGAACGTGACCTCCGAGTGCTCGGTCTCGCCCCTGAAGAGACCGGCGAACCTCATCGAATCGAAGAGACGCAGGTCCAGTTGCCGTCCTACGAAATCGGTGACGAAGTCGCGACCCGTCAGGCGTACAGCGACGCACTCGTGGCACTCGGCCACAGTGGCCCTCGGCTGGTCGCTCTTGACGCGGAGGTCGGAAACTCGACTCACACCGACGATTTCGGGGAAGCCTTCCCCGAGCGTTACTTCCAAATGTTTATTGCCGAGCAACAGCTCATCGCCGCCGCAACCGGCCTGAACGTCCGTGGTTACAAGGCCTACGCATCGACCTACGCCGCATTCTTGACCCGAGCTTTCGATTTCATCCGTATGGCCGCGATCTCCGGTGCGGATCTGCGTATCGCAGGGTCACACGCGGGGGTCGAGATCGGTCCGGACGGTCCTTCCCAAATGGGCGTCGAAGACCTCGCGATGTTTCGGTCCGTGCACGGTTCCACGGTCGTCTACCCCAGTGACGCCGTCAGCGCGGCCGCTCTGACCGCGCAGATGGCGGACCGTTCGGGAATCAATTATCTGCGCGCAACTCGCGGTACATTGCCCGTGATCTACTCCGAAGAGGAGAAGTTCCCCATCGGTGGTGCAAAGACATTGCGAGCCGGCGACGATGACGAGGTAACTCTCATCGGGGCCGGAGTCACTCTTCACGAGTGCCTCGCCGCGGCGGACGCCTTGAGCGAGAAGGGAATTTCCGCACGGGTCGTCGATTGCTACTCGGTCAAACCCCTGGACGCAGAGACCCTCCGAGGAGCCGTGAAGGCCGCGGGCGGGAATGTCGTGATCGCTGAAGACCACCATCCAGAAGGTGGCCTCGGCGAGGCGGTCGTCTCCGTGCTTGCCGGACAGGTCTCTCCTCTGCGAGTCACGCATCTCGCAGTTGAAGGCATGCCGGGATCCGGTACCAGCGCCGAGCTGCTCGATTGGGCGGGAATCGATGCCCAGCACATTGTCGAAGCAGCAGAACAACAAGTGGCCAACGGAGGTTCATCGACAATCTGATCTGATTCTGAAGTGGTACCCGCGAGAGTCGGTCCGTGAACGAGGGCCTGTCCCCGCGGCAGTTCTTCGCCCGGCGTTTGAAAGGTGACGTGATGTCTACATTTGAGTATTCGGCTTCAGAGAGCCCAGCCGTTACGCGCAATGTCCCCCGGTCCCGGGGCAGGATTGTGGTCGATTGGCTCACGTCCACGGACCACAAGACCATCGGCTACATGTACATGATCGCGTCCTTCACGTTCTTCCTGCTGGCAGGCATCATGGCATTGGTCATGCGTCTTGAGCTGTTCCAGCCCGGAATGCAGATCCTGGAAACCAAGGATCAGTTCAACCAGTTGTTCACCATGCACGGCACCCTGATGCTGCTGATGTTCGGAACCCCGCTGTTTATCGGGTTCGCCAACGTGCTGGTTCCATTGCAGATCGGTTCTCCGGACGTCGCTTTTCCGCGTCTCAACGCTTTGGCGTTCTGGTTCTTCCTCTTCGGCTCGCTGGTCGCAATCGCCGGGTTCATCACCCCGCAGGGAGCAGCGTCCTTCGGCTGGTTTGCCTATGCGCCGTTGAACTCGTCGACGTACACCCCGAGTGTCGGTGGCGACCTGTGGGTCTTCGGCCTTGCCCTACAGGGCTTCGGCACCATCATGGGCGGCGTCAACTTCATCACGACGATTCTGTGCATGCGCGCACCCGGGCTGACCATGTGGCGGGTTCCGCTCTTCACCTGGACGGCCTTGATCAACGCCATACTCATCATTATGGCTTTCCCGCCTTTGGCGGCTTCGCTCTTCGCGCTCGGCATGGACCGCAGGCTGGGCGGCCATATCTTCGACGCCGAAAATGGCGGTTCGATCCTGTGGCAACACCTCTTCTGGTTCTTCGGGCACCCCGAGGTCTACATCCTGGCCCTACCCATGTTCGGCATCGCATCCGAGATCATCCCGGTGTTCTCACGCAAACCGATCTTCGGGTACAAGGGACTCGTCTACGCGACGATCGCCATCGGTGCGCTGTCCGTGACCGTGTGGGCCCACCACATGTACGTCACCGGTTCGGTCATGCTTCCGTTCTTCGCGTTCATGTCCATGATGATCGCGGTTCCGACCGGTGTGAAGTTCTTCAACTGGATTGGCACGATGTGGCAGGGATCCATAACTTTCGAGACGCCACTCTTATGGATCTTCGGATTCCTGCTGACCTTCTTGTTCGGCGGCATCACCGGGATCATCCTGGCTACTCCTCCGCTGGACTTCCACTTGTCCGATACCTATTTTGTGGTCGCGCACTTCCACTACACGGTCTTCGGAACGGTCGTGTTCTGCATGTTCGGTGGCATCTACTTCTGGTGGCCGAAGTTCACCGGCAAGATGCTCAACGAACGACTGGGCAAAATCCACTTCTGGTTGCTGTTCATCGGTTTCCACACGACCTTCCTGATCCAGCACTGGCTGGGTGTGGACGGAATGCCGCGTCGTTATGCTGATTACATGCCCGAGGACGGTTTCACCTGGATGAACCAGTTCTCGACCGTCGGCGCCATGATTCTGGCGGTGTCGATGTTGCCGTTCTTCTGGAACGTCTACATCACGACCCGCAACGGCAAAAAGGTTGAAGTCGATGATCCGTGGGGCTTTGGAAGCTCCCTGGAATGGGCGACATCCTGCCCGCCGCCGCGTCACAACTTCACGGCCCTGCCGCGAATCCGCTCGGAACGGCCTGCACTGGATCTGCACCATCCCGAGCTGTCCACCAACCACGACGTCGCGTCGGCCGCCCGCAGAGCGGCTGATCGCGTCAACAACTGAGAAGATAGTGGGTGGACGTCTGACGGAAGCTGAGGCTGCTCCGGCCGGAAAGTAGGGGATGCACACGATGGCTGCGGCGACGGATATCTGGACCCTGGGGCCGGAATCGAATTTTGCTCTGACATCGAGCCTGCTCCTGACCTCGTTCGTCCTGTCGAGCATCATCGGCTTCGAACGTCAGCTTCGTCAGAAGCAAGCTGGCCTGCGCACCCTCATCCTCGTGGGGACAGGCTCCGGGTTGTTCACGATCGTTTCGGGCTATGGGTTCGGGACCTTGCTGGGCTCCGACGTCGTACTGGACCCTTCGAGGATCGCTGCGCAGATCGCCTCCGGAATAGGCTTTCTCGGTGCGGGAGTGATCTTCACCCGCAAGAATTTTGTGCGCGGGTTGACCACGGCCGCATCCATTTGGGTCACGGCCGCCGTGGGCATGGCCGCGGGGGCGGGACTGCCGTGGATCGCAATTGAAGGTACGATCCTGTACTTGATTGCCACAACCGTCCTCATGCCCATCGTGACGAGGCTTCCCGGGGCGTCGGACCGGAACGTTCTCCGGCTCACCTACATTGATGGGCACGGAATCCTGAGGGATATCTTGTCCGAAGCGACGTCGATGGGCTATACGGCGCAGATCGAGTCGACCGAGAGAATCGGCGACAAAGTAGTGTTGCGCGCGAGATTTCGGGGACGCCCGCCACTGCGTTCTCTCGTCGCCACTTTGACGGAGCTTTCGGGAGTGGTCAGCGTCAGGATTTCACAGGACACTGAGGGCGGTCCCAACGACGAGGATTAGAGTTCTCAGACCCAGGAAGAACTAGCGGTGGCCGTTGCCGAAAGCCGGCAACGGCCACCTGAGAATCGGTTGTTTTTGTCTCCGGAGATCCCGTTTAGACGGAATCGCTCGTGGTCTCGAACCGCTCCCACACGCGATGCTTGCTCAGCAAGTCGGTCATTCCTCGCAGCACCTCATCAGGACTTGAGCCCGTGACGATGCCCGGATCGTCGAGCGAGTATCCGGCGCCGTGCAGCGCATCCGTCCCGGGTCCCCAAGCGCCGATTGCCTTGCCATGTCTCCATGACTCGTCGAGCAGCAGATCCACGCGGGGATCGAGGCCGGAGCCGGCTCGGACGCCGGTTTTGGCATCCTGACGTTTGGAGTCCGCCGCTTTCTTGGACGGTGCACCCGCCAGGATGATTGCGTCGAATTCCACGGAGCGAACGGTCGTGAGAGTTTTGGTGACGGGTACGCCGGAGACTTCGCCGCCGCGGGTGGACACGATGTTCGGGACCATGGAGGATTCGACGATGCTCTCGTGGAGATCTGCCAATCCTTCCGGAGGGTCTTGGGGATCCACGACGATGCCGATGACCCGACCATCCACGGGCCATGCGCCCCTGATCTGCGACAAGGCAGGGCTCCGGTCGTCGCCGGTTTGCGCGAGCCCTTGGGCATCAGGCGTGGGCAGGCCCAGGCTGTCGGCCACTTGCTGACACAGCGACTTGTCGATCCGGGCGAGATTCTCTACCTGGCGCTTTTGGACTGCCGTTTCGTAGCTTTTTCCGAGCTCGAATGAATATGCACCTACGACGTGGTCCTTTTCGATGTCGGTCAAACTGTTCCAGAACAGTCTGACCTGACTGAAATGGTCGTCGAAGCTCGCGGGAGCGGCGCGGGTCTTGACTGACTCGGCAACCGTAACGGGCAGGTCCGTGAAGGCCCCATCGGCTTCCGTTGCGGCAAATGGATTATTGCCGTCCAAGGAATTCGGCTTGTAGGGCGCGACGCCGGTATGGTCGGCCTGCTGCCCGTATCCGTCTCGGAACATATCGTTGACCGGGGCATGCGGTCGGTTGATGGGTAACTGATTGAAATTCGGTCCGCCGAGGCGGGTCAGCTGCGTGTCAATGTATGAGAACAGGCGCCCCTGCAACAAAGGGTCGTCGGTGACGTCGATTCCTGGCGGCAGATGACCGGGGTGGAACGCAACCTGTTCGGTCTCCTCGAAATAATTGCGCGGGTTGGAATCGAGGACCATCCGACCGATGAGCTGAACCGGCACCTTTTCTTCAGGGACGATTTTGGTGGGGTCCAGGAGGTCAATTCCTTCATACATCTGTTCGACAGTGTCCTCGAAAACCTGAATTCCCAGTTCCCATTCCGGGTAGGCACCGGACTCGATAGCGTCGGCTAAGTCTCTGCGGTGGAAGTCGGGATCCATGCCCCCAGTGATCTGGGCTTCTTCCCAGGTCATGGAATGAACACCGAGTTTGGGCTTCCAATGGAATTTCACCAGACACGTTTCTCCCGATGCGTTCTGCAACCGGAACGTGTGGATGCCAAAGCCCTCCATCATCCGGTACGAACGAGGGATCCCGCGGTCGGACATGTTCCACATCGTGTGATGTTGTGCTTCGGTGTGCAAAGAGACGAAGTCCCAGAACGTGTCGTGGGCGCTCTGTGCCTGGGGGATCTCACGGTCCGGGTGCGGTTTGCCCGCGTGGATGACGTCCGGGAACTTGATCGCATCCTGGATGAAGAACACCGGGATGTTGTTTCCCACCAGGTCGAAGGTGCCTTCTTCGGTGTAGAATTTAGTCGCGAAACCGCGGGTGTCTCGCACCGAGTCGGCGGACCCCCGGGATCCCAAGACCGTTGAGAACCGCACGAATACCGGTGTCTTCTTGCCCTGAGCCAGGAATCCTGCCCTGGTGACCGAATCCGCATTGCCGTAAGCCTCGAAGAACCCGTGGGCGCCGGCACCACGGGCGTGGACCACTCGTTCCGGTACACGTTCGTGATCGAAGTGCGTGATCTTTTCTCTGAAGTGGTGATCCTGAAGTAGGGACGGGCCGCGTTCTCCGGCCTTGAGCGAGTGATCGGTGTCCCGCAATCGGGAGCCGGCGGAGGTCGTCAGGAATGAACCGTGCTGAGCAATCGAATCGGGGTCCTCGTTGGCCACTTCTCCCGTCGGCGTGCGAGGCACGACCTTGTGCTGATCCTCACTGACACTCCACGGAGGCTGGGGGTTAGTCGGCTCTTTGGCCGAAGGACTCTCGACGTTGGGACGGCCTGGGGACGGGGTAGGAATCGGTTGAGACTCCTGGCCCTTTGCAGGCTCGTGTGCTTCCGAGTGATCTTGCTGATTGTGTGACATTTTTATTGCCTTTCCCTTGATTGACCCGTGAGTGTTCGGTCGTCAGGTCTACGGCTTGAGGACGACTTTGATGCAACCGTCCATCTTCTTCTGGAACATCTCGTACCCTTCCGGCGCTTGCTCCAGTGGAAGCGAGTGCGTGACGAGGTCTTCCACACCCAAGGGATCTTTCGGATCATCGACCAGGGGCAAGAGGTCGTCGATCCAATGCTTGACGTTGCACTGGCCCATCCGAATCTGCAGTTGCTTGTCGAACATCTGCAGCAGCGGCATGGGGCTCGCCTGGCCGCCGTAGACGCCGCTCAAGGAGAGCGTGCCGCCGCGCCGCACCAACGAGATGGCATCGTGCAAAGCCGAAAGCCGATCGACCCCGGCGTTCTTCATCACGCCGCGGGCGACCTTGTCCGGAAGCAGGCTCGAAGCCTGGTGTGCGAGTTTTCCCGCGGGAGAATGGTGGCTTTCCATCCCGACGGCGTCGACGATGGCGTCCGGCCCGCGGCCTTCGGTGGCGTCTTTGATCTTTTCGTAAGCCTCGTCGGTGGGTGCCAGGGCCGTCCCGCCGTGACGCTCCGCCATCTGACGCCTTTCCGATACTGGGTCTGTTGCGAAGACCGTATATCCCCGGTGCACGCCAATACGCGCCGCGAACTGTCCGACCGGGCCCAGGCCAAAGACCACCATGGTTCCCTCGGACGGGACATCAGCATACTGGACGGCCTGCCAAGCGGTCGGAAGAATGTCGCTCAAGAAAAGGTAACGCTCGTCCGGTGCTTCGCGCCCGTCTTCTGCGCTGCCGATCTCAATAGGACCGAAGTCGGCGTGCGGGACCCGCAGGTATTCAGCCTGGCCGCCGGGAACCGATCCGTACAGCCGTGAATAGCCGAAGAGCTGAGCTCCACTGCCTGCAGAGGTGACCTGGGTCGTTTCGCATTGGGAGTACAACCCTCTCCGGCACATCCAGCACCGACCGCAGGAAATAGTGAACGGAATGACGACGCGTGATCCCACGGTCAGGTTCGTCTCCGGCCCTGCTTCTTCGACGACGCCCATAGGCTCGTGTCCGACGACGTCGCCTTGGTCCATGAATGGCCCGAGCACTTCGTAGAGGTGGAGGTCAGAACCGCAGATTGCGGTTGAAGTGATACGGATGATGGCGTCGTCGTTCAGCTGCAGGGTCGGGTCCGGTACGTCCTCTACACTGACGTTGCGTTTGCCCTGCCACGTTACTGCTCTCATGATCGGCCTTCTTCCTAATGGGAACCGCGTCCGTTCCGTCGGGCGGCTGAAGACTACGTTCGCCCGGGAGGCTGCGCCCTTGAACTTCTGTGTGATGAGGATCGGCATGTGACCGGCCAGGATGCTGTTGGTCTTGGCCCTGGGCCGGAGGAGTATTTCCCGCAAAAAGCCGGAAAAGTCGGGCGGACTAGAATCCGAGGAACCCCTGGATCCCTACCGGCCGACTTGTCAGCTAGGAATGCTTAGCTGGACTGTTTGCCTCTATGACGGCCTTGGCCTTGCCCTCCGTGGACTGGGCCTCAGCGCCCTCCTTGCCGGCCTCATGCGGGTCGGCCGAGTTTTTCTCGCCAAAGCTTCCGGTGCTTTCCCGACCAGCTTCTCGCGGGTCGGCAGCGTTTTTGTCTCCGAAGCTTCCGGTGCTCTGCTCACCGCCCCTATGGGCTTGTTCTGCGGTGTCCTCGCGATTTCCGAACTGTCCAGGGTTGTTTTTGTCAGCCATAATCATGCCCTTTCCAATATTGGGAGGTTTGTCTTAGGGCTGTGCGCTTCATGATCCATGAAACTCTCTCGCAGCTTCTTTATCAAGCGCCTTCCGGGATTTTCTTGACCGAATTCGTCTCCGCCTCGACGATTCGCCCAAAAATTCCTTTACGAGTTGAGGTTCACATCGCCTGAGAAATGACTGTTAAATATAAGGGGGTCGAGGAGTCGTTCTCTCGATCGGCTCCTCGACCCTGGCAGCTCGGACTGAAGCGCACATGTTTTGTCCGAGATTGCCCTCGCACGGATCACGGTTATTGTGTCGTCGAGCTATAAAAACTATATCTCGAAAGCAAAAATCGGCGTCGAAAACGCTTATCCTCCTGGTTAGTCATGCTTTGGTTACCGTGGGGTTCAGTGCTGTCGGCCACTGTGAATATGATACTCAGGCATATTTTCTTCGTTTGGTGTCCGTAACAACAACTAATAAGTCAGTACCTGTACCAGTGGGTAACAGTTCCGAGGCTGTTTTCGGGTTGTGAATATATTGCTGTGGCGGCCAGTATGTAGTCGCAATTCCGGCAGTGTGCTTCTCCGGAAATGCGGCCTGGCCGGAGGTGAGGGACGGGGTGAAAATCCCTGGACAGGTCGCCTGAGGCATCGAAGACAGTGTTCGGCGAGCAGCCAGGGGAGCCGCTTCGCGGGGGAATCCCCCGGGTGGACCACGGCCAAAGAGCTCGCACGTGTCCCAGAGCCCGGAAGGGGGGGGGTGTCATTGTTAAATCCAGAGAAATGGTTCCGGAAGCAGGTTGTGACACCATCGTGGGATGGACCATGGCGTGGAAATTCATCCGGTGACGGAATCTCTGTCTCCGACCGGTTTCGAAGTGGTCTGCACTTGTGGCTGGGAAGTAGAGGTTACTGACCAAGAGGACGCGGCTTCTCAAAAACTCGGGCACCTGGGCGAATAAACTCAAGTCGAGCATGGGGTATTCGAAAGGGCCGGTGTGGGTCAGCGGCGTTCGTGACGAACCGACCTGCAATTTGATCTCTACCGGGCGCTCCGGTATTCGGGCCCTGCACCCTTCGAGGTCACTTTGCTTCTCGATCAAATGGTCGGAAACCAGCACCCCGCTGGGTGCTTCGATCGCCGAATGTGATTGCGTTCCATGCGGGGAACCCATAGCCGCAATCGCGCTGGCGAGGTGAGCCGCGAACGCATCTGTCGATGGTCAGGTCCATGAGTCCCGCTTGGGCGGAAATATCGTCGGTCAAGCAACGGACGTGTTGGCGACTCAGCTCTGCGGCGACCATCGCGGGCCTCAGGGTGGCTTTGCGGTAGTCGCCTCTGTCCTTGTGCTGAAATTTTCGCACAGCATGCGGGGCACTGACGGCCAACCCCTCAGCACGCAGGCACAACCGCAACCGGTGTGTCGTGGCGCACAGTTGATGGAGTGTTCTTCACTCACAAGGGAGGTTCCCATGACAGAGAGATCCTCGCGGCTCGGCGCTCGACATCTTTCCACCGGTTCACTGGTATTCATGATCATTGCTGCCTCGGCTCCATTGACGGTGCTGGCCGGTGGTGTTCCGACGAGCTTCGCCGTCTCGGGGCGCCTCGGTGTGCCCCTTTGCTATGTCGCTCTCGGCATCATTCTGATGCTCTTCGCGATCGGCTACGGAGCCATGAGCGGACATATCCACAACGCAGGGGCTTTCTACGCCTACATCACGGAGGGCCTTGGTGGGCGGCAAGGAATCGGGGCCGCAATCCTCGCGCTCGTCTCTTACAACATGATGCAGATTGGACTGTACGGGCTGTTCGGGTTCTCCCTCGCAACCTTGCTCAGTAGTTGGACAGGGTTTAGTTTCCCCTGGTGGGGTGCGGCCCTCATGGGCTGGCTCATTGTCGGTGCGCTGGGTGTCAACAATGTGGACCTGTCGGCCAAAGTACTGGGAGTGCTCGTCAGCCTCGAATTCCTCGTCGTCATCGTCGTCTGCGTCGTCGGTCTGTTCACTGCTCCTGAGGGCATCTCAGCTCAAACCATCAGACCTGGAGACTTTTTCACCAACGGAATAGGCGTCCTTCTGGCTTTCGGCGTTGCCTCATTCATGGGGTTCGAATCGGGAGCGATCTATTCCGAAGAGGCCAAGGACCCGCGAAGGACGGTTTCTCGAGCGACGTTCATTGCTGTCGGCATTATCGCCGTGTTCTATGCCTTCTCGTCGTGGTGCTTGGCCATGGGCATCGGACCTGGTGCGATCAACCAGCAGGCCGCCGAGTTCGGACCCGACCTGATCTTCGTCTGGCTTTCTCAGCTCGCCCCCGCCCTCTCGGAAATCTCCAACATTTTGTTCGTCACGAGTTTGCTCGCGGCTTTGATTGCTTTCCACAATGCGGCTGCGAGGTACTTCTTCGCCCTCGGTCGGTCGGGAGTACTGCCTCGCCCACTCGCCAAGTCCGGACGGGCAGGGGCGCCCGTCGGCGGCTCCCTGGCACAGTCCATGTTGGCACTGATCGTCGTCGTCATTTTTGCATTCCTCGGTGCCGGGTCCGATATGGGGGAGATGTTTCCCATCACGACCCTGTTCACCTGGCTCACCAATGCTGCAGCTTTCGGGCTCGTATTTCTGCTCGCCGTTACCTCGGTGGCGATCCTGGTTTGGTTCGTCCGCAATCCCCAAGGGCATGGTCCTTTCACCCGGTACATAGCACCATCCTTGGCGACCCTTGGTTTAGGGGCTGTGGCCCTGCTCATCCTCGTGAATTTCGACCTCATGATAGGTCCAGACAACCCCTCGGCTCTGGTGTTCATCATGCCGGGCATCATTATCGTCTCGGGCGTCCTAGGGCTGATCTGGGGGCAGGTCATTATTCGCCGACGACCAGAAACTGTGTTGGCGACCAAAGGTCTCGACCGCGTGACCGGACCCTCCGAAATACGTCTTCCCTCAGAAAGGAATTTCTCATGACTAATCCCCATATTGTCGTTGTCGGTGCCGGGTTCTCCGGGTTGGTAGCTGCGCGCGAACTGCACACGGCCGGCTTCGAGGTCGAAGTCGTCGAAGCCCGTGATCGCATAGGCGGCCGGGCCTGGACCGATGAACGGATGGGTCACACCCTCGAAATGGGCGCGACGTGGGTCCATTGGATGCAGCCCCACGTTTGGAGCGAGATAACGCGCTACGGCCAAACGATTTATCCCAGCCCTTACACGGATCAGGCCTATTGGGTAACCAACGGTGAAGTGCGATCAGGCAGCGAAGCCGACATCGACCGTTTGATGGAACGGCCAATGAACGCGATTTTCGAAGGGTCGAAGGAGTTCTTCCCGTACCCTCATAATCCGTTGCATGTACTGTCGAATGAGTTCGACGGCCCGGAGGAAATCCGCCAGCGTTTTCTGGCTGCGGATCAGACGAGCGTCCTGGATATTCTGCGCCAAGGGGACTTCAGTCAAGAAGAGATTGACCTCTGCGATTCCTACTGGTCGGCCGGTTACATCGGCGATCCGAACCGCGGTTCGTCGCTCATGGCCAAACAATGGGTCGCCTTGTCGGATCACCGGCAGTCCCTCATGGACGACCAAACCCTGCGGTTCAAACTCACTAACGGCATGCGCGGCATCTATCAGAACATTGCCCAAGACCTGAACTGTCCGCTGCGGCTGAATACGCCCGTCAGTAAAATCCGCCACGACGCTTCCTCATCCGTCGTCACCCTGGAGAACGGTGAATCCATTGCCTGCGACGCCGTGATCGTCACCGTTCCGCTAGGCGCTCTGGAGAACATCGAGTTCGAGCCCGGACTGCCGCCGGCCATGAGGTCGGTGCTCAAGGAAAAATGGAATTCCACCGGATGCAAGACTTGGATCAAGATCAAGGGGCACCACAGCATCTTTGGCTATGCGCCGACCCCTGCCCGGGGAGCGCTTCTACGTAGCGAGTACTTTCTGCCCGACGGCGATACCATCTGTGTCTGCTTCGGTTCCCAGCATGACCAAGTCGATGTGAGCGACCCGAAGTCGGCCCAAAAGATCGTGGATCAATGGCGGCCTGATCTGGAAGTCGTGGACTGCACTGGGCACGATTGGGTCGCTGACAAATGGAGTGGTCAGGCATGGGCGACACTCAAGAAAGGACAGTTCACCAATGGGTGGCATCATTTCCACGAAACCGGGACCCGCTTGCGTTTCGCCGGAGCCGACTGGGCGCAGGGATGGCGCGGCGTCGTCGTGGACGGGGCAATAGAGACCGGGCTCTCGGCTTCTCGGCGGTTGATTCGTGAACTTGCTTGAGCGTCCCTGAACGCTCAGAGAAGTCTTCCTCGCAGCGGTGAACCGGCCGTGGTGTGAGGCTTATCCAGACCAACTGACCCCGGGCAGTCGTTCAGCACGTTGCGCGCCTGTCGTGCGCGACGATGGTCGGAGCAAAGACCGAGAGCGGGCCGCTGCCATGGCGCGCTCTCGGTCCTTACTCGGCCGAAGAACGTCACGGACGAGACTGGTCCGAGGTGGTCTCTTCCGTCCTGTCGAAGTCGTTGATCACCGTCGCCTGTTCCTGACGGATCTGCTGGATAGGCATCGAGTTGGTCTCGATGTCTTCCAATGTGCGGCCTCGTGTCTCCGGGACGAAGAACTTCACGAATAGCACTCCGAGGATGCAGATGACTCCGAAAATCGCGAATACGGCTTCTTGCGGCATGGATGCCGTCATGATCGGGAAGAGCAAACCAACCGCAAAGGAGCCGATCCAGTTGAACGACGAAGCGACCCCACTCGAACGTCCGCGGATGACCAACGGGAAGATCTCGCCCACAATCACCCAGGTCAGGGGCGCCCAGGTGAACGAGTAGAACGCCACGTAGAGGCTCAGGAAGATCACGATCATCATGGGGTTCACATCGCTGAACACGGTGTTGATCAGGGCCGGCAGGATGAATGAGAGACCCATGACGAGCCCACCCATGATGAGGAAGGTTCGTCGGTTGAACTTGTCCGCGATCACCAGGAACAAAAGGGAACCCAGGACCAGGATGACGCCCTGGACAATGGGCCACAGAAGAGCGCTACTGGCAGAGCTTCCCGTGGCCGTCTCCACGATCAGCGGGATGTAGTAGAAGATCGCGTTGGCGCCCTGGAATTGCTGGAACGCGGCGATGCCGACGCCCGCGATGACAAGATACCGATACTTGCCGTTGAACAGGGTCGCAAAGGACGTCGACTTCTGTGCTCGGGACTCGAGCTGTGCTGTCTCCTTGATCAGGGTGAGTTCCCTCGTGATGTCATCGCCCTTGCGAATGAATCCCAGGACCCGGAGGGCTTCCTGATCCTTTCCGTGCTTGACCAGGAATCGCGGGGACTCGGGCAGACGGAGAACGCCGAAGTACAGGATGATGGCGGGAACGGCTGCCATGACGAGCATGGTTCTCCAGGCCCAGGCTTCGGGGAGGTCCTTGAGGAAGAAATCCACAAGATACGAAATCAGCATGCCGGAAACGATCATTGTTTGGTTGAGTCCCGACAGGCGTCCGCGGAGCTTGGCCGGAGCCAACTCGGACATGTACGCGGGGACCAGAGCAGACGCTGCGCCCACGGCGAGGCCGAGGAAGATTCGCATCAGTACCAGGTAGAAATCTCCCTGGTGGGGCGCGATTCCGCACAGGACCGATCCCGCCACGAAAACCAGGGCTGAAGCCAGAATCATCTTTCGGCGGCCGAAACGGTCGGAGAGTTGCCCGGCAAGGGCGCCGCCAAAAATGGCTCCGAACATCACACCGGAGGTGATCCAGCCGATGACTGTCGCATTGTCGTGCAGCTCCCAATCGTTCTGCAGAAATGGGAGGGCGCCGGTCATGACGCCGATGTCGTACCCGAAGAGGATGCCACCGAACGAACCGAAGAAGTATATGAATTTGCTGGAAATCTTGTGATCTGCTGCGGGCATGATCTCACTCCTTGTGAGCCCATTCGGCCCACTTCTCATCGTCGAGGAAGGGAGCACATGATCGTGAGTCGACGACGTCGACGAGACCGATGCTGCCCACAATGGCCGAAGCCGTGCATGTGGTCGGTGACGGACTCTTCTGACGCGCAGTTGTCCACGCTGATGCACTGCCCTTTCCATGTTGTACGCAGATGTTTGACGGTCGGGAGACAGTCTGGCCAAAAATGAGAGCGCTAACATTTACGTTGATGTGTAGGCTAGTTCACATTTTTAGGGCTTGTCAATGCTTCCTTTGGGCGCCCTTGGATGAGCGGGTCAGGCCCTCGGCGATGCTGTTGAGCGACGGATCACGAGTGTGGGGTCGACGGGTGTCGGGTCGGCCGGCGCGTCTTGGAGCTGGGCGACCAGGGCGGCGACCACACGCCCGCCCAGAGCGCGGAAATCCTGATGGACGGTCGTGAGTGGGGGTTGGAAGTATCCCGATTCGGGGAGGTCGTCGAAGCCCATCACGCTGATGTTTTCCGGAACGCTCCACCCTCCATCCCTGAATGCGGACAAAGCGCCCAGGGCCATCGCATCGTTGGCGGACAGGATGGCGGTTGGCTGAGGTTTGTCGGTGCGAGACATGAGGTCCGTGGCTATGCGGTACCCGCATTCCGGGGACCAATCGCCTTCGATTGTCTCAAAGCTCACTGCCAACTTTGTGCACTCATCGGTGGCTGCTCGGAGACGTTGCTGGGCATCGATCCAGTGGTGAGGCCCGCTCAGGAGGAGGATGTGTTTGTGGTGGAGCGCAGCAATGTGCTGGACGGCCAGTCTCATTCCGTGTTCCTGGTTCACGCTCATCGTGCTCAGATCGGACGCTTCGGTGCGGCTCGGGCCGACTACGATGAGCGGGACCCCAATAGTCGTGGCCCCTGCGTAGTGGACGAGTTCTTCATGAGCGGCAATGATGACTATGGCTTCGACCCCGCGATCGAGAAGCTGCCCCACGACGGCGTCGAATTCGGCCTTGGATCCTTCGCGAAGCGTTGTTAGCAACGTGGAATAGTTGCGAAGTCGCGCGGCTTCTTCGATTCCCACCAGCGTGTTGACTGGCCCGAAGAGGGCAGATCCACTCGTTACGACGCCGATGAGGCCGGATTTGTTGGTCACCAGGGTTCGCGCGGCATGGTTACGGCGGTACCCGGTTTCGCGAATTGCTTGCTCAACGCGTTCCCGTGTCTGGGGGCGCACTCCAGGGAAGCCGTTGATCACGCGGGACACCGTTTGGTGGGATACCTTGGCGAGTTGAGCTACTTCGGCCATGCTCGGACGGTGTGATGTGGCCATAAGGTGTTCTTCTCCAGGTGTCATGGACCGCCGCGGGTGCGGGCAGCTTCTGTCCGACGACGAAGCGGCCGCAATGTTGTGCAAGCGGGTCGAGGGCGGTCGTGCTCTAGTCCAACGGTAATGGAAACAGCTGTCCGGGCCCGCCTCTGCGGGTGCTGGATGTGCCCCGTATGTGACGGATTGGTGCTTGCCAAGGTGGGCAACTTGTTGCAGGATGAGACCTACGTCGCAAATGTTAGCGATAACATCATCCTGGCGGGACGACGACGGCGTCGTTTCCTCCCAACGGAAAGACCACGGAAAGTTTCCACATGACACGGGACGACCGGAATACAAACAACGATGAAACGCGGACGGCGGCCCGCGTAGCTCTGGAGAACGGTGATGCCTATTTGGGCATCGAGCTTGGGTCAACCAGGATCAAATCGTGCGCGATCCTGTCCGACGGGACGACGATCGGTACCGGGATCCACTCCTGGGAGAGCCACCGCGTCGGTGAGCACTGGAGCTACGACCTCGACGACGTGTGGGCGGGTGTGGCAGCCAGTTACGCGGACCTTGTCGCCGGATTCAGAGAGAACTACGCAGTGACTCCGAGATCATTCAGGGCTCTCGGAGTCTCCGCGATGATGCACGGATACCTGGCTTTCGATTCCCGGGATGAGCTGCTCGTCCCGTTCCGGACGTGGCGGGACACAACCACGGCGGCCGCCGCCGAAGAACTCACCGACCTCTTCCAGATCAATATTCCCTTGCGGTGGTCCATCGCGCATCTTCGTCAGGCCGTGTTGGATCGAGAAGACCACGTGAGCCGATTGACCTTCCTGACGACTCTTTCCGGTTACGTGCACTGGCGACTCACCGGGGAGAAGGTCGTGGGAATAGGTGACGCTTCCGGCATGTTCCCGATCGATGCCACGGGCGGTGATTACGACGAGCGTCTGCTCCTACAGTTCAACGCTGCCTTCGGCGGTGATCTGCCATCTGGGGATCTCAGAACAGTCCTGCCCCGTTGTCTTCGTGCGGGGCGGCGCGCGGGTGTGCTGACCGAGGCTGGTGCCCGGCTCCTCGACCCGTCCGGTGAGCTGCACCCCGGGATCCCGTTGTGTCCTCCGGAAGGCGACGCAGGTACCGGAATGGTGGCCACCAACGCGGTTCGTTCGGCTACCGGAAACGTGAGCGTGGGAACCAGTATTTTTGCGATGGTGGTCCTGGATAAGCAGCTCTCCGAGGTGCACCACGAAATCGACCTCGTAGCGACCCCCGCTGGCGACGACGTTGCCATGGTCCACTGCAACAACGGCTCATCCGAACTCAGCCAATGGGTTGGCCTCTTCACGCAGGTGGCCAGCGCATTCGGCACTCGCGAGCACATCGACCTGGACGAGGCCTACTCGATCATACTGACCGAGGCGCTGAGCGGCGACACCGATGCCGGCGGGCTTCTGAGCTTCAACAATGTTGCCGGCGAGCCGGTTATGGGATTCGAGGAAGGACGGCCACTGACCGTGCGTTCGTCTGGCAGTCGTCTGACGCTGTCGAACTTCATGCGCTCCCAGATCTACGGAATCTTAGCCCCCCTGGTGATTGGTCTGAACATCCTGAAGGAAGAGAACGTGGCTTTGGAGGCGCTCAGTGCGCATGGCGGTCTCTTCAAGACGGCCGGGGTCGCACAACGATTCTTGGCAGCCGCGACCAAGACGCCCGTCGTGGTCTCCGAGGAAGCCAGCGAAGGCGGCGCCTGGGGCATCGCGTTGCTCGCAGCTTTTGCTGGGACCGAGAACGCAGATTCTCTGCCCGACTATTTGGAACGGCACATTTTTGCATCCTCCGTATCTCGTCGGACCGAGCCGCGGCCTTCGGACGTTGCTGGCTTTGAGCGATACCTCCAGCGTTATCGCGATGCATTAGATGTGCAAATGGTTGCCGGACGAACCATTCCTTGAGTTCTCCTTCGAGACGACCCCCTGAGACCCATGAGATTCGCACGAGGAGCTTGCGACCTATGATTCACCAGCCGAACTTGCCCGTTTTTTCCGGCAGAGAAGCCATTGCCGAGGCCAAGGAGCGCGTTGCGCACTTGCACGCCGAATTGCCGCGATGGCGCCTTGTGGTGTGGACCGCAGGAAATGTTTCGGAACGGGTGATCCGGAATCCGGGGGAAGGTCCCGGCCCGGACGATCTTTTCGTAATCAAGCCGTCCGGGGTCCGCTACGAGGATCTCACCGCGGACTCAATGGTTGTGTGCGATCTCGACGGAAACCTCGTGGAAGGCCATCATCGCCCCTCCTCAGATACGGCGGCCCACGCCTATGTCTACCGGCACATGGAAGGAGTAGGCGGGATCGTCCACACGCATTCGACCTACGCGACGGCTTGGGCCGCGGTCGGCCGCGAAATTCCGTGTGCCCTGACGATGATGGGCGACGAATTCGGCGGATCGATACCCGTTGGACCATTCGCCGTTATCGGCGACGATTCCATCGGCCGCGGAATCGTCGAAACTTTGCGGGACAGCAGGTCGCCTGCCGTCCTGATGAAGAATCACGGGCCGTTCACGATAGGCCCCACAGCAGAGGCTGCGGTCAAGGCTGCGGTCATGGTCGAAGAAGTGGCCAAGACGATGGTGGTCGCCGGCCAGGTCGGCGAGCCATTGGTTCTGTCCGACGACGTCGCCGAGCATCTGTACGACCGTTACCACAATGTTTACGGCCAACAGACTCCCGATCCCATTCGTTCAAGTCAAGGAGCACCAAAATCATGATGAAGAACCCTTTCGCGTCCAAGGAACTGTGGTTTCTGACGGGCAGTCAAGGCCTTTACGGGGAAGAAACCCTGTCCCAAGTGGCGCAGCAGTCACAGGCAGTGGTCGCTGCGCTGAATGAAACCTCCGATCTTCCGGTCAAGGTGGTGTGGAAACCGGTCCTCACGGACTCCGAGCCCATCCTTCAAACGATCCTCGAAGCCGGTTCCGCACCCAATGTCATCGGCGTAGTCGCGTGGATGCATACCTTTTCTCCGGCTAAAATGTGGATCCGAGGCCTCGAGGCCCTTCGTAAGCCGTTATTGCATCTGCATACCCAGGCCGCCGCGGAATTGCCCTGGTCCACGATCGACATGGACTTCATGAACCTCAACCAGGCGGCCCACGGTGACCGGGAATTCGGATACATCCTCACTCGCATGGGGATCCCCCGAGTGAGTGTGGTCGGACATGTCAGCGAAGAATCCACGACGCGTCGCATAGGAGCGTGGGCACGCGCTGCAGCCGGATGGAACGAGGCGCAGAACATGAAGATGGTCCGCTTCGGCGACAACATGCGCAATGTCGCTGTCACTGAAGGCGACAAAACCGAGGCCGAAATTCGTTTCGGCATGTCGATCAACACTTGGTCCGTCAATGAACTCGCCGAGGCCGTGGCGGCCGTGCCTGAGGCGACGGTGGACGGTCTCGTCGACGAATACTTGGTGGAATACGACGTATCTCCTGAGCTGGTGCCCGGCGGCCCATCGCATAGTTCCTTGCGATATGCGGCCCGCCAGGAGTCTGCGATACGGAATTTTCTGGAAGCCACAGGAGCATCGGCGTTCACGGATACCTTCGAGGACCTTGGCGAACTTCGCCAGCTGCCTGGATTCGCGGTGCAACGCTTGATGGCTGATGGATACGGTTTCGGGGCAGAAGGCGATTGGAAAACCGGTGCCCTCATCAGGATCGCCAAGGTCATGGGGTTCGGGCTTCCGGGCGGGGCAAGCCTCATGGAAGATTATTGCTACAACATGGTCGGTGGTGAGGAGAAGATTCTCGGCGCGCACATGTTGGAGGTGTGTCCATCGCTGACGACGTCGAAGGCGTCCGTTGAAGTACACCCTCTCGGTATCGGCGACCGCGAGGATCCCGTACGAATGAAGTTCAATGCGGATTCAGGTCCCGGAGTCGTCGTTGCGATGTCCGACCTTCGGGACCGGTTCAGGCTCACTGCCAATGTCGTCGATGTCATCCAGCCCGACGAAGAGATGCCGAACTTGCCCGTGGCCAGCGCGGTATGGCAACCCCAACCGGATTTCCCGACGTCGGTCAGCTGCTGGTTGGCGGCCGGTGCGGCCCACCACACGGTGCTTTCGACGCAGGTTGACCTGGATACTTGGCGAGATTTTGCCAAAATCGCTCAGGTTGAACTCGCGGAGATCGATGCGGACACTACCGTGAACCGGTTCGAGGAAACTCTTCGCTGGAACTCCGTTTACTACCGCGTGGCCCAAGGGTTCTGATTCGTCAGCAAGGGTCAGACGGCGGACCGGCGGGTCCTGCGGTGATGAGCTGGTGGCGTGCGGGTTGAAGCCTTCTGAGAAGGCGTGAGATCTATGCCTGGTGAATATCTGGTGGCACAACCATCGATTCCCCGGTCATTGCAGCTGACCTCGATTCAGAAGCCCCCTCGCCGAGCCCACGTAGGTGCCTTCTCGGGGCGGACGCCTATCCCGACGATGTAGGCCGGGACAGTCGTCACGGACGGGAAACGTCTGAGGAGGACCTTGAGGAATTTCGGAACCCGGATTTCCATTCCGTTCAGCACCGGCATGACGATCTTGGCGTGCATGAGTCGTTGCACATTCTGGGTGAGCACCGTGGCCACCAGCCTTCTCCGGCGAACGCGCGCGAGTATTCGGTCTCCGTGAACCTGCAGAAGCTTCCCCTGGTGAAGTGGCCCGGCGAGCAGTCGGGCCGCGGCCACCGCATCCTGTACGGCGAGGTTGATGCCGACTCCACCGACCGGAGACATGGCGTGAGCAGCGTCGCCGATGCACAAGACGCCCGGGGCATGCCACCGTCGAAGACGATCCACGCGCACATCGAGATGCTTGACGTCGTCCATCGACTCGATGCTGGAGACGTCTTCCGTGAGATCGGACAGCAGATCCGCAGTTTCGGCGCGGAAAACCTCGATGCCCCTTGCACGGATGCTGCTGTCGGTTCCCTTGCGGCCCAATTGCGCGACTTGGACGTATCCGCGGCGCGGGATTGCGATCACCGCGTGTCCGTTGTGGGTGCGTGGCAGAAGAGCTTCCCCAATGTTCCGTTCGGTCGTGATGCGGTACCACCAGACATCGAAATCTACGGGCAACTCTTTGGTCGGCAGGTCGACCGATGCACGAACAGCGGACCATCGGCCGTCACAGGCGACAGTAAGGTCAGCCAGTAGTCGACCGTTGCCTTGCGGCGCGGTGAAATCGACTCCTATCACGCGTTCTCCTTCGCGTACGGTTCCCGTGGCCTCGTGCTCGGTGAGCAGGGTGAACCGCGGTTCGTGCGAGGCGGCTTCGGAAATGAGGTTGAGCAGATCCCATTGCGGGACCATAGCTATATAGGGGTGACGCACGGGCAGTCTCGTAAAGTCCCCGACCACAACATCGGCACCGTCCTCGGCTGGGACCTTCACCTGGGAGATATGCGACTGGGGGAGGCGATCGAAACGGTCGAAGAGCCCGAGGTCGTCCAAGAGGGTCAGGGTGGTCGGATGGACCGTGTCGCCTCGGAAATCACGCAGAAAATCCGCGTGTTTTTCCAACACCGTGACCTCAATGCCTGCGCGGGCCAGCAAGAGCCCCAGGACCATGCCCGCCGGGCCGCCGCCGACGATAGCGCACGTTGCCTGGAGCAGATGGTCATGTGCCGGGTTGGTGGGGCTGGTGCTCATGATGAACTGACTTTCGTAGGGTCAGGATTCGCCGGAAATGGTTGCTTCGTTGGACGAGGTCGCGGCGAGGACCTCTGTCAAGCGATTCAATTCTCGGGGGTGATGTAACACGACCATTGCGGGGGCCGCTGGGTCGGCGTCGTACTGAGGGATTTCGGTTCGGGCTCTGTTCCGAGTCTGCCACCACCAGCCGATTATTGAGTCCCGGGTGAACAGCCGCCACAAGGACTCGCGGTTGCCATTGCAGGCTTCCTCATTGAAGAGTACGCGACGCAGCGTCCGCCGGAGTAAACGACTCAGCGTCACCCGGTGAGGATAGGCGAGATAAACGATGAGGTCTGTTCGGGGCAGGAACACATCTGCGCATTCGCTCCCCAAACTTGCCAGAACCCAGCGACGATGAGCGGCGATGGATTGGGCCCGTTGCCGCTGTTGGGTCGGACTCCGGTGAGTCCAGGCTCCGTCGCAGGCCGGTGCCCAGAGGACATGGTCGTCAAAGTCGAAAGGTCGTGCGGAGATCGCACAGGCCAGCCGACGTGTCGCGGTGGATTTGCCGCATCCTGAGACGCCCAAGACGAGGATTCGATCCGCCTTCGAGATGCGGTCAGGTGCTATCTGACTCATAAGCGATTCCTCTTCGAATGCGGACGTACGCTGCCGTGCCTCATGAAACGGAAAGCGGCTGAAGGGCCGGGGTTTCGGTGACGCAAGGATGATTGTCGAACTCGCTCGGCACTTTCCTGAGGCCCTTGCTGCATCGGAGAGAAGGCAACGACTTCGTTGCTGCGCATCTCGGCCTGCGCCGGCATCGGTATTCGAGCGAGGAAGCCCCCGGACCGCTGCTTGTGCAACGAACCGGGGGCTCCTCATACTGCGGAAGCTATGGGATTTGAACCCATGGTACGGGGTTGCCGCACACCGGTTTTCAAGACCGGCTCCTTCGGCCGCTCGGACAAGCTTCCCTGCGTTCAGGTTACCCGCCTAGACTGGCGAGCGATTCCATAGCGCGATTGTCAATGGTACAGCCAGTCGCTATGGCTTGTCTAAGACTGCAACCCCGTTGGAAGGCAGGTAGAGGATGAAAGCCGTCGTAGAGAACGAACACGGTGGCCCGGAAGCGCTGCGCATCACCGAAGAGCCGACGCCCGAGGTTGGACCGGACGATGTGCTGATCAACGTCAGCGGAGCCGGTCTCAACAGAGCCGATACGATGCAGCGAAAGGGCAAATACCCGCCGCCAAAAGGTGCTTCGAACGTTTACGGACTGGAGATCTCCGGAACCATTGCGCACTTGGGAGACGACGCCGCCCGAACTTCGTTCCTCAAACAGGGCCAGAACGTAGTGGCGCTCCTGGCCGGAGGCGGATATTCGACGCAGGTCGTCGTCAATCATGCGCAAGTGCTGCCGGCGCCGGCTGGAATCGATCTCGTCGATGCGGCCGCGTTGCCGGAGGTCGGCGCAACCGTGTGGTCCAATCTATTCGGGCCCGGCGGGCTTAACCCGGATGGGCCGGAGCAGAAGGACGGAGAGCAGTCAGTTCTCATCCACGGCGGCACGGGAGGTATAGGCGCACACGCGGTTCAACTGTGTCGTGCCCTTGGATACCACGTGTTCACGACCGTCGGCACCCAGGAGAAAGCCGATTGGGTCAAGGACCTGGCGACTCGGCAGGAACAGGCCAACCAGCGCAAGACCAAGCCGAAGCGGCTCGGGGAGCTCGTGGTCATCAACTACCGGGACCAAGATTTCGCCGAGGTGATCGAGGACAAAACCGAGGGCCAAGGCGTTCGGGCCATCCTCGATGTCGTCGGAGGAGACTACCTCTCGGACAATGTGAAGTCGCTCAGCCTCAACGGTCTGCTGACCGTGATTGCCGTTCAGAGCGGTCCTACAGGCGAACTGAATCTGGCCCGATTGATGTCCAAACGAGCGACGGTCCGCGGAACAACGCTGCGCGGTCGTACATCTGAGAAGAAGGGCGAGATTCTGCGCAACATGGCCGGCGCGGTGTGGCGGCTGATCGCCGACGGACTGATCGACCCGGCCGTGGAACGCCGTTTCGCGTTCGATGATGTCCAAGCCGCGCACGAGTACTTCGACTCAGGGGAACAGCTGGGCAAGACAGTATTGGTGATGCATTGAAATAAATAATTCGTGACGACCGCCATGTGCCAAGATGATTTGAGTCGCAGAAATCACTCACACTATCGAAGCAATGGAGGCTCACGATGAGTAGTACCGCATCTGCTCACCCGGTCGATCGACCCCCTGAATCCGCCGACGGGCGCCCACCCAATCACGTGGCTCCTGAGGTCCTGGAAAAGGAACATTCCAATTGGACCTGGAAGAAAATCCTCGTATGGGTGTTGATCGCGCTGGTCGGCGGATTCAGCTGGGTCATGGTCGCTTTGGTCCGGGGAGAAACCGTCAACGGCATCTGGTTCGTTTTCGCGGCGGTGTGCAGTTACTTCATTGCCTACCGCTTTTACTCGAAATACATCGAGAACAAGCTCCTCAAACCGGACGACCGGCGAGCTACCCCCGCTGAGTACAACGAAGACGGCAAAGACTACATGCCGACTGACCGCCGTGTTCTCTATGGACACCACTTCGCGGCCATCGCCGGGGCCGGGCCGCTCGTCGGACCGGTTCTCGCCGCTCAGATGGGCTACTTGCCAGGCACGATTTGGATCGTCGCGGGTGTGATCCTGGCCGGTGCCGTGCAGGATTATCTTGTCCTGTTCTTCTCGATGCGACGTGGAGGCCGTTCACTCGGTCAGATGGCTCGTGATGAGCTCGGCGTCGTCGGCGGCTATGCGGCGATCGTCGCAACCCTGGCGATCATGATCATCATTACCGCCATCCTGGCGCTCGTCGTGGTGAACGCGTTGGGGGAGTCGCCGTGGGGCGTCTTCTCGGTAGGTATGACCATTCCGATTGCCCTGTTCATGGGCGTGTACCTGCGGTACATCCGACCAGGCAAGGTCATGGAAGTCTCCGTGATCGGATTCGTTTTGCTGCTCGCGGCGATCATCGTGGGCGGTTGGGTCGGACACTCGGAACTGGGGATCCAGCTCTTCACTCTTGACCGTGTCTCGCTGGCATGGTTTGTGATCATTTACGGTTTCATCGCCGCGGTCCTGCCCGTTTGGTTGCTTCTTGCACCGCGTGATTACCTCTCGACTTTCATGAAGGTCGGGACGATCATTCTGCTGGCCGTCGGAATCATCGTGGTACGGCCCGAGATCTCGGTTCCGGCGTTCAGTGAGTTTGCTTCGCGGTCTGACGGACCGGTTTTTTCTGGCTCCTTGTTCCCATTCCTGTTCGTGACCATTGCTTGCGGCGCGCTTTCCGGATTCCACGCGCTGATTGCTTCCGGTACGACGCCGAAGATGGTCGAGAAGGAACGTCAGGCCCGTTTCATCGGCTACGGCGGAATGTGCATGGAATCATTCGTGGCGATCATGGCCTTGGTCGCCGCGATCACTGTGGACCGAGGTATCTACTTCGCGATGAACGCCGGCCCAGGTTCGACCGGTGGAACGGTCGAAGGCGCGGCTGCTTTCGTGAACTCGCTCGGACTCACCGGCGTCGACGTCTCTCCGGACCAGCTCACGGCGACGGCCCAGGGCGTCGGCGAGAACACGATCGTCTCGCGAACCGGTGGCGCCCCGACCCTCGCGGTTGGCATGGCCGGAATCATGCATTCCATGATTCCGTCGCTCAACCTCATGAGCTTTTGGTACCACTTCGCGATCATGTTCGAGGCGCTCTTCATCCTCACCGCCGTGGACGCGGGTACACGTGTTTCGCGCTTCATGCTTTCCGATACCCTCGGAAACTTCGTCCCAAAGTTCCGGGATCCGCATTGGAGAGTCGGCGCATGGGTCACTACGGCGATCATGGTCGCGGGATGGGGATCGATTCTGATCCTGGGTGTTACCGACCCATTGGGTGGCATCAACACGTTCTATCCGTTGTTCGGTATCGCCAATCAGCTCCTCGCCGCCGTCGGCTTGGCAGTCTGCTTGGCCATCGCGGCGCAGAAGGGCCGATTCAAATACCTCTGGATCATCGCGCTTCCGCTTGCCTTCGACGTCGTCGTCACCGTGACCGGTTCGTGGATGAAGATTTTCTCGAGCGATCCGAAGGTTGGCTACTGGTCCAATTACTCCGCTGCCAAGTCCGCTCTGGACTCGGGCGCCGAGAAATTCGGAACCGCCAAGTCGCCCGCCGAAATCGAAGCCGTCGTCCGGAATACGTTCGTCCAGGGGACCCTATCGATCCTCTTCGTGGTGCTGACACTGATCGTTGTCATCGCGGCCCTGATCGTGACGATCCGGGCGGTGAACGGCCATCGTGGCAAGGACCACGAGGATCCCTTCGTCGAATCGAAGTTCTATGCGCCAGCCGGGCTCATCCCGACCCCGGCGGAGCGAGCCCTCGAAAAAGAGTGGGCCGAGTACGACGCCGGCGCTGACAAGCCCACGGTGGCGGCAAGGGAACATTAGGCTCCGTCCGGAGAGGACATTATGAAAGAATTCTTGACCCTCATGAACAAGATCCGAAAGTCCGCAATCGTTCGGTTCGCTTCTGGCGTTCTGGGCGCGGACAAGTATGAACGCTACCTGGACTACCATCGACGCCATGGAAACTCCGAGCCGCCCATGAGCGAGAAAGAATATTGGCGTTCGCTGACCGACCACCAGGAAGCCAATCCTGGCGCGAGGTGTTGCTAGCGGCTGCACACAAAAGCGGCGCCCGCCCTTCTCCTGCCTATGTGCAGGAGAAGGGCGGGCGCCGCTTTTGTGTGGGAGTGCTTCTACGGTGGTCACCTTCTCCGAGGTGGGTTCCATCAATAGAGTGAGGTGACCGGGTAGTTCGCCTGTTCGCATCCACGTTACAAAGCCCCAGGCAGTTGGGCCGATCTTCTATGAGCGATCCGGGTGGACCAAACCGGTCCCGGTGACACCCGGCCCTTCGGATCATGCGCGACTGGGATGGGCAACGTCATCCCGGGGCCGGCTGGTGACCTAAGCCTTCATCCTCGTGGATGATGACGCCCCGAAAAAGCTAACGGGGGGGGCGTCGCGGCCTCAGATTGCCGTGAACGTATTGAGGTAACGCTTGATGCGCTCGTTCTCGGAAGAGAAGAACTCATCGGGGGCGCCGTCGAAGCCGAGGTGACCGTCGTCGAGGAAGATCACGCGGTCGGCAACCTTCCGAGCGAACTGGATGTTGTGGGTCACGACGACCAGTGATCGCTTCTCCTCGGCCAGATCGACCAGAACCTTGATGACTTCGGCCTCCAACTCAGGGTCCAACGCGGAGGTCGGCTCGTCGAAGAGCAGATAGTCGGGGGCGACGGCCAGGGCTCGTGCAATCGCCACGCGTTGCTGCTGACCGCCGGAGAGGTTGTCCGGATACTCCGTGAGTCGATCCGCCAGGCCCACCTTGCGGAGTAGTTCCTTGGCGCGGGCCTCGCCCTCCGACGGCGAAACTTTGCCATTCAGAACCGGTGGCAGCGATACATTTTTCAATACGTTCTGATTGGGAAAGAGGTTGTAGCCCTGGAAGACCATGGCCGAATGCCGGCGTATGGACCGAATCTGAGCATCGGAGAGACGGCCGCCGAATTCGACCGCGTCGTCGTTGATGAGCAAGGTCCCGGATTCAGGCACCTCCAACAGATCCATGATGCGCAACAGGGTCGATTTGCCGGAACCTGAGGGGCCCAGAACCACCGTTGTTTCGCCCTCACGCAGTTGCAGGTCCACACCGTTCAGGACGGTGTTGTCCCCAAAGGACTTCGATACGTTTTTCAGCTCAAGCATTGGTGCTCCTGATGTAGCGCGAGGAAGCTTTTTCGACCCGGCTCTGGATCAACGACAGGATCGTGAAAATCACCAGGTAAATGACTGCGACTTCGATGTAGAGAGCCAGCGGTTGGAAATTGGTTGCCGCGATCTGGCGCCCCACCTGAAAGACATCGGCCAGGGTAATGACCATGACCAGCGAGGTCCCCTTGACGAGGTCGATCAGGTCGTTCCCCAGCGGCGGCAGGGCAATCCGCATGGCTTGGGGAGCCACCACGTGACGGAGGGTCTGCCAACTGGTCAAGTTCAATGTCTTTGCCGCCTCGAGCTGTCCGCGAGGAATCGATTGAACCGAGGCGCGCAACGTCTCAGCGGCGTAGGCGCCGGTGTTGAAGGTGAACGCAATGATCGCGGACGTCCAGGCCGAAAGCGTGATCCCTATTGCGGGCAACCCGTAGAAGATGATGAACAGTTGCACCAGAATCGGTGTTCCACGGAACAACCAAACGTAGAAGCGAGAAATCCATTGCAGAATTCGTATACGGCCCATGCGCATCGCGGTGGCGAGCACGGCGACGATCAGCGCTAGGACGAACGCTATGATGCTCAGCGGGATGGTGACCTTGATAGTCGCCATCAGCAACTGGGGCAGTGACTGTGCCCAGAGATTCAAAGTTTCGTTCATGGTTTCGCTTCGCTCACGAGGTGGCTGACGTAGGAGTCAGGTCGGTCTGGACGTACTTCTGATAGATATTCTTCAAATCTCCGTCGTCCATGTGCTTCTTGAGGGACTGATCGATGGCCTGTTTGAGCTGTTCCTGCCCCTTGCCCATCAGGACTGCGGCCTGCGAGGGATCGCCGAGGTTTCCATCGAGCAGTCGAATTTTGTGGTCCGGCCGTTGTTCGAAGAACGCTTGGAAGGTGACGAAGTCGTTTCCGGTCATGTCCACGCGGCCAAAAGAAACCAGCATCGCGGCTTCGTCGAAGCCGGTCACCGGGACCAGGTTGGCTCCTTCGGCGGCCATCTGCTGACCAAAATTCGAGGTTTCGGTCTGGGCTGCCGAATGGCCGGAGATCTCGTCGGTGGTCTTCATCGGGGAATCCTCGACGACTCCGACCTTCCCCTGGCTTTCGGCGTACGGGACCGAGAAGTCGAACTTCGCTTTGCGTTCGTCCGTGGCCGAGATGTTGTTGATGATGATGTCGTAGCGTCCCGCATCGACACCTGCGATGAGCGAGTCCCATTGCGTCTCGACGTACTTGGCCTTGACACCGAGATCTTGGGCGATCAGGTCACCGATCTCCTTCTCAAAGCCGACGAGTTCGCCCGAGCCGTCGTGGTATCCGTAAGGCCGGAAGGTGCCTTCCATGCCGATTCGAAGAGTTCCGTTGTTCTGGATGGCCTGCAGACCGGTACCCGTGGTCGCGGCGTCGTCACCTGAGCTTTCCGATGAGCACGCCGTAAGCAAGGCGCCAAAGGCCCCCATGCCGACGAGCCCGAGCGCATGTCGCCGGGTAGGTAGTGATGTCATGGTCTTCCTTTCGACCTTAGGCCACGTCCAACGCGCCGACGAGGTCGGAAATCAAGTCTTCCGAGTCCTCGATGCCCACGGCCACTCGCACGAGGTTTTCGGAAATCTCCGCTGTGACTAGGTCTTTCTCAGAATAGGCGCCTTGAGTCATGCTTGCGGGAAGGCACAGTAAAGATTCGATGCCGCCGAGGCTCACGGCGAATCCGAAGACCCTGAGCGCGCCCAGGAAGGCTTGGATGTTCTTGCCGTCCGCGATCTCCATCGAGAACACCGCGCCGGGCCCGTCCGCCTGCCGGCTCTGGATCTCGGATTCCTCGGCGCTGTACGAACCTGGGGTGTGAATTCGGGCGACTGCAGGATGGTCCTGGATGGCCTCGATGACGCGTCGGGTGTTCTCCTGCTGGCGATCCATGCGTAGGGCGAGGGTCTTGACGTTTTGGAGGAGCCTGTACGAATCGATGGGGGAGAGCACCCCACCGGAAATGAGCTGAGCCTTGAACAGTTCTTCTGAGAGCGCCTCGTCGTTGGTTGCCGCAACGCCTCCCAGCAGATCGCCGTGTCCGGCAAGGTATTTGGTGGCCGACTGAACCGTAATATCGGCCCCGAGATCGAGCGGACGCTGAAGGTAAGGGGTCAGGAAAGTATTGTCCACGACGACGACCGCGCCGTGGCGATGCGCTAAATCCGCGATCCGCCGGATATCGGCGACGCGCAACGTCGGGTTGGACGGCGTCTCCAGGAAGACCATCGTGACGGAATCGTCGAAGTCCTCATCGGTCAGCGCATTGGGATCGTTGACGAAACGATGCTCTACCCCGCGCTTGGGCAGCTCAATGGTCGCGAAGCGATAGTTGCCGCCGTAGACGGGCAACGACATGATGACGGACTCACCGGCCCGCAAGGTGCCTAGAGCCGCCGCGGTTGCGGCCATGCCCGTCGCGTACAGAAATGCGTGAGTGGCATTCTCCAGTGCTGCGAGAGTCTGCTGCGCGTTGTCGCGGGTAGGGTTGCCGCCCCGCTGATATTCGTATTCTCCCTCGCCGCCTTCGGTCGGCTGGAGAAAGGTCGACGCCGCATAGACCGGTGGCGTTACCGCGCCCTTCTCAACATCTTCGAGAGCGTGGATGGTTCGAGTCGTGAAGCCTGCCATGTTCGGGCATACCTTTCGAGTTACTGGAGAGTCGTGAATCTGACCTCTCAACGACTATTCAATGCTGGAAAATTCCTTGGGGCATCGAGAAGGTCCGCTGTATGACGCCGCGTTGCGATTCGCTGGGAATCTCCGGTGCGACAGGCGTGAGTGCATGGCCGTCTGATCCGATCGCTCAGGACCAACCGTCTGGGAAGGTACTGCGCATTGTCCTGAAGATCTTGGCGTCGGCTTCGTGAAGTGACAGTGTGTCAATAAGTCATTGACCCTGTATCCTAGTGAGGTAGACCTAACCCGCTGATGGCGGGCATGCGAGAGGAGGGACCGTGGGGCTCAAGGATTTCGTCCAGGGGAGGCGTGACTCCGCCGATATGGGGCAAGGCGTATGGCGCCGTGCCCATGACCGTTTTCGGCGCGGCCTCGACCGGTTCCACCAGATTCTGGAGAGGGTGGATGACGAGGCCTCTCTCGATGCCCTCATTCCGGCCGCCAATAGACTGGCCGACCTCTTGCCCGAGGTACGAGGGATAGCAACCGGTGCACAGCGGGTGGCGCCCAGCGATTCAACCGATGTTCCGGCCTCGCGGGAAGGTCATTACGCCGATCTGCACCGGGCCCTGTCCAAGGCGGGCAATTCGCTGGCATTGTGTGCTGAGGCCTTGGCCATGATGCGATGCGACGGTGCATGCGCGGGCGGATGCTCCAAGGTTGAGTCGGTCGAGCGGCGAGTAGTCACGGTCGAAGAGCAGGTTGCGGAGGCTGCTCGGCTCCTCCGGCTCGTCGAGGGCTCGGGTGAATCTGCCGATGGGGACGTTTCGGCCGCTTAATGGGCTTGATCTGTGGTGTTTCGTCGAGCGCTCTACAGTCTCGCCGAGTCTCTGGTCGGGCTCGGAGTGCGTGTACGCCTCGAACGGTGCGACGAGCGGCTCCTCGGTCGGTGAAGGCGTTAGCGGTGGGGGAGTCAGCGGCAGTTTCTGGTGCCCGGCGGCCTGAGGCGGACGGTCGCCTCAGCCCTGAGCCCGTACGTGGTTGACGACTTTCATCATCGACGAGTGAAGGGCCTGTAGTTCTTCTTTGTCCATGCCGAGTCGTTGCATCATGATTCCCGGAATCTTCTCGGCCTCATTCCTCAACTCCTTGCCGGTCCGGGTCAGGGCTATGTCGAGGGACCGGTTGTCCTGGGAATTCCTGTCTCGGGTGAGGTAGCCCTGCGTCTCGAGGCGTTTGAGGAGCGGGGAAAGCGTTCCCGAGTCGATGCTCAGGCGTTCACCCAATTCCTTGACCGAAATAGGGGATCGCTGCCACAGGGCGAGCATGACCAGGTATTGCGGATGTGTCAGCTTGAGCGGCTCCAAGACAGGCCGATACGCGGCGATCACACTGCGGGAAGCCAAGGAAATCGCAAAGCAGACCTGGCTTTCCAAGGCGAGGGGATCTTCCGTGGGGAAGTCCGGTTTGTTCATTCGTGTCGCTCCCTACCCGTGAGGAGATTCGTGTGCTGTCGTGGCCGCAATAGATTCTAAACCGGATTGCCTGACGTCATAGTTTGCGTACAATGAGTTTGTACACAAACTAATGGAGGGACAGTCATGAGCAAGCCCCAAAAAGGCGATCAGTTCTCGTTGGGATTCCGACTCCAGAATCGAGCCGTCAGTACCCTCCTGCTGTTTATCGGACCTGCCCAGGGCAGCTCGGAGAGTGACCCTCGGCAGCGTCTCAAGCGCGAGTACAACCGCCGCAAGGCCCTCCACGAGCAGAGGAAGTCGGAAAGCTAACTCCCTCCTGCCGGAGGGACACTTCGCATCGTTCAAAGGCCCCGTTTTCATACTGAAACGGGGCCATTTGGCAACTCGGAGGAGAGGATCAGATCAATTTGCTCTCGCGAGCTTTGGATATCGCGGCCGTCCGATTCTCGACGCCGAGCTTCCCGTAGATGTGCACGAGATGCGTCTTGACGGTCGCCTCGGAAATGAACAGTTTCTTGGACAGCTCACGGTTGCTCAACCCGGTGGCCAACAGGCGCAGTATCTCGGTCTCCCGTTCCGACAGGTTCTGCTCGGGACGTTGCATGCTGGCCATGAGAGCCGCACTGACCTCCGGGGCCAGGGTGCTCTTGCCTGCCGCGGTATCCACGACGGCCCGTCGAAGGGCTTCGGCAGGTGCGTCCTTCAAGAGATATCCGAGGGCACCGGCTCGCACCGCGGCGACGATGTCGGCCTGCGTATCGTACGTCGTCAAGATCAATACCGGCGGACCCTGCATCTCCTTGAATCGGGCGGTAGCGGTGATCCCGTCCATCTCGGGCATCTGTATGTCCATGACCACGAGGTCAATGGCCTGGTCGGTTCCGGTATTCGACTCAGCGATCTCGAGGGCTGACCGGCCGTCGCCGGCTTCGGCCACGACCACGACTTCGTCGAATCCGTCCAAGAGAGCGCGCAATCCAGCTCGCACCACGGGGTGATCGTCGACCAATAGAACCCTGATCTTGGAGCTCATGCTCCCCCTTCGTTGTCGCTTGCGGTGTGCGCAGAGGTCAGCGGGATACGAACCCCGACAGCTGTTCCTTCGCCAGGAGAGGAGTCGACCGAAAGGCTGCCTCCCAAAGTCTCCAGGCGACGACGCAATCCTATGAGGCCGTAACCGCCTTCTGACGAATCGTTCAGACCGGCGGCGGGGTCGAAGCCGTCTCCGTCGTCGAAGATATCCAAGGTGACTTCGGCCTCCCAGACCGCAAGAGTCACCACAGCGAGGTCTGCATTCGCATGTTTTGCGACGTTGGCGAGGCTTCCTTGGGCGGCGCGCAAGAGCGCGGAGGTGACGGGTTGGGGAAGATCGGCTGCGTCCTTGCCTTCGACGCGGAGTTCGCAACGCAAGGACTGGCCAGACGCCGCAGCCTGGCTCTGCGTCCTTTCGCACGTCACGCGCAGTGCGGGAAGGAGCGATTGCCCCAGCTCGGGGGAGGACAAGTCCTTGACGAACCGCCTGGCCTCGTCCAAATTCTCCGATGCAGTTTCCTGGATGGTCCCGACCCAGGACCCAGCCTCGTCCAGACGTCCCGCGGCGAGGCTTCCGGCGGTCGCACGGGACATGAGGACTATGGACGACAGTCCTTGGGCCACAGTGTCGTGGATTTCGCGTGCCAGTCGCTCGCGCTCTTCCATGCGGCCGGCCTGATGTTCTTTCTCGGCGAGCTCGGCTTGCGCGATGCGCAGGGCCTCGGCGACGCGCAGATGGTGGAGCGCTTCGTCGTGCAATGACCGGTATGCCGTGGAAATGATGATCGCCAGGCCTGCGCCCAGCATGGGGCCCAGAAGCGATCCCGGGGTGAAGCTGTCCAATTGGTCGGCACGGGCCAGTTCCCACAGGGGCACGAAAGATGCCATTGCCCAGAGCACCCCGACCGCAATGACCCCCTGCCACAGCTTGAGCAGGTGCAGGAAAAGGAACATTAGAGGAAAAACGACCCACACGAAGTTCGCCGAGATGATGAGCAGCGCGATCCAGACAACGGTGACGCCTCCGAGCCACCACCCGGCAAAACGGCGCGGATTCGCCGCGGTCGTGACGTGACCCGACCGCAACGCTCGGGCATACCTGTTCTCCCACACGGTTCCGGTGAGGTAGATAGCGCCCAAGAGTACGACGGAACAGATCGCGCAGATCGCAGGCACCGTACTCGGGGTGTCGGAGCTTCCGCCGAGATAACGAATCAACCCGAAGACCAGGAGGAAAGCGAACATCACGTGCAGAGCGATGCGCAATGTCTGCAGGACCCGGCTCGGGGCCGCCTGGGGCGCAAGGGTGTTCGGGGAGCTCACACCTCCCACACTAGCGGGGAAGGGCTGACCGGGCATCAACCGAATGGATGACCCGAGGTTCAGCATTCCTTCCGATGTGCGCGTGAGGCATGCGCGGAAGAGTGGGTACCAACGAAATCCACTCGAAAGGAACCAAGATGTTCGTCGGTATCAGAGACGTCTTCTACGCCAAGGGGAGGTTCGCCCTGATCGGTTCGGTCGTCGGGCTGATCACGCTTCTGCTGGTCATGCTCACCGGGCTGACCGGCGGCCTTGCTTCACAAAACACATCGGGGCTCACCGCCATCAATCCGGACAGATTCGCTTTCGGAGCTCCGGCAACAAGCGTCTCCGGCTCGGATTCGGAACATGAAGCGAAGGTCGACTACTCGGCCTCCCAGATCACGCAGAGCCAGGCTCAGAAGTGGGAGGAAACCGACGACGTCGACTCTGCAGTCCCGGTCGGCTTCGCCCAGACGCAGCTCGCGGCCGAAGGCAGCGCTGGAGTTGCGGTCGTCGGCGTCCCGGATGATTCCAACACCGTCGGTGACGCGGTCGGGAAGGCCATCGACGGTTCGACCGAGCCGGGCTCCGGCGGCGTGGTGGTATCCCAGTCCATCGCGGACGACCAAGGCGCAAGCGTCGGGCGCGAGGTCAACATCTCGGGCCAGAAATTCAAGGTCAGCGGCGTCGTCCCGGACGAGTATTACAGCCACAGCCCCATCGCTTGGGTGGATACCGCCGGATGGCAGTCCGTCGCCCACGTCCCTTCAGAGGGTGAGGACGCTGTGGTCGGCACCGCAGTCGCTCTCAAGGGCGACCTGAGCAAGGACGCCTGGAACGACGCCGCCGACAAGACCGGTACCGTGGTGTCCAAGGTCAAGGATTCCTTCTCGGGGCTTCCCGCCTACTCCTCGGAACACAGTTCACTGCTGACCATGCAGGCCTTCCTCTACGGGATCTCGGCACTCGTGACGGTCTCCTTCCTGACCGTGTGGACGATCCAGCGGACTCGTGACATCGCGATTCTCCGCGCTCTCGGTGCCGGTGGCCGCTACCTGATCAAGGACGCCGTCGGTCAGGCGGGCATCGTTCTTGCAGTCGGAGCGGTCCTCGGGCTCGGGCTCGGTGCGGGCCTCGGCTGGTTGGCGCAGAACGGTGTGCCCTTCCAGTTGAGCGCGGGCACAACACTCTTGCCCGCCGCCGGGATCTGGGTGCTCGGGATGCTCGGCTCCCTCGTCGCAGTACGCAAGGTCGCAAAAATTGATCCGCTCATCGCCCTAGGAGGCAACTAAGCATGATGGCCCACGTCGCAGAACATGTAGCAGGAACCCAGCATCGCGAGAAGGAATCAATGCCAGCCCTAGAAATTCACGAAACCACCCTGGAATATCCGGATGGCACCACTGCGGACGGCAAGCCGCGGACCGTAACCGCCCTCGACGCCGTTACCTTCCGGGCAGAGCGCGGGACGATGACCGCGCTCGTCGGGGAGTCGGGGTCCGGCAAATCCTCCCTGCTGGCGGTGGCCGGGGCCCTCGTCGAACCCACAAGCGGTTCGGTCAAGGTCAACGGTATCGAGGCAGTCGGGCAGCCGGAGAAGACGAGGGCAGGGTTGCGTCGCGAGCAGATCGGCGTCGTCTTTCAGCAACCCAACCTCATTCCGTCGCTCACGGCACGAGAGCAACTGCTGGTAGGAGAACACATTCGTGGACTGCGGGGCGCAAAGTTCAAGGAACGCGGCCGCGCGGCCGACGAACTGTTGGCGAGGGTCGGCCTGGAAGGTGCGGGGGATCGCCGTCCGCATCAGCTTTCGGGAGGACAGCGGCAACGGGTCAATATTGCTCGTGCGCTGATGGGCAACCCGGCTCTCCTCCTGGCGGATGAGCCGACCTCGGCCCTGGACCACGAGCGTTCCCTCGAGATCGTCGAGCTGCTCCGCGAGGTCACCCGGGAATTCAACGTGGCGACCGTGATGGTCACCCACGAGACCGACCTGCTGGACAAGGTCGACTCGGTGGTCACGATGCGTGACGGGAAGCTTTCCTGACCACTCACCCAAAAAGGCCCCGGACCCTCAAGGGTCCGGGGCCTTCTGCACGCATACGGGCTCGGGTGACGCGGCGGAGCGGTCAGGCTTTGGGTCAGCGACCCCACATTCCGTACGTCTGAGCCAGCTCGGATACCTTCCGCGCACGGGCGAGACGGGGCAAGTAGGAACCGTCCTTCGGGACCGAACCGCCTTCGTCTTTCTCCAGCATCTCCCGGGCCCAGCTGATCTCCTCTTCGGAAGGAGCCAAACCGTGGTTGATCGTGTCGGTCTGGGCAGGGTTCAGCGTGAGCTTGCCCGTCATACCCATCGATGCGCTCAACCGGCTGGCGTCCAAGAGTCCCTTGTCATCCACGCCGTTGGCGGGACCATCGATCGGTCCCGGCAGCTCTCCCACGCGGGATGCGATGACCAAGGCCGATCGCGGATACGCGAGTGCCAACGGGTCATCGCTGATGCCGGTGTCCTTGCGGTAGTCACCCATACCGAAAGCCAGACGGAAAGTTCCGGGAGCCTTGGCGATGTCGACCGCATTGACGATCCCGACGGCCGACTCGATCAGTGCAATGACCGGTGTGCCCGCGTGGGACATCATGGCCGTGCGGGTGACGTGATTGGGATGCTCGGTCTTGGCCAGCACCAATCCGCGAAGACCTTTGGCACTGGTCAGTGCGGCCAGGTCGTCTTCCCAGAATTTGGTGGTGATGTCGTTGATACGGACCCACGCGCGCATGCCGTTGTTGAGGGCGTTGACGACGTTCTCGCGGGCTTGTTCCTTCTGGTCGGCCGGGACCGCGTCTTCCATGTCGAGGATGATCGAGTCCGCTTCCGACTCGTAATTCGGCTCGAAGGAGGCAACGTTCACGGCAGAAGTCAGCAACCAAGAACGTGAGAGGCGTGCTGGGAGGTCCGCGGCGCGTTCGTTGCGATGATAAGTAGTCGTCAAATTAAAACCTCACTCGTTAACTCAGTTTCGTCCTCATTGTGGCAAATGCTTCGGTTGAAGGGCGAGGGGCGTGCCGGCCCGTGCTGCGGGCTTCCAACCCCAGCGGTGCTGATTCCGGTCCGCGCGTCCAGGGTCCTTCGGTCGTTTCCTGTTCACGGAACGACGGCGCGGGGAACGGCCCACATCGGATTCAGCTTCTTCGAAGGATCGCGTCCACGGATGCAACAGTAAGGCCCCGAAACCAGCGTGGTTCCGGGGCCTTACTGTTACATGGAGCCCCCTGCCGGAATCGAACCGGCGACCTTTTCGTTACGAAGGAAACGCTCTACCGACTGAGCTAAGGAGGCCTGCGCTCACGCTTTGCGGTCACGGACCGCTCCACAGCGCGAATGTCACTTTAGCAGAAGATATCCGGATGCCACCAACTCATATGACCCGTCGATCAGAAGGGGTTACGGCATAAATGCGTGGGTGCGATGGTTGTGGTGGAAGACAGACAAACGCTTTCAAAAGGAGTTGACTATGGGACACGTAGGAATTATCGGTGGACACGGCAAGATCGCGCTCCTGACGGCACCACTTTTGGTCGACGAAGGCAACACCGTCACCTCGATCATCCGCAAGCAGGACCAAGTCGGCGACGTCGAAGAGACCGGCGCCAACGCCCTGGTCAAGGACATCTCGGATCTCTCGACCGAGCAGATGACCGAGGTCTTCAAGGACCAGAACTTCGACGCCATCATCTGGTCTGCAGGTGTGGGTGGCGGCGACCCCGAGCGCACGTGGGAGGTCGATCGTGACGCAGCAATCCGATCGATGGACGCCGCGGAGAATGCCGACGTGAAGCGTTACCTCATGGTTTCCTACCTGGGCGCCTCCTTCGATCACGGCGTTCCTGAGGACGACGATTTCTACGCCTACGCCCAGTCGAAGGCAGAAGCGGATCAGCATTTGCGCGAGACCGGTCTGGACTGGACCATCATGGGCCCGACCGCGCTCTCGCTCGACGAGCCCTCCGGCAAGATCAACGTCACCACCGAAGCAGGCGGAAACAAGGCATCCCGCGCCAACGTGGCTCGAGTCCTGGCGGCCGCCCTCGCGGACGAGACCACCGTGCGCAAGGCTTTGCCCTTCACCGACGGTGATACCCCGATCGCCCAGGCTCTCGCGGACGCACCCGCGACGGACAAGCTGGCCTAGGGGAGCCCCATGGGACTCTGGGATTCCATCCGAGGCAAGGATCAGTCTCCGGCAGGATCCGACGTCGCCGCAGCCCTCCCGGAGGCGCGCTTGGAAGCGCTGGTCTCCGGGAGAGTCCAGGGTGTCGGATTCCGCTGGTGGACTCGCGGCATCGCCCAGGAACACGAACTGATCGGCTACGCGGAAAACCTGCCGGACGGCCGCGTGGAAATCGTGGCCGAAGGCTCGCGGAAAGGCGTGGACGCATTGTATGCCGCGCTGACTTCCGGAGATACGGCAGGTCACGTCAGTGACGTCGATCAATCGAGGCCTGAACCCACCGGTGAGTTCAGGGAATTCGATGTGAGGTAATACCGCAGAACTGCCCTTCACCACGCACACCCCCTGCGATAAAATATAAGTAAACGCTTATGAATGGAGGTGCGGTTCCGATGGGGCACAATCACGATCACGGTCATCAGCACGGTGCCGGTGCGGGGCGCACACGTCTGGCGGTCGCCTTCGGCATCTCGATTCTCATATTCCTTGCCCAAATGATCGGTGCCGTGCTCACCGGTTCTTTGGCGTTGCTCTTCGACACCGTTCATGTCTTGACCGACGCCGCCGGGCTGGCAATGGCCCTCGGCGCCGCGGTGCTCTCATCCCGGCCCGCCACGGACCATCGGACGTGGGGGTGGAAACGGGTGGAAATCCTGGTGGCCGCGGTCCAGGCGACGGTACTGATCGTCGTCGGAATCATGGTGATCATCGAGGCAATTCAACGGTTCTCCCACCCGCAGCCGATCGCCGACCGAGAACTCATCGTCTTCGGCATCGTGGGACTCCTCGGCAATATCGCGGCCATTGTCGTCCTGTTCGGCGGGGAGAAGAACCTTAATCTCAGGGCCGCGTTTTTGGAAGTCGTCAACGATGCTCTGGGCTCGGTTGCCGTGATCATTTCAGCGCTCGTCATTGCCTCCACCGGCTGGATGCAAGCCGACGCCGTGGTCGCGTTGCTCATCGGTGCCCTGATCATTCCGCGAGCTGCTCTCATTCTGCGAGAGTCGGTCAGCGTACTCTTGGAGAGCGCCCCACCGGGGCTCGACATGGAAGACGTGAAACGGCACCTCGAGGACCATCCTCGCGTGGTCAAAGTTCACGATCTCCACGCGAGCAGGATTTCGACCGACCTTCCCGTTCTGACTGCCCACGTGGTCCTGGACGACGAGAGCTTCAAGGACGGGCAGAGCGCGCAGTTGCTCTGCGAAATTCAGAAGTGCATTTCCGAGCACTTCGACGTGTCGATTGCCCATTCGACGATCCAACTCGAACCGAAGAGTCACTACGACCACGAAGCCGGGGAATTCATCGTATGAGCCGAGGCCACAGCGTCCATCTGGGGCTCTCGGGACTCAACGCGGTGATTCTTCCGGACGGCTTCAGCGACAACGGCTACGTCCTGGACATCGGGGGTGCCGAACAATCGCATGTCGATCTTGATCATCCCGAAAGTATCTTCTACGAGTACCTTCGCCGCGTCGGCAATATCGTGGATACGATCGCCCCTCCGGGCGAGCCGATTTCCGCCGCGCATCTAGGGGCCGGTGGTTTGACGTTGCCCCGATATATTCAAGCCACCCGACCGGGATCGCCCCAAACAGCCGTGGAGATCGAGCGCGAGCTGCCTTCATTGGTCCTGCGCGAATTGCCGCTTCCCGCCGGTACACGTTTGAACATGCTGACCGACGACGCCCGTGCAGCGCTTTCCAGACTGACGCAAGACGCGAGGTCCGAGGGCGGTGACGGGCTGGACCTGGTCTTCGTCGATATATTCTCGGGCAAGGATTCACCCGAACATTTGGCGTGCCGGGACTTCTACGCGGAAGCGCTCGCGACACTCTCCGACAGAGGCGTTCTGGTCGTCAATGTGGGTGACGACCCCGGTCTTCGATTCTTTGCCAGACAAGCACAATTCCTGTCAGACACCGCCTGCGAGGACCCTCGGATCGGGACGGCCTCGGGAGCCTGGACGTTGGCAGATGCAACCATGATCTCCGGCCGTCAGGAAGGTAACTTGATTCTCGCGGCCGGGCCGGGATTGTCCACGGGGTCCCGGGACTTCGTGCAGCGCTGGAAGGAAGCAGGGCCGCACCCCGCTGAGGTTCTGGACCCTCTCCAGACGCAGGATTTCACCCGAAAACTGGGATCGTAAAGACGCCCTCGATGGGTGGCCTGTGGTTTATGCGCTCTCGGCTGAGTGCGGTTGTGCACTTGCGTGCGCGTGGTTAGATGTGAGTATGGCACCGAAGTTTCCCTTTGATTCCGCAATGAAAAACGCATTCGACGACAGCGGGCAACCAAAGCCGGCTCTGAACAAGGCCCTGGACACCGTTTTGCGGGTTCAACGGCCGCTCGTCGTCACCTCGATCAAAAAACTCCGGAAAAAGCACCCCGATGAAACCCCGGAGCAGATCGCACATCGTTTGGAAAAGCTCTATCTGCGCGATGTCACGGTCGGCGGTGGCGCCGTGGGCGCCTCTGCGTTCATCCCGGGGATCGGCACTGTCACATCAGTCGGCCTATCGGTCGTGGCGGTGGGCGGGTACCTTGAACGCACCGCGATCTACGCGCAGTCCATGGCGGAGCTCTTCGGGGCTCACGTGGAGGACCCCGAGAAGGCCCGCACCATGGTCATGGCCCTCATGCTCGGCGAAGACGGCGCCGTTCTCATGCAGCAGATCTTGGGGCAGTCCGGGCGAACAGCCGGAATCTCCAATAAATGGGGCCTCATGATGGGCAAGGACGATGGGAAAGGTTTCAGCGTCTCCAAGACCATCCGCAATATGTTCGTCAAGCGCTTCCTGGCCCGTCAATCCGGAGCGATGCTCGGCCGGGCCCTGCCGTTCGGTCTGGGGGCCGTCGTCGGCGGCGGCGCCAACCTTGCACTGGGCCGTCAGGTCATCAAATCGACCAAGGAAGCCTTTGGCAAGGCACCCTCCTTGTTCCCGGACTCTCTCCAGCTGGACGGCAGGGCACCGAAGTTCGACGATCCGCAGGAAGAGAAGAAGGCCCAAGCACTTGCGGGCGATCTCCCGGCCGGCGCTGACAAGAAAGACAAAGACGCCAAGGCCAAGGGCGCCGGGACGGACGAGTAATTCTTCTCCGCTCCGTTGCGCACACCCTCTTCCAGCGGAGACGGATGTGCGCAACTGAGCGTGATCCCGTGAGGGCTCGCTACTTCACGTAGTCGACGAGCCGGCCAGCGATCCCGTTGTAGGTTGCGGGCGTCAGATTCTTGAGTCGTTCTTCCGCTTCGGGGGAAAGGCCCAAGCCGGACACGAACTCGACCAAGCGTTCCTGGTCCACGCGATGCCCGCGTGTCAGATCTTTCAGCCGCTCATAGGGGTTGTCCATTCCTTCGACCCCGGCGATCGCTTCCGCGCGCATGACCATTTGAATTGCCTCGGCCAGGACCTCCCAGTTGCTGTCGAGGTCCCGTGCGAGAGCGTCTTCTGCGACGTCGAGCTTGGTCAAGCCTTTGGTCACGTTGGACATTGCGAGCATCGAATGGCCGAAGGCCACGCCGATGTTGCGCTGCGAAGAAGAATCGGTCAGATCGCGCTGCCACCTGGAGGTCACGAGTGTTTCTGCGAGCGTGTCCAGAAGCGAGCACGAGATTTCCAGGTTGGCCTCGGCATTTTCGAAGCGGATCGGATTGATCTTGTGAGGCATGGTCGACGAGCCCGTGGCTCCCTCGACCGGAATCTGCCGGAAATATCCGATTGAGATGTACGACCAGATATCCGTGCAGAGATTGTGCAGCACACGGTTGAAGTGCGCGATGCTCGAGTAAAGCTCCGCCTGCCAATCGTGCGACTCGATCTGCGTCGTCAAAGGGTTCCAGGTCAGGCCAAGGTGCTCCACGAAACCGCGAGACACCTTCTGCCAGTCGACCTGGGGTGCAGAAGCGTAGTGAGCGGCGTATGTGCCGGTCGCACCATTGATCTTGCCCAGGAACTCCTGGTTTTCCACGTGTTTGATCTGCCGCTGGAGGCGGAACGCGAGGACGGCCATTTCTTTGCCGAGGGTCGTCGGCGTCGCCGGCTGCCCGTGGGTCCGGGACATCATGGGAATATCACGGGCCGATTCGGCCAGGTCGGTCACCACACCGACGAGCTCCCGCGCGGCAGGTGCCCACGCGTTGTGGACCGCGTCCCGGATGCCCACGGCGTAGGAAAGATTGTTGATGTCTTCCGATGTGCATCCGAAATGCACGAGCGGTTTGAGATGACCTAGGCCCAGTGCATCGAGGCGATTTCCGATGAAATATTCGACCGCCTTGACGTCATGCACTGTCACGGCTTCGATCTCGGCCAATTCCTTGATCGAGTCGGCGTCGAAATCGGTCACGATGGCGCGCAGACCCGCTACCTGGTCCTCCGTCAGAGGGGCAAGACCGGGCAGAACCTCATTGCGGCAGAGGTAGATGAACCATTCGACCTCGACGTGCACGCGATCGCGATTGAGCGCCGCTTCCGAGAGGTAATCCGTCAACGGTGTGGTCTGGGGCTGGTACCGACCGTCCAGGGGCCCGAGGGCAATGGGAGGGGAGACCTGGGTCAGGCTTGTGCGCCCGTTCGGGAGAGTCGAACTGGACAGATTGGTGTTCTCTGAAGAATTGGCCATGCCTTTATTGTGGCACGGCCACCACGCCCCTCCGAGTTTGTCCACAGGGCAATCAACACTGAAGGAACTCAACGGTTGTCCACACGGTGGCGGGATACCGGACGCTGTGGGAGACGCCCCGACTCTCCATGGGCCAGGATGTTCGGCATCGAAGCGGACAAGTGATCCGCTTCCCCGGGGGAGGAAAGGGAAGAAATGGATATCGTGTCCGCGCTGGGGCTGGTGGCGCCCATGGTCGTACGGCGTGCGGGAATGGCCGCCGAAGAAAGACTCACGGACCTCGCGGAACAATTGGCAGGGCAATTGGCTTCCGTACGGTCAGCCGGGGCAAGAGTCGAGGGGACGGCCCAGACCACGTGGGAATCCGCGGCGGCGGAACTGTTCCGGGAGGGCATTCGCCGCCAAGCCGCACGATCTCACGCCGCAGAAGAAGCGATGCGCAGGGCAGAATCCCGTGTACGGCGGGCGGGCGTGGAGATCCGTCATCGGCTCGAACAGATCTCACACGAGTTGGCGGGTTGGGAAGAGAAAATGGTGCAAACCGCCGGTCGGGTCGCTTCGGAGGCGGAAACTCGATCCCGAGAGGCGGTGGGAACGGCCGCTTTCGGATCCGCGGCCCTGCTGGACTCCAACGCAGTCCGGCAGCTGAGGAGCGCATACGAGAACACCGTGGAATCCTCCCTCGTCCGAGACGCCTTGGCCGCCGTGGCCGCAGGAAACCACGGGTGTGCACAATGACCACGCCGTGGAACGCCAGCCTTCGCGAATGGTGCATCTTCGGACTCGCCCCGGCCCAAGCAACGGGCGCATTCCAGGTCGGTTGGGGCGCAGTGCCTGCCGGTAGCGCGACGGTGCGCACGTCAACGTCGCAGCAAAGGATCGACACCGAAGAGATTGCCCGCCTCGAGGCCGAATTGCAGGGAGCTGGAGAAATCTACGGTGGAGCCGTGGTCGCGGCCGTTGCTCTTCGGACCGAGATCGAACACCTTTGGGCCCGCATTTCCTCGGAAGCGGTCGTGGCCGCGCAGGAGCTCGACGAAGCGCAGAAACTTCTACTGTCCTTAGGGTCGTCCGTGGCCGAGTACGGTGCGAAACTCCATCTGGCCCGGACGTCCTATGAGGAGGCAGAGCACCTCGCTGAGGTTCTGGTCAGCGGCTTTGACGCTGTCCACTCTCTTCCCTACCGCCATCTTTACGGATCCGCGATGTTCAGCGGAGGTAATCCTCTGGGCCTCCTGGCCGCCGTGGGAACCTTCGCGGCCACGGGTGGTGCGATTCTCGCGGCCGACGCCTCGGTCCGCGGAACGGCCGCAGCAACGCGTTCATCGATCAAGGGCAGCGGCATTCCCCTGGAACATCTGCGCCTGGACGTCGCCCGGGTCAAACAGCTCAGGCGGCGCATGGGCCTGGGGCTCGTTCGTTTGAGAGACTTCCGGCGCGTCGAGTCTTCTGCCATGACGGTGATGAGCGAGGCGGCCAACGTATCTACTATTGCGGAGGGCCTCAAGAAGGCAGGGGAACGCGATATCGTGCACGATGCCGCTCACGGTCCCCAGAACCGCGTGTCCCTGGCCCATATCGACGTGAGGGTCGTGCACAGACCGGATGGCACGAAATCCTTCGTGGTCTCGATCCCCGGGACTGACTTTGACAATCTTTCGAGCCGAACGGATCCTGACGGCGCCTACAGTATCCTCGACGTCGTGACCACAAGCCCCGGTACGCCCTTATCGGAGTCCCCAGGGCTCATGCAGATGGTCGATCGAGCTCTCCAGGAGGCAGGCGCCGGATCCACGGACCCCGTCATTCTCTCCGGTTTCAGCCAAGGCGGAATGACCGCCATGAGCCTTGCTGCGAACCGAGAATTTTCGCGGCGGTACACCATCCGTGGGGTAGTGACCACGGGGACGCCTACCGTCACCTACCGAGGAGTCGACCCGAAGACCAAAGTCCTTCACCTGGCAGACGTGAACGATCCGGTCCCGGTCCTGACCGGCGGGGGCTCCGACCCAGGCAACGATCACGCCGTCGTCGTGAGCAGCAACGTCGGGAAAGGCGGGGCAATCCAGATGACGCACGACGCCGAGACATATGTGCGGGCCGCTCGGGTCGCCGACCGCGAATTGGCGCGGACCTCCGAGGGGCAAGAACAGCAACGAATGATTCAGGAAGCGATTCCTGTCGGGGCATCCGTTCAGACCCTGACTTTCGAAGCATCATCCGAGTCCTATGACCGCAGGATGAAGTGACGGTCGACCTCAAGCATGGCACGGAGAGCGTTGGCGTGACCGTTGACACTTTTGCTCGAATGAGCGGATACAGTGGAATTCATGAGCGAAAATCTGATCCCCCATGACGAAAGAATCACCCCGCGACATGTCTTCAGCGCATTGCCGAAGTACGCCGCGGGGAAGCCGCCCCGTGCGGTCGAAGGCCTTCAACAATACAAGTTGTCCTCGAATGAGAACCCCTTCGGCCCGGTTCCGGCTGTTCAGTCAGTGATCCAGAAATTTTCGACATCCAACCGTTATCCCGATCCGTTGTGCACGGAGCTTTGCGCGGTTCTGGGACGGCACCTCGGTGTCGACCCGGATGACATCGTCACCGGTGCGGGGAGCCTCGGAGCTCTCGCCCAGATCCTCGCGGCCTTCGCGGGTGGCAACGAAGACGGCAGCCAGGATGAGGTCATCTACCCGTGGAGATCCTTCGAGGCGTACCCGATCGTCACAGGTCTTGCGGGAGCCAAGGAAGTGCGTATACCCAATTTGGCCAACGGCGAGCATGATCTGGACGCCATGGCCGATGCGATCACCGATCGCACCAAGGTTGTCATCCTGTGCACACCCAACAACCCGACCGGGCCGGCCCTGACAAAGAAAAAGGTCCAGGAATTCATGGCCAAGGTCCCGTCCCGCATCGTGGTTGTGTTGGACGAGGCCTACCTCGAGTTCTGCCAGGCTTCCGAACTCAACGAGCAGGAAAGAAGCGAAGGCGGGCTCGCGGAGGGTATAGATCTCTACCCCGACTACCCGAACCTCGTGCTCCTCCGCACATTCTCCAAAGCCGCCGGGCTCGCCGGTTTGCGGGTCGGATACTCGATTTCGCACCCGGAAGTCACACAGTACCTCCGCGTTTCGGCCACGACCTTCGCCGTGACCAAATTGGCCGAGGAAGCTGCCATCGCTTCGGTCGAACACGCCGACGACGTCGAGCAACAGGTCCGGCATCTCGTCTCGGAGCGAACGCGCGTCGTCAATGCCCTGGAGGAACAGGGTTGGGACATCCCTACGACCCGTGCGAACTTCGTATGGCTTCCCTTGGGCGAAAAATCTCAGGACTTCGCGCAGCTAGCCGATGAGAACGCGTTGTCCGTGCGTGCGTTCCAGCCCGAAGGCGTCCGGGTCAGCATCGGAGAAGATGAGGCGAATTCGAGATTCATTCGGATCGCCGGAGAGTTCCTGGGCAACTCCGGCAGGTAGGCTAAGGGTGTATTTTTTGATCCGCGGGACTTGCGCATAACGCGACCCGGCGGACCAGCCGGGCGCCGGACAACCTAGCCACATGGGAGGACTCATGGAAACCGCGGAAACCCCCCACCCCGGGGCGACCGAGGGCCGTCTGAACCGGGTGACCATTCTGGACGAGAACGGTCACCGCGGTTCGGATCCGGACTTTGATCCCTACATCGAGAACGTCACCCTCGAGGACCTCAAAGGGTCATATGCCAATATGCTGAAAGTTCGGCGCTTCGACGACGAAGCGACCTCCCTGCAACGGCAAGGCAAACTTGCACTGTGGGTTCCGTCCAAAGGTCAGGAAGCCGCGCAGATCGGTTCGGCACGCGCCATACCCGAGCGCGACTACATCTTCCCCTCCTACCGGGAGCATGCGCTGGCGTTTGAGCGCGGTGTCGATCTCAAAGACTTGATGAGGATCTTCCGCGGATACTCGCCCGGAGGATGGAACCCCAAGGAACACAACTTCAACTTGTACTCCTTCGTGTTGGCCTCTCAAATTCCGCATGCCGTGGGATATGCCATGGGACAGAAACTCGACCAGCACGTGAATAAGGAGGTTGCGCAGGGTTCCGAGGAGTCTTCGGCGACGGTCGTCTACTTCGGCGATGGTTCGTCGACCGAAGGGGAAGCCCACGAATCCATGGTCTTCGCCGCCTCCTACGACGCCCCTGTTCTGTTCTTCATCCAGAACAACAAATGGGCGATTTCGGTTCCCTTCTCCACGCAGTCTCGCCTGCCTTTGGCCGAGCGCGCCGCCGGATACGGATTCGAAGGAATCCGCGTGGACGGCAATGACATCCTCGGAGTCCAGGCCGTCACGGCCTATGCCATGGAAAAGATCCACCGCGGGGAAGGTCCGGTATTGATCGAGGCCGAAACGTACCGTCTCGGCGCCCACACCACGGCCGACGACCCGACCAAGTACCGGACTCGTGACGAAGAAGACGAGTGGACGACCAAGGACCCCCTCGTGCGCCTGGAAAAGCATCTTCGCCTGGAAGGCGTTGACGACGCGTTCTTCGAGGAAGCCAACGCGGAGGCCAAAGAATACGGTGCATCGATTCGCGAGGCGGTCCTCGCCATGGAGCCGCCGGAATTCGATCATGCTTTCGAGAACGTTTACGCCGAAGAGAATGCGCTCGTCGAACAAGAACGAGCCTGGTTCCACGAGTACGAAGCGGGGTTCGACGAAGCCGAAACCCAGGAAGGCGGCCGCTGACCATGAGCGACGTATCAGCACAGGCAAGTGCAGTGGAATCGATGCCCATGGCCAAAGCGCTCAACGCGGCGATGTCAGACGCCATGAACGAGGACCCCAAGGTCCTTTTGATGGGCGAAGACATTGGAACTTTGGGCGGAGTCTTCCGCGTGACTCAGGGGCTCAAAGACGAATTCGGAGCCGACCGCGTCATGGATACCCCGCTCGGCGAAGCGGGAATCGTGGGAACCGCCATAGGTCTGGCCATGAGGGGTTATCGTCCAATCTGCGAGATCCAGTTCGATGGATTCGTCTTTCCTTCCTTTAACCAGATCACCTCTCAGCTGTCCAAGATTCACGCGCGCTCCAGCGGAGCCATCAGTCTGCCCGTCGTGATCCGTATCCCGTACGGCGGGAATATCGGCTCGATCGAGCACCATTCCGAATCCCCGGAGGCTCTGTTCGCTCATACCGCCGGCCTCAGAGTGATGTCCCCGTCGAATGCCCAGGACGCTTACTCGATGCTTCGGGAAGCAATCGCCTCTCAGGACCCCGTGATCTTCTTGGAACCGAAGCGACGGTACTGGCTCAAGGGCGACGTCGAACGCGCTGCCCGGGTCCCCACGACTCAACGTGCACAAATAGTTCGCGAAGGTCGCGACCTGACGTTGGCCGCATACGGTCCGCTCGTGCCGGTCGCGCTCGCGGCCGCGGATGCGGCGCGCGAGGACGGACTCAGCATCGAGGTCGTTGACCTGCGTTCGATTTCGCCCTTGGACTTCGACTCCGTCGAGCGTTCGGTCAACAAAACAGGACGACTCGTCGTCACACACGAGGCCCCGACCTTCGGCGGCATGGGCGGGGAGCTGGCTTCGGTCATCGCGGAACGTTGCTTCTACAGTCTGGAAGCTCCTGTCCTCAGAGTCGGCGGATACCACATGCCTTACCCCGTGGCCAGCGTTGAAGAAGATTACCTCCCCAGCATCGACCGTTTGCTCGAGGCCATCGACCGTTCGCTGAATTACTAGTCAGCCCCGGAATTCAGGAGTTCACATTGTCTTCGATTTTTCATCTGCCGGACGTTGGGGAAGGCCTGACCGAGGCCGAGATCCTCTCGTGGAAGGTCCGGCCCGGAAGCTCGATCCATGTCAACGACGTGCTCGTCGAGATCGAAACCGCAAAATCCGTCGTCGAGCTCCCTTCCCCGTTCGCGGGCACGGTTGAACGCATCATCGCCGAAGAAGGCGCAACCGTCGAAGTAGGCGCCCCGTTGATCTCCGTTTCGGCCACCGCTTCCGCCGACGGAGGCTCTCCCGAAGGCGCTGCTGCGGAATCCGATACGATCGGCCCGCCCACGGTCAACGAACCGGATTCCCAGGTTCCTGTCGCGGAAAAGGAAGCCGATAGCTTCGCTGCGCAAGCGGCACCGACGGCTCAAGCAGACGCCTCAACCACAGGGGCGGACGCGACCGACGGCGAGAGCTCACGCTCGACGTCGGCATCCTCCGAAGACCAGACCGCCGCGCTCGTAGGTTCGGGCCCCAAAGCCGATCCGGTCAAGAGACGGGCGCGCAAACGCCCGATCGGGGGCGGGGCCACGCGTCAGGGCCGATTGGACCAGGTTGGCGCGGCGGGAGAAGGAAATGAGCCGTCGGAGACCCTCCTGACTCAGCTCCTGAACCGCGCGCCGATCCAGGGCGGAAATTTTGGCACGGGGATTGCTGAGCGAGCGAAGCGCCTGGCGGAAGAAGGTCGTGGGGCTCTCAAACGATTGCCGGGTCGAGCCGTTGACCAGCCGATGGAGCATGCCGCTGCGCACCGTACCGTCGGCACGGAGCCACCGCGGCGGCCGACCTTGGCCAAACCGCCTGTGCGAAAGGCCGCCAAGGATCTGGGCATTGACCTCGCCGACGTTCCCGCGACCGGTCCCCAGGGCCAAGTCACACAACGCGACCTGGTTAACTACGCGGCCCACGCTCAGGATGTTGAAAGCCACAAACCATCCAACTTCTGGGTCCAACGCGGTGGCCCCGAGGAACGCGTCGAACGCGTTCCCGTGAAGGGCGTCCGCAAAGCAACCGCGAAAGCCATGGTCAAATCCGCTTTCGAGGCTCCGCACGTTTCGATCTTCGTGGACGTGGACGCATCCCGGACCATGGAATTCGTCAAGCGTCTCAAAACCTCTCCCACTTTCGAGGGCGTGAAGGTCACACCGTTGTTGATCCTGGCCAAAGCCGTCATCTGGGCCACCGCCAGGAATCCGCAGGTCAACTCCCAATGGACGGATTCGGAGATCTTGATCAAGCGGTACATCAATTTGGGTATCGCCGCGGCAACACCGCGCGGGCTGATGGTGCCGAACATCAAGGACGCCCAGGACCTCTCTCTGCGTGAATTGGCTGTGGCCCTGAACGCACTGACCCAGAAAGCACGGGAAGGAAAGACACAACCGGGAGAGATGTCCGGGGGGACGATGACGATCACCAACATCGGGGCGCTCGGAATCGATACCGGAACTCCCATCATCAACCCGGGCGAGGCCGCGATCCTCGCCTTCGGAACGATCAAGCAGAAGCCTTGGGTCGTCGACGGTGAGGTCATCCCGCGTTGGGTCACCACATTGGGCGGGTCATTCGACCACCGCATCGTCGACGGCGACCTCTCGGCGCGGTTCATGGCCGACGTCGCCGCCGTGCTCGAAGAGCCCGCGCTGTTGCTGGACATGTAAGCGGCTGGTTTCACGGAGCGAGCCGCATGAAGACGCTCCCTCGTTGCTTCGTCGCCTTTCGGCATCGAAGCAACGAGGGAGCGTCTTCTGCGCTGGGTCCCGACTCGAGAGGGCGAGACGGTATAGCTCTTCAGCGACCCGTATCCGCCGCGAAGATCAGCGTCCCTCGAAGCCCCAACGGTCTACCGCGCGGTGGAAGCGTGTGCCCCACAGGCCACCCAGGATCGCCCCGATAAGACCCACGATGAGCGCGGAGACCGCCGCGGCGAGTCCCCACATGAAGTCCGAACCTCCGAGCGACTGAACCGAGCCGAGCGGCACGCTGTTTCCCATGCGATCCGCCAGAAACAGCGTCAACACAGTCGTCACTGCGGTTCCCATGAGCTGCCAGAGCCACACGGCCACGCCCTGTTTGACCCCGGAGAATCGTCCCGCGCGGCCTGCGGCGTATCCACCGGCAACATACGAGACGAAGAAGATCACACCGAAAACGGCGCCCCATACCGCCCCGTTCCCGGAACCCTGGACGAGATTCTGCATCGAGTCCCCTACGTGAGCGGGAACGCTGGTTCCGGCCGCACTAGGGGCAACAGCCCCGACGATCCACGTCAGGAAACCGATGAGCGTCATCGCGACGAGCCACCCCAAGAGACCCGGGAGGAGCTGGAGCCGGCCGTATTCAGCCTTTTGGCGTCGCACCACCATCGCCCGCAGGTCAGCGCCGGACGGCGCCTGTGTTTGGCCCGCATAGCCCCCCGGCTGACCGGGGCCTCCGGGCGGAACCGCCGTCTGCCGGGCTTGCGAGGAGCCTGATCCGGGGTACTCCGTTGGGGTGAACTCCCGCGGACCGGATTGAGGCACGGAGGCTTGATCGTCGTATTCGAGGCCGGAGCTCCTCTGCGCGGTCGGCGACGTCGATGCCTCACCGTACGACGGGAGCGGTCGGGTGACATTCGGGTCCTCAGCGGCCGAGGAGCCCCATGATCCGTGATCCAGGATCTGTGTTCGCTGATCGTCGGTCGATAGGACCTCCGTCCGACCGCCGTCGAGTACCTCGGTACGGTCCTCGTCGATTTGCTGGCTCCGCTGGTCGGAGAGCACCTCCGTGGGATCGCCGTCCAAGGGGATCGTACGGTTCGGGTCGTTCACATCGGCATCGGATTCGCCGCCCCGACCCTCGTCCCACGGTCCTTCGTTCCGGTTCCTCATACGAGTTCCTCTCCTGTTGTCGTTCGTGTGTCTCCAGGGCCATGCGATTCCGCGGCGACTTGTTCCCTGTACGCGCGTGGAAAATTCTCGACGGCGTACTGTCCCGAACGCTCTTCGGGGTCTACGGTCTTGATGACTCGCGCGGGCGATCCGACGGCCACGGAATACGGCGGAATGTCCTGTGTGACCACCGAACCCGCTCCCACCACCGAATCATGGCCCACGGTGACGCCAGCCAGGATGATTGCGCCGCCACCCAGCCAGACGTTGTCCTCGATCGTGATGGGCAGCCCGCCTTCCCACCCCCTCCTGCGGTCCACCGGGTTCAACGGATGTGTTGGGCACAGCAATTGGACGTTCGGGCCGATCTGCACGTCGTCGCCGATCCTGACCTCGCACACGTCCAGGACCGTGAGCCCGAAATTCGCGAAGAGCCGATCGCCGATGTGGATGTTGTACCCGTAATCGACCTGAAGCGGCGCTCGGATACGAACATCTCGGCCCATGCTTCCCAGCAGTTCGCCCAAGAGGGTGAGGGCGGCCGGATCCTCTTCCAGATCAAGCCGGTGATAGCGCTCCGTCATTCTCGCCGCTTCGGCGGACGTGCGATGTGTCAGGTCGGCAGAGTTATTGGTCTCGTTTGCCGTAGTCTCGCCCCGGTACGGGAGTCCGGCCTGCATGCGCTCGCGCATGGTCATGTCATCGTGACTTGTCTGAGGTGTGGTCATTCGACGGAACCTTTCCGTGACCGCTTCCATGCGGCCAGATGGGAAGAGCAAATTCAGGAGAACAGGGCGGCCAGTCCGATGATGAACAATCCGACCAGGATCGCGATGCCGACCCCGATCAGCATTCTTTTGTTGATTTCCCTCATGACTGTTCGGACTTCGTCTTTTGTCCATTGCGTATTGCGGCGTGCACTCATGGTGGACAGTATTCCAGGTGCAGAGGCCCTCATGGCAGAATCTCATATATGCCAGAACCCCAGACAGACGCCTCAGGGCCCCTGACGAATCGACGACCGTGGTTCAAGAATTACAATCCTGACACCGCAACCGAGCTTGATCTCCCGGAGACCTCACTGGTCCACGTGATGGAGAGATCCGTGCGAGCGGCAGGATCCAAAACTGCCCTGGAGTTCTTCGGCGCGGCGACCAGTTACGCAACCCTCGGGGACCAGGTCAACAGGGTTGCGGAGGGGCTGCGTCTCCTGGGCGTCCAACCCGGGGATCGTGTCGCCGTAATTCTGCCGAACTGCCCGCAGCACGTCGTCGCGTTCTACGCGATTCTGAGGGTGGGCGGAGTAGTGGTCGAGCACAATCCGCTGTACACCGAAGGCGAACTGAGGCATCAATTCGAGGACCACGGCGCCAAGATCGCTTTCGTGTGGGACAAGATCGCGGACAAAGTCACGCATCAGCCTGCGGACGTCCGCCCTCGAGAGATTGTTTCGGTCAACCTGGTTGAGGCGATGCCGACGCACATGCGGCTGGCCCTCAAATTGCCGTTCAAAAAGGCCAAGGACTCCCGCGAAAAGCTCGAGGGGCCGGCCCCCGACACTACCCCGTGGCGCAAGATGCTCAAGAACGAGCCGATCGCAGAAGACCATCATCGGCCGACCGCCCATGACACGGCTCTTCTGCTCTACACGTCAGGAACCTCGGGGGATCCCAAGGGCGTCATGCTGACGCACCGGAATCTGGAGTCGAATGCGCAAATGGGGCAAGAATGGATCGGACTGGACGACGAGGAAGTCATCTATGCTCTGTTGCCGCTGTTCCACGCCTACGGAATGACTCTCGGGCTGGGGGTCGCCGTCGCAGTCCAGGCCAAGCTCGTTCTGTTCCCCACCGTGGACCTCGACCTCGTCTTCGGTGCGATGAAGAAGTCCAAACCGACTATTCTCCCCGCAGTGCCACCCGTCTACCAGCGGATGCTGGACATGGCCAATGAACGGGGCACTGACCTCTCCGGTATCCGGTATTCCGTTTCCGGTGCGATGAACCTGCCGTCGCAGCTCGTGGCCGATTGGGAAGCCAAAACCGGAGGTTATTTGGTCGAAGGGTACGGACTGACCGAATGCGCGCCGTTGGTCGCCTGCAACCCGTTGAACGAATCGCGCAGAGCGGGGTCCATCGGGACGCCCTTCCCCTCAACCGATATCCGTATTGTCGACCCCGAAACGCTCCAGGACGTCGAGGACGGGCGAGCCGGCGAGTTGTGGGTCAAAGGCCCCCAGGTGTTCCGCGGATATTGGAAGAACGAAGAAGCAACGAGGCAGACCGTGACCGCGGACGGCTGGCTGCGCACCGGAGACGTGGTGACCATGGATGCCGACGGATTCCTCTTCGTCGTCGACAGGCTCAAAGAAGTCATCATCACCGGGGGATTCAACGTATCTCCTTCCGAGGTCGAGACCGCTTTGAAGACATTCGATACGGTCAAGGACGCTGCGGTCGTAGGAATTCCCGCCGAGGGAGGAGGGGAAGAAGTGGTGGCGGCCGTCATCATGGCTGCCGGCCACGCCCTCGATGCCGAAGCTCTGCGTCAGCACTGCTACACCAAAGTCACCCGGTACAAGGTCCCTCGCCGCATCGTCGAATTGGAGGATTTCCCCCGCTCGATGCTCGGCAAAACGCTGCGCCGTGAGGTCAAAAAAGAGGTTATGGAGAAGCTGTAGGCTCCGGCCCGTCAGCAACTACGGCGACGCCCGCCGTGCTTTCTCGAGAAGGCACGGCGGGCGTCGTCGTAAGGGAACCGAAACGGACTATCGCCGCATAATCTTGCGGGCGAGCCAGTTTCCGAAAAGCTGAACGAACTGGACCATCACGATGATGATCAGCACGGAAGCCATGGTGATATCCCAGTTGAAACGCTGGTAGCCCTTGGACAGTGCGTAATCGCCCAGGCCGCCGGCGCCGATGTAACCCGCCATTGCGGACATGTCGACGACACCGATGAGCAGGAACGTGTAACCGAGAACGAGCGGGCCGAGAGCCTCGGGAAGGATGACCGAGAACATGATGCGAGCCTTTGAGGCACCCATGGCCCGGGCTGCTTCGATCACTCCCGGGTCGATCGACACCAAGTTCTGCTCCACGATCCGCGCGACGGCGAAGATCGCGGCGACGACCATGCCGAATACGGCGGCCTTCATCTCGATCGTGGTGCCGATGGTCGCGAGCATCACTGGCCCCAGGGCAACGAGAAGGATGATGAAAGGAATGGGGCGAACGAAGTTCACCACGAGGTTGAGGACCCAATTCAGGGGCCTGTTCTGCAAGATATTCCCGCGACGGGTCGTGTACAGCAGCAAACCGATCAGGAACCCTCCGATGCCCGCGATCACCATGGTGATCGCGACCATTTGGATGGTTTCCAAGGTCGCCTGCACCAGATCAGGGCGGACCTCGCTCCAGTCGGTCTTGGGCTTTGCCTCGATGGTGGCGGCGATGAGGGAGTGGGGATTCAGCGACATCATGCGCGCACCTCCTGGACGAGTGTAACGAGTTTCAGCTGTTCAACGGCGGCATCGACCGCGGAGACCTCGCCCAGCAGCTCAAGGGTGAGCTTTCCGTAGGTGCGTCCCTGGAGGGTTTCCAGGCCGCCCTCGACGATGTTGAAGCGCACGTTGCGATCACCGAGCCGTGAGAGGACATCTCCCAATTCGGTCTGGTCCGTGACCTCGACGCTGACGAGGAAGCCACGGTGGCGCTCCATCAACTCGCTGGCTCGGTCGCCGGAAGGGGTCGGTTTGACGGTCGTGGACACGAACCTCCGAGCGGGCGCGGTCTGAGGATTCGAAAAGACGTCGTAGACATTGCCTTCTTCCACGACCTTGCCCTTCTCCATCACGGCCACTCGGTCCGCGATCGAGGCGACGACGTCCATTTCGTGGGTGATCACGACGACGGTGATCCCCAGATCTTCGTTGACTTTCTTCAGAAGTCCGAGAACTTCCTCCGTGGTTTCAGGATCCAGCGCGGAAGTGGATTCGTCGGCGAGGAGAAGAGAGGGCTCGGTCGCGAGGGCGCGGGCAATGCCGACGCGCTGTTTCTGACCACCCGACAGCTGATCGGGGTAGCTTTTGGCCTTCTCACCCAGCCCCACGAACTCCAGGAGCTCCTCGACCCGCTTCTTGCGGCGGTCACCCGACCAGCCCGCTACTTTGAGCGGGAAATCGACGTTACCGGAAACGGTCTTTGAGTTCATGAGGTTGAACTGCTGGAAGATCATGCCGATATTGGTTCGGGCCTTGCGCAGGTCGGCCTCCTTGGCCCCTGAGATTGTCGTATTCTCCACCGTCAAGGTTCCCGATGTGGTGGCTTCCAGGCCGTTGATCAGGCGGACCAATGTGGACTTTCCGGCACCTGAATAGCCGATGATCGCGTAGATCTGTCCACGCTTGATCGTGAGCGAGACGTCGTCCACGGCTCTGACGGGGTTCTTCCCGGTTTTGAATACCTTGGAGACGTGATCGAGGACCACCATGTCCGAAGAGTGCGCCTCGGACACGGGACTCGTGTGCTCGGTCATGTGCATTCCCTTGCTTGTCGACTGTTGAGGGGTTCGATCGTTTCACACCGTGAGAGCGGACGACGCCGGCCGGCAGCTGAGCTGTCGGGCCGGCGTCGATCACCGAGACGAGTGGTGAAACTCTGGTTTACTTCTTTTCTTTGTTCTCGTCCTCGAGTTTCTTCTGGACATCGCGCAACTTGTTGACGTCGGTGTCCACCACGACGGCGGTGTTCTTGGACGATTTCTGCTGGGCGTCCTGAACGGGCTTGCTGTGGTAGATGTCCACGATCTTCTTGTACGTCTCGTTGTCCTCCTGCCCCTTCTGTGCGACGAACAGGTTGACGTACGGGAGGGCCGAATCCTGGGATGCGTCGTCCTGGAAGAGGGCATTCTTGGGATCGAGGTCTGCATCATCGAGGAAGTCGTTGTTGACCACGGAACCATCCACCGAGGACATCGAGGTCACGGTCTGGTTCGCTTCGACCGAGGTCACGGTCACCTTGGAGTTGTCCTTGTCGATGTCGTTTTCGGTCGGCTGGAGAGTATCGCTCTTGAGCTTCAGAAGATTTGCCGACTTCAGGACGTTGATCGCGCGAGCCTGATTGACCGCGTCGTTCGGGATTGCGATCTTTCCGCCCTCCGGGATCTCGTCGAGGGACTTGTGGTTCTTCGAGTAGAGGCCCATCGGGAAGATCGCGGTGGGCCCGACGATCTGAAGATCGTCGTCGTTGTCCACGTTGTAATTGGCCAAGTAGGAGATGTGCTGGAACCAGTTCAGGTCAACCTGACCCTGCGTCAACTGCGGGTTGGCCTCGGTGTAGTTGTCGAGCTCTTTGTACTCGATGTCGATGTCCTGCTTGGCAGCCTCTTCCTTGAGGGCGGTATTGACTTCCATTTCCTTGGCGATGGCGACCTTCACGACCGTCTTGCCGTCTTTGGTTTCGGGGCCGCTGGGGGTGTCGTTGCCCCCGCATGCGGCGAGCCCAAGGGTTAAGGGAACAATCGCCAGGAGGGCGCCAAGTTTTTTCTTCACGGCTATGAATCTCTCTACTCGGTGCGGTGAGTTTTTGGGGTCGACGGAATGGCCCGGAGCCTCCGCGTCAGCCCCATTACAACACGCGCTCGGACCCTGAACTGAAGCGACGGAGATGTGTAGTCACACCTTTCACGGGGCGTCATAATTCGAAATATTGACGGAAGGCGGGGGCTGCGCCGTTGCCAAGGGCGCGCATTTTCCAGCCGGGAGGTCAGGTCGGTCTTCTCCCAGGACGCTATCCGCGTGCACATTTGTTCAGAACGGTTGTGCGAAGTGGCGATCCGCGCCTAAGCTAACCGCATGCCTGTGGGACGCCTCACGTTCTTTACCATCACCGGATGACGGCGAGGTCCCGTAGGCGGAGTTTGTCAACGGGGACGGACGTCGAGCCCCCAAGAAGGAGCACCTTATGTCTTCCACCGCAGATCCTTCGGTACCTCTCAAGGTCGAAGGGCATTACCTCGACCGTATCGGCATACCTTCGGTTCTCAAGTGGGGCTTCCTCGGAGTCCTGCTGTTCATGACCGGCCTCGGTGTCGAGTCGAATATTTTGACCCCGCACCTCGTGGAGGTTCTGCACAGCCCTGAGAGTGCTGTCGCCGGGATTATCGCCTCGTATTCCTTGGCCGTGGCGGTGGGCAGCTACCTTTCCGGCGCTCTTTCCGACCTCATTGGGCCGAAGAGGGTTATGCTCATCGGCTTCCTCGTGTGGGCCGTCTTCCAGATCGGATTCCTTCTGGCCATGGCCAGCGGGATCTTCTGGCTGGTTGCGGTCACCTATTTCTTCCGCGGATTCGGCATGCCATTGTTCACCTTCTCCTTCTTGGTGTGGGTCAACATCACCGCGTTGAAGTCCAAGGCCGGTACCGCCATTGGCTGGTTCTACGTGATGTTCACCGGTGGTCTGCCGACCCTCGGCTCGTTGGTCGCCATCGGCGCCATCCCAACCTTTGGCGGTGGCGTGGTCGGCGAGTCCGGAGCGATCATTTTCTCCTGCGTTCTCAACATCGTCGGCTTCCTGCTCGTGTGGTTCGGATGCCATGACGAGAAGGGAAAACGCCGTATTGCCCCCGAGGGTGAGACCGCTTCGCAGGTGATCCTCTCGGGCCTTCGCCTGACTTTCACCAACAGCAAGGTCCTTCAAGGCTTCCTGGTTCGTTTGATCAACACCGCACCCGAGTTCGGCATGTTCATCATCATGCCCGCGGTGATCAGTACGACATTGGGCTGGGGGCAGTCTCGCTGGCTCGCGATGACGGTGTGCGTCTACGCAGGAAACATTCTGTTCAATGCGTTCTTCGGTAACTTGGGCGACCGCCTCGGCTGGGTCACAACGGTCCGTTGGTTCGGCGTCTTCGCCTCCGCGGTTTCGTTGCTCGCGTGGTGGTACGTGCCCCACATGGTGCCCGCAGGGTCCAACTGGGGATACATTCTCGCCGTGATCGCCGGTATCTGCTATGGCATATTCCTGGCGGGCTTCGTGCCGATGGGGGCCATCATGCCGGCCAACGCCCCTGATCACCGCGGCGCCGCTATGGCCATGTATACCACCGCCGCGGGCGGCGCCACCTTCTTGGGGACCGCCGTGGTCGCCATCGTCCTGAACATCACCGGTGCAATGGGCATGAGCAGTTTTGCCCAGAATTCCACCGTGATTTGGGCATTCGTGGCTTTGTACGCCTGCGCCTTCATCATGGTCGGCCATTTGCGCACCGAGCAGGACGATCCGGAGCATCGCCGCAAGATCAAGGAGGCCGATACCCAGGCCCTCGCGATCCAGGAGGCTAACGAAAACAACGTGACAATCCAGCAACCGGACAGCCGCGACTAGACGGTTCGAGGATACGACGCCCATGTGTTGCCCAGATCGGTGGCACATGGGCGTCGATCGTTTAAGGGTTTTTCTCCCGGGGCCCTCAGCCTTCGGGGACCGTTTCAGGGAGAATCCAACGGTTCAGCACCGGCTCGAAGACCCTTCAATGAATAGGTCTGTTCCTCGGCTTCATGAGGCTTCGGCGACGAAGCTCATTGCTTTGGGGCTTGGCTAGGTCGACCCGGGCGGTGCCTCCCGTTTTAAGTGCGCAGCGCGCGCAGGATATGCGTCGCCGTGGCTTCGTCCGTGACCAGCCGGCGGAAGTATTTCATGGACGCCGCGGTCACGATGGACCAGCACTTTTCCTCGCCCACGGCCACTGCGGTCGAGAAAGGGATGGCGGCAAGGTCCTTTGTGGGAATGCGGACGGTCCGCTCGGAGCCAGGGAAGGTAAGCTCTCGGCCCTCCCTGTTGAAAAAGTGCAGGCAGACGTCGCCGATCGAATCGGGCAAGCTGTCCTTCGGGATCGCGGAAGACAGCGAGGTTCGGCCCGTCGTCGGAGAGCCGATGCCGACGAGCGCTCCTTTCGCGGAGCTCCAGAGCCGACGAACCTCCGCGAAGGATTCATCCTTTTGCAGGGCTTGGTAAATGCTTTTGGACGGGATTGCGCTCGCGAAGAGGGGGGAATGTGTGCTTCCCGTGCTCTGCGCGAGCATGCGAACGATCTCGTTGGTCTGGTGCCAGGCCTCCGGTTCGGAGACACCGCCGACGGAAGGGACCAACTTGACCCCATCGAGGCGTGAAAGCCGCATTTGGGCTATGCCGTAGAGCGCCATTCCGGACGAGATGACGAGCGCGTCGCCCGGTGCGAGGTGCATGGCGTCGAGCGCCCGTTGCACCGGCGGGAGCATTCCCTGGCCCATGGTCGAGGGCTGCATGCCTCGGGCGAGGTAAACCTCTTCGAGATGCAGGGCGGAGCGGAGCCTCTCGGCCAGGTCGGAGCGACCCTCGGCGTCCGGATGGACTATCCGGATCTGCACCATGCCGATGGTCCGGGCGTGCGTCAGCATGCGACTGACGGTTGGCCGCGAGACCTTGAAAGCCTCCGCGATGGCGGATTGGCCTTTTTCTTCCTCGTAGTACATGCGCGCAACCGCGTAGAGGCGATCGACGTCGTACAGGTCCCTGAGGTTCTTCTTGTCATCCATGAAGTACTCGCTCGTAGTGCTATAGGTTTCGCTACATCGTAACCCCGATCACTCACGATGTGAACATATGTGCTTGACATATGTGCTCGGGTCTTCAAGAATGTGTGGTGCGTGACATACGCGTGCGACACAAAGGAGTGACCATGAGCACCACCGCTCTACCGACCGAGATGCGAGCAGTCGTTTGCAATAAGCCCGAGGACTACACCCTGGAGACCCGACCGGTACCGCAACTCGGTACCGATGACTTGATCATCAAGGTCGAGGCGGTGGGAGTGTGCGCCTCCGATCTGAAGTGCTATCACGGGGCCGTGAAGTTCTGGGGCGACGAGAACCGTCCGCAGTGGGCCCAGGAAGACATCATCCCCGGTCACGAGATCACCGGAACCGTGGTCTCAGGAACGGACCAGGCTTTCAACTACCACGGAGTCCACGAAGGCGACCGGATTGTCGTCGAGCAGATCGTTCCGTGCGAGGAATGCCGCTTCTGCCTCCGTGGCGAGTACTGGATGTGCGGACCGCATGACATGTTCGGTTTCCGCAACTTCAATGGTGGAATGGCCGAGTACATGCTCGTTCCCAAACGCGCACGGGTTCACAAGATTTCCAGAGACGTGAAGCCTCAGCACGCCGCATTCGCCGAGCCTCTTGCTTGCTCGCTCCACGCAGTCGAGCGCGCGAACATCAAGTTCGAGGACGTCGTCGTGGTCGCCGGCGCAGGCCCCATCGGATTGGGCGCGATCATGGGCGTCCGCGAGAAGAATCCTCTCAAGATCATTTCCCTGGACATGGACGACGCCAAGCTCGCGCTCGCGAAGAAGTGCGGCGCGGACATGACCATCAACATCGCCAACGAGGACGCGGTTGCAAAGATCAAGGAGATGACCGACGGATACGGTGCCGATGTCTACATCGAGTGCACGGGTCATCCATCAGCTGTCGGGCAGGGTCTCAACCTCCTCCGCAAGCTCGGAACTTACGTCGAGTACTCGGTCTTCGGCCAGGATGTGTCCGTGGATTGGTCCATCATTTCGGATGACAAAGAGCTCAGCGTTCTGGGCGCCCACCTCGGGCCGTACACGTGGCCGAAGGCCATCAGCCTCATCGAGTCCGGCAAATTGCCGCTCGATGAAGTCTGCACGCACCAGTTCCCGTTGGAGAAGTTCCAGGAGGCCCTGGACAGCGTCGCCGATTCGGCAGGCTCGTCCATCAAGGTCTCGATCCTTCCCCAGCCGTAATCAGCCCTAATGCGGGCCGGAGCATTCCGGCCCGCACGAAGCGGCCCGACGCCAGGGCCACCCGCACACCTGACAACCGGGTCAGCGGCTCGCGCCTCACCCGGAGATCACCAGGAGGAGACCGCTCCCATGACCAAGCTTTACAATGATCCCGCCGAATTCTCCGATGAACAGCTCGAAGGATTCGTCGATTTGTATTCGGACCGGTTGGCTCAGGTCCCGGGTGGAGTGATTTCTCTGCCCCCGAAAACTCCCCAGGTCGCGGTGATCGTCGGCGGCGGTTCCGGCCACTATCCGGCCTTCGCTGGTCTCGTGGGCCCCGGTTTCGCCTCCGGGGCGGTGGTCGGCAACATTTTCACCTCACCGTCTGCTGCCCACGTGTATTCGGTGGCCAAAGCGGCTGACCAGGGCAAGGGCGTCGTCCTGACGTTCGGCAATTACGCGGGCGACAACATGAACTTCGGTATTGCCGCAAAAATGTTGCGCGCCGAAGGGATCGACACCCGGGTCGTTGTGGTCAAGGACGACATTGCTTCCGACCCTGAGTTCGACAATCGTCGAGGAATTGCGGGCGATTTCACGGTATTCAAGGCGATGGGCGCGGCCGCGGCGGCGGGCAAGAGCCTGGACGAGGTCGAGCGGCTCGGAAATCTGACCAACCGACGGACGCGCACACTCGGCGTGGCATTCTCCGGGTGCACGATGCCTGGCGCCAAAACACCGCTGTTCGAGGTCAAGACGGGACAAATGGGCGTAGGCCTCGGGATTCACGGTGAACCCGGGATACGCGACGACGTTCGCCCCTCGGCTGCCGAGCTCGGCCGGCTTCTGGTACGCACCGTGCTCAAGGATGCGCCCGAAAATCCCGGCGGACGCATCGGCGTGATCGTCAACGGACTCGGGACCACCAAGTACGAGGAGCTTTTCCTCCTCTACCGCACGATCGCTCCGCTGCTGCGCGAAGCGGGATACGAGATTGTGGACCCCGAAGTCGGCGAGCTGGTCACGAGCCTCGACATGGGCGGAGTCTCCCTGACCGTCCTGTGGCTCGACGACGAGTTGGAGCCTCTCTGGACCGCGGACGCCTACGCCGCTGCATACCGCAAGCAGTCGGCGCCGCTGGAGACCATCGAGGAGACCTACGAGGGTAAGGTTTCTGCGCTCGACGAGGAGTCTCTCGTCGAAGCCAGCCCAGCAGCACTCGAGATCTCCGAGCGCGTTCGCAAGGCGGTCGCCTCGGTTGCAGAACTGATGCACGACCAGGAGACGTACCTCGGCGAAATCGATTCCTACGCCGGCGACGGCGACCACGGGCGCGGTATGGTCAAAGGCAGCGATGCCGCACTGACCACCGTCAAGGAAGCGCCAGAGAAGGCCGGCCCGGCGTCGCTGATCAAAGCCGCGGGACGCTCTTGGGCCATGCAGGCCGGCGGAACGTCGGGTGTTCTCTGGGGCGCTTCACTCGAAGCGGCCGCCAACACGATCGACGACGCCGCCGAGAGCTTCACGGACGAAGACTTGGTCCGTGCCGTCCGCACTTTCGCCGATTCCATGGTCACCCTGGGTGGTGCCAAAGTTGGGGACAAGACCCTGTTGGATGCCCTTTTGCCCTTCGCGGATACGCTCGAGTCCCAGGAAGGCGATCTCAGCGAGGCCTGGGGAAAGGCGACAGAGGCGGCCAAGGACAGTGCCGAGAAGACCGCTGAACTCCGGCCCCAAAAAGGACGTGCCCGCCCGCTAGCCGAAAAATCGGTCGGCCATCCGGATCCCGGAGCGATCTCGATGTCGATGATCCTCGAGCTTCTCGGCAAGAGCCTCTAGCCACAGTCCCCCTTAAGTATCGAGGGCGAGCTGCCGGGAAAAGCCGCTCGCCACGGAAAGGCCGCAACCATGGTCAAACTCAAGAATTCCACCCTGCAGGAGATCGATCGGACCGCGCAGTCCCGCCTCGTCGAAGGCAGCACCTTCCGGATTCCGGCCTATGACCGGAACGAATTGAGCGTCGGCGTCGTGCACTTCGGAGTCGGCGGCTTCCACCGCGCTCATCAGGCACGGTACTTGGACGAGCTGTTCACTCAGGGAGAGGCCAAAGATTTTGCCATCTGCGGCATGGGCGTTCTGCCCAATGACAAATTCATGCGCGATACCTTGGCCGAGCAGGATTACCTCTACACTCTGGTCGCGCGCTTCCCGGATGGCCACGAGGACACTCGAGTGATCGGATCGATCATCGATTACGTGTGGGCGCCGGAGGATCCAGCCGGGGCGGTCGAATACTTGGCCCAGGAAAGTATCAAGATCGTTTCGCTGACCGTGACCGAGGGTGGATACAACTTCAACCAGGTCACGCACGCCTACGACCTCGAAAACCCGTTGGTCGCCGCCGATCTGGCAGATCCCGAGCATCCGCGTACGGTATTCGGCCTGGTCACGCAGGCTCTGAAGCTGCGCCGGGAGCGTGGCATCACGCCATTTACTGTCCGTAGCTGTGACAATATTCAGGCCAATGGCGATATGGCCAAGAACGTCTTTACGGCGCATGCGAGGGCTTTGGACGCCGAGCTCGCAGGATGGATCGAGGAGCACGTGAGCTTCCCGAATTCCATGGTCGACCGCATCACGCCGGCCACGACCGACGAAGACCGGACGTACGTTCAGGACACCTTCGGATACGAAGACGGGTGGCCGGTGGTCACCGAGGACTTCATCCAGTGGGTCATGGAGGACGACTTCGTCAACGGCCGCCCGCCGTATGAGGACGTCGAAGTGCAGATGGTCGATGACGTCGAACCGTATGAGAAGCTCAAGCTTCGGATGCTGAATTCATCGCACCAGGGACTGTGCTATTTCGCGCATCTGGCCGGTTACCACAAGGTCGATGAAGCCGTTTCGAATCCGCTGATTGCCGATTTCCTCATGGCCTACATGATGAGGGAAGCGAAACCAACACTCGATCCGTTGGAAGGTATCGACGTCGACGAGTACGCTCGTACCCTGATCAGCCGTTTCACGAATAAGTACGTCAAGGACACCGTTCCGCGCCTGTGTGCCGAATCTTCGGATCGTATTCCCAAATGGTTGATCCCGGTGGTCCAGGACAACTTGCGGGACGGCGGGGACGTCCGTCTTTCGGCAGCCATTGTGGCCAGTTGGGCCCGTTACGCCGAAGGGATCGATGAGCAAGGACGCCCCATCAAGATCGTGGACAACGCCGAAGACAAAGTCCGGGCTGCGGCGCAGGCGCAGAAGGACGATGAACTCGCATTCTTGCGGGACAAGGATTTCTTCGGTGACTTGGCTGAGCAATCGCGGTTCACGGAGGAATACGTCAAGGTTCTTCGCTCATTGCATGAGGTGGGCAGCCTGAAGACGTTGGAGAAGCTCCTGGCCGATTGATATACCGTGGCATTGCGGGTCCCCGGCGGGTAACTATGCACCTGCCGGGGACTTTCAATGCCACAAGTTGTTGTGAAGGAGCGTTCTGCATGAGCACTTACGTCTTGGGCGTGGATTCCTCCACCCAGTCCTGCAAGGCCGTTCTGGTCGATGCGGCGACCGGTGAGGTTGTCGACGAGCGGCGCGCGAGCCACCCGGAGGGCACCGAAGTGGACCCCGCTGCCTGGGTCAGCGCGATCGAGGAGGTCACCGAGGAGCTTCTGCCTCGTGCCTCAGCCGTGGCGATCGGCGGCCAGCAGCACGGCATGGTTCTACTCGACGACGCCGGCGAGGTCATCCGCCCTGCACTCTTGTGGAACGATACCCGTTCGGCACCGCAGGCCGAAGAGTTGCTTGCGTGGCTCGGAGGGCCGGACGAGGCCGCGCGTCGAACCGGCAGCGTGCCCGTGGCCTCCTATACCGCGACCAAGGTCCTATGGGTCCGGGAGAATGAACCGGAAAATGCCGAACGCATCGATCGGATTGCTCTGCCGCACGACTATTTGACGTGGATACTCAATGAATCGGATGAGCTTTGGACCGACCACGGCGAGGCTTCCGGAACCTCGTACTACGATCCTTCCGCTCGCGAATGGCTGCCTGAGGTCGCCGCGTGGGCCGCCGGGCATGACGTCAGCCTGCCGCGCCTGGCAGAGCCGCATCAAGTCGTGGGCAAGACAGCCTCGGGAGCGCTGATCGGCCCGGGCACGGGGGACAACGCCGCAGCCGCGCTCGGGCTCGGCATGAAACCGGGTGATGTCAGTATCTCGATAGGCACTTCCGGGGTCGTGGCCGTGGTCAGCGATGTGCCGTCACACGATGCCTCGGGGTCGATCTCGGGATTCGCGGACGCGTCCGGTCGCTACCTGCCGCTGGCCACCACACTGAACGGCGCGCAGGTCTTCGACAGGGCCGCAGACCTTCTGGGAATCGGCCACGAAGAGCTCTCGGCTCTGGCCCTGGCTGCGGAGCCGGGATCTGGGGGCGCGGTCTTCGTCCCGTACTTCGCGGGGGAGAGGACCCCCAATCTGCCGGAAGCTCGTGCACAATTCCTCGAACTCGGCTCGGAGTTCTCCCGTCAGAACATGGCCCGCGCAATGATGGAGGGCCTAGCCTGTTCGATGGCCGAGTGCCTCAAGAAAGTGCAGAAACAGACCGGGACCGAACCCCAACGCGTCCTGCTGATCGGTGGCGGCGCCAAGTCCGAGGCCTTCCAGAAGATTCTCGCCGGAGTGATCGGCGGCCCCATTCTGTTGCCCGAGTCCCGCGAATTCGTCGCATTGGGGGCTGCCCGCCAGGCTGCTTGGGTCCTTTCCGGCGAGACCGAGCCCCCGGTGTGGGAAACCGCGAATACCGAGGAAGTCATCGCGGATCCTACGCCCGAGGTGTACGAGCGGTACATAGAGTTCCGCAATCGTCTCTACCCTGACGCGAAGTAAGCCCTGGGGAGGTTTGAGACCCGAAGCGGGCCGGCCTCCGAAGGATCTCCACGGCGGGAGGTCGCCCCCCGCATCGGTCAGACGCTCGTGTAGCCACCGTCGATGATCATATTGGATCCCGTCACCATCGCGGCGTCGTCGGAGGCGAGGTAGCCGACCATCGCGGCGACCTCTTCGGGCAGCGCGAACCGGCCCGCCGGGATCTGCTCCTTGGCCCGCTCGCCTTTTTCCCCGGCCCAAGCCTTCTTGCCCAAAGGTGTTTCGACAATCGTCGGGGAGACCGCATTGACCGTGACACCACGGGGAGCCCACTCGAGCGAGAGAACGCGGGTCAACCCCACGATTCCCGCTTTGGATGCACAGTAGGCCGCGTGCTGGTCCAATCCGACGACTGCCCCCTGTGAGGCGAGATTGATGATGCGCCCGTAGCCTGCGGTCGTCATGACGCGCCCGGCCGCTTGGGCCATGTAGAACGAGCCGCTCAGGTTGATGTTGATGGTCTTCTTCCAATCCTCGGCGGCGAGATCCGTCGCAGGATTGAGAAAGACCACGCCAGCCGAATTGACCAGGATGTGCGGCGTGCCGAGTCGGTCGACGACGCCGTCGACCACGCGGACCGCTTCCTCCGGATCCGAAAGGTCGGCGCGGAACCCCGCGTGGCCTTCACCCGGGAGGGACGCCAAGGCGTCGTCGAGAGCGGGCGAGACATCCACGCCGGCTATGCGCGCGCCCTTTTCGGCCAGGTGCTCGGCGATGGCCGCGCCGATACCGCTCGCGGCTCCCGTGACGATCGCGATCTTGCCGGCAAAAGATTTCTCGGTCATTTCTACTCCTTGGGTTATGAGTCGGTCGGCGGGTCGGATGCGCGGGCTTGTCCGCTGCCCAGCCCGGCCAAGTGATGCTGAATCTGCGCGGTCGCCTCGTACAGGCTGCGATAGTCCTCGTAGAGGGCGTCGTAGACGGGAATTTCGTGTGGCTCAATGACTTTTTCGACAGGGTTCCAATCGTCGAGATTCGCCACGACGCCGAGCGTCTGGGCGACCATGAAGGCGTCCCCGTATGCAGCCCCCACGCTGTATCGGTGGATGCGTTGAGGCCGACCCGTGACGTCAGAGACGATCTGCGGCCAGAGGTCCGATCCGACACCGCCGCCCGCGCAGGTAATGGATTCGATGCTCGCGCCTGCCTTCTCCATAACCTCGATATTGTGTCGGACAGCGAAGGCCGTGGCCTCGAGGAGGGATCGGTACACATGCCCGCGGCCGTGCTCGACGGTGAGCCCGATCATGACGCCCCGTGCGTCGGGGTCCTGGATGGGTGTCCGCTCTCCCGCGAAGTACGGCAACGTCAGGAGGCCATCCGACCCCGGACTGACCTGTCCGGCGGCCTCGATGAGCCGGGCGTAGTCCTGGACTCCGGATATCTCCCGAAACCACTGGGTAAGCGCCCCCGACGTGGCCAATCCACCCGCGAGGTTGCGGGTGCCTCGTCGAGTTCCGGTCGTTCCCCACATGGACGAGTGGCGGAGGCGCTCGCGGGAATTGGCGATGAGGAACAGCGTGGTCCCGTACATGAGGAACAGCTCGCCGTCGTCGGTGGCTCCGACCGATTCCTGTTCTGACCAAGCGTCGATACTGCCGTAAATCACCGGGATACCCTCTTCGAGTTCGGGCAAATCCTCGACGGGTCGCGTCCTGGAGCAAATATCGTTGCTCCAGCCGAGCCGGGGCAATTCCACACCGGCGGCGAAGCGTTCGGACATCTCGGTGTCCCATTCCTGGGTTTCCGGGTCATACAGGGGTGTGCACTGGCTCGCGGAGTGGCGATCCAGAACGTATTCGCCCGTCAGATGCTGGATGATCCAGCTGGACGGCATGTAGAAGCGAACACCCTCGGCGAATGCCTCTGGGTATCGCTTGGCGAACCACAAAAGTTTGGGGCCGCCTGCCTGGGACGTGAGCTGGGAATCGAAATGCTTGAGGATTTCCAGTTGTCCGAGCTCTGCGGAGATTTCCTCGATCTCATCGCGTGCCCGGTAGTCCACCCCGTAGAGGGCAGCCGGAGCGATCGGCGCGTCACCGGTCGCGACTCCGATGCACGGGCCCATCCCGGATACGCCGATGCCTCGGACCTGCACGGCGTTGATACGGACGAGATCCGCGTAGAGTTCCCGGAATTCATTCCACCAGATGTTCATGTCCATTTGGACGACGCCGTTGGGCAATCGTTCGACCTCGTGCTCAAGTGTTCGTGAGTCGAGGACCATGCCCTCGGGAGAGACCAGGACCGCCTTGGTACTGGATGTGCCGACGTCGAGACCGAAGAATGCAGATGCTGCCATGTAGTCCATATTGGTACAGATCACATGGCAGGGCCATTCGGAGGACGGTTTGTATCGCTATCCGTTGCCCTTGATCCAATCGGAATCGTAAAGATCTCGGCTTTGGCCGCTGTCTTTGGCACGGCGGCGTTCGGCATAATCCGTCTGGCGGAGAATTGCGTCGTCGTGATCCGGTGTGCTCCACAGGCCCAGCGCAATGAGGCCCGCGGACAGGCTTGCCAGGAGGAGAAACAGGAATCCCAACTCGGACCACATTACGACGTGATTGCGCACGAGAACAGCGTCGGAGCCCTCCATCCAACGAGGGACCATGTAGCTGACCACGAAGAACGCCGCGCTGAGAACAACCATGATCACGGGCGCCCAGAACCATCGGCTCATGTAGCGCGTGGGTTTGCGGCCCTCTTGATCTCGGAAGGCCGGCGCAAGACGCCAGCGCACGGACACAAGCCCCGCGATACCTACCAATAACGGGGCGATCCCCACAAACGCCCAGCGAGGATGCGCGGCCGCAACGAGCCCGAAGACCATGAGAATGCCGAGCATGCAGCTGGCGAAGGAGAGTCCACCGACCATGCGTCGGTACGCGGTTGCGCGAGCGCGGAGGCTTTGGGGCTCCCGTGGCTCAGACTGTTCGCCGGTCGGGGAAAGCATCGAGCCGGTCCACTCGGACTCAGGGATTCTGATGCCGTAGGTCGGAGCCTCGTATTCGCCTTCCGGGCCGTTTCTGGCATCTCGGGTGCTGCTCATGACCGGAAACTCCCTTCGACCGTCTGCGACATTCCGGAACGTCGTGGATATCCTGTCTTTCCATGGTAGGCCGGTTGACGATGGGTTGTAACCCGGGCGCCGGTAGCCGGCAGCGAACTCGATTTTCAGGATCGACTCAGCTCGGGTGCACCAAAATTTCAGAAGGGTTGGTTACCCTGACAAGGCAACACCCGGTGATTCGAGGAAGTGCGAGCCTCGAATCTTCCGGGTGTTGCCTCGTTAAACGGCGATCCGCGTATGCCGGGTCCGTCCTAACCTGCAGCTCCCAGCCAAGTACGCATGGACTGACGGAATTCGGGGTCTTCGAAGCTCGACGTCGCAAAGTGCGCTGGGGGAGAAGCGCTGACGTCCTCGGCGAGGACGACAACCCGGGTTCCAGCCGCAACGGCCGCCGTGGCGCCTGGACCGGAATCTTCGAATGTCAGTGCGCGGTCGCACGAGCCCTTGAGGTCTTTCACTGCCTTCACGTACATATCTGGTTCAGGTTTGCCGTGAGGTACGTCGTCACAGGAAACCCATGTTCCTAGGAAATGCTTGAACCCTGTGGTTTCCAGCTTGGCGTCGAGAATTGCTCGCGTGGAATTGGAAGCGACTCCGACGGGCAGCACCTCGGAACACTCGCGGACCAGCTCCATTGCACCCGGAATGAGATCGACTCCCTGTTCGATGCGTTGAACGTCCAAGTCGGACAGCAGTGACAGGATCTCCGATCCGCGGCCTTCGATCTCCGCCTGCGGCGCATCGTCGGGTAGCTCTTCACGGGCTAGGGCCTCGGCGATCGTCGAGGCGGGCAGGGCCGTCAGTTTGTCGGCGAGGATTTGAGGGCTGTCCAGTCCGAGGTCGTGGCTGACCCGGGCAATGGTCGCGACCCATGATTTCTCGGTGTCCATGAGGACTCCGTCGCAATCGAAAACCACGGTGGTAGGAGTCCAGTCGGCGGGAAAAGTGGAGGGGCTCAGGGGCGCAGATCGGCGAGTGAAAGTCATACCTCCATCCTTCCAGGATGGAGCCGTCCATGCGAGCAGAGGTTGTCAAGGCTAGCCGTCAGCAACCCGAGGCCGACATCTCGGCGGATATACCCTTTTCGTCACAATTACCTATGCTAATTACGCCCAGGCCATAGTATGATGAGGCTTGCCTTAGATCATCGGCGAATTGGTGCCTGACTTGGCATCCTCATCAATACTTGAACCCTCGCGGTTCGGACCCATTTGGGGGCGACTCGGGCCCCAGCTTCATAGGAGATAAAACACATTATGGTTTCCATTTCTCGTGGCACCTTCCTGAAGGCGGCTGCCGCTTCGGCTGCCGCGCTCGCTCTTGCTGGTTGCTCGACGGGTTCCAACGACAACAAGGATTCTTCGTCCTCCGGCGGGTCGTCCTCGGCCGATGCCGACGCCTTCCCGGTAACCCTTGAGTCGTCGTTCGGTGAAACCACAATCGAATCCGAGCCCAAGAAAATTGTCGGCCTTGGCTGGATCAATGCCGAGATCGTGCTCGCCTTGGGTGTAGTGCCGATCGGTTCGGGTTACGTGGGTTGGGGCGAGAACGACAACCACTCGACCGACTGGTTCGACGACAAGGTCAAGGAGCTCGGCGGCGAGTTGCCCACTCGCTTCTCGGAAACCGATGGGACCAATTTCGAAGAGATCGCCAAGCTCTCGCCGGACCTCATCGTGTCCGCGGTCGGCAGCATGGACCAGGAGACTTTCGACAAGCTCAAGGAAATCGCTCCCGTGGTTGTCTACAACAAGGACCACAAGGACGGCTGGATGGTCCCGTGGCAGGACTCGACCCGCACCATCGGGAAAGCGCTGGGGCGAAGCTCCGCCGCCGAAGACGTGGTCAAGAAGGTCGAATCCAAGTTGAGCGATGAGGCCGGCAAGTACGGACAGCTCAAGGATGCGACCTTCGTAGCGTCCAATCTTTCCGTGTCCGAGGCGCAGCCTACGATCAGCGTCTACACGGAAGGCGATGGTCGCGTGAACTTCCTGCAGACCCTCGGTATGAAGATGTCCGATGCCGCCAAGTCCGTCAAGGCGGAGACTTTCTACGGCACCTGGTCCAACGAGCGTGCATCCGAGTTGAGCTCGGACATGCTGTACTCGTGGGTCGATTCGGCCGAAAGCATTGAAAAAATCAAATCCAATGATGTCCTCAAGCAAATTCCCGCAGTAGCCAAGGACGCTGCTGTTCTGGATTACGACAAGAAGCAGGGCCTCGGTATGGGCAATACCCCGTTGGGTATCGAATGGCTCCTGGACGAGACCGATTTCGTCAAGCAGATCGCCGACGCCGTGACGAACGGCAAGAAGTAGTTCGAATCGTTGATGTCCACAGCAGTCGAATCCCTTCGACACAGTACGCCGGCCAAAGAGCGGTCCCGCAGGGGCGCGGTCCTGGTCGGCGTACTCGCCCTTTTTCTCATAGCAGTCCTGGGATCCCTGTTCATCGGCTCAAAACCCGTCAATCCGGTCTCCGCACTTGACGCTCTCCTGGATCCCAGCTCGGGATCCCCGGAATCCGTCATCATGTCCGGTCGTCTCAGCCGGACAGTCATCGGAGTCGTGATCGGAGCCGTCCTCGCGACCGCCGGCGCCGCGATGCAGGGCGTCACCCGCAACCCACTGGGCGATCCGGCGATTCTCGGTATCAATTCCGGGGCTACATGCTTCGTCGTTCTCGGAATCGCCCTCGTGGGTGCTTCGGGTGCCGCGGCCTATGCGGTGTGGGCGCTGGTCGGTGCCGCTTTTGCGGCAGTACTGGTGTATGCCATCGCAAGCATAGGTCGGGAAGGGGCGACGCCGATCAAGCTGGCCCTGGTGGGTGCGGCCTTCAGTGCGGGCGCGTTGTCGGTGACGAACGCCTTGATTCTGCAAGGACAGGAAACCCTGGACGAATTCCGGCACTGGCAGATCGGCTCCCTCTCCCGGGCGACCTACGGCGATCTACTGACGGTTCTGCCCTTGATCGCGCTCGGGCTCGTGCTGACCGTGGGCCTTGCATCCTCGATCAATAACTTTGCTTTGGGCGACGACATGGCGAAGTCCTTGGGCGAGAAAGTCGCCCTCAAAAGATTCGTCATCTTCGTGGGAATCACTGCCTTGTGCGGAAGTGCGGTTGCCCTCGCCGGGCCCATCGCGTTCCTCGGTCTGATGATTCCGCATGCTCTGCGTGCGGTGATCGGCCCCGATTACCGGTGGATCATGCCCTTGAGCTTATTCGCAGGTCCCGTCGTCCTCCTGTGGGCCGACGTCGTCGGGCGAGTCCTCCTGCCGCCCACGGAAATCGAAGTCGGCGTGACCATGGCGATCGTCGGGGTCCCGATATTCATCTACCTCATCCGTTCACGGAAGGCGGTCAACCTATGAGCGTTACCGTCAAAGACCGGACCGAGAAGAAGCCAGAAGGCACCCTGGCCTACGATGTGTCTGCGATGCGACGCCGCAGAGCCGCGCGACCGGTCGTGGCCGTCGTCGCTCTCGCCGTGGCCCTGCTGGGTGCCATCGCGGTCCGGGTCCTCCTCGGTACCTATACGGTCACAATTCCTGACTTCTTCTCGATTCTTTCCGGCAAGACCATTCCGGGTGCGGCCGGTGCAAAGTTCATCGTTCTGCAAGACAAGCTTCCCCATGCGATTCTGGGGGCCTTCGCGGGGCTCGCCTTCGGCTCCGCCGGAGCAATCTTCCAACTGCTCCTCCGCAACCCTCTGGCCAGCCCGGACATTATCGGCGTGAATTCTTCCGCGAGTCTCGGGGCCATAGTCGCGGTTTCCTTGTTCGGCGCGGCCGGAACCGGGATGGCCGTAGGCGGTCTGATCGGCGCCGTGGTGTGCGTGGTCGTAATCTTCAGCCTGTCCATCGGGCGTGAAGGGATGGTCGGCAACCGTTTCATCCTGATCGGCCTCGGCATATCAGTCCTCGCGGTGGCTCTGGCCAATTACCTGCTGTCTCGCGTGAACATCTACAAAGCTGCAGATGCCGCAATCTGGCTGACCGGCTCGCTCGGGTCCGCTAATTGGCAGCGAATCTCGATGCTTGGCGTCGTCCTGGTGATCGTCCTGCCCCTGATCGCAATTTTCTCCAAGAACCTTCACTCTCTGGAGGTGGGAGACGAACTGGCTTCGGGGCTCGGTGTTCCCGTGACCGTGACCCGGTGGCTCTACGTGGCTCTGGCCGTTGCGTTGGTGGCCTTCGCGGTCGCCATGACGGGGCCGATCACCTTCGTCGCATTCGTCTCCGGGCCGATTGCCCGCAAATGCGTGGGCGGCAGACACTCCGTGACTGCTTCCGCGCTCATCGGCGCGACCATCGTTGTCCTGGCCGACTTCGTCGCCGCAAATCTGATTCCGGGCGGTCGGCTCCCCGTCGGTGTCGTGACCGGCATCGTGGGTGCGCCCATTCTGCTGTGGCTGGTCGCCGCAGCCCAGAAAGAGAGGTCCTGATCCTTATGACCAAAGTCCGAACTTCTTCCTCATCCCAACAGCTGCGTCTGTGCGCAGAATCGCTGACTCTCAATTACGGTGGCCGCAACATCGTTGAGAACCTGGACTTCCAGGTCCCTGCCGGTCAGGTCACCGCGATCATTGGACCCAACGGATGCGGCAAGTCCACGCTGTTGCGCGGGTTCTCTCGTTTGCTCAAGCCTGCCGGCGGTCGAGTTCACCTCGACTCCAAAGACCTGTCCAAGTACGGTTCGCGAGACTTCGCACGCCGCGTGGGGCTGCTCCCGCAGCATCCGGTGGCGCCGGACGGAATCACGGTCGCCGACCTTGTGTCCCGAGGAAGATATCCCTATCAGGGCATGTTTTCCAAAGCATCCCGAGAGGACGACGCCGCAGTCGCGTGGGCGTTGGAAGCGACGCATACCGATCAGCTCGCCGAGATTCCCGTGGCGGAGCTCTCGGGCGGGCAACGTCAACGCGTGTGGATTGCGATGGCTCTGGCCCAGGAAACCGATGTCCTCCTCCTCGACGAGCCGACCACGTACCTCGACCTCGCTCACCAGGTGGACCTGGTTGACCTCGTCGTGGACCTCAATCGCGCGAGGGGAACCACGATGGTTCTGGTCCTTCACGAGCTGAACTTGGCAGCGCGTTGTGCAGACCACCTTGTGGCCATGAAGAACGGCGAGATCAAGATGTCGGGTCGGCCGGCTGAGGTCTTGACTCGAGAAAATTTGGCCGATGTCTTCGGCCTCGATGCAGTCGTTAGCCCGGATGAGGGTGGGTCACCCGTCGTCGTACCGACCCCCAGAAAGGAACTGGTATGAGCAACATCCCCATGGAACTCTTCGAAGCCGAGGTCACGGGGACGGAACGCCTGAGCCGTGACTTCGTACGAATCCGGCTCGCATCCGAACAGCTGACCAGGTTGGCTGCCCCGGCGGGAGACGGGAGCGGTCAGGTCCTCGATTCCTATCTGAAGCTCTTCATTCCGCATCCTGAGCTCTCGGGCCCCGTGCGCTTGGATCTCAACGACACCTGGCGGAAGGACTGGTTCGCCGCGGATCCCAAGGAACGCGGCGGTTGGATCCGTACCTACACCCTTCGGGATTCCCGGACCTGGACATCTCCTGCTGGAAGCCAGGGAGTCGAAATCGATGTCGATTTCGTCCTGCATCCTGCGGAGGGAAAATCCGAAGACAGTGACCAGCCGTCCGAGATGGGGCCCGGCGCGACCTGGGCTTCCCGGGCGAAGGTCGGCGACAGTTTGAGCTTTATCGGCCCGTCCCGTGAAGGGCAGCTCTGGTCGATGTGGAAGCCCGAGCAGGCCGATACGGTCATCGTTTGCGCCGACGAAACTGCTGTTCCCGCCGCTATGTCGGTCCTGCGCACCTTGCCGCAGGGGGCTCATGCCCGATTCCTGTTGGAGGTCCCCGAGGGCAACGCTGAACTGGACCGCCATGCACAGCCGTTGATCGAGGAAGCCCGTCGGCACGGCGACGTCGAACTCCACTGGCTCGAACGCCGAGAAGGCATGGTCCGAGGCAAACTCACACTTCAGGCATTGCGCGAGGCGCTGGGCATCGAACCGCACGAGGATGACGCGGACAGCCCTCTCGGGGTCAAAGTTGCCGCGGATGAAATCGTGTGGAAGACCACTGAGGACCCGGGCAGCACGTACGTTTACCTGGCGGGTGAGGCCTCCGTGGTTCGTGCAGCGCGCCGAGTGTGTGTTAACGAAGCCAATATCGAGAAGTCGAGCATTTCCTTTATGGGCTACTGGAAAGCAGGCCACGCGGAGTCCTAGGTCCATGCCCGGCTTTTTTGCCCGGGCGTGTTGCGGTGCGCTGTGGGCGGGCATAACGTCGTGGGTGTGGGTGCTTCGCATGGGGGAGAATTGCCTGTGATCCATGGAAGCACACGTTGGTTTGGAGAGTTATGTCCACAGTCGCCGATGCGGAATCGGAAGATCGCGCAGAGCGGGAGCCCATCCGATTTGTGGCCCTCGGGGATTCCTTCACGGAAGGAGTGGGGGACGACGACCCCACGCGCCCGAATGGAGTCCGCGGGTGGGCCGACCGTGTTGCGGAGCAGCTGACGCTCCGTTTCCCTCGGACGACGTACGCGAATTTGGCGATTCGCGGCCGAACCATGGGGCCGATTCTTGATGAGCAGATCGAGGCGGCATTGGCTCTGGAGCCGACGCTCGTAAGCATTTACGGCGGCGGAAACGACATTCTGCGGCCCAACGTGGACGTGGACGAGCTGATGGTCGGCTATGAGGATGCGATCTCGCGTCTGCGGTCGAGCGGGGCTCACGTTCTGACCTTTACCGGATTCGATGCGAAGAATTTCTACGGTGTCTTCAAGGGAACCCGGGGTCGCGCGGCGATCTACAACGAACTCCTGCGGGAAATCGTTGATCGTCACGGAGTGATCTTGGTCGATTTCTGGCGCATGAGCAAAGAATTCTCGGATGCTCGCTACTGGGCACCGGACCGTTTGCATATGAATACCCGGGGCCACCGAAAGCTTGCGGGCAAGGTCCTTGAAGCGCTGGACGTGACCCCGGCGGTGGATCTCGGTTTGGAGCCTCTGCCGCAAATGCGTCGTGTTTCACGCGTGCAAACGACCCGTGCCAATGTCGATTGGGTGCGCGAATTCGCGTTGCCGTGGGTCGGGCGTAGACTGAGAGGGACCTCATCAGGCGATTTACTGTCACCGAAATACCCCGAGCTTCAAAGTATGACGGTGACGGAGCCTAGGGTTGATGAGGCGGCCGAATCCGGTGATTAAGACCATGTTCTGCCCTGGGCAGGTTGCGCTTGGTACGGCTATTCCATAGTATTTAACGCTGTCGTAGTGGTGAGTCCACCTCTCGGCACCGAAGAAAGCTTCACCGTTATCCCGCGGCGGGGGCAGGACCTGAAAATCTCACGCAGGCGCCTGTTCCACACTCTGGCCCGGCGAATAACCCGGTGCTCTAAGTAGGTGACGGAGCGCTCGGAAGGCCCGCATTCGTGTAGGCAACAACTGCGCACCGTCATTTTGTCAACATTTGGAGGAGAAACTATGGCAGCCGTCTGCCAGGTGACCGGAGCTGTTCCCGGCTTTGGACACAGCATTTCGCACTCGCACCGCCGCACCAAGCGCCGGTTCGATCCGAACATTCAGAAGAAGCGCTACTGGGTCCCGTCCCTTCGCCGCAATGTCACGCTGAACGTGTCCGCCAAGGGCATCAAGGTTATTGACAGCCGCGGTATCGACGCGGTCGTAGCCGACATCCTTGCACGCGGGGAGAAGATTTAAGCATGGCATCGAATACCAAGGACGTTCGTCCGATCATCAAGCTGAAGTCCACTGCCGGCACCGGTTACACCTACGTAACCCGCAAGAACCGCCGCAATAACCCGGACCGCCTGGTCATGAAGAAGTACGACCCGGTTGTCCGCAAGCACGTTGATTTCCGAGAGGAGCGCTAAGAGCAATGGCCAAGAAGTCCAAGATCGCTCGTAACGAGCAGCGCAAGGTCATCGTTGAGCGCTACGCGGAGAAGCGTGCTGCCCTCAAGAAGACCCTTGTAGATGAGAACGCATCCCCGGAGGAGCGCGAAGAGGCCCGGTTGGGCTTGCAGAAGCTTCCCCGCAATGCTTCTCCTATCCGTATCCGTAACCGCGACCAGATCGACGGTCGTCCGCGCGGTACCTTCCAGAAGTTTGGGATTTCCCGTGTTCGCTTCCGCCAAATGGCGCACCGAGGCGAATTGCCGGGAATTACCAAGTCAAGCTGGTAATTTTTCGGTTGTAGGCCGGTATAGTCGGCTTGAGCCAAGAAAATTCAAGTCTCAGGAGGGACACAGATATGGCTAAGAACCGTAGCGAACTCGTTTCAGAGGTTGCCGAGAAGTCGGGCATGAGTCAGGCCGCCGTCAATGGCGTTCTGGATGCTGTCTTCCAGGTTTTCGAATCCTCGGTTTCCAAGGGCGAGAAGATCACCATCCCCGGCTGGTTGTCGGTGGAGCGCACCGATCGTGCAGCACGCACCGGTCGTAACCCGCAGACCGGCGAGGCCATCAAGATCCCCGCTGGTCATGGCGTCAAGTTGAGCGCTGGTTCCAAGCTCAAAGCAGCTGTTGCCAAGAAGTAGTCATCCGACTGCAGACGCTTGAAAGCCCCGCGTTCCTCTTCAGGAACGCGGGGCTTTCTTTGTGCCCAGTGGACGCCGTGTGATCCTACGTACTAGGGGATCGCCCAGGGCGAAACCATTGGTAGACTGAGTGCGTCTTTCAGGCTGATCGCTGTCATGTCGAGGAACTCAGGGGGTGGACCGTCGTGACTCTCCGTGCCACGCCGACCCGTTTGTCCCGCCTCGTTCGTGGCTGGAGTTTGGCGAGTATCGCGACCTTCGCCGGCGTCATTTCCCACGTCCTGGCCATGGGGCATGTCCCACCGCCGGCCCTCGTGGCCGTTTGCTGGGCACTGTCCGGGCTTGTCTGCGTGCTGGTTTCCGGCATCAGATGGTCGGTTTTCTCAACCGCTTTGAGCGTTATTTGCTCCCAGGGGATTCTTCACTGGCTCTTCGCACAGACAGGCCATGGTGTCGTCATGACGCAGGCCAACGGCGAGCCCATGGTTGGTCATGCCGCCCATATGTCCCACGGAAGCGGTTCTCTGACCGCGTCCGTCAGCGGGCAATCAACTGACCTTTCGATCGGCATGGTCATGATGCACCTTGCGGCAGCATTGCTGACTTACCTCGCTATTCGCCGCGGGGACGCCGCTTTGGCCGCGCTGTCGTTGGCCGTTCGGATCGGGCTTGAGCGAGTTTCTCCCCTCCTGCCCAAACCCGTCGCGGTAGTTCCTGCGTTCCGCCCGTTGCCAGTGGCCGGTATGGTTCGGGTTCTGGTGAACATGGCCTATCCCGGCCCCGTCGCGCTCCGGGGGCCTCCCGTACCTTTCGTCTCCGCATAAATCCAATGACTCCGGGTCAGTCGCCTGGGCCTTCGCCCATGCCACACCCGGAGAATTCAGCGACGAAAGAGAGTACAGGCATGGCCCTGACAATGACAAGAACTAAAAACCTTGAAAACTCGACGATGCGACGTCGCATCGCAGCCGTGCCAGCGACAATTGCGCTGGTGATCGTGGCACTTTTCATGAGCGGTACGGCGGCTCAAGCGCACGACCAACTCGTGCAGACGGATCCGGCTCAGGACGACAAAGTCAGCGCTGCCCCTGACCACGTCACATTGACCTTCTCCGGAAACATCACCAAAGTTCACAACGGCAACAAGGTCATCGTGACGGACTCCGAGGGCAATACCGTGAGCACCGGTGATGCAACCGTCGAGGGCAAAGAAGTGACCCAGAAGGTCTCCTCGGATGCCAAGGACGAAACCTACAAAGTAGCTTGGCGGGTTGTTTCCGAAGACGGCCACCCGATCGAAGGGGCTTTCAACTTCACCGTGGGCCAGGGCGGTTCAGGGGACCAGGCATCGGCAACCAATGAAGCCTCAGCCGCTCCGAGCGATGATTCCTCTTCCGCCGGTGCGAATGACTCGGACGAGAAGGAGCAGGGTTCAGGTCTGCCCGTATGGGTGAGCGCCGTCATCGGTGCTGTCATCGCTCTAGCGGTTCTGGCCGTCGTTGTGCTGCTCATCGCGCGGGTTCGCGCCAAGAAGAACGACGAAAGGCGCTGACGGCGGTGACTAACATGAAAAAAACTCGTTTTGTTCTTGTCCCCGCCGCCCTCGCTGTGAGTACTCTTCTTGCGTTGACCGGTTGCGGTGGGTCCCAGGAAGCAAGTCATGACAGCTCTTCCAAGGCCTCGGCTTCCTCCGGAGCGAATTCCTCGGACTCAGGCCTTGCCGTCAAGGACCCGTGGGCCAAAGCGGCAGATTCGGGCATGACTGCAGTATTCGGAACGCTGACCAACACATCGGATCACGAGGTCAAAGTGACCCAGGCGGAAACTCAGGCCTCTGACATGGCGCAGTTGCACGAGACAGTGACCGACAGCAAAACCGGCGCTTCGTCAATGCAAGAGAAAAAGGACGGATTCACGATCAAACCTGGTGAATCGCTTGACCTCAAGCCGGGCGGAAACCACATTATGCTGATGGACTTGAAGTGCTCGATGTTGGCCGGTGACAGCCTCAAGGTCACACTGAAGACCTCGGACGACAAGTCCCTTGTTGTCGACGCGCCGATCCGGGACTACTCGGGGGCCAAGGAGAACTACGATCCGTCCGAAGAATCCGGTTCGTCTTCGGAACAGACCTCCGATCACGACATGAGCGATCATTCTGGACACGACATGAACGATCACTCCGGTCACGACATGTCGTCCATGAGCCCGAGCTCGAGCAAGCTTCCCAGCTGCTCGTCGTAAGGGAGCGACCCCATGTCCGACAAACAGGAAACTCCGGCGCCACGGCGTTCGCTGTGGAGCCGTAGACATCTGCTCGTCGGAGGGGCCACTGCCTCCGTAGGTGCCGCCGCGGGAGCGAGCGTCGAGCTCGCTCGCCGCGGCGGCCACCGCGGCTCGTCGACGCCCTCGGGCGAAGACAATGGGGGAAATCCCCAAGCCGTGAATGGGGGCACATCGCTCGCTTCGTCAACAGTTGGTTTCTACGGAAAGCGGCAGGCCGGAGTCGCGACTCCGGCGCCGGCCTATGGTCACTTCATCGGGCTTCGTTTACGCCCGGGCGTGGCTTCGGCCGACGTTCGCCGTATGCTTCGCATCGTGAGCGACGACGCTGCGTCGCTGACATCCGGGAAAGGCCCGATCAATGATCAGGAACCCGAGCTCGCTGAAATAGCCGCCAATCTCACTATCACCATTGGTTTCGGGCAGAAGATCTTTGACCTGGTCGATCCGAAGTCCAAACCGTCTTGGCTCAAACCTCTTCCGGCTTTTGAACAGATCGATCGACTCGGCGACGAGTACGGCGAGTCCGATCTCCTGCTGCAAATCTGTTGCGATGACAAAATGACATTGGCCCACGCACAGCGCATGCTCCTCAAGGACACGCGCAGTTTCGGCAGCGTGCACTGGATACAGGAGGGTTTTCGTAACGCAGCGGGCTCTTTGAAAAAAGGGACGACAATGCGGAACCTGTTCGGCCAGGTCGATGGAACGATCAATCCGAGTACGGACGACTCCAGCATGGACGACATCGTCTACGGAAAGGCTGACGGGCTCGAACCCTGGGCCGAAGGGGGAACCTCGTTGGTCATTCGCCGTATCCACATGAACTTGGATACGTGGGATGAGGTGGACAACCCTGGGCGCGAGGACTCCGTCGGACGCAAACTGTCCAACGGTGCCCCACTGACCGGGCAGAAAGAAACGGACCCGGCTGACCTTTCCGCTAAGACGCCGGTCGGTTTTCCGGTGATCGCTGATTACGCTCATATCAGAAGGGCGACCGCTCAAACCCCGGTCGAACGTATTCTGAGACGGCCGTACAATTATGATTTACCGGTCTCGAACGCGTCTGGCCTAGCGAAAGCCGGCTCCAGCGAAGGCGGAGTGAGCCGTACTGGGCTCATCTTCGCTTCGTACCAGGCCGATCCGGTCAAACAATTCGTACCCATTCAAAAACGTCTGGCCGAGTTGGACATGCTCAATACCTGGACCGTCCCCATTGGGTCCGCGGTCTTCGCGATTCCTCCGGGATGCGAAGAGGGCGGTTTCATCGGGGACTTCCTGTTCCGTACGTAGGTCCGGCTCTGCGCGACCTCGGTCGGCCTCGGCCGAGGTCGCGCAAACACCCACACACCACTTTCGATCCGAGGATTTGATGACGAGCAGCAAGCCGAAGGCCGCCGGTAAGACCACCGCGCCACGGCGAGAGATACCGCAAGGAATCGCGCGCGGACTGCACAGACCGTGGTTGCTCGTGGTCCCGGGTACGACCCTCGTATTCCTCGTCGTTTCGCTCATCCTGTCGGGCACCGCGGCCGGGACGGATCTCAACGATCCCGGACCGTTCGTCCGCTGGGCTCTGCCGGTGGCCGAAGCGATTCACAATGTCGCGATGGCGGCGACCATGGGTTCATTGCTGTTCACGGTCTTCTTCATCCCCCGCTACGCTGTCGACGCGACTCGACGCGGACGCCGAGGCGCCCGGGTCAAGCGCGCCGCCGATGCGGATGACGCCAGCGTCGAGGCCCTGGCCAATGCGTCTGCAGACGAGGCCGAAGAGCTCAAGCAGGCCGAGGACAACAGCAACGCCGAGTATCCGCCCTTCACCTCGGCTCTGAACTTCGGCGCGGTCGCCGCGATGACGTGGACTATCGCGGCAGTCGCCGTGCTCGTCCTGTCCTATGCCGATGTTTCGGGAAGTTCCGTCGGCAGCGATAAAGCATTTACGACGCAGTTGCTCAGCTACATGCAGAGCATCGCAGGTGGACAGGAGCAAACGACGATCGTCGTCGTTGCGGCGGTCGTGACGACCTTGATCTTCGCCGTGCGCCAGCTGCTGGGCCTCTTGTTGACTTTCGGTGTGTCCATGATCGCTCTGGTGGCGCTTGCCCTGAGCGGGCACTCCTCGGGCGGTGATGACCATATGGGCGCGGTCAATTCCCTGGGGCTCCACCTATTGGGTGTGAGCCTCTGGTTTGGTGGCCTCGTGGTGCTTGCGTATTTGTCCCGTCAGCTCTCCGGACCCGACGCCGGGACGGGCACCGTGCCCGAGAAGACCCGCGGGTCGCTCAGCGCAAACGCTCGACGGGTGCCGATCGCGGTCGCGGTCCTTCGCCGTTATTCGGCTGTCGCGCTGGTCGGCTTCGTCATGGTCCTGGTCTCAGGCATCATCAACGCCGATATCCGCATTTTCGGTCTGTCGGATCTCGGTACCACCTATGGTGCCTTGATCGTGACCAAGGCAAGTTTGACCATTCTTCTGGGTATTGCCGGCGCAGCTCACCGGATGTATCTCATCCCGCGCATCGAATCCGGTGCCGTCAGCGCATTCCGGGGCATTTGGCAGGTCATTTTGGCGGAGCTGATCATTATGGGCACTGTCTCCGGTGTGGCAGTGACCCTTTCCCGAACGGCTCCGCCGGTTCCCGAAGAGCTGAAGCCGGATGCCTCGCCGGCCCGCATTATCACGTGGTACGAGATGCCGCCGGAGCCGACGACGGCTTCGTGGTTCACGACCTGGCGCTGGGACTGGCTGTGGGTAGCTATTGCAGTTCTTGCTCTCTGGTTCTATATTTGGGCGTTCTTCAAGGTCCGGGCCAGAGGCGGGACCTGGAACCCCTTGCGGTTGTTCTCGTGGTTCTTGGGGCTCGCTTTCCTGACATTCGCGACCTCGGGGTCCTTGACCGTATACGCGCGTGTCCTCTTCTCGGCGCACATGGTCGAGCACATGCTCTTGACCATGATCATTCCAATTTTCTTGGTCTTGGGGGCACCAGTAACGTTATTGCTCCGAGCCTTGGAGCCGCGACAGGACGGTACTCGGGGTCCCCGTGAGTGGATATTGCGATTCACGCATTCCACCTGGGCAAAGATCGTCACGAACCCGATCGTCGCCGGAGTCAACTTCGCAGGGTCGATCGTGATCTTCTATTTCACCCCGCTGTTCGGCGTAGCGCTGCGTTTCCACGTGGGGCACGAGTTCATGATGATCCATTTCCTCTTGACCGGTTACATGTTCTTGCTGGTCCTGATCGGCATCGACCCCATTCCTCGACGACCTCAATACGCGCTCCGCCTGGTCGTTCTCATCGCGACCCTGGGTTACCACGCATTCGTCGGAATTGCCCTGATGAGCTCCAACGCCCTTTTGCAGGCCTCCTGGTTTGGAAATCTCGGACGTCCATGGGGGCTGTCGGCCATCGCTGACCAGAAATTGGGCGGATCCATCATGTGGGGAATGGGAGAGATCCCGACCATGTTGATTGCGGTCGTCGTCGGCGTGCAATGGTCTATTGCCGACGGACGCCTGGCGAAGAGGCTCGACCGCCAGGCGGATCGCGATGGCGACGCCGAGTTGGAGGCGTACAACGAGATGTTCGAAAAGCTCAACGAAGGCATCGAATCGCGCCCGGGGGAGCGGCGGTAACTGCCTTCCACCATGGCGGCGTACATCACCGGAATATGACGCCCATCCACCGTCGCATGACGTTGCTACGAAACAGGGAACATCCGCGCCTTACGGCTTGTTACCCTTCTGCAAGCACCCACGAACAGTCCAGAACGAACCGTGGAAGATTTCAGGAAAGAGGATCCGATGGTTGAACGCGCGCCCCGAGTACGTGCCTCCGAATTGACCGGCCGAAATTGGCTGAATACCGGAGGTAAAGACCTGAATTGGTCGGATCTGCGCGGCAAGATTGTCGTTCTGGATTTTTGGTCCTTTTGCTGCATCAATTGCCTGCACGTCCTGGACGAGCTGCGGCCCCTGGAAGAGGAGTTCTCGGACATCCTCGTGACGGTAGGCGTCCATTCACCGAAGTTCGAGCACGAAGCGGACCCCGAGGCCCTGGCCGCAGCCGTGGACCGGTACGACATTCAGCATCCGGTACTGGACGACCCTGAGCTGAGCACGTGGCAGGCCTACACGGCCCGTGCATGGCCGACCCTCGTCGTCGTGGACCCGGAAGGCTACATCGTCGCCCACCTCTCGGGTGAGGGACACGTCCAAGGGCTCGTTTCCCTTGTTCACGAGCTGGCCCAGGAACACGAGGCCAAAGGGACTCTGCACCGGGGTAGCGGCCCCTACGTGCCTCGCCCCAAATCGGAAGGGATCCTTTCCTTCCCGGGCAAGATCAATGCCCTTCCTGCCGAATTGCGCGCACAGGAAGCTCAAGGACAGACGTACCTTGTTACGGATACCGGTCGACACCGCGTCGTCGAGCTGGATGCGTCGCTGGAAAAGGTGCTCCGGACGTGGGGAGGCAATGCCAAGGGGTATCAGGACGGTTCGGCCGACGACTCCCGCTTCAACGAGCCGCAGGGCCTGGCGATCGTGCCGGAAGAGTTGCGAGCCCAGGTCGGGTACGACGTCGTCGTCGCGGACTCCGTCAACCACCGCCTTCGTGGTGTTCGGTTGGACACTGGGGAAGTTACCACGGTGGCCGGCAACGGGGTGCAGCGGTTGCTCGACGCGGAGGGTGCGCGCACGGGGGACCCCAACTTCATCGATCCCGAGGCCGACCCCCAATCCGTCTCATTATCTTCGCCGTGGGACCTCGTATGGTCCGATGCCATCGAGTCATTCATCGTTGCAATGGCCGGTACGCACCAAATCTTTTCCTTTGACCCTGTCTCCGGCACGGTCCAGGTTTTGGCGGGGACAGGAGCGGAAGGCCTGCTCGACGGCACCGCTGCGGAGGCATGGTTCGCCCAGTCCTCCGGCCTGGCTCAAGCGGCGGACGGAACCATTTGGGTTGCCGATTCGGAGACCTCGGCACTGAGAAAAATTTCATTCCAGGAAAACGGTCCGGTGGTCACCTCGGCGGTCGGCCAAGGGTTATTTGACTTCGGGTTCCGCGATGGTTCCTCCGAAGAAGCTCGATTGCAGCATTGCCTGGGTGTCGCAGTTCTGCCGGACCAGTCAGTAGCAATCGCGGATACGTACAATGGCGCCGTGCGGCGGTGGGATCCTGCGACGGCCGAACTGACTACCTTGGCCCGTGATCTGGCCGAGCCCTCGGACGTTCTGCTCGAAGACAGAGGGGAAGGTGAAGAGCCCCTTCTCCTCGTGGTCGAGGCGAATGCTCACCAGGTGGTTCGCTTGCCCATCCCCAAGGAAGCTCAGCGGGTTGACGAGGGAGCTTCCCAGACGCAACGGCCGCCGTCTCTTCTGGCGGGAGGAACTCTGGAGATCGTCTCCCGGTTCTCGGCTCCCAGTGGACAGAAACTGGATGACCGCTGGGGCGATCCCACGCAGTTGAAGATCTCGGCCACCCCGCCTGAATTCATCACAGAAGGCTCAGGTGCCCAGCAAGGACTGGCTCGGACGTTGACGTTGAATCCGGAGATCACTGACGCCGTCCTCCACGTTACGGCTCGGGCCGCAGCTTGCGATGGTGAGCCTGGCGGTGAGATCCCGGATCATGCCGCATGTCACCTCTACCAACAGGATTGGGGCATCCCGGTTCGGGTCACGGGCGACGAGAAGGATGAGCGCACCATGACGCTAGACCTGCGGGGGGTCAACTGACAGCAGCCGCCCAGGCGGTTTTTACTTGGTGTTGACGGTGACCTGATCACCGTTGACCTGCAATCCGGCGTTCAGCTGGAATGGAACGGTCTTCTTGACGGTGCTGACTTTTCCCGTGAAGAGGTCGAGCGACTGAAATTCTATTTGGGCTTTTCCCTTAGGGTTTGAAAGTTTCCATTGGCCATTCTTGTCGATCGTTGCCGAAGAGTCCGGATACTCGAGGATGCTCCAGTGCACGTCTCCTTGGACACGCCCCTGGAAGTCGTACTCGAAAGGACAGCCTTTCGGATACAGAGCATCCTGCTGGGCGCACGCGTCGAGTTTCTCGGATACTTGGGACTTGATCGAGTCCTGGGCATGGTGACTCGGTGCCGGCTTCAGAGACAGAACCGGTTTTTGCGATACGTCCTTGGCCGAATCCGAATTGGTCACTGTCGTGGTGGTTTCCGGCGCTTCCAAGAGCGAGGACGAGTATTCGGCTGTGTAGACACCGGGGTAGAAGACCGAGAATTTCTCGTCACTTCCCGGCACACCGACCTTTTGGCGGTTGACCGTTGCCGTCTCGACGCTGGGAGCGGAGACCTCAACCGTGGGAAGGGTCGTCGAGTCGATGGCCCAATCCTCGAGGAATCCGGCGTGGACGCCGGTCCGGTGGACAGGGAAATCGGTGTTCGACGTCGTTCCGTTGAGTTGATAGGTCACGGTGATCACGGCGGAGTCGCCGGAGGTCTGTCGCACGGTGTAGTCGACATGGTCAAGGGTCTTGGTTGCTTCCGAGAGCGGTCGCCCGTCCAGCATGGCAGCATTCGAATCGGGAACTTCTGCGTCCAGCAGAGCCATGGCCTTGCGTCCGTCCCCGTTCTGGATGGCCTGGATATAGTCCCGAACCGGTGCGGTGGGGCCGAATGCATACTGGGCGATCAACGCCATCGTGGCCACTGCGAGAGCTACCGCGACGAGCAATCCGACGCAAAAGGTGGCAAGTGCGCGTGCTACGGGGGATCGGGGAAACATGAGTACCAGCATATCGGCCGTGAAAATTCGACGGATGCGCATCGAATAGGCTTGTAAGCATGGCAGAAAACCTAAGGGATGTTCCCGCCAAGTACGGCACGCTCCAAGAGGGGTTCTACCCGCGCATCAACTCCTACGGTCGCCGAATCCTGTCTGTTCTCCCGACGATCCTTCTCGCGATTGCACTGCTCGCCATTCTGTATTTCAAACGTCCGGCGGCGGCATTTGTGATCGTGGTGCTCGTCATGGAGCTCTTGGCAGCCACAGCCGTCTACTCGATTTTGAAGCCAGCTGTGGCCGTGGTGACGGACACGCATATTCTCAGAGGCCGGTTGATCGGTTGGAAAGCCGTCCCGCGGAACAGTGTGGAACATACCGTGTTCGTGGAGAAACTCAAGCCCAAAGCAGCCTTGAGGGCGAGTGAAGGAACCTGGTCGCGACTGAGGTACCGGGGAATTCCAGGTCTGTGGTTCATCGGCTCCCGGGGAAAGTCACTGATGCGTTTCGATGGGCGTGTATGGGATACCAAAACCCTCCGCAAACTCTCGGGCAAGATCACGCCGCAGACAACCATGTACAGCTCGATCAACGTCACCGAACTCGCCGCCGAACACAAGGGGCTCGTGAGTTGGACCGAATTGCATCCTGCGTTCCGGTCGACGCTGATCGCCATACTGGGGCTCATCTTTCTTGCGCTGATCCTCGTTCTGGGCATATGGCCCGAGCTCCTGGGCGCTCATGAGGGCCTGACTCACGGGGCGGATTAGACTCTTCATATGCGTGAACCGTCATTGTGGGAGATCCAGAAACAAAAGAATCCGGGGCATTCCCGGTGGTACATAGAGCGATTTGAGACCATGCGGGCCAACGGTGCGGACTTGGACGGCGAGGCGCGAACCATCGACGCGATGACGCATCGCAGCTCCGCGATCCTCGACGCAGGGTGTGGTCCGGGGCGAGTGGGTGGGGAATTGGCCCGGCGCGGGCATCAGGTGGTCGGGGTCGATGTGGATCCCGAACTCGTGGAACAAGCGAATCGTGATCATCCTTCGGCGACTTGGCTGACGGGTGACCTCGCGGAACTGGGCTCGGTCCTTCCAGCAGAGTCTTTGGGCACGTTCGACGTGATTGTCTGTGCCGGAAACGTCATGACTTTCCTGGCGCCGTCAACACGTCGTGCAGTCCTTGAAGGATTTCGGACCGTGCTGACTCCCGGGGGACGGGCCGCGATCGGCTTCGGAGGCGGCCGCGGATACGCATTCGAAGACTATTTTTCCGATGCGGAAGCGGCCGGACTCGAGCCCAGTTTGACTCTGGGAACCTGGGATTTGGAGCCCTTCGACCAGGAATCGAATTTCCTGGTGTCGATTCTCCGCAAACCCGTGAATCCGGCCAACGACCAGGGCCAACGAACAAGCCTGCTGAGCTAGGCCCACACATTCGCCGACCGGTCTCGGGCAATACGAAGAATGGGCCGCGGAAGAAAATCCGCGGCCCATTGCCATGTGTTATGGAGCGGCTGACGGGAATCGAACCCGCGTATCAGGCTTGGGAAGCGTGCGCTCTACCATTGAGCTACAGCCGCAAAGTCCATCAAGGACCAGCAGCCATCCTAGCGCATCGTCTGAATCGGTGCGAACCGGTATAAGGAGATTGCCGAGGATGTCTTATTCTTAAAGCGTGCTGATCTCAGACCACGACATTCGCCAGGACATTGAGCGCGGACGCATACAGCTGGATCCTTACGATCCTTCGATGATGCAGCCGGCAAGCATCGACGTTCGCTTGGACAGGTACTTCAGGCTCTTCGACAACCACAAGTATCCATACATCGACCCTCGGGAGGACCAACCCGAGCTGACTCGTTTGATCGAGACCAAACCCGGGGAACCGTTCATCCTGCACCCCGGAGAATTCGTTCTCGGCTCTACCTACGAGCAGGTCACTTTGCCCGACGACATCGCAGCCCGCTTGGAAGGAAAATCCTCGTTGGGGCGTCTCGGGTTGCTGACCCACTCGACCGCTGGATTCATCGACCCCGGCTTTTCGGGGCATGTGACCCTCGAGCTGTCCAACATGGCCACATTGCCGATCCTGTTGTGGCCTGGGTCCAAGGTTGGTCAGCTGTGCTTCTTCCGATTGAGCTCGCCGACGGACCACCCGTACGGTTCCGGGGCCTATGGGAATCGCTACCAAGGCCAACGGGGGCCGACAGCCTCACGGAGCTATCAGAATTTCCACACCACCGACGTATTCGGGAGTTAGAAACAGACAATGACCGAGACCCTTGTGTTTACCATGAGGGCTATGGGGGCGGTCGTCGACGTTTTCGCTCAATCCGATGTGTCCAGTCGATTCATCGAATCCTTGGTCGCATCCTGGGCGGATTGCAAGCCGCAACGCGCCTCTTCGCCCACGTCCGACCCCATTCCGGGTCATGTGACCATCGCTCTGGTCACGGAGGACCGTCCTTTCCATCAGCTGGCTGAAACGGCTGGGCAGCCTATTTCGGCGGTCGTGGTCAGTGACGCTGATATTGCCACCGCGGCCCAGGAATTCACCTCATCGGTGACTCTCGCTCTGATTCGGCATCACGTCGTGGAGTTACATCTTTTTCATTCCGCGTCGTTGATGAATCCGGAAACCGGCGAAGTCGTCGCACTCGTAGGGCCCTCTGGACGGGGCAAGACTACGGCAGCTCGGGCTCTTGCCCGGAACGGCTGGGTTTATCTGAGCGATGAGACCTGCGCGATCGACCCGAATACCCTACGAGTCTTTCCGTATTCCAAGCCGCTTTCAATCATTCGGCAGCCAGGCGAGCCCAAAGCGCAGATCGCCGCTTCGGAGCTGGGCCTGCGCACCGTGGCGAAAGCGAGGGAACCCGAGCCCAGGCTCGCGCACATCGTCATTCTGCGGCGCGAAAGCGAGCTGTCCGCGGCAAGCAGCAACCTCGAGTTGGGCAGTAGCGGCGAACGAACGGAATCCGGCCAAGGCGTCAGCAATATGCCGTTGCTGAACGGGCTGCAGGCTCTGGCGGAACAGTCCTCCGGACTGGCCCGTACGCCCGATGGTCTCCGAGGCCTTGCGCTTCTGGCCGACCGAGTGGGTGGGATCAGGGCCGTGGATTATCGGGAGGCGGCCGACCTCCCCGCACTGCTGTCCGAGCTCGCCGGTCAGCCTCCTTCCGCCGAGGAGTGGAGATACTTTCCTCCGGCGGAACCGTATTGGGACGTGCCGGATCCGCAACTTCCCGAGACCAGACCAGAGTCCAGCGGGCCGGTCGAAAATTCGGGTACTTTTGCCCGGAACAGTCATGTTTGCGGAATCGGCACTGAGGACGGAGTCCTGCTGATGCACGTGAACCGAACGGTCATTTACACGAGGCTCGGTGCAGATCTCTGGATCGAGGCGGAGCGTGGAAGAACGCGACAAGAACTCGAGAACAAACTGAGCGAGACGTACGGCCCTCCTCCGGAAGGTGTCTTCAACCGGATACTTTCGGACATCGTCAACGATAAGACCGTTATTCGAGTCGACGCGCGATAGCGTACGGCTCCGCACATCGAATCGGAGAAATCAGCATGACCGCACTTGTCTTTCCGGCCCTGATTCTTGCCGTCGTCCTGTGGGTTTCAGGGCTCGCCAAGCTCCGTGACCCTAATGGCGTTGCCGCGGCGTTCAAAGACCTCAAGGTGCCATCGGCCCTGGACCGACCGTGGCTACGATCCGCATTCCCCTGGGGCGAGATCGCTCTCGGTGTTCTTCTTCTCGTGACGCCTGGCTGGTTGGCCCCGGTCGTGGCCTTGATTGCCTTCGCTCTGTTCGCAGCGTATTGGGCCTTGATATATCAGGCCCTGGGCTTCGATCAGCCCGTCGCGTGCAATTGTTTCGGAAAGGCCAATTCGGATCCTGTGACCCACTGGACGCTGTGGCGCAATACAGGGCTTGTTCTTCTTTCTGCTTTCTGGCTCGTCGCGTCATTCTTCACATCATCGCCCGGGCTGTTTGCCCAAGCCTCGGGCAACGATCTCCTGTGGATCGTGGGACTTGCTTGTGGTGCGGGGATCCTCTTTCTCGCGATCTCCCCGGCATCCCGCCGCGCCGCGGAAGCCAAACGAGCCTCCGCCCGGCAGCACCATCCGGTTGAGGGCCCGGACGCCGCAGTGTCGCCCACCCAACCGGTTTCCGCTGAGGACGACGACGCCGAGGAATACGTGCGGCATCCGATTCCCGGGGTCGTCGTCAAGAACTCCGAGGGGGAACTCGTCGCACTCACGCGTTTGGCCTCGGCTCAAGCGCGCCTGCTCCTTTACATCTCGCCCGGTTGCGGTTCATGTGCGGAGATCATCGCCTCCGCACCGGAATGGGCCAAGGCCCTGGGCCCATCGGTTGGGGTCCACCTGGTCACCGGGTCGCGCAAGGAGATCCTGGAGACGGTCGCCGACGCCTCGCTCTGGGACTCGGCCCTATACGACGTCGGCGACTTCATGGGGGGCTTGTTGGGCTTGACGGGAACCCCGAGCGCCGTCCTCCTGGGGGCCGACGGCCTGCTCGCCGGTGGCCCGGTCAATGGTGCACCGGACATCACCATTTTTGTCCAGGACATCCAGGATGAGCTGGAAGCCGCGCGGCAAGAACCAAGCCCCCGGCAAGAACCAGCATGATCCCTAGGATCCCCCAAACCTGGGCCCCGAGGAGGCCGACGAACAGTGCGAAAAGCGCGGGGGCGAGGAAACTCATGGCCCGGCCTGTCGTGGAGTACAAGCCGAAGTATTCCCCTTCGTCGCCGGGTTTCGTGAGACGGGAGAGGTAAGTACGGGAGGCAGACTGCGCTGGCCCGACGAAAGCACAGAGCGCCAGACCGCAGACCCAGAACAAGCCGGGGGCCTGGAAGAACAGAAGGGGAGCCGCCGCGATGAGCAAACCAATGAGCGACGCCAGGATCACGCGTTTCGGTCCGAGGGAATCGTCGAGACGGCCACCCAGTACTGCGCCGAGACCAGCAACGATGTTGCCAGCGATGGCGAAGACGATCACTTGACTCGTCGAGAAGCCAAAGGTCCCCGCGGCAAGTACACCCCCGTAAGTGAACACCCCGGCCAGGCCATCCCGGAAGACGGCCGAGGCGATGAGGAATTTGAGGGTTACGGGTTCTTCTCGGTACATACGGCGCAGAGTGCGCCCGAGGCGGCGGTATGAAACGACCCAAGAATCTCGGACTCCGGTGAAATTCTCGCCCGTGGCCGAGCCGAATCCGCTTTCGGGGGCCGTGACTCCAGGGAAACGAATCAGGATCGGCAGGGACAGAGCGGCGAGCCAGATCGCGGAGAAAAGGGCCACGGCTCGCAAATTCAATGAATCTTCATGAGGAAGACCCGGAAAGCCCGGTGATACGAATCCGAAGAGAACGATCACCAAGGCGATGATTCCGCCGAAGTATCCGAAGGACCATCCTGTTCCGGAGACTCGACCGACGGTTTCCGGCGTCGATACCGAGGGAAGAAGGGCGTTGTAGTGCACGGTGGCGATTTCGCTGAAGACATTGGCCAGCGCGATCAGCCCTACTCCCAACCAGAGATAGGACGGATCGGGGCGAACGAAGAAGCACGCAGCGACGCATAAAGCGACACCTGCCGTGGTCACGGCGAGGGACCGCCGACGTGATCCGTTGCGATCGGCTCTCTGTCCTGTGACAGGGGCTGTCAGCGCGATGACCAGACCCGCGATCGCAAGGCCTGCGGAGAGAACCTGCGTCGTGTGCGTTTTCGTGCCGAAGAGCTCGCTCGTCAGATAGACGTTGAAGACGAAGGTCGTCATGACGGCGTGAAAGCTCGAGGCCCCCGCGTCCCAGAGTGCCCAGGGGAGCACGGGCTTTCGTTTCCTGGTCTGGGCAGGGACCTCCGCGGAGGTGTCATAGCTCATAGTGCTCAGGGTACAAGCGAGTCGGAGGTTCGCGCGCCTCCACGAACTCCTAAAGTCTCGGATCGTGGAGAGGAATGCTCAGGTGCTCGCACATTTGCATTGCATAACGTAATAGTCAGCTCTCAGCTTGCCCGGCAAACGACACATAACTGCGCTGGTATTCTTAGTGGGGACCAGACCCCGAGGCCCTAAGAGGAGGATCCTGCGTGAGCTTCGTGATCCTGGTCCATGGCCTAGCGGCCCTCATCTCCCCGGCATGTTTCCGACGATGGGGCCGCACCAGTTTTTATGGCCTTGCGGTTGTCCCCGCAGTCTCCTTCATATGGCTCTGCACGACCGCCCCTGGTGTTTTCGGCGGGCACGACGTCACTGAGAGCTTTCCATGGATCCCGCAATTGGGGATCAGTCTTACTTTCCGGTTGGATCCATTGTCCTGGATTCTTTCCGCGATGATTCTCGGTATCGGTGCGCCGATCCTTTTCTACTGCGCGTCGTACTTCAAACACACCAACCAATATTCCGGGGCTTTCGGAGCCCAGCTGGTGTTATTCGCCGGCGTCATGTTCGGCCTGGTCACGGCGGACGACATGATCGTGATGTTCGTGTTCTGGGAAGTCACGAGCATCCTGTCGTATCTGTTGATCGGATTCGCTCACGTGCGGTTCTTCGCTCGCCGGGCGGCCCTCCAAGCCTTGATCGTCACAACGGCCGGTGGTCTGGCGATGTTCATCGGCGTCATCATGTTGGGCATCGCCAGCGATTCCTACCTCCTGTCCGACGTCGTCGCACGAGCTCCTCAGACCATCAACGCCCCGGGTGGCGGGGTCGCGGTTGGCGCAGCCCTCGTTTTGATCCTGGTCGGAGCGCTGTCGAAGTCGGCTTTGTTCCCCCTGCATTTCTGGCTGCCGGGTGCCATGGCCGCCCCAACGCCGGTCTCGGCTTTCCTCCACGCGGCCGCCATGGTCAAGGCCGGTATCTACCTCGTTGCCAGACTTGCGCCCGGGTTCGCCGATGTCGCTCCCTGGACCGGTCTGGTGGTTGTGGTCGGCCTGTTCACCATGCTGTTCGGCGGTTACCAAGCGCTGAAGCAATTCGATCTCAAACTGATCCTCGCGTACGGGACCGTGAGCCAGCTTGGCTTCATCATGACGGTCGTCGCCATCGGGAGTCCGGGCGCGATATATACCGGTTTGGCTATGATGGTCGCGCACTCGCTCTTCAAATCGGTTTTGTTCCTGGCCACGGGAATTATCGACCACCAGGCCGGTACCCGTGAGATCACCCGCCTTTCCGGTATCTGGAGGAAGGCTCCAGGGCTGTTCGTCATGGCCATCCTGTCCGCAGCGTCCATGGCGGGTCTGCCCCCACTGGCCGGCTTCGTGACGAAGGAAGGCATCCTCGAATTGGGCGTCGAGGGACTGAGCCACGGTCTGGGGACGCTGAATACCACGGAATCCGCGGTGGTCCTGGTCTGCATAGCGCTCGGCTCAGTGCTGACGCTGGCGTACAGTGCTCGGTTCATTTGGGGTGCATTCGCAACCAAAAAGGCCGGAGACGCCCATCCGGATCTGATCCAGGGAGGCTCGGTTCACGCGACCGACTTCCATGTGATCCCCTTCAACTTCGCACTGGCCCCCGGACTCATCACGGTTCTGACGGTCGCCTTCGGTCTCTTTCCGGAACCTCTGCACGCGATGGTCTACGACTACGCGAGATCGGGCGGCCATCTGGAACAGCACTTGGCGCTGTGGCACGGAATCACCCCGGCGCTCGGACTCTCCCTCGTCATTATTGCGTTGGGTTTTGGGCTCTTCGCCCTTCGCGTGCCCATCCAACGATTCCAACTCGCTTTGCCGAGCCTCCCGACCGCGGACACCGTGTACCGCGCTGTCATTGGGGCAATCGACTACCTGGCCGTCCGAATTACGGGGTACACGCAGCGGGGTTCTTTGAGCTTCTATCTTGCGGTCATCCTCGTGACGGCGGTCGTCGTGCCGACTATCGGTCTTTTCATCGTCGAGACTCCGCCGCTGAATTCCTTCGTTTGGTCGGACTCACCCGCGCAGTGGGCCATTGCGACTGTCATGGTGGGTGCATCGTTGGTCGCGGTTCGGGCCAACAAACGGTTCCTGGCCATCCTCATGGTCTCGGTCACCGGCTACGGCCTTGCCCTGATTTTCGCGCTTCGTGGAGCGCCTGACCTGGCGTTGACCCAGCTCCTGGTCGAAACCATTTCGCTGATCGCCTTTGTCCTGGCCTTGCGGATGCTGCCATCCGGTATGGGCCAGAGAAAGACGACCAGGAAGCCCATCCGCATCGCGATTGCGGCAGGTTTCGGCCTGTTCATGATGGCCTTGGCGGCTTTCTCGATTTCTTCGCGCACCGAGGCGCCGATTTCAGTGGATATGCCGCAACTGGCTTACGAAATCGGGCACGGCAAGAACGTCGTGAACGTGACGCTCGTCGACATGCGTGCTTGGGATACTTACGGAGAGATTTCGGTCCTCGCCCTTGCGGCCACGGGCGTGGCCAGTTTGATATTCATCGCCGGCCGCCAGGACGGCGGCGGCAACAATCCTGACCTCGACACGGGACGCATCAAAGCTGTGACCAAGCGGTACGCGGGGCGAACCGGGCTGAGCCCCGGGGTCCGTGTCGCCGGGCGCTTCATGAATGTGAAACGAGATCCCTTCCTCGTCGCGGGCCGGACCCTCGCGCCAGAAAACCGTTCGTTGATGCTCGAAGTCATCACCCGGTTGTTGTTCCACACGATCATGCTCACGTCCGTCTACCTGTTGCTTGCCGGTCACAATCTGCCCGGTGGGGGCTTCTCGGGCGGCCTGCTTGCCGGACTCGCACTGGGCCTTCGGTACCTCGCCGGCGGGCGCTATGAACTCGAAGAAGCGACGCCTCTCAACGCCGGTGTTCTGCTGGGCTCGGGAATGATCATCGCGGCCCTCTACGCGCTTCTTCCCCTGGCATGGGGCGGGACAGTTTTCACCTCGTACAACGTCAACCTCGACCTGTGGCTCTTCGGGGAGGTCCACTTCGTGACCTCCACGATCTTCGACGTCGGAGTGTACCTCGTCGTGATCGGTCTGGTGCTGGACGTGCTCCGGAGCCTCGGAGGCAGAATCGACTCCGTCCTCGAGGAAGAGCGCGAGAAAGAACGGGAAAAAGCCAGGATCACTGGCCGGAAGCGTCGCCGCATCAAGGTCCGGCGCTCGGGTGGACCGCAGACCTCCGTCATTCCTTCGGGACCGGTCACCGCCACAAGCGAAGAGGAGCCGGTGCACGAGTCTTCCTCACGAGGCAAGGCTCAAACGGCGTCCGAATCGTCGACTAATTCAGGGGAGGGAGCGCAATGATCGATGCTGCACTGCTCTTGGTCATGGGCGTCCTCTACGCGGTGGGCGTTTACCTGATCCTCGAGAAATCGTTGACCAAGGTCCTCTTGGGTTTGATGCTCATTACCAACGCAACCAATATCCTGATCCTGCACACCGGTGGGTTGTCTGGGCTGCCAGCTTTCTTCGACCCGGCGGTCGACGGAGACGAATACTTCGATCCGTTGCCTCAGGCTTTGGTCCTGACAGCCATCGTGATTTCATTCTCGGTCACCGCGCTGATGCTTGGCATGATCTACCGCAGCTGGGTTCTCTCCCGCCGGGACGACATCCAGGACGACGCCGAGGACCGTCGCGTCGCCGCCCAGCCTGATTACGATCCGGAAGACGACGACGCCGCTCCCATCGAACCGTCTGAGTTCGAGGGCTCCGAGGAACAACGAGAGGAAGCCTATCGCCAGCGCAAACATGCCGAGCGAACCAAACGAGAGGGTGCCCGTTCGTCCTCGGACGACGAGTCGCCCGGCTTTGCCGGGGAGCATCACCCTCACCTCGGGCGTGGCGACCGTGACCAAGGGGAGTGGCACGCGTGAACGCTGTTGACTTTGCCCCCGCCGCCGTTGTCTTTCCGCTCATGGCGGCCGGGGCCAACTTCACGCTGTACCGACACCCCAATGCGCAGCGTCTCTTGTCGATCATCGCAATGCTCGCGACGTTGAGCCTCGAATCGGTCTTGTTGGTTTCCACATGGGGAACGAGCCCACAATCCGTGACTCTGGGAGCCTGGGCCGCTCCATTCGGCATCGTGATGGTCGTGGACCAACTGTCCTCGCTGATGCTCGTGGTTTCCACGTTGGTTTCGTTCGCAGTGATGATTTACGCGACCGGTCAGGGCCTGGCGGACGGAGATTCCGACGCCCCGATCTCGGTTTTCTACCCGACCTACCTGGTCTTGCTGGCGGGCGTGTCGAATGCCTTCCTCGCAGGCGATCTTTTCAATCTGTACGTCGGGTTCGAAATCCTCCTGACCGCGAGTTACGTGCTGCTGACAATGTCCGGTTCGGCCCCCAGAATCAGGGCCGGCATCACGTACACGGTCGTTTCCGTGATCTCGTCGATGTTGTTCCTGATATCGATCGGAATGATCTACGCCGCACTCGGGACCGTGAACATGGCCGATATCGCGGCCAAGGCGCCTGACTTACCGGTCGGGACGCAGCTTCAACTTCACCTCATGCTCCTGGTTGCTTTCGGGATCAAGGCAGCGGTCTTCCCACTGTCCCTGTGGCTTCCGGACTCGTATCCGACCGCGCCCGCTCCGGTGACCGCGGTGTTCGCCGGGTTGCTGACCAAAGTTGGCGTCTACGCGATCATTCGCACCGAGACCCTGCTGTTCCCGGGAAGCCGGGTGGACAATTTGCTGGCCTTGGTCGCGGCGGCCACTCTCATCGTCGGAATCCTCGGTGCCCTGACGCAGAGTGACATCAAGAGAACTCTTTCCTTCATCCTGATCAGCCACATCGGCTACATGATTTGGGGCATCTCCTTGGCCACACCGGAAGGCATGATGGCCGTGGTCTTCTACATCGCGCACCACATTGTGATCCAAACCAGTCTTTTCATGGTGGTCGGCTTGATCGAACGTCGTGGTGGTTCCGCGAATACCGACCGTTTGGCCGGGTTGGCCAAGATTGCCCCGGTTCTAGGTATTCTGTATTTCATCCCGGCCATGAATCTCGGTGGTATTCCGCCGTTCTCGGGATTCCTCGGCAAGGTCGGACTGATTGACGCGAGCGTACATGCCGGTACATGGCAGGGCTATGCCTTGGCAGGAGTCGGCGTCTTCGTATCGCTGCTGACCTTGCTGACGTTGGCCCGAATCTGGAATCGCGTGTTCTGGCGGAAACCCGAGGACGCGGAGTTCCCGGATCCCATTCTGCTCGCCAAGGACCAGGACGGTAACTACGGGGTGAGGACCTCTGGTGAGCTCGACGTCGAGTCCCGTCGCTACCGCGGCAAGGACGTGACATTGCTGCCCCGTCCGATGATGGCCTCGACCATTGGCCTCGTGGCGGTCGGCGTCGCGATCACCGTTTTGGCCGGGCCGCTCTTCGACCTTTCTCATCAAGCCGCGGGAAACCTGAGCGACCCGCAGGTCTACATCGATGCGGTCTTGGGGCAGGACCACGGAACCTCTGCGGAAGGGGGCCACTGAGATGAGTCCATCCGCTCACCGCGCGCCTCGCGTGCGTCCCAAGAACACACTGCGTACCGAGTTGCCCCTGATCTTCTGGTTGGTTTTGGTCTGGGGTGCTCTGTGGCAGGACTTCTCGATAGGAAACCTGGCTTTCGGGCTGATCATGGCTCTGGTGATCGTCCGGGTCTTTTACCTCCCTCCGGTCCAGCTATCGGGAAGATTCAACGTTTTCTGGGGCGCGGTCCTGGGCACAAAATTCGTGTGGTGGATCGCCAAGGCGAGTTTCGAGATCCTGTGGTTCACGGTGAGACCACGCGGCGCGCCGAAATCGGCGGTGGTATCCGTCCGGTTGCGTATCAACAGTGATCTTCTCATTACCGTCGTCGGACATATCGTTTCCCTCATTCCGGGGTCCCTGGTGGTTGAGGTCGATCGCCGGAGTGCCACGATCTACTTCCACGTGATCGATATCAACACGGAAGACGAAGTGCGCGCGTTCCAAGAGAGCGTGAGATCCATCGAGAACTTGGTCATCCGGGTGATGGGCACCAAGGAAAGTCACGAGGCCCTGAAATCCGGAAGCCTTGAGGAGGTGTCGCAATGACCGTCGTCATTGTCATCTGCGGCGTCATTCTGGTGCTCGCTGCGATCGGGACCATAGTTCGCCTGGCCAAGGGGCCTTCACTGTTGGATCGCGTGATCGCCTCCGACGTGCTGCTGGCTATCGTCGGTGCGGGGCTCTCAGTGGACATGGTCTACCGGGACAGTTACGAGAACATCACCATGCTCGTCGTGATATCCCTGGTCGGTTTCTTGGGGTCCGTGACTGTTGCTCGCTTCGCAAACAACAAACGCGAACGCAAGGATGAACGCGAATCTCGGGCAGGTTCGGCAGAGAGCACTTCGCCCGCGAAGCCTGCTGGTTCTCGCAAGCCTTCCAAACTTTCCCCCAGCACAACCAAGAAACAGCGAGGTGATCGTTAGATGGACCTCGTATTCGACATCCTGACCGGGATCTGCCTGATCCTCGGTTGCCTCATGTCTCTCGGGGCCGCGCTCGGCATCGTCCGTTTTCCGGACGTTCTTTCAAGACTTCACCCAGGGGCCAAACCGCAGGTTTTCGGTTTGTTCTTGCTTTTGGCCGGGATCGGATTCGCGGCGCGTTCATGGGCTCTGGTTCCAGCGCTCGTATTGGCGTGGACCCTCCAAATCCTGGCGGTACCCGTCTCCTCGCACATGGTAGGACGTTCCGGGTTCCGCAATCGTCACTTCACGGCATCGGCTCTCACGGTCAACGAGCTTGCCGACCTCGTGGAGCAGATGAACCGTGAAGAGGAAGAAGAAGAGGCTCCTGCTGAAGCAACCGACGAGCCGCGCGACGTCGACGCCGACGCCGCCGGTCTCGGGAACGATGCGCAGGCCAAACCCGAAAGTGACCTGGAGGCAGAGCGGGACTGAGCGACGTGAGAACAATGGCGGGCGCGTGAAGGATTCACGCGCCCGCCATTGTTCGTATCGAGGGGAGGGCTATCAGACCTCGGCCTGGCCGCCGGTCTCGACTTCTTCCTTGTGCTCCATCTTGTTGGCCAGCCGCGTGACGCTCAATTTGATGAGGGTCGCGACGACACCGCTGATCGCGGTCCAAATGACGATGTCGCGGATGCTTTCCTCGGCGTCCGGATTGCTCGACGGCGGTTCATTGCCGGTAACCTTCTTCCAGCCCAGCGTCATGACCTTATTGGCCGCGAATACTCCGGCCAAGGACGCAACCGTGGAACCGATCTTGATAACGGGATTGCTCATCCATCTCTCCTCTTCATTCGCACCGGCGGTGCGGCCGGTCACGTTCAGCTCTCTCTAGCCTAATCGTACGAGTTTGCCTTTGTCCCAATCTGCTGGGCGATTCACCGGAAGTGAAATGAGTCAGATAGACTGGGGGACGTTCAAGAACGACAGGGGAGCCTCGGATGAGGCTGAGAGTGCGAAAGCAGACCCTCGACCTGATGCGGTTAGCACCGACGTAGGGAGTCGAGATCTCGGGCGTATCCAAGAACAGTACGGGTACGGCCTCCCCTCCTGAAAATTGCAGGAGGAAGACCCATGAACACCACATCCCATCACGAGTCCGGTCAAACGGTCCAGTCGTTGAGCGAGACCGGGAGCGGAAAACATCCGAAGCGCCGGAAAGTTTCGTGGCGCGTGATCGACATCGTGATCGCCTCGGTTCTTGCCGTTGTCTGCGGCGTGATCTTCTGGATCTGGTCTAATGCCGTTTCGCCGGCAACGCAGACCGCGACGGTTGGTTTCCCACCGTTGTCGGGCCTGATCGGTGGAGGCTGGCTCATCGCGGGAGTCGTCGGCGGCTTAGTAATTCGGAAACCCGGTGCCGCGATCTACTGTGAGATTCTCGCGGCCGTTATCGAAGCCCTACTGGGCACCCATTACAGCGCCGGCGTTTTGCTGTCAGGGTTGATTCAGGGCATCGGTGCCGAGATCGTCTTCGCTCTATTCCTGTACCGCAGGTTCGGGCTTGCAGTGGCCATGTTTTCCGGCTGCGTCTCCGGCGTATTCATGGGCGTCAGCGAGGTCATGATGTATTACGGCTTCTGGGAAGCAAAGTATCAGGTCGTCTACATCGTGTGCGGCACGATTTCCGGCGTCGTCATCGCGGGACTTCTGGGTTGGGCCTTGATGAGGGCATTGATCTCGACGGGCGTTCTCGGTTCCGTTGCCGCAGGTCGTGATGCTCGGCGCAGCAGGGTTCGCCCGTGACGGTTCACGGGGCCCGGGTCCTGGCCCAGAACTTCGGTTGGCACCACGCTGGTCGAGAGGCACCCGCTTTCCACGGTGTAAATCTGGATATTCGGGCCGGTGAAAGGGTTTTGCTACTAGGCCCTTCAGGGGCAGGAAAATCGACATTGCTCCACGCGTTGGCGGGTGTGCTCGTGGACGATGACGGCGACGCCGTTCTGGGGCGGGCAACGATCAATGGCCTCGGGCCCGAACAATCGAGGGGCGCGGTCGGTCTGATGCAACAAGACCCAGAATCGTCGATCGTCCTGTCACGCGTAGGAGACGACCTCGCATTCGGCCCGGAGAATCTGGGAGCCGACCCCGCGGTTATCGTTCCGCGGTGCGAACGAGCTCTGCGTTCGGTCGGTTTGGATCTCTCGTGGGAGCGTCCCACGTCGGCGCTGTCCGGCGGCCAAAAACAACGGCTTGGATTGGCAGGGGTTCTGGCCATGGAACCCCAGCTGATCTTGTTGGACGAACCGACGGCCAACCTCGACCCAGATGGCGTCATCGAAGTTCGCGACGCCGTGTTGAACGCTGCGGAGGAATACGGTTCGACCCTGGTCGTAGTCGAGCACCGAGTCTCGGTCTGGTCCGAATTCGTCGATCGAGTGATCGTGCTCAGTCCGCACGGGGGAATCAGCCACGACGGACCTCCACGGCAGGTTCTGGATGAGGCGAGAAAGGAATTGCTCCAAGCAGGAGTATGGGTCCCGGATTACGTTCCCCGGCTTCCGAGCAAGGGGTCGGGGGCGGTTCAGGGACGGGGGAACGGCGAAGCGCTTCTCGAGGCGCACGACCTCGCGGTGTCTCGTCAAGCACCCGCGCGCAAGTGGCTCAGGCAAAGACGCCGCGCGACCGCTCGCTCGGCGGAAGGACCCGTCCCGGCACACCGGGAAGTGACCGTCGCGGCTTCGGATATTTGCGTCCGTATACGTCGAGGGGAGCATCTGGCGGTCACGGGACCAAATGGTTGCGGCAAATCCACCTTGGCTCTGACCCTGGCCGGCCTGCTCGCACCGGCCGCGGGTTATGTTGCGGCGTCCGATGCACTCCGATACGCAGGGGCGAGGCGAGAGCTTGACCGATCCGGCGGCCCCTCGTGGGATCCCCTGCTGTGGAGCTCGAGCCAGCTGATTGCGCGGATAGGAACTGTGTTTCAGGAACCGGAACACCAATTCGTCAAAGCATCGGTCGCCGAGGAGCTTGCCCTCGGCGCACGATTGGCCCGCGATGCGGCACCGCGCGGCGTCTTCTCCGGAAGCGACGGGGAATACCCCGAGGATCGGGCGGCTGAGCTGCTCGAACGTCTCGGCCTGAGCCACGTTGCGGAAGCGAACCCGTTTACTCTCTCCGGCGGGGAGAAAAGGCGACTCTCAGTCGGTACTGCGCTCGCGGCTCGTCCTCATGTTCTCATCCTGGACGAGCCGACTTTCGGGCAGGATGCGGTCACCTGGGCCAGCCTGGTCGATCTGCTGCGCGAGGTCCTGGACGCGGGTACGGCGGTCGTCTCGGTGACTCACGATCATGCCTTCATCGAAGCTCTCGGAGGCAGCGAGTACAGGTTGAACGGCCTCAACGTTGCCGGGACGCGGCAGCACGCGGTTCGAACAGGAGACCGGGCATGGACCTCTTGAACAATGCCAGCGCCGCCGAGTCGGGGTTGGGGAGAGTCAACGCGGCCGTCAAGATCGTCCTGCTCTTTGTTCTGACCATAGCTTTCTTGGCGAGCGCGGACTGGGTCACGTCGAGCGTCGGCCTGATCGCACTGGTACTCGTCATGGCGGGCTGCCGCATCAATCCCTGGAATATCCTCATTCGGCTATGGCCTGTTTTCACGGCGGCGCTATTCAGCGGGTGGGCAACGGCCCTTCTGTCCGCCAAGACCGGCAGGACCGTGCTCGACTTCGGCCCGCTGTTGCTCACCACCGACTCGGTGGATGCAGGGATCGCGATCGCTTTGCGTGGTGGCGCTCTCGCGATGGTCTCGGTGCTGCTCCTGTTGACCACGGATGCCAGAGAGATCGGCGATTCGCTGGCCCAGACTTTCAGACTGCCGGCGCGCTTCGTGCTCTCGGCCGTGGCGGCATTCCGGCTGGTAGGAATCATGATCACGGAGTGGGAAACTCTCGCTGCCGCGCGACGCGCCCGGGGTATGGGCGCAGACCGCGGCGTCATCGGGAGCATTACTGGGTTCACGGCGCAAGCTTTCGCGCTCATCGTTCAGGCTTTGCGTCGAGCGAGCCGACTGGCCGTGACCATGGAGGCACGCGGTTTCGGTGCTGGACCGAGAACCTGGGTGCATCGCCCGGAGTACTCGTGGCGGGATGCCGTCGCCTTGGTCATTGGACTTGGGATTCCCGCTGCGGCCATCGGTCTTTCGCTGGCCTTGGGCACGTATCGCTTCTTCTACTAGGGCCGTGTCTAGGGTGCGCTCCACCTGGACAGACTAGACCCAGCTCTACCTCCAAATACTGCTCGCTCCACTGTCCGCGGACGCCATCAGCGGAAAAGTAAGAGATGCACCAGCCATCAAGCATCTTTGGAGCGAAAAATGTCACCCCAGACTCGTGAAGCCCAGGCACCCGGTGGAGCGCCCCGGGCCGTCATGCCCATCGCTCGGGCCGAGAACGTCAGCAAATCATATGGACAAGGCAGCAACGTCGTTTCGGCTGTCCGCAATGTCGACCTCGACGTCGCTCCAGGCGAATTCGTCGCGGTGATGGGACCGTCCGGATCGGGAAAATCCACGTTGATGCATCTCATGGCCGGACTCGAGTCCCCGAGCGGCGGACGGATGTGGATCGGAGAGCAGGAAATCACGCATCTCGACGACGCCGCACTGACCGAGATTCGGCGTCGTCGTGTCGGGTTCGTATTCCAGGCCTTCAACCTGATGCCGACCATGGACGTTCGAGAGAATATCCTGCTGCCCTTTCACCTGGACGGGCGTTCGCCGGACCGTCAAGAGCGTGCGTGGATCGAGGACCTTCTTCACCGGTTGGGACTCTCCGAGCGCGTCAACCACCGTCCTGCAGAGCTGTCGGGAGGCCAGCAACAACGAGTTGCAATTGCGCGCGCGCTGGCTACCCGACCGGCATTGATCCTGGCTGACGAGCCGACGGGCAACCTGGATTCGCGCTCGGCGCTGGAAGTCCTCCAGCTGCTGAGAATGGCCGCCCAAGAGCTCGGGCAGTCAATCGTCATGGTCACACACGATCCCAAAGCCGCGGCTCACGCCCATCGGGTGGTGTACCTGGCGGACGGCGAGATTGTTCACCAGAGCAACAGCTCCGCTCGGGCTGAGGACATCGCCCAGATGATGCTTTCCTTGGAGGTGAACTGACGTGAAAAATGCCGTGCGTGAACTGACTCACCATCCTCGACAGCACCTATCGACCCTCCTCGTTGTGGTCATCGGTTCGATGTTCGGCTCCGGCCTTATCGGGGCCGTGGGGCTGCTGCACAAAATTCTCGATCCCGGAGGCGAGGCCGAAGGAACGCTGTTGGTCATGCTCCTGTTGACTTCGATGACGTTCTTCGCGATCGCCCTGTTCGTCGCGGCGATGGTGGTGGTCAATACATTTTCCATCGTTGTCGCGGGCCGAACACAGCAGCTGGCGCTTCTTCGTTTGATCGGTGCGAAAGCCTCGACGCTGCGGCGTGCGGTAGCTTGCGAGGGGCTTCTGATCGGACTGATCGGTTCCGTCGTCGGACTCGGCCTGGGCGCCGTGACGACATGGGTTATCGCCTTGACCGCGGAGGCGAACGGCGCCGGTAGTGGTTTGCAAGTCACAGCAACCAACCCGTGGATGATTACTGCCGCCGTGCTGGTGGCCCTCACGAGTTGGATTGCCGCGTGGAACGGAGCGCGTCCGGTTCTGTCAGTCTCTCCTCTCGAAGGCTCGCGCCGAAGCGCCGAACCGGCCCTGAAGACTCTGCGCAAGCGAGTTTGGACACTCGGGCTCTCGATAGCGCTGGTCGTGTTGGGAGCATTGTTCCTCGGCGGTGGACTCATGATGGGGCTGACGGGCCCCGCGGGGGTCCTTCCCGCGGTCTTCGGAGGGTTCCTGAGCTTTGGCGGTATCGGCCTGGGATCCGCGTGGATTATGCCGCCCTTTTTCGCCCTTTCGGGAAAAGTGGTCGGTCACGGGACCTCGGGGCGGATGGCCGTCGCCAATTCGCGGCGATACCCTCTGCGCTCGGCGCGGACCTCCATGGGGCTGGTCATTGGAATCACGCTCGTGGTGATGTTCGGCACTCTCGGCTCGACCTTGAAATCGGTGGTCCAGCGTATGGCCGGTAGTGGCGAGTACCGCCCCGAGGACGTGGCAGTCGTCAACCAGATGGTCGACAACTCACTGCTCTTCGTCTACGGAATGGTCGCGTTCTCGGTGGTCATCGCCGCGATCGGGGTGGCAAACAATATGAAGTCCGCAATCCTGCAACGTCGTCGCGAGTTGGGGATGCTCCGGACCGTGGGACTGTCCACGAGTCAAATGTGGCGCATGATCTTCGGGGAAACTGCCCAACTGACGCTTTCTGCGGCATGCCTGGGCATACCTTTGGGTCTCTTCTACGGTTGGGCCGGAACCTTCTGCATGTTCGCCGCGGTCGATGGTGTCGGAGTTTTCGGACCGACACCGCCGTGGACCGTGCTCGTCTGCGTGGTCGTCGGATGCCTGGCCATTACCGGCCTCGCCACCGCACTCCCCGCGCGCCAGACAGCCAAGGAATCGCCCGTCCGGGCCCTCGCGCTGACCTAACGACGATGTGACGGGCGCCCCTCGGATCGAATTGGGGGGGCGCCCGTAGTGCGGGTTGCGGCCGAAACAGTCCTAAGCTGGATTCGCCGAACGGGGCGCACCCATTCCAGGATCGATCTGCACCGGCCCCGAGGACTGAGGACTGACATCGAAATCGAAGATTTCCGTGGGCAGATAAACGGTTGCGCAGGAATTCGGGACATCGACGACGCCTGAGAACCGGCCTTCGATCGGGGCGGCGCCCAGCAACAGGAATGCTTGTTCTGGGGAGTATCCGAACTTGGTCAGATAGTCGATCGCATGCAGGATTGCGCGCTGATAAGCCAGCTGGGAGTCCAAATAGCGTTGTTCGCCGTCGAGTGTTACGGAGGTTCCCGAGAAGGCAAGCCACTCCGAGTACTGGGGTGCAGTGCGGCCAGGCATGAAGATGGCATTTTCGCTCACGCCATAGGTCTCCATGCCGCCCTTCAGAACATCGACACGCAGATCGATGTACCCTCCCATCTCGATCGCGCCGCAGAAGGTGATCTCTCCGTCGCCTTGTGAGAAGTGCAGATCGCCGACCGACAAGTTGCCGCCCTTGACGAACACGGGATAGAAGACGCGCGAGCCTTTAGTGAAGTTCTTGATGTCCTGGTTGCCGCCGTTCTCCCGGGGAGGGGCGGTCCGAGCCGCTTCGGATGCCACACGATCATATTCCGCGCCTTCGAGCTGCCCAAGGATTGCGCTCTTGGGCTCAGGGGGAAGTGCCAGGGGCGGCAAACGGTTGGGGTCGGTTGCGATCAGATCGCCCTCCCGTTTGTTCCACTTGGCCAGAAGATCGGTGGACGGCGCGGTTCCCATCAACCCGGGATGGGTGATGCCCGTGAAACTGACTCCGGGGATATGTCTCGATGTGGCGACGTCGCCGGTGAAGTCCCAAACGGCCTTGTAGGCATCCGGAAATTGGTCGACGAGAAAGCTCCCACCGTTGTTCTTGGGGAAAATCCCTGTGTATCCCCAGCCTTGGCCTGCTAGCGGGCCGGTTTCCTGGGGAATGGGACCCAGATCCAGGATGTCCACGATCAGTAGGTCGCCGGGCTCGGCACCTTCCACGGCAAAAGGTCCTGAAAGAGCGTGGACGACGTCGATGGGTGCATCCCGGATGTCGTCGGCGGAGTCGTCGTTCTTAATCGCGCCGTCGAACCACTCGCGGCAATCCACCCGGAAGGGCTCGCCCGGCTTCAGGGTCTCGAGGGGAGGAATGTCCGGGTGCCACCGGTTGTGACCGATTTTCTCCTGTTCGGAGAATGGCTTGGCGGAGTCCAGCGGAAATAGAACCTCGGGCATGGTGTTCCTCTCGATCGAACGATGAACAGGGGCTTGAGACCTCAGGGACGAGGAAGCTTGAGGTGTCGCGGATCGTGGGAGGTATGTGGTGGGGCCTTGGGGACAGGCGGACCGGGGAGGCGGGTTACGACGTCGGGCTCATGGGCCGAGCGTTCGGCCTCACTCATTGCCGTCGCCCGGGCCGTGCCGAGTTTCGAAAGGCCGACTGGGGAGAAGATGCGCGTTGCGGTCTCGACACAGGTGCGGCACTGCCGCTCGGCGGGGACAGCGGACATAGAATGCTGGGCTTCGAAGACCCCGCAACGCGGACACCGGAACTCGTACAGCGGCATGCACACCCCAAATGATGCTGTGATCCAAAACACTAACGCCTTGAGGCTACGCCCGCCGTGATGACCGGTCAAAGGAAAAACCGCATATTACCTAGCGGGAACGAAGAAAATTCATCAATTCACCCGTGAGGCCGGGGTTGAGAACGAGCTCTTGGTTATTGAGATGGGTCACCGGTGCCAACAGGCGGACGGATGAGGTGAGCCAGACACCATCGGACTCCATCAGGTCCGTCGGGTAGAGCGGTCCGAAGCCGACCTCCCAACCTGCCTCCCGCGCTCCTTGGAAAATTGCGCCCTGAGTGGTTCCCGGAAGAATCCCCCGGTTGGGTTCCGGGGTGAAGAGTCGCAGTCGGTCGCCTTCCTGACGAGCCATGATCACGGAACTGGTCGCAGCTTCGAGAATTCGTCGATCCGAAGCCGTGAAAATGGCTTCCTGTGCGCCGAGGGACCTGACGTGTCGCAGGACGGCCATGTTGACCGCGTAGGAAAGGGTTTTGGCGCCGGCCAGAAGCCATGGGTAGGCCGTGTCTTCAGCGGGATCGTGTCCGCGTGGAAGCAGGAGCGCCTTGACGCCTTCCTCGCGTTGAGCGATGGTCGAGTCCGGTACGGAACTCACGACGACGAGCCCGTACGGACCGTCTTCCGGCGTTCCGCGACTAATGAGGAGTTTCACCGTGTGCTCGGCTCCCAGAGAAGATGGTGTGCCGTTTCCTGCGGATTTGAGAGCCAGGGCCGATGCCGATCGCCACGAGTCCTCGCTGGGATTCGGGAGGTGAAGGAGGCGGGCTGAGTTCCCGAGCCTCGTGAGATGGAGATCGAATTTGCGAATCGAACCGTCTACGGCCAGCATCGTTTCGAACACTCCGTCTCCACGCGTATAGCCTTCGTCGTCGATTCGAATCAGGGGAGTCGAGGCGTCGAGGACCGTTCCGGTCGGAGAATTCTGATCTATGCGAACAACCGTGGGTGTCATACACCTCATTAAACGCCATACCGCAAGAGCGTTGTTCGAGGACCCGCGCGGATCTTCAGATTCGCGGTTCGAAAATTCGGGACGCGAGCAGGAAAAGAACCAAGGCAATCAGACTGCAACCGACCATCATTGCCGCCATGGGGATCACCGCATTCGCGCCAGCGGCACTGACGAGCGGGGAAACGATCCCGCCCATTGTGCACTGAAGTCCGCCAACCAATGCCGAACTCGCCCCTGCGTAATCTCGACCGTGCCCGAGCGCCAACGATGTCGCATTTCCGAAGACCAGTCCTTGGGCCGCGGCGGTGACGAAGAGACACACGAGCGTTGGAACGAGGGAGAGCCCGCACAGTGCGAGGACCAGAAAAGACAGTGTCGCCACATTTGAGATGACAATGCCGCCTAACCCAATTCCTTGAGGACGGAATCTTTTCAGCAAGAGATTCGAAACCCAGGAGAAAGCTAGGATCCCGAAGGAATTGGCCGCGAAAACCAGAGCATAATGGGTGGCCGTGAGCCCGAGGTTGTTCTGCAGCACATAGGTGGAACCGGAAATGTAGGAGAACAAGGTTCCGAAGGAAAAGACGAACGCGAGCATATATGCCATATACGCAGGGCGGCGAACGACGCAGGCTATGCCGCGGCCGGAAGCCGCGAGCCCTCCTCCGTGCCGGCGGACCTTCGGCAACGATTCGGGAAACAGGAAGAACACTCCGATGGCCATCACGAGGGTCATCACCGTGAGGACCCAGAACACGGCGCGCCAGGGCGCGAATCCCAGGATGATGCCACCCAGAGTCGGGGCCAGGACCGGTGAGATCCCGTTGATCATCATCATGAAATTCATGTATCGGGCAGTCTGATGTCCTTCCGTGAGGTCGGTGATCGCTGAACGAGCCAGAACGAGTCCCGCCGCACCGGTGAATCCCATCAAGAACCGCAAGCCGATCAGGAGGTGGACAGTCGGTGCCAGCGCGCACCCCATGGTGGCCAGCACGCAAATGAATGAGCAGATCACCAAGGGACGCCGCCGGCCCCACTGATCTGATAGCGGACCGATGATAATCTGGCCCATCGCCAGGCCAGCCATGAATGCTGAGAGCGTCAGCTGGACCAGCGAGGCCGCCGTTCCGAGGTCCTGCGTCATTTGGGGGAAAGCCGCCAGATACATGTCTGTACCCAAAGGCGCTATGCCGGTGAGCGTCCCCAGCAGGATGAGGAGAGGCACCGGGATGCGCGATGCGGTGGGGTTCAATCTGACCTCACGTTTCTCAGGTTGATGGCGCCTCACGGGGCACCCTGTTGCCCGTATGCGGAAAGTGCCGCCGAATTACCGCGCGAACAGCCTATCCTCTTGCGAGGCCCACAACTGCCAATAGGGCCGGTACATGTCGCCATCGCGTTTGAGGGCACGGTACTTGCGGATATTCGCCTCGAGATGAAGCCAAACCCCGAAGTGAGGGCGCGTTTCTGGATGTCCCGGCGCGGTCGAACCGACGCCTTCGACGATGATGAGCGATGGGTCTGCGCTCAGTACTTGCGTTTCCTCCGCATAGTGATTCCGCGTCCAGTCCCAGGCTCGCCAGGTCGCGTCCTCATTGCGCATCAAGCGCTCGAGCAGCTCCGCATACATGTCGATGCCGTCTTCGAGGCCTTCCCACCCGGGATAAATGTCTTCCAGGTGGAAGAGTGCGACGGTATCTGATCCGTCTTCGGCGCGCGCACGTTCCAAGAGACGTCCAGCCAGCTTCGACTTGCCCGCACCGGAGCGCCCGTCAATCGCCACGACAAACGGTTCAGGGCCCGACGCGAGCGAGCGTGCCTGGCCGATGGCCTTCCATAAGTCCTGCTCGTCCTTCGGCAGAATCGTGTGCGAGGACATGACCCAGATCGGTTGGCGTTCGTATGCGCAATTGCGAGGATCGACCGTCATGATTCCTCGTTCCGTGCCTCCGGGTGCCGAGATGCCTCGTCGATCACGCCTTGGACGGAATCCTCGATCATTCCGAAAGTCCGATCGAAATCCGAGGCATCGCCGTACCACGGGTCATAGATGCCGATTTTTTCGACCGGCTCGCCGGCCGCGGAAGGATCGAATTCGCGCATGAGATGGATCTTGGCAGCTTGGGCCTCGTCTGCGGCCATGCGGCGGAGAGCCCTGAAATGAGGGACGTCCAGAGCCAGGATGAGGTCGTTGTCCTCCAAATCCTGGCGCGTGACCTGGCGGGCAGAATGGCCGCTGGTGTCGATGCCCAGCCGGTCCATGACTTTCCGAGCCCGAGGATCGATGGGATTTCCTTGTTCTTCGTCGCTCACACCAGCAGATGTGACGACAACGCCACTCAGCCCGGCGTCCTGCGCCGCGTTGCGTACTAGGTATTCGGCCATGGGGGAGCGGCAGATATTGCCGGTGCAAACGGTAACAATGCGATACATGGTCACCACGTTACCGGGGCCGGGCGGCGACATGTGAGTTCAGCGCCGATCACGCTCCACAAGGATGGACGTGTTCTGCGATGTCCGGACCATTGCTACGTAGAACTCGAGGGTCACGCGGAACAGAATAATGTACACGAACGCCACGACGGCCCCGAGGATCAGGAAAATGAGTCCAACCCACGCGTTTTCCGCGAATCCCACAATAACCGAAAAGAGCCAGCCCAGGCCGATCACGACCAAGCCGATGACGTAGATGACCGAGGCAAACTTGATGGTCACGAAATGACGGAACGAAAGGTCGAACATGGCCTGGAAGAATCCCGGCTCACCCTGGCCCCGCGGTTGTCCGTAGCCTGGTTGGCCGTAACCCTGTTGCTGCGGCTGCCCCGGTTGTCCCGGATATCCATTCTGTTGGGGGTAATTCGGCTGACCCTGAGGGTTCTGTCCGTAACCCTGACCGTGTGGAGCCTGTCCGTAGCCGCGAGAGGAGTTCTGCGGCGGCTGCCACGGTCCGTCGGACTGATGGGGATCCTGATGGGATTTCGAATTGTCCGCCCTCGACCCGTTCCCATTATTCGACGAATTGCCCTGCTGGTTTGATTCCTCGTGCTCGTGATCAGACATGGTCAATACTCCCTGTACTTTTGAATTCTCATAAGTTAAGGCAAGTCACTCGCGTAAAAGTGCCATGTGATCAGTCTATTCATTGAACTGTCGCAAATCACCGTCTCGCCGTGAATTTCCTGTCTGCGAGATCGAAACACTGTTAGATGTCTTTTGGATTACATACGCTTGGAAAAATGCACAATCGCTCCGAAATAGCGGGCAAGAAAGGTCTGATCATGAGTCATCATCCCGGCAACGAGCCCAACGAGCCCAACGAGCCCAACGAGCCCAACGAGCCCAACGAGCCCAACGAGCCCAACGAGCCCAACGAGCCCAATGAGCCCAATTGGGGTCCGTTGCGACCTCCCGGTCCCAACCAGCCCAACACGTCGCATGAGACGGGTTACCCACCGACGGATTTTCAGCAATTTCCCCCAGGTGCGCACCCCGGACGTCAGGTGTACGGGGAGGGACAGCGAAAATCTCGCAAAGGTTTGATCCTTGGTCTGTCTATAGGTGGCGGCGTGATCGTCATAGCCCTGGTCGTCATCCTCGCCCTCGTGTTCGCCGGAGTGCTGGGCGGGCGCAAGATCAATGATGAGGGCGATTTTCGGGACAAGGTGCAGAATCTTGGATCCGCTCAGGGGGCGGGGCAATGCAGTGATCTGGACAAGACGCTGCTGAACTCTGTTCTGCCTAAGGAGAACTTCCCTGATGACGCTCAGGTGTATGTCTGCTCGAATATCGATCTGAGCGACTTCCAGGCCCTGTCTGGTGCGAAGGAGGACAGCAAGCTCATCGTCGGCATCTATTCCGAACACGAGGCCGATGTGAAGTCGTCATTGAGCGATGCACTGAATGCCCCGGTCATGGATGAGGACAAAGGCGAATGGGGTCTCGAGGGTAACCACTGGGCCGCCATCGGCAATGCCGGAACGGCCGATGATGCCAAGAAGGAGCTCGGCGGGAAGGAGTGGTGATCGGTTTCCGGCCACGTCCGTAACCTGGGCGGTCTTCTGTAAATAAAGTTGAGTCGACTTCGCTCAAGTCTCTTGACATTCTTCCGAGAAGTGGCAGACTTGAGTCAGGACAACTCAAGAAGTGAGACCTCCGGGTGCGCAAGATCGATGGCCTCCCCTGCGGAAGCAGCGTCGTGAGTGCCGGAATGTGCCCCGGTTTTCGGACTACGTAAGGAGAAAAACCATATGTCACGTGCAGTAGGCATTGACCTCGGTACCACCAACTCTGTGGTTGCCGTACTCGAGGGCGGCGAGCCCGTCGTCATCGCGAACGCCGAGGGCGCTCGCACCACTCCGTCGGTTGTTGCATTCGGCAAGGACGGCGAGACCCTGGTCGGCGACATCGCCAAGCGCCAGGCAGTGACCAACGTGGATCGCACCATTTCTTCGGTGAAGCGCCACATGGGCACCGACTGGAACACCGACATCGACGGTAAGAAGTACACCCCGCAGGAAATCTCGGCACGTACCCTGCAGAAGCTCAAGGGCGACGCCGAGTCCTTCCTCAATGACACCGTGACCGACGCCGTCATCACCGTTCCCGCCTACTTCAACGACGCCGAACGCCAGGCCACCAAGGAAGCCGGCGAGATCGCCGGACTCAACGTCCTGCGTATCGTCAATGAGCCCACTGCGGCTGCTCTGGCCTACGGGCTGGACAAGGGCAACGAAGATGAGCTCATCCTGGTCTTCGACCTCGGTGGCGGCACCTTCGACGTCTCCTTGCTGGAAGTCGGCAAGGACGAGGACGGGTTCTCGACGATTCAGGTTCGCTCGACTTCGGGTGACAACCGCCTTGGCGGTGACGACTGGGACCAGCGCATCGTCGACTGGCTTCTCGAGCAGGTCAAGTCCAAGACAGGCGCGGATCTGTCCAAGGACAAGATTGCTTTGCAGCGTCTCCGCGAGGCAGCCGAGCAGGCCAAGAAGGAACTGTCCTCGGCCTCGTCGACCAACATTTCGTTGCAATACCTCTCGGTGACCTCCGACGGCCCGGTTCACCTGGACGAGAAGCTTTCCCGCGCGAAGTTCCAGGACCTGACTCAGGACCTTCTGGACCGCGTGAAGAAGCCTTTCAACGACGTCATCAAGGAAGCCGGTATCAAGGTTGCTGATATTGCGCACATCGTGCTCGTCGGTGGTTCGACCCGTATGCCGGCGGTCGTCGAAGAGGTCAAGAAGCTGGCCGGCGGACAGGAACCCAATAAGGGCGTGAACCCGGATGAGGTCGTGGCCATGGGCGCTGCCCTGCAGGCCGGTGTGCTCAAGGGCGACCGCAAGGACGTCCTGTTGATCGACGTGACCCCGCTGTCGCTGGGCATCGAGACCAAGGGCGGTGTGATGACCAAGCTCATCGAGCGCAACACGGCCATCCCGACGCGTCGTTCCGAGACCTTCACAACCGCAGAGGACAACCAGCCCTCCGTGTCGATCCAGGTTTTCCAGGGTGAGCGTGAGTTCACCCGTGACAACAAGTCGCTCGGCACCTTCGAGCTGACCGGTATCGCTCCGGCCCCTCGTGGTGTCCCGCAGGTTGAGGTGACCTTCGACATCGACGCCAACGGCATCGTGAACGTCTCCGCGAAGGACAAGGGCACCGGCACCGAGCAGTCGATGACCATCACCGGCGGTACCTCGTTGTCCAAGGAAGACATCGACCGCATGGTCAAGGACGCAGAGGCCAACGCCGAGTCGGACAAGGCCCGTCGTGAGGCCGCAGATCTGCGCAACAACGCGGAGTCCAGCGCTTACCAGATCGAGAAGCTCCTCAAGGACAACGAGGACAAGGTCTCCGAGGACATCAAGACCGAGGTTCAGGGAGACGTCGACGAGGTCAAGAAGGCCCTTGAGGGCGACGACGACGACGCGGTCAAGTCCGCATTCGAGAAGCTTCAGGCTTCTCAGACCAAGCTCGGCGAAGCGATCTACTCGCAGGCGCAGGCTGGAGCCGAGACGGAGGACACCTCCGAGGCGAACGCCGATGCCAATGACGAGGATGTCGTCGACGCCGAGGTCATTGACGATGAGGATGAAAAGAAGAACTAATGACTGAGCCGAACAACACCAATAACCCTGAGGGAAACGACCCGCTGGAGGACGCCTTCAACGCTCCCGACGCGGAAGGGGCTCCCGAGGCGGAGACCGCCGAGGGTGTAGGTGCTGAGGCTGACGGTCAGGACGGGTCCGCGGCGGAGGCCGCCGCGGACCCCTCCGAGGCGGAGCCCATACAGGACCCTGCAACGGAGGCTGAGAGGACCGCGAACGAGCGCCTCGAGGATCTGCGCCGTCTGCAAGCCGAATTCGTGAACTTCAAGAACCGGTCCCAGAAAGAACGGGACCAGCTTCGACAGTTCGTGGTCGCCGACGTGGTGAGTTCCTTGCTCCCCGTCATCGACGATATCGATGCGGCTCGCAAGGCGGGCGATCTGGAGGACGGGCCGTTCGCGTCGATCGCCAACAAGTTCGAGGACGCGCTGACGAAGCACGGCTTGGAGCGTTATGGCGATACCGGCGAAGAGTTCGATCCCAAGGTCCACGAAGCCGTGATGCAGCAGCCCACGAGCGAGGTCCAACCCGACCACGTGTCCATGGTTTTCCGCAGCGGATACCGGGTCCAGGACCGCGTTCTGCGTCCTGCCCAGGTTGCTGTGGCGGTAGCCGAGGGCTGACCAGAGGCCCGACCGGCGGTCTCGGCCCAGCCGCACCGCCTCCAGCGAATCGACGCCGGGGCACCGAACCTCTGCCTCTGTGGCGGGGGAGGGCCTCGGCGTCGTTCGTTTCCACTATTTTGAGATATACAAGAGCGGAAGAGAACACACCACGCAACGCTTTGAAAGGAGGCGTCAATGGCTAGCGAAAATTGGCTAGAAAAAGACTTCTACAAGGTTCTGGGCGTCTCCAAGGATGCCAGCGAAGCCGACATCAAGAAGGCTTACCGCAAACTCGCGCGCAAGTATCACCCGGATCAGAACCCCGGGGACGAGGCCGCAGAGAAAAAATTCAAAGAGGTCTCCGAGGCCAATACGGTCCTTTCTGACCCCGAACAGCGCAAACAGTACGATGCCATCCGTGCCATGGGCTCGGGAGCTCGATTCAGCGCTGGTTCTGGCGGGCAAGGCGGCCCGGGGGGACCTGCCGGTGCCGGTGGGTTCGAGGACCTCTTCGGGGATATGTTCGGTGGCGGCCGAACGCGGACCACGTACGGCGGCAGCCCGTTCGGCGGCGCGGGCGGGCCTCGCGTGCAGTACGGCTCCTCCGGTGGGGATCCTTTTGCGGACCTGTTCGGAGGAGGCGGCAACTTCGGTGGCCAGAACCCGTTCGGCGCCCAACAACAGGCGCCCCGTAACCCCGACGTCGAGGCCAGCGTGACCATTGACTTCGGTCAGTCCCTGGAGGGCGCCAAAGTCAAGGTCAACCGTCCCGATCAACGCAGCACGACTATTCGTCTGCCCGAGGGCGTGCGTGATGGCCAGAAAGTCCGCCTTCGCGGCAAAGGAAGCATCGGTCCGGGCGGCAAGTCTGATCTGATCGTCACGGTGCACGTCCGCCCGCACGAGTTGTACGAACGGGATGGAGACAACCTCACGGTCCGTGTTCCCGTTTCCTACGAGGAAGCGGCACTTGGCACGGTCCTGTCCGTGCCGACCACCGACGGATCAACAGTTCGCCTGCGTCTCAAGGCCGGCCAGGAGCCCGGCACCAGAATGCGTGTCAAAGGCCGAGGCGTGAAGACGAAGAAGCACACCGGCGACCTCTACGTGATTCCGGAGATTCAGGTGCCCCAGGACCTGTCCCCGGAGGCCGAAGAGGCGCTCAAGAAATTCACAGAGCTGGCCTCCCAAGGCGATCCGAGGGCCGGCCTGGCGGAGAAGGCAAAGGTCGTGTAACCCATGCAATTCGGCGACGTGAACCAACCACTCTTCGTGATCTCGGTTGCGGCCGAGCTCGCGGAGATGCACCCGCAAACGCTTCGGCAGTATGACCGGCTCGGTTTGGTGACACCGTCGCGGCTACCGGGGCGCGCGCGACGCTATTCGCAGAAGGACGTCGTCCGGCTCCGGCAGATCCAGCAACTGTCCCACGAAGGGGTCTCCCTCGAGGGAATCAAGCGGGTTCTCCAATTGGAGAACCAAGTCGACGCGTTGCAAGCCCGAGTCAGAGAGCTCACGCAGGAGTTGCAGGACGCCCAGGACCGACTGGAAGAATCCTCCCGGGTATTTGCCGCGACGATCGGCGGCGACGTCGTGAAGCTGGGCCGTGGTCAACGTCCCAGCGCCAAAACACCCAGTAAGGCGCTGGCTATCGCTAGGCCCCAGCTTCCGTATCGGTAAGGCTTCAGCGTCGGGAATCGACAGGCGGTGCCGCCTCATCAACGACGACGATAGGCGAGGTCGTGCGCTCTGCGTCCGGCCTCGCCTGCTTTGCGCTCGAAACTTGTGAGGACGCGCCCTTCCCAGCGTGGAGCCCATCCGCCGTGGGGATCCTCTTCGGTTGCGCCTTCGCCTGCATACAAATTGTCGAAGTCCGGTGCGGCTTCCATGACTTCGCGCATCACCCAGGCGTACTCTTCCCAATCGGTGGCCAGACGCCAGATACCGCCCGGTTTGAGAACGCGCGCGACTTTTTCGGTGAATCCGGGCGAGACCAGGCGGCGCTTGTGGTGGCGCGACTTGTGCCAGGGGTCCGGAAAGAAGACCCAGATTTCGTCCACTGAATCCGGCTCAAGCAGATTCTCGAGCACCTCGGGAGCGTTCGCCTGGACGCAGCGGACGTTGGTGATCTCGGCCTGTCCCATCTTGAGGAGCAAGTCTGCGATTCCGGGTTTGTAGACCTCGACGGCAAGATAGTCATTCTCCGGATGCTCGCTCGCAGCGTGAACGATGGCCTCGCCCAGTCCGGAACCGATTTCCACGACGAGAGGCGCTTTTCTCCCGTAGATCGCTTCATGGTTGAATTCGGCGGACTCGGCCACCGATGTATCCGTTATCTCACGAGGAACATCCAGGACGTGTGTCGGAGCGTAGGTGTCCCATGCCTTCTGGCGGCGAGCAGTGAGTCGGTCGCCTCGTCGGACGAAAGAGTAAGGCTGGCGATGGAATTTCTGGGGGACGTCGCTCAAGGATGCTCCGGTGATCTGATGGGGCGGCAGGGTTGCGGTGGCCCGATGAGCTCCCGCGCGCTGACGTATGTCGCGGAAGGATCCGTGGATCAACCGGGCCGCCGCATCAGCTTATCGCACGCCCTTCAGCCGCCCCCGACGCCTGCGGGTTCTTCGCTCGCATCCTCCGGGGCTTCCGGGTGGGACAGGGTCGAGTGCTTCTGTGACAAATCGACCTGATGGTCGATCTGCGCGTCCAGGGCACCGAGGTCGGAGCCCATGAACTCGTCAATCTCTGCGGTACTGGCCTCGAAATCCGGGTCGTGCCGCAGATAATGGCGGGTCTCCCGAACCACGAGGCCGGACAGAATAATGAGTCCGATGAGGTTCGGGATCGCCATAATGCCGTTCATGACGTCCGAGAATTTCCAGACCAGAGTCAAGGGGGCCAATGCTCCGAAACCGCAGGCAATAGCGAAAATGACCCTGTAAGTCGTGATCCCGAAGGTGCCCCCGCCGAGGCGCTCGATGCACCGTTCTCCGTAGTAGGCCCAACCCAGAACGGTCGAGTACCCCAGAAGCACCAGACAGACAGTCACCACCGCTCCGCCCCAGTTGCCTGGCAAACCCGTCGCGAAAGCATGAGAGGTCATGACGTCAGGATCGTCCTTCTCCCACACGCCGGTGGTGATGATCACGAATCCAGTGATCGAGATAACAACAAGTGTGTCCACGAAAGTCTGCGTCATCGAGACGAGGCCCTGGCGGACGGGATGGGAAGTTTGCGCGATCGACGAGGGGATCGATGCCGTGCCCATGCCTGACTCGTTGGAGAACAAGGAGCGGGCGACCCCGATCTGGATCGTCATCAGCAGAGAACCGACGATCCCTCCTCCGACGCCGTGGGGAGTCAGAGCATTTCCGAAGATCAGGGCGATGGCCTGCGGGATCCCTTCGTAGTTGACGCCAATGATGTAGAGGCCCCCGAAGACGTAGAGCGCAATCATGAGAGGCACGCAGAACACCGTGATCTTGGATATGGACTTGATGCCTCCGAGCAGGGCGATCAGCGTCATGATCCCGATGACCACGGCGGTGACCCATGGCGCCACGGAGAAAGTATTGTCCAGGTTTGCCGCAATGGCATTGGACTGCGTCATGTTGCCGACGCCGAAAGTCGCAACGACGGCACATGCAGCGAATGTGACGGAGAGAAGCCACCCGAATCTGTTGGGTATGCCTCGGACGAGGTAAACCTGCGGCCCTCCCGTCAGCTCTCCCTTCTTGTCCCGGGTGCGGAAGCGTACTCCGAGGAAACATTCGCTGTATTTGGACGCCATCCCGACCAGCGCGGTCACCCACATCCAGAACAGTGCGCCCGGACCGCCCATGTGGATCGAGAGTGCTACACCTACTATGTTGCCCGTGCCCACCGTAGCGCCCAAGGCCGTTGCCATGGCTTGGTAGGAGGAGATTTCGCCCTTTTCCCCGCTTTGCCGGCTACGTCGTCCGAAGGCCAGCGACATCGCCTTTCCGAAATAGCGGAGTTGGATACCCGAAAGTCTGAAAGTCAGGAACACTCCGGTACCGAGGAGAAGCGGCAAGAGTAACCATGGGCCCCAGACGAAGTTGTCGACCGCGTTGATGATGGAACTGATGTGTTCCACTAGAATTCCTCGTTCCAGGCAAGATACTCGATATAGTCGCTAGTCAGCGACACTTTCCGACGCTTTTCGCAGGCTGATATGAGGGTAGCAATACTTGCTGGCCCGGCCCATATTGTGCGGTCGTTCGGGTGTCTGGGCCTGTCGCGCACACAAAACGCCGCCCATACGTTCCCGAACTGCTGTCCGAAAAACGCGTGGGCGGCGTCCTGGGTCGTCGACGTCTAAGGCTACTTCTTCTTGGCCTTCTTCTTGCCCTTGCCCTGGAGAATCAGCGCGAGGGCGATCGCGGCGATCCACGAATCCTTGGCAACGGCGGTACCAGCCTGGGATGGGCGGATGCCGTCGTCCTCGGTCATCTCCTCGGTCTTGAAATACATGGCCAACAGGCCACCGGCGAATGCGCCCAGAGCCAGGCCGGCAAGGCGGCTGGGGATCACGGGGGTGACCAGTGCGCCGCCGACAGCGAGTTCGGAGTACGCGATGGCCTTGCCGAACGTGGCCGCGTCAAGATCCTTGACGGCGGGAAATGCGTTGGCGGCCATGGACTGCAACTGGCCGGCGGTCTGCTCGTCGAGGTTCAGCTTGCCGTATCCGGAGTTGAGGATGAATGCACCGGGAACAGCGCGGAGAACCGCGTTGGGGAGGGAAAAGGCCATGATCATTTCCTTTCTTAAGGTTTATAGGTCCGGGCTGATCAGTGTTTATATTGACGCAACCCACCTGATTCCAACTCTATACCGTGGCCGCACGGTCGCGTTAGGAATCCGTCACACGGTCTGGGTCAGGCCGGACGTGGGGCGAACAGACCGCGGAGTGCTTCGAGGGTCAGGTCCTCGTGGTTCAGGTGAATGCTCCCTTGATCGGGCCCGACCGGTTGCATCCCCGGGACGACGATCGTTTTCATCCCTGCCGCCATAGCGCTCGCGACACCGGAGGGGGAATCCTCCACGGCGACGCTGTCTTCGGGGTCGACGCCGAGACGCTGCGCGGCCATGAGGTAGGGCTGCGGATTCGGCTTGGGGTCGGTGACGTCTTCGTTACCGATCACGGTGCGGATCAAACCTTCCGGGGCCCGGCCCGCAGTCATATTCGCGATTTCCGCGGTGGCATTGGTGACGATCGCCGTCGGAATCCGTGCTTGGGCCAGTTCTTCGAGAAGATCGGAGATGCCGGGAAGGAACGGTACCTCGGTTTGCGAGATGATCTCGCGGGCGTCGGTGGTCAATCGTGCCAGTAGCTCCGGCTTGGACAGGGGAATGCCGAGTTCTTGCAGGCGAATGAGCGTGTCCGTCATCGGGCGGCCCAAGCAAGCGAGGGTGTCTTCTTCCGTCCATGTCTTGCCGAACTGGACGGCCAGGTCAGATTTGGACTGGGCCCACAAAGGCTCGGTGTCCACCAGAGTGCCGTCGTGGTCGAAGAAAATTGCTGCGGGGAGAGAAGAAGTCATGCCAATAGCCTACTGGTGCCCGTATCACCCACATGGGGTGGGAGGATCCCGCGATTCGTGGACGTTTGAATACCCGAATCTGCCACTCCGTGCCGGAGCCGCATCTCATACACTGGTCTTGTGAGTTCTGCCGAATCCGTTGCCCGTCCCGCTGAAGCCCTAGCCCCGTCCGGTCAGTTGCCCGGGAGGCGGGATGCAGCATTGCTGCGCATATCGTCCTGGATCGGATTCCCGATGGCGTTGGTCGGGGCCATCTGGGTCACGACCGGGCGATCGCTCTTCGGTGCCGGTGGCACGCTCGTCGGGACCTTCCTGGTCAGCGTCGGACCGTTGTATCTGGTAGTCATGCTCCTGGCGTCATGGCGGATGTATACGGATGCGAATCGGTACGAAGCTCGCTCGACGTCTGGGATGCTCGCCTCGATCCAGGCATTGACCTGGATCTTGGCCGGGGTTTTCGGATTCCTGATCCCTGACCGCGTGAACGGCGAGACTGTCTCTGCCCTCTCCCAAGTTTTCGGCCATGACCTCGTTGGGCTTTCGGCTGGATTCGGCAACACCTTCGCGATTCTGACCTTCGTGGGAGCATTTGCGACGCTCATCATCGCGATCAACCATGAGCGATACAGCGCCCGAAAATCCAGCGGTCGGCCCGCGACAGAGGACGAGGTTCTGGACGCGATGAATTACAACGACGGCGAGTACTGAAGAGCGCGGTGTCGGCAGGAGTGAAGACCCGAGAATCCCGCCGAATCACTGCAAAACCTGTGGAAAACGTTTTGGGAATCCCTGTACAGCCGAACTTGAGCGTAGTAGACTCAAGTTAGCTGAACACCTCAGACGCAATCCATTAGTGACTAGCAAAGGAGCCCATCTTGGATACTAAATTCACCACCAAGAGCCAAGAGGCTCTGAACGCCGCAAACATGAACGCTCAGACTGCGGGGAACCCTCAGATCGAGCCAGCACACATCCTCAAGGCGCTTCTCGACCAGCGCGAAGGAGTTGCCGTTGCGGTGCTCAAATCTCTCGGCATCGACATCGACGCGCTCTCGGCGCAGGCCAGTGATCTGATTAAGAAATTGCCCTCGTCCTCCGGGTCTTCGGTCGCTCAAGCGCAATTCTCGCGCCAGTCGCTCAAAGCGATCCAGAATGCGCAGGAGGCCGGAACCAAGCTGGGTGACGACTACATCTCCACGGAGGTTCTCCTCCTCGGTCTGGCCCAGGTGTCAGATACCGAGGCCGCCCGTGCCGTGGCCGATGCTGGTGCAACGGTTGACGCGATTGAGAAGACCCTTCCCTCCGTACGCGGGGACCAGAACGTTTCGTCGCCGGATCCGGAAGGGACGTTTCAGTCCCTCGAGAAGTACGGTACGGACCTGACCGCCGTCGCGCGCTCCGGAAAACTGGACCCGGTGATCGGACGCGATTCCGAGATCCGCCGAGTGGTGCAGGTTCTATCGCGCCGTACCAAGAACAACCCCGTGCTCATTGGTGAACCGGGCGTCGGGAAGACCTCCGTCGTGGAGGGCCTGGCCCAGCGGATGGTTTCGGGTGACGTGCCGGAGTCCTTGAGGGGCAAGAGTCTCATTTCCCTGGATCTCGGCTCGATGATCGCCGGTGCCAAATATCGTGGCGAGTTCGAAGAACGTCTTAAGGCGGTTCTCGACGAGATCAAGAAGTCCGAAGGACAGATCGTCACCTTCATCGACGAGTTGCACACCCTCGTGGGTGCCGGTGCGAGCGAAGGCTCGATGGACGCCGGGAATATGCTCAAGCCAATGCTCGCCCGTGGGGAGCTGCGCCTCATCGGTGCAACCACGTTGGACGAGTACCGGGAGAACATCGAGAAGGACGCCGCGCTCGAGCGTCGATTCCAGCAGGTTTACGTGGGTGAGCCTACCGTGGAAGATACCGTCGGGATTCTTCGCGGGCTGAAGGAGCGCTACGAGGCCCACCACAAGGTGCAGATCGCCGACTCCGCGCTGGTTGCCGCCGCCTCGTTGTCGAATCGGTACATCACGGGGCGTCAGCTGCCGGACAAAGCGATCGACCTCGTGGATGAGGCCGCTTCGCGTCTGCGGATGGAGATCGACTCGGCCCCTGAGGAGATCGACGAGCTCCGCCGCGCCGTGGACCGCATGACCATGGAAGAGCTGGCTCTGTCCAATGAGAAGGATCCGGCGTCGATCGAGCGGTTGGAGGCTCTCCGTGTGGACCTGGCCGACAAGAGAGAAGAGCTCTCGGCGCTGAACGCGCGGTGGGAGGCCGAAAAGGCTGGTCTGAACCGTGTGGGTGACATCAAGACCCAAATCGACGAGATGCGCTCGCAAGCCGAAGTGGCGCAGCGAGAAGGCAACCTGGCCGAGGCTTCCCGACTCCTGTACGGGGAGATCCCCGCGAAACAGCAGGAGCTCGATGCGGCTCAAAAGGAAGAGAATCAGCAGCAGACCGCCAAGGAAACGATGGTCTCCGAGGAAGTCACTGCCGACGACATCGCGGAGGTCATCTCCAACTGGACGGGAATCCCGGCCGGCAGAATGCTTCAGGGCGAATCCGAGAAGCTGCTCAATATGGAATCCGAACTGGGGAAGCGTCTCATCGGGCAGAAGACTGCCGTGGGCGCCGTGGCAGACGCCGTTCGTCGTTCGCGTGCCGGTGTCGCGGATCCGGATCGTCCGATCGGCTCGTTCCTGTTCCTTGGGCCTACAGGTGTAGGCAAGACGGAACTGGCGAAGTCGCTCGCGGAATTCCAGTTCGATGACGAACACGCTTTGGTTCGCATCGACATGAGCGAGTATTCGGAAAAGCATTCCGTGTCCCGTTTGGTCGGTGCGCCTCCCGGATACGTCGGATACGAGGAAGGCGGGCAACTGACCGAGTCCGTGCGACGTCGTCCGTATTCCGTGGTTCTCCTGGACGAAGTGGAGAAAGCCCACCCCGAGGTATTCGACATCCTGCTTCAGGTTCTCGACGACGGCCGCCTGACCGACGGCCAGGGCCGAACCGTCGATTTCCGGAATGTGATCCTGATCCTGACCTCGAACCTCGGGAGCCAATTCTTGGTCGACCAGACCCTGGACGACAAGGAAAAGCACGAGGCCGTCATGAACGTGGTCAACGCGTCCTTCAAACCCGAGTTCCTGAACCGACTGGACGAGATCATCATGTTCGATCCGCTCTCGAGCGAGGACCTGTCCAAGATCGTGAGCCTCCAGGTCCAAGCGATGGGCAAACGCCTGGGCGACAAGAGGCTTTCCCTGGACGTCACGCCCGCGGCGACCGAATGGCTGGGGATGACCGGGTACGACCCGGCGTACGGCGCGCGGCCTTTGCGCCGACTGGTGCAACGGGAAATCGGCGACCGTTTGGCCAAGGGAATCCTGTCCGGAGACATTCACGACGGCGACGTCGTCCACGTGGACGTCAATCCGGACGTCGCCGCGGACGGGCTAACGGTGACGTCGAGCCGCTAGGATCCCGCCCGCCAGCAGACCGAGGCAGAGCTGGTCTCTTGCCGCCAGTAACATTCGATCGGCACGAAGGCACCGGTTGTGTCCGCAACCGGTGCCTTCGTCACGTTTGTTGTCGATCGACTCTGCTTCGAAGCAGCTTAGAGGGTACGCCAGTGCATTCCGACGTGGTCGGGGCCGACCGAATTGATATCCGGGATGCCCATGAGCTGGAGGGTTCTCTGCATCTCGTTACGGAAAATAGACAGTCCGCGCTCGACGCCTTCCGCACCGCCAGCCATGAGGCCGTAGAGGTACGCGCGGCCGATCAGGGCGGCATCGGCACCCAAAGCGACGGCCGCGACAACGTCCGCGCCGGACATGATTCCCGTATCGATCAGAATGGTTGCGTCTTCGCCCAGGCGCTGGCGCACCTTGGGGAGCATAAGGAGCGGAACAGGGGCGCGATCCAGCTGACGGCCACCGTGGTTCGACAGCACAATCCCGTCTGCCCCAGCCTCGACCGCACGCTCGGCGTCCTCCGGGGTCTGGATGCCCTTGACGATCAAATGCCCGTTCCACTGGGAACGAAGCCACCTCAATTCGCTGATGTCGAGACTTGGATCGAACATGTCCCCAATCGTTGCGAGGCTGTGGCTCGGTGTCCCTCCGAAATTCGTGAAGCCCAGCGGGGCAGTGGTCAGGAAATTGATCCACCACTCCGGTCGGTAGGAAGCATTGAGGAATGTCTTGGGTGTGAGCCTGGGCGGAAAGGACATGCCATTGCGCGCGTCGCGGTGGCGTGCACCGGCGACCGGTGTATCCACCGTTACGAGCAAGGTGTCGAAGCCTGCTTGTGCAGCTCTGTCCACGAGTGAGAAGGAGGTATCCCGATCTTCCTTCCAGAGGTAGAGCTGGAACCATGTGCGCCCGTCTTGGCCCGCTTCGGCGACGCGTTCGATCGTCTCGGTTCCCATCGTCGACAACGAAAACGGGATCCCAGCCGCATGGGCTGCACGCACGCCCGCAATTTCGCCTTCGCTGTGCATCATGCGCGTGAAACCAGTCGGTGCGATCGCCAAAGGCATCGAGGCCTCGGAGCCGCAGACGGTCGTCGCGAGGCTCACATCGGAAACGTCGCGCAGGACCTGCGGGTGGAAGACCAAATCGTCATAGGTCCGCCGGGCCCGACCGAGGGACAGCTCGCGCTCTGCCGCGCCATCCACATAATCGAAGGGGCCCTTGGGTGTGCGGCGGCGAGCGATCTCGCGAAGGTCCCATATATCCTGGGCACGTTCGAGGCGGTGAGCTCGTCTGTCCACGCGCAGGCCTTCGAGCTTAATGAAATCCTTGAGCATCTGACGGTCCGGGAACTGCCTGGTCAGCGGGGCCAGACGGTTCTTCGTGGCGGATTTCATGGACATGGCTCTTCTCTTCCTCGAGCGGGTCTGGGCTTACACCCTAGTCTTTGCGCAGCGCCAAACACCTGTGAGGAGCTCATGGACGTCCGATACTGTGGGAGTGTGACTTCTCCAGCCCCCGACGCCGCGGATCGCCTCGGCAACGCGCATCAAGCGGCACTTCGTTCCATCGCCAGGGTGGTGGATGAAACGGCAACGGCGACACCGGAGAGAGAAGCCCGCGAAGGCATCGCCCACCTTCTCCGGCAGGGGCCGGTGCTGGTCGTCACGGGAGCCGGGGTTTCGACGGGGTCCGGGATACCGGACTACAGGGGACCGAAGGGTTCCCTCCGACGACATCGCCCCATGACGTACCAGGAATTCCGTCATGACCCGGATGCGTCGCACCGCTACTGGGCCAGATCATTCGTCGGCTGGCGCCTCATGAATCAAGCCGCACCCAATGTTGTGCACTACACCCTGGCGGAGCTCGAGCAGGAAGGCCTCGTGGGTGGCGTCGTGACACAGAATGTCGACGGGCTCCATGCGCAGGCCGGCAGCAAGAGCCTCGTGCAGTTGCACGGGGACCTCGGCCGGGTTGCGTGTCTCGTCTGCGGGCACACGGAAGATCGGCGTGCCCTCGACCTCCGCCTCAAGGATGCGAATCCGGGCTACCTGGAATCCATTACCCTGGATCCGAGCCTGGTGAACCCGGACGGCGACGTCGAGCTCACGGGGGAATGGGTCGAACGTTTTCACATGGTCGGTTGCATCGTATGCGGCTCGACGCTCCTCAAGCCCGACGTCGTGTACTTCGGTGAGCCCGTGCCGACCGTTCGGAAGCAGGCCGCTCGTGAGATGCTCGCCGCGTGCACGTCCGTTCTCGTGGCGGGGTCGTCGCTGGCCGTCATGAGCGGATTGCGCATCGTCCTGGACGGTTTGCGGCAAGGAAAGCCATTGGCCGTCATCAATGGTGGCCCCGGGCGCGCGGATACGAGGGCCACTTACCTCTGGCGGAGCCCGGTGGAACCGGCCTTTCTCTCGCTGCTCGATGAGCTGGGACTATAGCGCTTTCTTCCAGGGCTGAACCGGATGCCCGTGTCACGTACGTTCCTCGGTGAGCATACTACTGACAAACCATGTACCCTTAACAGACGGAAGATTGACGGATATTCCGGTGCCGCATTGTGTGCCCATCACAGTGCCGCCGCCGGAGCGAGCGATAAGAGGGGGTCACGCCATGGGGCGCGGCCGTCAGAAGGCTAAGGCAACGAGGCAGGCGCGGGAGATCAAATACTTCAGCCCGCAAACCGATTATTCGGCGCTCGAACGAGAACTTAGCGCGGCGAAGGATCGGCGAGCCGAGCGAGACGATGTCCACTCGAATGAGGACGAGTACTCGGGTTATGCAGACGAGTACGGTGACGATTCCACAGAGGATCGATAAGCTCATTCGGGCGTTGGCGCCTGCCACCCAATCGTCAGAAGCGCACCGGTTGACCACGTCAACCGGTGCGCTTCTGTTTAATATTCTGTTTGAGCCGAGCCAGCAGACGGCGCCCCCACCACAATGGTGCAAGCGCCGTCCGCGAAGCGGGTCTGAGGTCTAGCTGTAGGAGCCCACCATGCGGACCGCGCCACCGTTGACGCCTTTGGCTCCCTGGACGTAGTCGGGCCCCTTGTCTGCGGGCGGATCCGCTTGAGCGACGGTTCCCAGCGTCCACGAATTCACCCCGCGATCGTTGAGGTGCCTCACGGCGTCGTCCGCCACGGACGGATCTATGATCGCGATCATGCCCACACCGAGGTTCAGCGTACGTTCCAGGTCCGGTTCCGGAACTTTGCCCAACTCGGCGATGACGCGGAAAATCGCGGGGATCTCCCAAGAGGCCCGATCCACGCGGGCCTCGAGACCCTGCGGGAGAACGCGGGCCAGATTGGCCGCGAGGCCCCCGCCGGTGACATGAGAGAATCCGCGGACGCCGTGACCGAGCTGGCCGTCTTCGCCCAATACCGGGAAGGTGCGCGCCAGATCGAGAACGTCTGCGGCGTAGACCCGGGTCGGTTCCAACAGCTCTTCGCCCAAGGTGCGGCCGAATTCGGAGACCTCCCGGTCCAGGGACCAGCCGGCGAGATTGATGACCTTGCGGACCAGTGAATAGCCGTTCGAGTGGATGCCGGAAGAAGCCATGCCGATTACGACGTCGCCCTCGCGCACGCGATCCGGTCCGAGAAGCTCGTCAGCTTCGACGATTCCGGTGGCCGCACCGGCGACGTCGTACTCATGCTCGCCCAGGAGGCCCGGATGCTCCGCGGTTTCCCCGCCGACCAGGGCGGTTTCTGCCACGGAACATGCAGAAGCGATTCCTCGTACGATATCCGCGATGCGCTCGGGAACCACGCGGCCGCAGGCTATGTAATCGGTCATGTACAGGGGCTTGGCACCAACGACGACGATGTCGTCTACTACCATGCCGACCAGGTCGTAACCAATCGTGTCGTGAATATCCAGAGCCTGGGCGATCGCCACTTTGGTTCCCACGCCGTCCGTCGACGTCGCAAGGTATGGCTTCCGGTATTGCGTCAGGGCCGAGATGTCGAAGAGTCCCGCAAAGCCGCCGACACCGCCGACGACGCCTTGTTTGTGGGTCTGCTTGACGGCTTCTTTCATGAGCTCGACGGCACGATCGCCGGCCTCGACATCGACGCCTGCGCTCGCGTACGTCAGGCCCGCGGTGGTCTGGTGGGGTTGAGCCATCTATGGTCCTTTGAGATCGGTGGGGTGCTGTCAGTTCTTGTGCGGAGCTCGGTCTTGGGGGAGAACCAGCGATTCCAGGTCCGAGTCCGGGCCGGGTTCGCACGAGGAGTTCTCGGCCATCGCCTGCTCGTCTTCTTGCGTGTCTCTGGACGCCGAGTTGTCGGACGAGGCCGGACGCTGGGCCCGCGCCGACGCCGTCGGGCCCGTGGACGAGGAACGATGCGCATCGAAGAAGTTCTTACCCAGACGATCGGCGTCGGGCAGAGCAATGGGATAATCGCCCGTGAAGCACGCGGTGCACAGCCGATGCCTGGGCTGCTCGGTGGACTGGATCATTCCGTCTTCCGAGATGTACCCGAGTGAATCCGCGCCGAGGGACTTGCCGATTTCATCGACGGACATACCGTTGGCGATCAGCTCGGCCCGGGAGGCGAAGTCGATCCCGTAGAAGCAAGGCCACTTGACCGGCGGGGACGAAATACGGACGTGGACCTCGGCTGCACCGGCTTCGCGGAGCATCCGCACCAGAGCCCTCTGAGTATTGCCGCGAACGATCGAATCGTCGACGACGACCAGTTTTTTACCCGCAACGACACTGCGCAACGGATTCAGCTTGAGTTTAATCCCCATTTGCCGCATCGTCTGGGTCGGCTGGATGAAGGTTCGGCCGACGTACGAGTTCTTGACCAGACCGTTTCCGTACGGAATCCCTGATTCTTCTGCGAAACCGATGGCAGCAGGGACTCCGGATTCGGGGGTGGGCATGACCAAATCGGCTTCGACGCCATGTTCTCGTGCTAGCTGGCGGCCCATTTCGACGCGAGACTCGTACACCGCGCGGCCGTTGATCACCGCATCCGGACGCGACAGATACACGTGCTCGAACACGCAACCTGCCGGCGTCGGCTCGGCGAATCGGCGGGAACGCACGCCGTCTTCGTCGATCGCGATGAATTCACCGGGCTCGACATCGCGGACATAGGTTGCACCTACGATGTCCAAAGCAGCCGACTCCGAGGCCACGACCCACCCGCGATCGAGGCGGCCGAGAACGAGTGGACGGACGCCGTAAGCATCACGGGCAGCATAAAGCGTGTTCTCGTCGATCAGAGTGAGGCAGAACGCGCCTTGCAAGGTGGGGAGCAGCTCCATTGCTGCTTCCTCGAGCGAATCGTGTGGGTGCTCTGCGAGGAGCGAGGTGACCAACGCGGTATCGGTGGTATTTCCTTGAGCGACTTCACCTGCTGATGGGAAACCTGACTTGTCGATGAGCCGATCGTAGAGATCCGCCGAATTGGTGAGATTGCCGTTGTGCGCGAGAGAAACGGTGCCATGCGGCGTTGATCCGAGGGTCGGCTGGGCATTGGCCCACGTGGTCGCGCCGGTGGTGGCGTAACGGCAATGACCGATTGCCATGTGCCCGCCGAGCGTGCCGAGGATGGTTTCGTCGAATACTTGCGAAACCAGGCCCATGTCCTTGTACACCGAGATGCGTTCGCCGTTACTCGTCGCGATGCCCGCGGACTCCTGCCCGCGGTGCTGTAATGCGTAAAGACCGAAATAGGTGAGAGTCGCTACGTCCTCGCCCGGAGCCCAGACACCAAAAACACCGCATTCGTCCTGGGGGCCTTTGTCCTCTGGGTGGAGGTCGTGTGACAGTTTTCCGTCGGGTCGAACCACGAAAGCTTCTTCCTGAATGTGCGGTCAGTGTTCTTCAACGCCGTTGCCGCCGGCGCTGAGCAGCGGGAACGAGTCCAAGTCTATCCGGAACCAGCCGTCCTGCGAGAGGTGAATCAGTCTTCAGGATCGTCGTCGATGCGTACCGCGCGGAACCTTGTGGCTTTCTTCCGGGAAATTCTGTCGGCGATCAGCCCGACAACGGCGCCGAGAACTGCGCCCAGGGTTCCGAAGATGACGGCCATCATGCCGAAGATTGCGCCAAGGGTGTATTTCTGGTCCGCCGGGCCCAAGAAAGTTGAGATCGCGGCGACGATCAGGCCCAGCACCAGGCCGGTGATGAGGAAGGCAATGACCGAGGGCGCGCGACGGACGAGCACCTCGCGTTCGGAGGGACCACGGTCAGGATTCGGAGACTCCCGGGGGGCCAAGGGCTCGTCGGATTCTGGGTGAGCAGAAGAGGATTCGGTCATTGCTTCAGGTTACCTTTTTCCGAGGCGCGCTTCATCGCGGTCCGGGTTGAGAAGAGGGGTAGGAGGGATGAGAGGTCGCTACGGTTCCCAGACGCATCCACCGTGCCGCCTGCGCGGGCCTCTTCCCAAGTCATGAGGCCGGTAACAAGGCCCAACCACGTATCCGCAGTAGTCTCGACGACGTTCGGGGGAGTGCCGCGGGTATGCCGCGGGCCTTCGATGGCCTGAGTGACGCCGAATGGCGGGACTCGGACCTCGACCGAATTGCCGGGGGCGCGGTGAGCCAATTCCTCGAGAGCGTATCGGACGGCAGCGGCTTTGGTCTTACGGTCCGTCGCCGTGGGGTCGGATTCCCACGAACGGAGCGCTGCCAGGCCGACGTCGTCGGTGATCTTGCGCCGTGCCATGGGTCAAGCCTCCTCGAACGCGGATCCGAGCCGCACCTGGCCGACCGGCTTGCCTCCGCCCGTGATGGGCTGGAGCACGCGGGGCAGGAGCGCTTCGACCGAATCCTGGGCGATGTAGCCCTGCCGAGCCAGGAGAGTCAGGGCTACCAGCGTGACAGCTCTGAAGGATCCGTCCAACGACTTGACCGCTACCGCCGCGCCGTCCCGAGTGCCGATGGCCAAGACCCCTTCCGCGCCGAATTTGGCGATGACGTCGAGCTCTTCCATGACGAGGGTGTTGGGTTTGCCGTGGTTCTGGACCATTTCCGGATAATCGGCCATGGCGGTCGCCAAGGTCGCGGTTCGGGCATCCGCCTTGATGTTGCGTATTCCCTCGCCCAGAGTTCCGTATGCCCGCGCCAAACCGTTCAAGCTGAATGCCGGAACGGGTGCGCCGCATCCATCCACACCGATGGTCTGGACCGGTTCGCCCGTGAACTCTTCCACGATCTCCATAACGAGTCGCTGTAATGGGTGGTCCGGTTCCAAATATGTCCCGGTGTCCCACTCGTTGTGGACACAAGCCGCAAGGAATGCGGCGTGCTTTCCGGAGCAGTTGAACGCGATACGTTGTTTTCCCATGTCATGCGTGAGCAAGTAGGAGTGCGCGCGTTCGTCCTTGGGGAAGGCCTCGGGGCACTGCAGATCGCGCGGCGAGAGCCCCGCATCCTGCAGGATGTCCGCGACCACTTGGATCTGTTCGAATGAGCCCTCGTGCGAACCTGCGGCGATGGCTACCTCCGCGCCGCGCAAGGGAGCGCCCGCCTTGAGCGAGGCGATGGCCTGAAACGGTTTGAGAGTCGAGCGGGGGAAGATCGGGGCATCGGCGTCGCCGACAGCGTGGACGATTTCGCCTTCGGGTGAGACCACCGCGGCCGCGCCAATGTGGCGGGACTCCACGAAGCCGCTCCGCTCGACGACGGCCAGCTCGGCCGCATTTTCCCAGCTGAAAGTCTGCATAGAAGTCATTGTTCCACGGCCGCCCGTGCAACGGCTGTGCCCACCCGTCCGGTGAACACAAAGGCCGGCGGCATCGTGGTGGAAGTCTGTCCGCGTCGATGCCGCCCCGATCTCTATCGGACGCCGCACTAGTCGATCCGGAGGTGTGTTTCCCTGATCTTGTGGATGAAGGGGGCCACGATGACCGCAACAATGCCCAGAACCCCTCCGACGAAGAAGGCCGCGTGAGAGCCGCTGACCTGTGCCTCACCGGCCGAAGAGCCTGCGGCGACGGCGATTCCGGTGCCCACGGTCAGAGCCGCGGTCAGGATCGCCGTGCCCGTGGCCCCACCGAGTTGTTGCAGGGTGTTCATGATGGCCGAACCGTGGCTATAGAGGCTCTGAGGCAGAGATCCCAAGGCGACGGTCATCATCGGCGTCATGATCATGGCCATGCCGAGGCTGAAGACAATGTGAACCCCGACGATGAATCCGACGCTGGTATCCGGGTGAATCAGGAAGAAGAGCCACTGCCCGGCGGTGAGCATGACCGTGCCGGGAATGACCATGGGACGAGGCCCGAATTTGTCGTAAACGCGCCCGATCAGCGGTGACAACAGACCTTGCACGAGACCGCCGGGCAACATGACCAGCCCGACCGTCATCACATTGATGCCCATACCGGACTGCATCAGGATCGGCAGGACCATAACGGATCCCAACATCACGGCCATCGCGATCATGAGCACGGAAACCGCTAGCCGGAAGTTGTGCACTGCAAAGGGGCGCAGATCCAGCAAAGCCGATCCGGATGCCTTCTGAAGTTTCCGTTGGCGTGAGGCGAAGAGGACCAGCGCGATGATGCCGACGACCAAACCGATCAGCGGGGTCAAGTGGCCCTTTGCGATTGCACTCACGGAGCCCATCGCGTACACGATGCCACCGAAGCCCAGAACTGCCAGTACGACGGAAGCCAGGTCCAAGGGGAGCTTCCGGGTGTGGCCAGTGGGCTTGAGGAGGAAGAAACCGACGAGCAGGACGATGACGCCCAGCGGGAGCATCATGCGGAAAACCCAGTGCCAGCTCAGCGCGTTGACAATGATTCCGGAGAGAGTCGGGCCAACGGCAGGGGCCACCGCGATGACAACCGAGTTGAGGCCCATGACGGTTCCTCGGTGTGCCGGGGGGACCATGATCAGTGTGGAGGTCATGAGGAGAGGCAGAACAATGCCCGTGCCACCCGCCTGAATGACGCGTCCGGCAAGAATCGTCGCGAAATTCGGTGCGAAGGCGGCCATTGCCGTACCCACAACGAAGAGCGACAGTGCGACCAGGAAGAGACGCTTGATGGTGAATCGCTCGAGCATCCAGCCCGTCGTCGGAATGATGCAGGCCATCGTGAGGAGGAATCCGGTGGTGAGCCACTGCGCGGTGGCGGCGCTGATATCGAAGTCCGCCATAATGTCCGGCAGGGCGACGGTCAGGACCGTCTCGTTGAGGATCATGATGAGGGCGGAGACTACGAGTACAGCCAATACGCCAACGATGTGTTTGGTCGGGAGCGCCTCGGGTTGTTCCTCGGGGGTGGCTCGCGCCTCGGCGGCGACGACTTCCGAGAATTGCCCTGTTTGCGGGCTCGCTGGCGAAGGACCAGGGGACATGCACATACCTGATTTCTGTGAGGGGTGAACACCGATAATGTCACGGAGTGCCACTTTGGCGTAAGTGCCATAGGCGTGTGATATTTGACATGGCCGTAATGTCGAAGGAGGTCCCCATGGATCAGACGGTTGACTTGCGAACTCGACGCAAGCTGCAGACCGAACGGGAGATACACCGTGCGGCCTTGGAACTCTTCGAACAGCAAGGCGTCCGGGCGACGACAGTTCCGGAGATCGCGGCTCGAGCAGGTGTTTCTCCACGCACCTTTTTCCGTTACTTCTCGACCAAGGAAGAAGCCGCGTTGCCGATCCAACGCACCATGGTGCGGGCCATCGACCGAGTGGAATTCTCGGCCTCCGAGCCGACCGCGGTCCTCGAAACTGTGGAAGCCATGATGGACGCGACCCTGTCCGAACCAACCGCGTCCGAAATCGAGGACCACCGTCGGATCTCTCGGCTCTTGGCGACCGACCCGGAGTTCAATATGGCGGCCACGGGACAGGAAAAAGAGCTCCTCGAGCGACTCCTCGACCGACTCAGGGAACAGCTTCCCGACTACGTAGGGCTTCAAGGGCTCCTGATCTGCGAGACGGCCCTGATGGGGTGGCACGTAGCCTGGCGACAATGGGGCGAATTGGCTATCCAGGGGACAGCGAAGGAACCAGTAGATGTCTACCGCGAATGCCGCGCGCAGCTGCGGAGGGTCATCGGGACGGGGCTATGGCCTCGATAATGTGTTGCCGGATGGGAACGGCGAGTCAAGCATCCAGATATGCCCTGATTGCTCCGTGATGATCGGTGCGATCCCGGCCGCCCGATCGGCCCGCTTGACGGTCCGATCCTACTGATCCGTGCGCCACCGGGAGAAGCGCGATTCCAGCCCAACCAACAGCGAATTCACGATCAGTCCCAGCAGCGCAATGGTCAGGACGCCGGAATACATCTGCGGGATCAGGAAGCTGTTCTGACTGGAGGTGATGAGGAACCCCAGACCGGACTTCGCCCCGACCATCTCCGCCGCGATGAGCACCAGAATCGCGGCCGAACCCGCGATGCGAATCCCTGCGAAGATCGTCGGGACGGCCGCGGGGAGAATGATGTGCCGGAACAGTGCCGCTTGGCTCAGCCCGAGCGTCTTTCCGAAACGGATCAAGAGCGGGTCCACCGTTTTGAGACCGGCCGCCGTGTTGAGCAGAACCGGGAAGAACGCCGCGTAGATGACAATGACCACCTTGGACAGCTCTCCGATCCCCAGAAGCAGAACGAAGACTGGCAGCAGAGCCAGTGCGGCCGTGTTTCGGAAAATCTCCAGAAGCGGGTTCAGCATCTCGTAGGCGGCCCGGTACCAGCCGATGACCAGACCGAATGCGATTCCGAGGACCGTGGCGATCGCAAATCCTACCAACGACCGGGCGAGGCTGGCCGAGAAATGCGACCACAGTTCGCCCGATACCAGAAGATCCCACCACGCGCCGACCACCACATGGAATCGCGGAAGGAAAACCTGGAAGGTTGGGCTTCCGAGAAGCGGAGCGAATTCCCAGAGCACAGCGAAAAGGACGATGGGAATGGAACCCAGAACAGTTTTCCGGAGCCTCGGCCGCCGTTTAGCCGGCCCACGGGGGCGGCCGCCGGGCGAAGGGGCACGGGCCGCGTCCGGTGACGTGGGCGATGCGGAATCAACAGATGCTTGCGCAGTTATGGTGCTCATGGGATTCCTAACGCGTACCGGCGGTTGCGGGTTCTGTCTCGGCCTCCGGGGAGGCCGGATTTTCGGACGCTGAAGTGTGCAGTAGGCTCCACACCTCGTGGCGTGCCCTGACGAAGGTTTCGCTCGAACGTACGTCCCGTCCGGGTTCGACCGTATGGTTTCCGACCTCGACGACGTCTTTGACCCGACCGGGCCGGGATTCCAGGACGACGACGCGCTGGCCCAGGTATACGGCCTCTTCGACCGAGTGGGTGATGAACAGGACCGTCGTCCCGGTGTCCTGCCAAATGCGGATCAACTCGCTCTGAAGAGTCTCCCTGGTTTGCGCATCGAGCGCGCCGAACGGCTCGTCCATCAGGAGAATCTCCGGCTCGTAGGACAGCGCCCGCGCGATTGCGACCCGCTGCTTCATTCCCCCGGACAGTTGATGCGGATACCGGTCTTCGTATCCGTCCAGACCTACCAACCGAAGAAAGCGGTCTGCCTTGACACGTAGGTCGTGCGCTTTGAGACGCGAACCTTTGTCCACGGTGTTCTTGAGAACGAACACCACATTGTCCCGGGCAGACTTCCACGGCAACAACGCGTATTGCTGAAAAACGACGCCGCGATTGCGTCCCGGCCCCCGAAGAGGCTTTCCATCGATCAAGATCTGCCCCGTAGTCGCCGAGGTCAACCCGGCCAATAGGTCGAGGATCGTCGTTTTACCAGACCCGGAGGGGCCGACCAGAGTGACGAATTGACCCTGCTCGATACTGAAATCGATATTGTCCAGAACGGTCGTGATCGTGGGCGTTGACGCAGACTGGCCGGGCGTGGAGAACTCCTTGCCGAGACCTTTGATTTCTATTTTCGGTACATGCTCGCTCATGGGACTCCTCAAGACTGCCGGATGAGATCATTGGTGTAGTACTTTCCCGGCTCGACCGGCTGGCTGACGATTTTCCGAGTACGGAGCCACTCTTCCCACCGGGCAAAATCGTTGTCCTGCATGATCCCGCCCTGGGTGAGTCCCGTGGATTTCCAATACTGGAGGGGAGCGGGATCTTCGCCCCGGCCTCGGTTGCTGACGATCTTGACCATGCGCTCGACGACCGTTTCGCGAGGCTGTTCGGTGGCCCAGCGAACGGCTCGGTCGGAGCCGTGGGCCACCTCCCGGGCGAGGTCCGAATTCTGGTCGATCCATTCCTGGCGCATGACCATCTGGCCAGCGGGAAATTTGCCGAAAAGGTCGACATCGCGGGCCAACTCACGGAGGGTTCCGTGCTCTCGGACGAGATCCTGCGCGATGCCGTCGATCACACCCGCGTCGATGTGACCCCGAAGAATGGAGATTTCGATGTCGCTGGGAGGGATGGGGACCAAAGTGACGTTCTTGACCTGCTCGGGGGTGGCGCCGGAATGTTCCAATAACTGAAAAATAAAAGCTTCGGAGTGTGCGCCCAAAGTATTCATTCCTACGGTTTTTCCGACGAGGTCCAGAGGGTTCTTGATGTCTCCGTCATTCGAAGAGTAGAGCCCGACATAAGTCTCTTCGTCTGAGCCGTAATAATTGGATGCCGCCCGAATTGGAATTCCTGCCTCGACCAGTTTGATCACGGCTCCGGAAAAGGCGTGCCCGATGTCGGAATCTCCCGTCGCAACGGTCTGTATGTCCTGTGGTCCGCTCGTCGTATTGCCGATGTACTTCAGCTCCGCCATGGGCAGGTACCCCAGATCCTGGGCGAGCTCGGCGAACAGCACTGTCTGGGGCCAACCCTGATATCGCACCACCCGGTTGGCCTCTGCGGCTTGGGAGGACTGCCCGCAACCGGCGAGCGACGCCGTGGCAGCGATTCCGGCCAACCCGGCCAGGCCCGACAAAGCCCTTCGCCTTCCGATAAGGCGGCGGCCGGGTGGGGAATTCGGGGGAGTAGCTGGGGCGACCATGGGTGTTCTCCTCCACGGAAATTGGTATCAACTGGTTTTGCAGGGTGCCTGAATACGACTCGGCTCATCTATATTCAGATTCCCGATAATTATTGAAAATAGACAATACGAATCCGCTTCTCCCACATCAATAAGCAGGTAAGAAATGGAAAAGACGGAATTGGGCGTAATTTATGACGCCGTTTTTCTCCGCATGTCGTCAGTGATTTCGGCCGTGTACGTGGGGGCGTACCGTGTCGAGCAAATCAAGATTACGAACCTAAGGAATTCCATGGGCGCGATAAAACTGCATTGGTTCTTGCCGACGAGCTCCGACTCCCGGGGCGTTGTCGGCGGCGGCCACGGTGCGGAAGTCCAGGGTACGGCTGCGATCCGTCCTCCCTCCTTGCGCTACCTGACTCAAGTGGCTCAAGCCGCCGAGTACAACGGATTCGAGTCCGTCCTGACGCCAACGGGCTTGTGGTGCCAGGATTCATGGCTGACCACGGCCGCAATTTCCCAGCACACCGAGACGCTGAAGTTCTTGGTCGCGTTTCGGCCGGGTGCCATCTCGCCGACCTTGGGCGCTCAGATGGCGGCCACGTATCAGGACATGACCAAGGGCCGCCTCAATATCAACATCGTGACAGGTGGCGAATCGGCCGAGCAGAAAGCCTTTGGCGACTTCAATGACAAAGAGGGCCGTTATGAACGAACCGGTGAATTCCTGGATGTCGTCGGCCGGTTGTGGGATCACGAAGAACCCTTCGACTACGCCGGTGAGCATGTCCGCGTCGAACAAGCTCGGTTGGCGTACCCGCCCGATCCGCGCCCGGAAATCTACTTCGGCGGTTCGTCTCCGGCGGCAGGGCGCGTTGCCGCGGCGCACTCGGACGTGTACCTCACCTGGGGCGAGCCGCCGCAGCAAGCGAAGGAGAAGATCGATTGGATCCGGGGCCTGGCCGAGGAACAAAGGCGCACGGTCCGGTTCGGTATAAGATTGCACACGATTTCGAGGGATACCTCGGCCGAGGCCTGGGCCGTGGCAGAGAAAATGCTGGCCAATATCGACCCCGCACTGATTCGGAAGCAGCAAGAGGCCCTGCGAAAATCCGAGTCGGAGGGCCAGCGTCGGATGCTTGATCTGCACGGAGGCTCCTCCTCCGACTTGGAGATCCACCCCGGGCTGTGGGCCGGTGTCGGACTGGTCCGCGGCGGAGCCGGGACGGCACTGGTGGGATCCCACCGAGAGGTGGCCGACTTGATCAAGGAATACGTATCGGTCGGATTCGACGAATTCGTGCTCTCCGGGTATCCGTGCCTTGAAGAAGCATTCTGGTTCGGTGAAGGGGTTCGGCCCCTGCTCGAGTCCGACGGACTCATCTAGTCTTCGCAGGATGTAGCTGTATTAACCGCTCCAGCCGGGCCCGATAGCACGCGATGCGTACTCGTCGTTACCTATTCGCTATTGTTGCTCTATGAAGGTTTTGGTGCTTGGCCCGGGCGGGCGTGAACACGCAATTATCGCTGCGCTCCTGCGCGACCCGGCGGTCACGGAAGTACATTCGGCTCCCGGCAACGCGGGAATCGCCGCTGTCGTTCCGACTCATGCCATCGACGCCAACAGCCCCGAAGAGGCAACGGCCCTGGCGGAAAGGCTGGACGCGGACCTGATCGTCGTAGGACCCGAAGCTCCGTTGGTTGCAGGAGTCGCCGATGCCCTGCGTGAAGCCGGATTCCCGGTATTCGGTCCGAACGCCGACGCCGCCCAGCTGGAAGGTTCGAAAGCCTTCGCCAAAGAAGTCATGGCCGAGGCCAATGTTCCGACTGCCATGGCCCGCGTCGCTCATGACGCCGCGACCGTCAGGGAATGCCTTAACGCTTTTGGTGCGCCGTACGTCGTCAAAGACGACGGCCTTGCTGCCGGCAAAGGCGTGGTCGTTACGGAGGATCGCGATGAGGCTCTGGCTCACGCCCAATCCTGTTTTGACGCCGGCTCGTCGGTCGTCATCGAGGAATTCTTGGACGGTCCAGAAGTTTCACTGTTCGTGATCTGCGATGGGCAACGAACGGTCCCGCTCAGTCCGGCGCAGGATTTCAAACGAATCCACGATGACGACGAGGGCCCCAATACCGGAGGGATGGGGGCATACACCCCGTTGCCGTGGCTTCCCGAAGACTTCACCGAAGAGGTCGTCCGGCGCGTCGCCCAGCCAACGGTTGACGTGATGGCGGACCGTGGGACTCCCTTCGTGGGCGTGCTGTACTGCGGATTGGCCCTGACAAGTCGTGGGATCCGAGTCATCGAATTCAATGCTCGCTTTGGAGACCCGGAGACCCAGGCGGTGCTGGCCCGTCTCAAGACGCCCCTGGGCCAACTGCTTCTTGCCGCAGCCCAAGGCGAACTCGACGGGCGGGAATCCCTCCGGTGGGACCTTCGCACCGCGGTCGACGTGGTCATGGCCGCCGAGAATTACCCCGATACTCCGCGCAAGGGTGACGAAATCTCCGGACTCGAGGAGGCGGAAGCCCTGGAGGGCGTTTCGGTCATGCACGCGGGCACCCGGCGCGAGCGGTCGCTGAGCGGGACCACATCCGTGGTGACTTCGGGGGGACGAGTTCTCGCCGTCGTTGCGTTGGGGGAGGACCTCGAAGACGCCCGAAGCAGGGCCTACAGGGGAGCCGAGAAGATCGCTTGGAAAGGCGCGCAGTACCGGCGAGATATCGCGCAGAAAGCCGCGGCAGGCCAGATCCAAGTGCCTACCTTATAGATTTCACTTCGCATCGGGCCTCGCGCGTGCGGCGTGGGGCTGCACATCAATCACACACCCAGGAGCGCAGCGCATGTCCCCAGAGCCCACCACCATTCCGGGCTGGAAGCACATCTATTCTGGCAAAGTCAGGGACCTTTACGTCCCCGAGGAGGGCAACGACGTCATCGGCTGTTCCTTTGCCGACAACGCCGAGGCTCGCGCTGGGTCCGTCATGGTCGTGGCCACGGACCGGGTCAGCGCATATGATCACATCCTGGCTACGCCCATCCCTGACAAGGGAAAAATTCTGACCCAGCTCAGCCTCTGGTGGTTCGAGCAACTCGATCAGGTACCAAACCACGTGCTCTCGACCAATGTCCCGGACGAAGTGGCGGGCCGAGCAATGATCTGCAAGTCGCTGTCGATGTTCCCGGTCGAGTGCATCGCCCGAGGCTATCTGACGGGCTCGGGCCTCAAGGAATATCGGCGCACCGGCGCAATATGCGGAATCGAGTTGCCGGACGGCTTGGTCAACGGATCCCGCCTGGAAGAACCCATTTTCACGCCTACGGGAAAGGCTGAGGTCGGTGAGCACGACGAAGCCATCACATACGAAGAAATGACGGATGCCGTCGGCCGCGCGATGGGCGAGAGAATCCGGGAACTGACGCTCTATATCTACGGGACCGCAGAAAAAATAGCCCGTGAACGCGGAATCATTCTGGCGGACACCAAGGTTGAGTTCGGGCTGGACTCCTACCGCGGGGAAGTAACCTTGGGCGACGAGGTCCTCACCCCGGATTCGTCACGGTTCTGGGACGGCGCACAGTGGGGCCCGGGACGGCCGCAACCCAGCTTCGATAAGCAATTCGTGCGGGATTGGTTGTCCTCCGAAGCTTCTGGATGGGACGGATCGTCGACGCCGCCCGAGTTGCCTGCGGAAATCGTTGACAAGACCCGCGCACGTTACGTCGAGGCCTACGAAAAATTGACCGGCCTCGAATTCTCCGCGTAAGCGACCCCATAAAACCACTGGATGTGTTCGCGAACGCGCTCGGCAGCCGTTTCGGGTCGGCGTTCGCGAACCGCGGCAAGGATGCCTCGATGCTGTTCCTGGAGACGGCGTCGAACCTTGGGCCAATCTCCGAGACGAGGAACTCCTTCTCGAACGTAACCGACGGTGGCTTGACGTAGGGAATCCAAGATTGTGGTGATCACGACGTTCCCTCCGAGGCTTGAAATGAGCAAATGGAATTGCGCATCCAACTCGTGGAAGCGGGCATCCGGCAACAGGGGGTCGTCCATCTCGTCGAGAAAGCGGTTTGCCTTGGTCAGCACCACTTTGTCCTGTGTGTTCGACCAGCGGGTCGCGGCCTCCGCCGCGGCTTGGGACTCCAATTGCTCGCGGGTCGACACCACGTCTCGCACAGGCAGGAAGTTGGACGCCAAGTGCATGCGAAGGCCCCAGCCAAGGGCGGCGGAAGGTTCGGAAACGACAACCGCTCCTGCGCTGGGGCCAGAGCCGACGCCTGAACGGACGAGGCCCATCGCGTCCAGGACTCGAATTGCTTCTCTGACAGAAGCCCGAGAAATGCCGAACTCTTCCGCGAGAGTGCGCTCCGAGGGGAGCCGGTCGCCCACGGAAAGTTCGCCACTGCGCAGCCGGTCCTCGATGTTCTTTAGCACGATGCTGTAGGTCTTGTTCTCCACAGAAGACAACCCTAGCTTCGCATCGTCACTAGGTGTTTAAGGCAGCATCCAGGACAAGACGTTGGACTGCAAGAACACGAGGGTGCAGATGATCAGGAGCATGGCGAGGGACCAGGGCACAACCTTCTTGAAGATTTCCGATTCCTTGCCCTCCATTTCAACAGCGGTAGCCGCAATGGCGAGGGACTGCGGAGAGATCATTTTGCCGACGACACCGCCGCTGGTGTTGGCCGCGAGCATGAGGTTCGGGTCCAGCCCGGCGTTGGAGGCCGCGGTGTGTTGCAGGTTCGAGAACAGCGCATTGGCCGAGGTGTCTGATCCGGTTACCGCGGTTCCCAGCCAGCCAAGTGTGGGCGCGAGGAAAGCAAAGATCCCGCCCAACGAGGCCAGATACGTTCCGATGGACACGGTCTGTCCCGAGAAGTTCATGACGTACGCGAGGGCAAGGACCGAAACGATCGTCAGAGCCGACCACCGCATGCGGTAGAAGCAGTACCAGAGCTGGGCTATAGCGTGGCCGAAGCCCAGTTTGTAACGGCCCTTCTCGTTGAATATGCCGTAGAGCACCGTCACGATCAAGCCTGCTATGAGCAGCATGGTTCCCGGATTGGACAGCCATTGGAAGTTGAAGGTGGTGCCGGAAATCGGTTTGCCGGCCGCGGTGACGATGTTTCCGGATGTGACGGGCCACGGGATCTTGATGTCCGTCTTCGCCAGAGCCGCGGGAATGCTGACTCCTGCCTTCCACAATTTGCCGATCGCGAAGACACCGACGACTACCAGATAGGGCAGCAGCGCCATCCAAACCCGGACAGGCTTGAGCTTCTCTGAGGCCGGAGGGGCCTTGATGCCGAAGCGTTCACGGAATGCCTCCGTGCCGCGCGGCTTCCACACCTTGAGGAACAACACGGCGACGCCGAGGGACACGAGGCAAGCCACGATGTCGGTCAACTCATACGAGAAGTGCGTCGCCGACCACCACTGTGCGATGCCGAAGGAGAGACCGATGACCAGGGCTGCGGGCCAGGCCTCCCGAACTCCTCGGAATCCGTCGAGGAGCCAGAGGAGGATGAACGGAACGATCGCGGCGACGAATGGGGCCTGATGGCCGACGATGGCGCCGATATGTGCCGGGTTCTCACCGGTAAGGGTTCCGGCGGTGGTGATCGGAATGGCCAGAGCGCCAAAGGCCACCGGCGCGGTGTTGGCGACCAGGACGGTGACCGCTGCTCGCAGCGGCTTGACGCCCAGGGCAAGAATCATGGTCGCGGTGATCGCGACGGGGGCCCCGAAACCGGCGAGGGCCTCGAGAAGCCCGCCGAAGCAGAAGGCGATCAGTATTGCCTGGATGCGAATGTCTCCGCCGCCGATGCGGTCGAAGGTCAGACGAAGGTCCTCGAAACGTCCGGACTCGACCGTGACCTGGTAGAACCACAGCGCCGTAACGATGATCCAGACGATGGGGAACGCGCCATAAGCGAGTCCCTGGGTCCCCGACATCAAGGTCAGTCCCAACGGCATGTTGAAGCCGATGACCGCGACGATGATGGATACGAGAAGGGCCGTGAGTGCAGAGATATGCGCGCTGGCTTTGACTCCGAGCAGCATGATGAAAAAGGCCAGGAGTGGAAGTATCGCGACGAGCGCCGAGAGCCCTATCGACCCGCCGACGGCGTTGGTGGTGGCTGTGAATGTGTCCACGCGGTCTCCTTGGAGTGGGTTGACGCACGCGTTTCGACGAGCATCAACGCTGATGCAGTGAGTGAAGTAAGCCACTAATGCTGAGGAGCTCATAGGGGTGTGTGTCCCGCATTACTCTGTGGTCAGACCGACACCATACCGATGTTCTTGACGAAATCAAAACCGGAGTAAGTGTGGATGGAGTGCGACGCGGGCACGGTAGTCGCGCAGTAGGCTTTTAGGTTACAAAAACCTTTTCTAATTCGGTCGTGTTTCCTGAAATGACGCGCCAGTTAAGGTTTCCCAGGTGCAATTCGAGTAACTTAGGTGCTCCTTATTGGAGGTCGTTAATAAATTGTCACTAAGGTGGGGAGCGTCTTGCGGGCATCCTCCTGGTCCCATTCTGAGGAGAATGGCCCGCACTTATTGGAATGGAGACGCCATGCGGATCGCACTTTTCTCAACGTGCATCGTCGACGCGATGTACCCGCGGGTCGCCCAGGCGACCGTGGACATCCTGGAACGCCTCGGCCACGACGTGATTTTCCCTCCCGGCCAGACGTGTTGTTCCCAAATGCACGTCAACAGTGGCTATTTCGACGACGCGTACCCCATCGTCAAGAACCACGTCGAGTCGTTCTCGGACTGGGACTACGATGTCGCCGTCGCGCCCTCGGCCTCATGCGTGGTTTCCCTGGGACACCAGCAGCCAATGATTGCTCGGCACGCCGGTGACGAGGGAACAGCCATTGCGGCCGAAGAGGTTGCAGGCAAGACCTTCGAATTGTCAAAGCTGCTGATCGACGTCTTGGGGATCACGAACGCCGCGGAGCAACTCGGTTCCTACTTCCCGCACAAGGTCACGTTCCATTCGAGTTGCCATGGCATGCGGATCATGAAGCTGGGCACGCGCCAATCGGACCTGGTGCGTACCGTGGAGGGTCTGGAATTCGCTGAGCTTCCCGACATCGACCAGTGCTGCGGTTTCGGCGGTACGTTCTCCTTCAAGAACGCTGATACGTCCGGGGCAATGACCGCGGACAAGGTCAAGAACATCGAATCGACGGGCGCCGAGTTGTGCGCGGGAGGTGACGTCTCCTGCCTCATGAATATCGATGGGGCCCTCTCGCGCAAGGGATCCGACGTCACGACCCTCCACTTCGCCGAGATCCTTGCCAGCACCAAAGAAAACCCGCTCGAAGTCTCCGGCCCGGTGGCGATGACCACCACTACAGGAGGAAAGTAGCCATGACCGTTACACAGTTGGGCATGCCCAAGGTCTTCCACGGAACCGGCAATATCGTTGCCGAAGAATCCTTCACGTCCTTCGCTGGCCGGGAGCTCAAGAACGAGCAATTGCGCGCCAACCTTGGCTTTGCGACGCATACGATTCGCGAGAAGCGCGCCAACGTCGTCGGGGAACTTCCCGACTGGGAAGATCTGCGGACCGCCGGATCCGAGATCAAACAAGAAGTCATGGCTCGTCTTCCCGAGCTCCTCGAGCAGTTCGAGAAGAATTTCACCGAGCGCGGCGGACACGTTCACTGGGCTCGGGACGCCGACGAGGCGAATCAGATCGCTCTCGATATCATCCGGGAACAAGAAGTCGAAGAAGTCATCAAGATCAAGTCGATGGCAACTCAGGAAACCGGCCTCAACGAGTTCCTCGAAGAACAAGGCATCTCCGCTGTCGAGACTGACTTGGCCGAGGAAATTGTGCAGATGGGCGAGGACAAGCCATCACACATCCTGGTTCCCGCGATCCACCGCAATCGCTCGGAGATCCGTGACATCTTCTTGAAGAAGATGCCGGGCGTCAATCCGGATATTTCGGACAACCCTGCGGAATTGGCCGAGGCCTCCCGCCACCACCTGCGTGAGAAATTCTTCCGTAACAAGGTCGCGATTTCGGGCGCCAACTTTGGCGTTGCTGATTCCGGCACGCTGACCATCGTCGAGTCCGAAGGCAATGGGCGTATGTGCCTGACTCTGCCGGACACACTCATTTCTTTCATGGGCATCGAGAAGCTGGTCCCGACCTTCCAGGATCTGGAGGTCTTCCTGCAGCTTCTGCCCCGTTCCTCGACGGGCGAGCGCATGAACCCCTATACCTCGATGTGGTCCGGTGTGACTCCGGGGGATGGGCCCCAGAATCTTCACGTGATTCTCATGGACAACGGTCGCACGGCGGCATTGGCCGATGAGATGGGGCGCCAAGCGCTCCACTGCATCCGGTGCTCGGCCTGCATGAACGTTTGCCCCGTTTACGAGCGGGCCGGCGGACATGCCTACGGGTCGGTTTACCCGGGCCCGATCGGGGCTATCCTTTCGCCGTTGCTGACCGGAGTCGAAGCAGAAGAGAACAACTCGCTTCCTTACGCATCGTCGTTGTGCGGTGCTTGCTACGAGGCGTGCCCGGTCAAGATCAACATCCCTGACGTGTTGGTTCACCTGCGCGGCAAAGACGTGGATGCCAAACACGGCAAGGGCGAAGAAGGCACGAAGCGTCAGGCACCCGACCAGATGGACGCGATCATGGCCGGTGCCAAGGCGATGTTCTCCAACTCTAAACTTCTCGGTCTTGCAGAACGCGGTTTGCCGGCGGGGCGTCTTGCGGCGGGACGCGATCACAAGATCAACTGGCTCCCGGGCCTCGTGGGTGGCTGGACGAAATACCGAGACATTCCGGAGCCGCCCAAGCAGGCCTTCCGCCACTGGTGGAAGAAGAACAAGAAGAACGGTTCGAAGCAGCGTGCGGGATCCGAAAAGGTTGATATCGACGCTCTGATGGCGAAGAACGCCGGACTCGCAGATCAGTTGCACAATCAGCATGCCTCTGAGGCTCAGGATCAACGCGAAGGGGCCGAGAAGCAAGCCCAAGAGCTCAAGAAGGAGCAGCGGCGCGACCCCGAGATCGCCCGGCGGGAGAATGAGTTGCTCAAGGACACTGAATCGGACTCGGCAGAAAACCAGGGCAAAGCCCAAGGTTCCCAGGAAGGGCGCGACTGACCATGTCGGAAGCAAAGGCAGAGATTCTGAGGCGGGTCCGGGCATCGCTGGTCGATAGCCCGGTGGCGCCCGTTGCCACGCGGGCATACCGGACCGAATCGGAGAAATCCGCGCAGGAAGTCCGTGAAATGCTGGTCGACCGTTTGGTCGACTACAAGGCGAACGTCTATGAGGAAACCGTCGAGACGGTGGCCGAACGCATCGAGAAGCTCCTGGGGAAGTCGTCCCGGTATGTGATTCCCAAGGGGCTGGACCTTGCATGGTTGCCCGAGGACAGCGCCGCCCGACGCCACCTCGTTGACTCGGGGAATGGTCAGAAGGCCGGGTCGTTGACCGATCGTGAACTGGACGCGGTCGACGCGGTGGTGACCTCGTCGACCGTCTCCTGCGCGGAGACGGGAACGATTTTTCTCAACGCCTCGGATTCCGAGGGGCGCCGTGCGATTACTCTGGTACCTGACCATCACATTTGTGTGGTCCCGGCGGACACGATTGTCGAGCTGATCCCGGAATCCTTGCACCGTGTCAACGAGGAGCGCCCGATCACCATGATTTCCGGGCCCTCGGCGACCTCGGATATTGAGCTTCAGCGCGTGGAGGGGGTCCACGGGCCCAGGACCCTGGACGTGATCATTCTCGATAGATAGGTCAGGCGCGGGCACATCTCCCGTGAGAAGAAGAGCACCGCCCCCGGTCACGGCAGTTTGGAAGCCGTAGAGATCGGGGGGGGGGGGGGGCGGTGTTTTGTCTGAGATGCCTCCACAGACCCTCAGGAATTGGCGATCGCTGCCCTGCGCACACAGGAGGCGGTCATATCGGCACGATCTGAAGGTCCGATTCCCGGCATCGTGGAATCTTTCTGGCCATGAGGTCGAAAAATTTGAAGTCTCGCGATCGGGCCGTCCGGGGATCGGTCTGGTCTGTGGTCGTCGCTCTGGCTGTTGTGGTGCTGGTTTGCCTGGGGGTTCTCAATGGCCGTGAGGGAGAGGGGCTCAGGAAAAGGGTCCACACATGGACCCAGGGCGGGGCGGGAACCGTCGTCCTCTCGGAGGATTCGGCCGGATACTTGGCCGCCCTATCCGTGGAAAACCATAAGCCCCGTGACGCGTACCACAGAGAATCCTTCGGGCGGGCATGGTCGGATGAGGACCACAACGGCTGCGACACGCGGAATGACATTCTGGCCAGGGACCTGGCCAGGGTGACTTTTCGTGATCGGCGGCTATGCGTCGTCGAGAAGGGTACGCTTGAGGACCCCTACACGGGTCAGCCCATCGAATTCATCGCAGGGAAGGAATCGCGAAAAGTCCAGATCGATCACGTGGTGGCGTTGTCGAATGCCTGGGCCTCCGGGGCATCGGAGTGGACGAACGAGAAGCGACGGACTTTCGCCAACGACCCCGATAACCTCCTGGCCGTGGACGGCCGCGCCAACGAGGACAAGGGAGGTAGCGATGCATCTCGTTGGCTTCCGCCGCGCCGAGAATTTCACTGCCGTATGTGACGCGGCAGCTCAAGATCAAGGCCCGTTACAGCCTGAGCGTAACGCCCGAAGAAAAGCAAGCGATTCTCAAGGTTTTGGGGGACTGCCCCGAGTACCGGCTCTCAGCCTTCGTTGTCACGGAGCATGATCACGCATCGTCTCGCAAAGTCCTGGAGCCAGTCGTCCGCCCTGCGGTGTACAAGGCTCAGCGTCATCGGAGGCACATCCTTGCTCAGCGGATGCACGGAAAACTCGTCCGGGTCCAGACCGCGGATCATGTCGGCGTCCGTCGGGACGATGCTGAACCGCGGATGTTTCCGCAGCAACAGCAGCATTCCGCCCAGATCCGTGTATGTGAGGGAGGGATCGAATCGGATGCCGGCGTTGCGGAGAGGTGCGCGTTCCGCTTCCGTTCTCAGATCCCAGTACGGAGGGCCCTCCACCACGGTGAAATCGGTCAGGTCCGCAGGACGGATGGTTTGGGGTTCGGGGAAGTGAGCGGCATCGCAGACGATCGACAACCGTTCGGAAAGTATTACTTCTTCCGCGAGATCTGGGTGGGTCGAGCGGACCCTGGAGAGCCCCGCGTCGATACTGCGGGTTATCAGCGCCCTGTCGATATCGAGCGAAGCGGTGTGTCGCACTTTGACGTCGAAGTCTCGTGATGTCCTATCCATGAGCTCCCCGAGCCGTTTCCGCTGGGGCATGCCCAGGAGGTCGGGTATGCCAAGGTTCACGTGCACACGTCGATCCGTGCCCTGTGCGGTTTCGGGAACGCGATCCATATCCGCGACGATACGTGCGGCCAAGGGTAACAGTCGCTCTCCCTCCGGAGTGAGGCTGGTGTGGCGCGTGTTGCGTTCGAAGAGGGTGCTTCCTAGCTCGGTTTCCAGTTCACGGATTCGCTGGGACAACGGAGGCACCGAGATGTAGAGAGAACGGGCCGCTCGGGTGAAATTCAGCTCGCGAGCGACAGCCAGGAAATAGCGCAAATGTTTGACGTCCACATCATTGTTATCGCATTGATCATAATCGGACCGCAAACTTGGTCATTCCCTCGAAAACGCCAGCGGCCTAGATTCAGTACCGGAAGCGAGAGGAAACGCGGCGCCCATCGTAACGGACGGACCCGGTCGAGTGCCTTTGCTCCCGTCGCTGGAAGGAGCACAAAGAATTGTCAATTGTCACGATTATCGGGGCCGGGGTCATCGGTCAGTCCTGGGCGCGCTTATTCTCGGATGCCGGCTGGGAAGTGCGCGTATCCGATCCACGACCCGACCTGGAGGAGGCCCTGACCGGAATCCGCGCGACAGCTGAGCCGGATCTAGCCCGTGCCCTGGAGAGCGCTGACTTCGTTCAGGAGAATGGACCCGAACGGATCGAAGTTAAGAAGGAGCTCTTCGCGGCAGCCGCCGAGCACGCGGCCCCGAACGCGGTCCTCGCATCGTCCTCTTCTTCTCTCTTGCCCTCGGCCATGGGTGAGGGCAATCCGGCCGCCGAACGAATCCTTGTCGGCCATCCCTTCAATCCACCGCAGCTCATGCCCTTGGTCGAGGTCGTCCCTTCGGCGAGCACGTCTGAGGAATCGATCCAACGCGCTATAGAGGTATACCGCGAACTCGGGCGCCAACCCGTGCGTCTCAAAAGAGAAATTCGCGGTTTCGTTGGGAACCGGCTGCAGAAGGCCTTCAATGATGAGGCAGCCTATCTGGTCCAGGAAGACATCATCGCCCCCGACGAGCTGGACACCTTGGTCCGGAACTCGCTCGGGTTGCGGTGGTCGACCATCGGGCCGTTCGAATCCCGCCACCTCGGCGGAGGACCAGGAGGCATTCGACATCTGGACGCCCACGTCGGAGCACAGATGGATTTCCGCACCGGCCATCCGGACCCGACTCGCAAAGGCGAACTTCACGAAGCAGTCGAAGATGCCTACGGGGTCGGCGACGCTGCGTACGTTCAATTGATGGAAAGGCGGGACCGCCGGACCAGAGCGGTGCTCGACGCACTGACCAGGTGCGGTGACGAGGAGGAAACCCGATGAGCCGAGCAGCCCACAACGAATTGACGGCTTGCCTGCGAAGCGCCCCCGCAACAGAAGATGATTTCGACCCGCATGCCGCTCTGACGGACCTCCTCGGATGTGTGGGGCTTTCCCCGAAGGACTCCGGCGGGACGATCGACTTCGTGGGAAGCGATCCCGTGCTTCCCGACGTTTTGCGCTTGGCTGGCGGCACTTCGATAGCTCTCGTCGCCAAATCGGTCGCTGTTGCGGCACTATGGCGCATGAGGGGCGGCCGAGGCCAAGATATTTCGATGGATCTGCGTACCGCGCCTCGCCGACTGTGCCCGTTCTACGAGAAACGGTGGGAACTGCTCAATGGATACCCTATGGGCGACCCAGTGGCCGTGAGCGACACATTCTCAACCTCGAGCTTCTACCGGACCGCGGACGGGCGCTGGATGCACCCCATGGGGCCCTATCCGAAACTTCGCCACGATACCGCGAAGCTACTGGACGTACCGGAGAGCCGGGATCGCGTAGCAGAAGCGATATCGCAGTGGAAGGCCCTTGATCTCGAGGAGGCCGGCGAAAAGGCCGGAGTGATCATGCCGATGTGCAGGACCACGGACGAGCTGATTGCGACCCAACAGTACGACCAAGTCCTCTCCAATATGCCTCCCGTCGTGGTGGAAAAGATCGGGGATAGTGACCCTGAACCCCTCCCCGGTGGCATCGAGAACCCCCTTGAGGGCGTGCGTGCCCTGGGCCGGGCCCACATCATCGCGGGCGCCGGAGCCGGACGAGCCCTTGCCCTTCACGGAGCAGATGTCCTGAACGTATGGGATCCGAACGAATACGAGCTCCCGCTGCTCTACGGAACGTCGAATGTCGGCATGCGCTCGACCACTTTGGACCTCAAACGCGAGGACGATGCGGCAACCATGCAGGATCTTCTTCGCGGTGCGGACATCTTCTTTGCCAACCGCCGACCAGGGTACTTGGGTCGACACAACTTGGACGCCGAGAACGCGTCAGCTGCGCGGCCCGGAATCATTCACGCGAGTGTCAACCTCAATGGTGAGACCGGCCCCTGGGCGGGGCGCGTTGGATTCGACCAGACAGCCGGGGCACTTGCCGGTGTCCTGATCGATGAGGGCCAGGACGGGGTGCCATCGCTTCCTCAGGTGCCCGTGGTCAATGACTACATCACCTCGTGGTTCCTGGAACTCGGAATCCTGCGGGCGCTCATGCTGCGAGCCGAGCACGGAGGCTCTTACAAGGTGTCCGTCTCCTTGACCCGTACAGCCCTCTGGATGCGCAGCCTCGGGATCTTCGACAAGGATTACGCCCAAGCGACCGCGGGAAAGGCGCCAGGGCACGAATACCTGCCGCCGAAAACCTTCACCACGGAAACACCTCTCGGGCGCTACCAAGGTGTCGCCGAACAAGTCAGCATGTCTCGAACGCCCGGGGCATACGCCTACCCGTTGATCCCACGAGGATCTCATAAACCACATTGGATCGGAGGAAACGAAAGATGACGCACTTGTTGGCCCTTCAGCTTGTGCCCTCGAGGATCTTCCGCATAGACACCTCGACCGGGCAAACAGAAGTTCTCGTCGAGGACGCCGGACCGTTCCCAGACGGCATCGTCGTATTGGACGGCACGGTGTACTGGACGACTATGGGAGAGCCCGCAGGGGACTTCTCCCTCGCCGATGAAACCGGTCTCGACTTCTCACGGAGCAACGGCGGCCTCCACGCCATTGGTCTGGATGGAACCGAATTCCGCGATCTCGTCCCCGACGGGAGCTTGACGACCGGAAAACAACTCACGGGACACGGCCCCAGGCTCTATTGGTCCGACCGCGAGGGATGCCGTGTCACGAGGTGTCGGACGGACGGGACTAAGTTGGCGGATCTAGTGTCGAAAGAGCCCGGGGACCAACTCGATGAATGCGTCGGCGTGGCCGTCGACGAGCAGCGCGGGTGGATCTACTGGACACAGAAAGGTCCTTCCAAAGGAGGCCTCGGGCGGATCCTGCGTGCGCCTTTGAACCCGACTGACGGCCGAGCAGACCTGCCCGACGTTGAGACGCTGTGGGAAGACCTGCCGGAACCCATCGATATCGAACTCAGTGACGGATACATCTACTGGACCGACAGGGGAGCAGGGCCGGAGGGCAACACCCTCAACCGCGGTGCGATCCCCGAGCCAGCCAAGAAGGGTGAGGAACCGGAGATCCTTGCCCAAGGGTTCCAGGAAGCGATCGGTCTTGCCGTTGACGTCGAACGCGAGACGGTATTCGTCTCGGACCTGTCCGGGGCCATCCGAGTGGTCCCGCTTCCCGGATCGAGCGGCGAGGAAGGAATTCTCGCTGCTTTCGAAGGTCCGATGACGGGTCTGGCCATGTGCTGATCTCGGAGTCGGACGACGTCGGTATCCGTCACGCCGTCAGCGGCTGGTCTCCAGCTGACGGTTGATCCGGTGAATCAGCATGTCCAAGGCGACCAGATTACCGCCTCCTTCGGGAATGATCAGGTCCGCACGCCTCTTGGACGGTTCGACGTACAGCTCATGCATGGGTTTCACGGTTGAAAGATACTGGCTCTCCACCGATTCCACCGAACGGCCGCGTTCCAAAACGTCCCTCTTGATGCGGCGAAGGATGCGGACGTCGGCATCCGTGTCCACGAATAATTTGATGTCACAGCGCTCGCAGATCTCGTCCTCGGCGAATATGAGAATTCCCTCGAGGATCACGATCGGCTGGGCATCAATGATCGTGGTCTCGTCGGCCCGATTGTGAGCCGCATAGTCGTACATCGGGCACTCGATGCTCTTCCCGGCAACCAGTTGATCCACATGGTGGATCAGCAGCTCGTTGTCGAAGGCTTCTGGGGCATCGTAGTTAAGTTGGCACCGCTCCTGATAGGACAGATCGTCGCGGCGCTTGTAGTAGTTGTCGTGGTAGACCACAGAGACGTGTTTGTCGAAGCTGGCGACCAGCTCACGGGTCAAGGTTGTCTTACCGGATCCAGTGCCTCCGGCAATGCCGATGACCAATGGTTTCATGCGTGAACTGCTCCCGATGCTCGATTTCTACTGCTCCATTCTGCCGTATGCGGAAGTCAGGTATATCCAAAAACGTGCTTCGGTGAGTGCATGCCTGACCACAAATCAGCGCTGGTTGGGGAAGACTGCGTCTTTCGTCGATTTCCGCCCGCTCAGTCGGTAGGAGGCCTCGGCGTACAAAAGGAGCGCCGCGTGAACAAGACTGCCCGTAGGGCTGTCTCATTCACGCGGCGCTCTCATGCAGTCGTCCGCATCGCAGGCCGACCGTCACCGCCTCAGCGTATCGGCGATCAGGCCTCGACCTCGACGTCGTCGAACGTGGAAGTGTCAATGACGCAGCGGAACTTCACATCACCGGCGACGACGCGATCGTAAGCGTCGTCCACCTCCTGAACCGAAACCGTCTCGATCTTCGCCCCGAAACCGTGCTCGGCGCAGAAGTCGAGCATCTCCTGGGTCTCGGGGATGCCGCCGATGTTTGAACCGGCAATCGCCTTGCGCCCGCCGATGACCGAACCGAAGCTGAACTCCTGCTTCTCGGGCGGCAAACCGACGACTGCCATGACACCCCGCGGCTTGAGCAAACTCATGTACTTGTCCACCGGAATGGATGCGGAGATCGTGTTCAGGATCAGATCGAATTCACCGCGATGATTCTTGAAGAAATCTTCCTCCGAGGTGGCCAGGGTTCGGGTCGCGCCCAGCTCCTTGGCGTCCTGTTCCTTCTTCAGCGTGCGCGACAACACCGTCACCTCGGCGCCCTTCGCGGCGGCGATCTGGACGCCCATGTGCCCCAAGCCACCGAGCCCCAGAACAGCGACCTTCTTGCCCGGCGCCGCATCCCACGTCGCAAGAGGCGAGTAGGTGGTGATGCCGGCGCACAGCAGCGGAGCGGCGACGTCGAAGTCCAGGGCATCCGGGATGCGGAGAACGAAGTCCTGGTTCACCACGACCTTCTCGGCGTAACCCCCTTGAGTGATGCTGCCGTCGACATCTTCGGAATTATACGTGCCGACCATTCCGCCACGGGTGCAGTTCTGTTCCTGTCCGTCGCGGCATTCCTCGCACTCGCCACAGGAATTGACCATGCAGCCGACGCCGACCCGATCTCCGACCTTGTACTTGGTCACGTCGGAGCCCACGGCCTCGACGACACCCGCAATCTCGTGACCGACGGTCAGCGGGAAATGAGCCTCGCCCCATTCGTTGCGGATGGTGTGGATGTCACTGTGGCAGATGCCGGCTGCTTTGATATCGATCAGGACATCATCAGGCCGGGGATCGCGACGGTCGATCGTGGCGACCTTGAACGGCTGGTCCGGGCCGGTTTTCTGGAGAGCCTTGACTGAAATGGGCATGAAACTGCCTCCTGAAGTCGTACTAGATGAATCACGTATAAATCTACGGCTATGTCTCCGTGATGTCTGGGCCGTTCGCCGTACGCATCATTGGGTGTGAGTTTCCTCAGAATTGTGACTCGGGATGTGCGACCCGGCATGGACGTGTCGGACTGGCCCGAGTAGAAGTAGAAGTTATGCCCTTAGATTCCCCAGGAAAGTTCAACACCGAGCAGAAGAGGATCCTGGCACTGACCCTGGTGCCTCTCTTCATGTCCCTGCTCAGCGTGTCCATCGTCAACGTCGTACTTCCCGCCGTGCAGACATCCATCGGTGCCAGCAGCTCCGAATTGCAATGGGTCCTCTCCGGCTACGCGCTGGCATTCGGCGTCCTCTTGGTAGCGGCAGGCCGTGCCGGGGATGTGTACGGGAGGGGGCGTCTTTTCATCTTAGGTGTCAGCCTGTTCGGTCTGGGGGCTCTGGTGTCCGGGCTCGCGCCGTCGGCCATCGTGCTCAATATCGCGCGAGTGGCGATGGGGCTGGGGTCGGGTTTCCTCAACCCACAGGCCATCGGGCTCATTCAGCAATATTTCAAGGGAACTCAACGAGGCAAAGCCTTCGGAATGTTCGGCGGCGTCGTCGGTGTCTCCGTGGCCATCGGCCCCGTGCTCGGCGGCATCCTGATCAGCCTGTTCGGGCAGGAAATCGGCTGGCGGGCAGCGTTCCTCGTCAACGTTCCGATTTGTATCGTGGCCCTCTTGCTCGCCAGGGCTTGGCTTCCGGATACCGCTTGGAAACCGGTTCCTCCCGAGCACTCGACGTCGTCGTTGCCAGTCATCGACCCGACGAGTGCCGCACCCAAACGGAAAGCCGATTTGGATCCGGTAGGTCTGGTGACCTTCGGCCTTGCCGTGCTTCTTGTGATGCTCCCGTTCGTGGAATCTTCGGTCGGACCGTGGATCTGGGGGTCCATCGTCGTGGCTGTAGCCTTGCTGGTCTTCTGGGCCTTCTGGGAGAGGCGTTACCGGAGGAACGGTGGCGAACCCATGATCGACATGGAATTGTTCAAGACCCGATCGTTCGCCAACGGAACCATGCTGATCGGTTTGTACTTCGTCGGTGTCACCAGTATCTGGGTTCTGGTTGCCCTCTACATGCAGTCAGGTCTGGGACACACGGCTCTGGCCTCAGGCATGATGGGTCTCCCCGCGGCAACCGCGAGTGCCATCAGCGCACCGGTCGCCGGTCGATACATTGTCAAAATCGGCCGACCCCTGGTTCTGATCGGGATGAGTTCGGTCCTATTCGGATTGCTCGTGACAGCATTGCTGGTTTTCCTCCACGGACGAATTGGCCTCAGCGAGTGGTGGATGCTTCTCAGCCTGACCTTCGTCGGCGGCGGCCAGGGACTCGTCGTGAGCCCGAATCAGACGCTGACTTTGGCCGATGTTCCGATGCGTTACGCGGGGTCGGCTGGCGGCGTCCTCCAGACCGGGCAACGCGTGGGCACGTCCATCGGCATCGCGGCGATCACCGGAATCGTTTTCGCCCTGGTTGCCAAGTCCGATTGGTCGACGGCGATGGTCGTCGGGCTTCTCGTGATTGCGGTCGTGGTGATCCTCGCCGGGTGCATCGGCATTCGCGACCTGGTGCAAGGGCGTCGGGAAGAACGCGTCGCCTCGTAGCCGGATACGGGTCCCGAAAAGCAAGAGACCGTAGGTTCATCTCCGATGGACCTACGGTCTCAAAAAGTTCGAGCCGCGGGATCATGCTGATGATCTCGCGGCTCGAACTGTTGGTCGGGATGACAGGATTTGAACCTGCGACCTCGTCGTCCCGAACGACGCGCGCTACCAAGCTGCGCCACATCCCGATGTTGACTTGTCCGCACGGGAAACCCGAATATCGCGTCAAGCAACTTCTCTAGAATAGCGGATCCGCCATAGCCCGGCAAACCGGCCAAGAGTGGCCCCGGGCACGTCGCCTTCCACCCGGTTATCGGCTGGCCCACTCCACGAGCTGCAGAATGTTCTGGTACGTCTGTCCGGTGGCTTCGGTCATGCCTTGTTCGCAAGTCCGGTTCGACGAAGCATAGGCCGAGTAGCGTCGCGCATTGACCTCAGCTGCTTCGGCGCGGGTTGCGGACTGGGTGAGCTCAGGATGGAGCATCCCGCGGTCGCCCGCATAGGCGCAACAGCCCCATTCGAGCGGAACGTGGCATTCCTCGGCAACGGCGTTCCCCAGCTCCTCGAGCTGAGGCCCCAGACCCAAATGGGTCAGCGAACACGTCGGATGTAGGACCAGCGAGTCGAGCTTCCGATGGATCTCGAGGAGCGGCAGAATCGCCGTCGCGACGAATTCGACCGAGTCCACGAAACGGATTCGTGAGAAGTCCCGAACCTCGCCATCCGGAGCCTGCTGAGGGCCGGTGGCCGCGGCGTCGAGCACCTTGGACTTCATGGTTTCGAGCCCCTCGGTGCACGACGACGCATCGCAAACGACAGGCAATTCTCCGCCGCGGGTCGCAGACCAGAGACCTTCCAGCACCCGATCGGACATCACGGAATAACCATCGGTGAACCCCTTGGACTTCCACGGGGTTCCGCAGCACATCGAATCGATGCCTTCCGGCGTGTTCCACCGCAAACCTGCTCGATGCGCCAAGTTCATCAGCGATGACGTCGCGCTCTCCTCGGCAGGTGCCCCAATCCCATCCACCGCACCGAACATCGAATTGACGCAGGCCGGGAAGAAAACGAAAGAGGCTCCATCATCGACGCGACTCGCGCGGCGTCGGCCGCCCGAAGGCAAGTGCTTGTTGTACTGGGGTATGACGTCTTCGCCGAGAATTTTCCGCCCCAGTTTCGTCGCGGCGACCGGCACGGGCCAGGGGAGGCGCTTGGCGGCACGCAGTCCGTAATTGGCCGCGTTATTCGCAGCCCCCCAGTTCTCGGCTGCGACCTTCCACCCTGCGCTCTCGGTGGGTTGCTGTTTTTCCGAGCGCAAACGGCGAATCAAGTCGCCCGTGTTGATGTCCACGGGACAGCGGGTGACACACATGCCGTCCACGGCGCACGTTTGTTCGCCTTCGTAGTCCCAGTCGGCCTCCAACTTCCGGACGAGTGTGTGATCCCCTCGTGCCCGTGCTGCCTCGAGCTCCCGACGCATCACGATTCGTTGCCGAGGAGTCAGGGTGAGGTCCTTGGAAGGGCATACCGGCTCGCAATAGCCGCACTCGACGCAACGGTCCACTTCTTCCTCGACGGTCTCCGCAACCTTGAGATTCTGCACATACGCATCCGGATCGTCGTTGATGACGACGCCGGGGTTCAGCATGCTGCCCGGGTCGATCAAGCGTTTGACCTCGCACATGACCCCGTACAACTCGTCCCCGAACTGACGGCGCACATATGGAGCCATGATGCGGCCCGTTCCGTGCTCGGCTTTGAGCGACCCCCGATTTCCCAAGATCAGCGAAACCATGTCTTCGGTGAACTCGCGGTAGCGTTCCAGCTTGCTTGGCTCCGAGAAGCGCTCGTTGAGCATGAAATGGATATTGCCATCCTTCGCGTGACCGAAGATCACCGAATCCTCGTAACCGTGCGCGTCGAACATGGTGCCGAGGTCTCGGCAGGTCTCACCCAGGCTCCCTACGGGGACCACAACGTCCTCGAGCAGTGCGTTGGTTCCGGTAGGGCGGTTGCCCGCCACGGTCGCGTACAAGTTGTTCCGAGCCGCCCACAAGAGAGAGCGTTGCCCGGAATCCGTGGTCATCTCCGCAGGAGATGAAAGATCCAAGGACTCCAGCATCGAGCGAGCGGCCTCGTACCTTTCAACGACTTCCTTGGAGGTCGTGGCCTGGAACTCCACCAAGAGCGCCGCGTGCTGGTCGACGTCGACCTGGGCCAGAGCGTCGGCGACCTTACCTGAGCGCTGGGCCACGCGAATCGAGGTCGAGTCGAGGAGCTCAACGGTCGCCATATCGGCCTCGACGAGGAGGGGAACCGTGGAAGTCGCCGAGATGAGGTCCGGAAAAACCAAGAGCCCGGTTGACGCGGCGGGAAGTATCTCCAGGGTTCTGAATGTTGCTGATGCCACGAAGCCGAGGGTTCCTTCAGAACCGATGATCAAATGCTCGAGAATGCGCACCGGTTCCTCGAAATCGAGGAATGCGTTGATCCCGTAACCCATCGTATTTTTCATCGAATACTGATGCGCGATGATGCGGCGCGATTCCGGGTTGTCGACCACACGGCGTCGCAATCTTCGCAACCCTTCGTGGATTTGTGGTTCTTGCTGACGCAATTGAGCATCCGCGTCGGCCTCCGACGTATCGATCATGGTCCCCGAAGGAAGGATCAAGACCATGGAATCCAGGGTCCGGTACGTATTGAACTCGGTTCCGCAGGACATCCCCGAGGAATTGTTCGCGACCACTCCGCCGATCGTGCACGCGGATGAGGAAGCAGGGTCAGGCCCGATTTTCCGTCCATACCGTCGAAGAGCGCCGTTCACCGCTCCGACGGTAGCGCCGGGCTGCACGCGAACTCTCCGTCCATCGTCCAACACCTCAAGCCCGCGGAAGGCCCGGCGAGTGTCGACCATGACCCCATCGGAGACGGCCTGGCCGGAGAGGCTGGTGCCGCCCGACCGGAAAGTGACGGGCAACCCGGCTTTCGAAGCCGAGGACATGACGGCGGCGACGTCGTCCGCCGAGCTCGGTCGCACAATGCCTTGAGGGACCAGAAGATAATGCGAAGCGTCATGCGCCATCGCGAGCCGGTCAATTTCCTTCGAAGACGCCGCGGCGCTGGATCCGGCCTCGAGACTGACCGCGAGGGCTTCGCATTCGGGGCTCGCCGGGGCCTCCGATACGGCGAGCGGGGAATGTGCGAGCGGTGTCAACGGTGTGGTGGAGCTCATGTTTTCCATCCTAGAAGGCTGACAATCACCGTTCCACGGAGGATAGCCATGCCTCATGCAGCTCCGAGAATCGTCCGCCCGCATCGATCAAGGCCTGAGGAGATCCGTCCTCGACCACGCGACCGTCGGAGACGACCAGCACGCGCTCCGAATCCAAGATGGTCGACAGACGATGGGCGATGACGACGGCGGTTCGGCCGCCCAACAACTCAGACAGACCGCGCTGGACGAGCTTCTCGGAAGGCAGATCCAGGGACGCGGTCGCCTCGTCAAGAATCAGGACGGCCGGGTCCGCCAAGAAAGCGCGGGCGAATGACAGCAACTGCCGTTGACCTGCCGAAACCCGTCCGCCGCGTTTATTGAGATCCGTATCATACCCTTCGGGCAGTTTGCGGATGAACTCGTCCGCGCCCACTTGTTGAGCCGCCCGAATAACCTCCGAGCGGGTCGCGCCGGGGCGTCCCAAGGCGATGTTGTCGGCCACCGAACCCGAGAAGAGGTAGGACTCCTGCGTGACCATGACAACCTCTTGACGAAGATCGGTATCTCGCAGGTCCCGCAGGTCTACGCCGTCCAAAAGAATCCTCCCCGAGCTGACGTCATAAAACCGGGCAATCAGTTTTGCGATGGTGGACTTGCCTGCGCCCGTCTGGCCGACGAGGGCAACTTTCTGGCCAGCCGGAATGCTCAAATCGAGGGTGGGCAGGACCGGGTTGGTGGCCTCTTCGCGATAACTGAACGTGACCTGGTCGAATTGTAATCTGCCACGAATCTCTGAGGTGCCTCCCGGAGTGCGCGGCCGGTCAGGGTCTGCCACGCTGGGACGCTCTTCCAGAAGGCCGGAGACCTTTTCGAGTGCAGCGGTAGCGGACTGGAGAGTGTTGTAGAAGCTCGAGAGATCCATCAGCGGGTCGAAAATTCGTTGCGTATAGAGCACCAAGGACAAGAGGGCCCCGACCGCGATAACACCGTGCAGAACGTTGTAGCCTCCGACGACCAGAACCACAGCCACCGTGAGGTTGGATAGCAGCATGACTCCCGGCATGTATATGCCGAAGAGGCGGACCGATCTGAGGTTCTGTTGCCGGTATCGATCAGCGAATTTCATGTAGGAACGGCGCGCACTCGGCTGGCGGCGGAAGGACATGACGGCGCGAATACCCGTCATGGTTTCCGTGAAGTTGCCGATCAGTTGGGCCGATGAGATGCGTTGGGCTCTGTACTGGACCTCGGATCTCTTTCTGAACCAGACCGTCAGCGAGATCATCGGTATCAGCGCGATTCCGATCACAATAGCGGTGTGCCAGTCGAGGGCGATCACGATGACGGCCATCATGACCATCGACAACAACGAGGAGGCGATCTGCGAGAGCCCCGAATCCAGGAATTCACGCATCGTCTCCAAATCCGAGGTGAGGCGAGAAATGACGCGGCCCGAGGTGTACTTCTCGTGGAAATCCAGACTGAGCCGTTGGACGTGCGCAAAAGTTCTACGCCGGATCCGGTACAGGATCGATTGAGAGATTTTGGCGGTGATCGTCTCGTTCAGATAGACCGTCAGGGCAGATATCACCGCCGAAACAATATATGCGACGACTATCGCAATCAGCGCTGCCGGATGGCCTTGCTTCAGTTGAGGCAATCCGATGTCGATGCCCCAGCCGGTCAGCGCGGGGCCCAATGCGCCCAGGCCCTCGGACACGATGACCAAGGCCAACGTCCCTACAGCCGGCCAGAGAACCGGCTTGACCAGGGAGGCCAGCAGTTGGAAGGAGCGTTTGCGAACGGCCTTGCTCTCGCTCTTGGTTAGATTGATTTTGTCCTCATTGCGGACACCTAAACCTGCGGTGCGTCGTTCACTCACGGTAGCCCTCCTCGAGGGTGTCTTCTGCCGTCATGACGTGTCGGTACTCGGCCCGCAACATGAGCTCTCGGTGCGTCCCGTAAGCGATGATCTTGCCCTCGTTCAAGAGCGCGACCCTGTCCGCCAACGCCACGGTGGAGGGGCGATGCGCCGTGAGAAGCGTGGTCGTATTCGTCAACGTCTCACGCAGTCGTCTCACGACCGTCTCCTCGGTTTTGGTGTCCAGAGCCGACAACGGGTCGTCCAACAGCAGGATCCTCGGGTGGGCCGCGATCGCCCGGGCCAGGGCGATGCGCTGACGTTGCCCGCCGGAGAGGCTCAGACCTTCTTCCCCGATCTGGGTCTCGACGCCGTTCGGAAGGGTCAGTGCAAATGCGGCGTCCGCGACGTGGAGGGCTTCGGACAGGATTTTCTGACGGTTGGTTCGATGGGATTCGTCGAGGTCTTCCCAATCGATGGGCTCCAGGTCACGGCCCACAGGCTCAGGCAGGCCGAAGAGGACGTTCTCCCGAATGCTCGTCGAGAACAGCGTGGGTTCTTCGAAAGCGATGGCGATTTGTGAACGGAGCTCATCGAGAGCCAAGTCCGCCGCGTCCATGCCGTCCACCAGTATTCGTCCTGTCGAGGGGGAGTAGAGACGATCCACGAGGGACAGAATCGTGGATTTTCCTGAACCGGTGGTTCCGACCAGAGCGACGGTTTCTCCTGGGCGTACGTCGAAGGAGACGTCGTCGAGAACCATCGTTGCCCTCTCCGGTGCCGGGATCTCGTTCGCCGTACCTGCCCCGGACGCGTCGAACGGGATGCGGCCCCCTCCGGAGTCTTTCGGGTAGGCGAAGCTCACTCCGTCGAACGCCAGGGATGCGGCGGGCGGAGGGATAGCATCCAGGTCATCAGGATTCCAGCCCGCAGCCGGGTGAGTGACGCCGAGAACTGGAACGGACTCTTCATCCGACTGGGCCATGACCTGTCGGTGTCGCTCCGCCGCAACATGGGAGGCCTCATAGAGATTGATGATCATGCCTGCGCTGCGCAAGCGTCCTGTCACGATGACCGCCGTCCCGAGGAAAGCCACCGCGTCACCCACGCTCAGCAGACCGTTCATGTAGATCCACCCTGCGACAAGCAGGGATATTGCCATCATGATTTCGGGAACGAGCCATGTCCGGGCGGAGAGGGACGCCATTGCTTTGGTCCGGGAGATCTCCGTGAGACGCAGTCCCTGCGCCTGATCGGAGAATTCCTCAAGGGAGTGCTCGCCTCTTCCATGTGCCTTGAGGACCCGGATGCCGTGCACGGATTCCTCGACGGACGTTGCGAGGTCCCCTGCCCTCTGCTGGACTTCTCGAGTCAGTGCTCGGACACGTTTCATGGCCCGAGCGATGATCACGAGGACAGGAATGACGCAAAGCAGATAGATGAGCGCGAGCGGCCAGGCGTCGAACGCCATGAGCCCGACGCCGACGACGACGGTGACCACGATCAACGTCAGATTGGGGATTCCGAAACTGAACCAGCGACGAATGAGGCCGAGATCCGACGTCGACCGGGAGAGCAGCTGGCCGGAAGACCACTGATCGTGAAAAGAGACTGGGAGGCGGGCAAGCTTCTCGAAGAGCGCCTCGCGCATGCGCATCTCCATGTGGAGTGCTTGGTCCATGATGAGGTAGCGACGCAGCCAGATGAACACGACTTGCAAGAAGCCTAGGGCGGCGACGAGTGCTCCACCGCCCCACACCGAGGCCGCACCGGAGCTGTGGTTCTGGATCGCATCGACCACGAAGCGGAGCGCTTGAGGAATCGCCAGCCCCATCAAAGTTGCCGCCACGGCAGAAATGATGCCCAGGACGAGCTTGGTGCGAATAGGTTCGATGTACCCGGACAACAACTGTTGGGCTTCCGGGCTCTGACTACGCTGCACGAAGCAAACGATACTCTTCGTTTTTGCCAGTCAGACCTGGTTTCGCCTCGGGGGAACCCGGAGTCGAGGGGTCGCTGCTAGGCCGGTCGGGCGGTCAGATGAAGCAGCACTGCTTCCGGAGGGCAGAACAACCGGACGGCCGCGTATCTCGAGGTACCGAGACCCGCCGTGACTTCGAGGGGGACGCCCTCCTCGTAAGAGATTCCTTTGGCTCGCGAAGGATCGAGATCACAGTTGGAGACGATGGCACGGCCCCCTGGAAGACAGATCTGGCCCCCATGGGTGTGGCCAGCCACCATGAGCTCCGCGCCGTCATCGACAAAACGACGAATCGTGCGCATATAGGGGGCGTGCATCACCCCAATGCGTAACGAGGGTTCCTCGCGTGCTCCATCAGGGTGAACGAAGCCCGGATGACTGTCGTAACCCAAATGAGGGTCGTCGACGCCGGAAAAATCCAGGCGAACTCCCTGGATGCGAAGACTGCGAGCCCGGTTGATCAGACCTACCCAGCCGCGGTCGTCAAAGGCCTGGTGCATCTGCGCAAATGGCAGGACATCTGGAGCACGCTCATCCCGCTTTTCATCTCCTGTGTGCTTCCACAGGTAGCGGGCGGGATTCTTGAGCCGGGGAGCGAAATAGCAGTTGGAACCGGGTACGTAGACTCCCGGGAACTCCAACAGCGGATCCAATGCAGTCAACAACGGTGGCAGGCCGTCGAGATGGCTGAGATTGTCTCCCGTATTGATGACCAGGTCGGGATCCAAGTCGGCCAGGGAGTGTACGAACTCGGTCTTTCGCCGCTGTCCCGGAATCATGTGCATATCCGATATATGCAGAACCCGGAGGGATGGGGCACCGGCAGGGAGCACCCGCAAGGTTTCCTCCCTGACCTGGAATCGGTTCAATTCGACACAATGGCCGTACGCAACGACGGCGGCCCCCGTCGCGACCCCGATTCCCGCGCTCCTGAAGGCCGTGGGGAGGATCGAAGCTGTGCCGGAGGCCGCCGAAAGGCGAAATCGGTTCACCGTTGGCTACTCCGCCTTCTGTGACTTGATGTCGTCACTCTGGACCTGGTCCGAAGGATTGGTGAAGGGGTCCGTGTTGTAGTCGCGAGATACGGCCTTCATGTAGTCCTGCCACTGTCGGCCCGCGTACGTCGCACCATCCACGTAATCCTTGGTCTGACCTCCGATCCGAAGCCCATTGAGGGACCGCGAACCGAGGTCCACGTTGCCGACCCACGATGCCGTCGCGACGCCGCGGGTGTAACCCACGGTCCAGGTTTGGGTGGAATCGTCCGTGGTACCCGTCTTGGCTGCCGAAGCGTTCTCCAAGCCGATCCCTCGTTGGTAGGCAGAGCCCTTGGTCAAGACGTTCTTCAAAACGAAGCTCACACCTCGGGCGACGTCAGGGTCGATGGCTTGGTTGCACGAAACCGGAGACACGTCCATGGCCTGGCCCTTGCGGTCGGTAATGCTCTCAATCGAACGCGGTGAGCAGTACTTGCCCTCCGAGGCGTAGGTCGCGAAAGCATTGGCCATAGCCATGGGAGCAACGTTTTCCGTACCAATGAGCGAGGCCAGGGAATCCTGGGTTTGGATTTGGTCTCCGGAACCGTCCCCCTTGACCACGCCAAGGTCCTGAGCGGTCTTGCCGATATTGCAGAGATCCAGATAGTTGTCCATCGCGTAGAGGGCCGAGTTGATCGAGTTGTAGAGGCCCTCATTGACCGTCATAGGCTTGTTGTAGCCTTCCTCAGCGTTTTGGAACGACCAAGCCCCATTGGCGCCGGGGTTCTCCACCGAACCGCCGGGTTTGCAGCTGGCTCTCCATTTGGTTCCCGCTGGATAGCTCAACTTGGAAGCGTCAATCGTCGAGTTCACGCCGTTGCCTTCCTTGATCCACTCGGTCAGGGAGAAGGCCTTGAAAGTCGAACCGGGCTGGAACCCTGGTGTGCCGCCCATGGCAGAGTCCACGTTGTAGTTGTACACCGTGTTCCCGACTCCCTTGCCATTGTTGTAGTTGGAGTTCTGGGCCATCGAAAGGATGTTCCCCGTACCCGGCTGAACCGAGACGAGCGAGGTGCTCACAGAATCAGGGTTGTCGTCAGTCGGCTGGGTCTGGTTCACCTGGTCCTGGGCAGTCTTCTGGTCCTTGCTCTTCAAGGTCGTCTTGATGGTCAAACCACCACGCGTCAACAATGCCCGACGTTCGTCACTGTTGTCGCCGAACCGCTTGTCCTGCAGGAACTCATTGCGGACGTAATCACAGAAGTACGGGGCGTCGGTTGCGGCTTCACAGCCCGACTCCGTGGTGTGAATGTCCAAGTCCAGTGGTGCGTCCTTGGCCTGATCGTATTGGTCCTGCGAAATCTTTCCGTGCTGGAGCATAGTGTGCAGCACGGTATTGCGCCGATCCGTGGCGGCCTTGGGATTGGCTTGAGGATCGTAATAAGCAGGGGACTGAACCATTCCGGCCAACAACGCTGATTGCTGGACGTTGAGGTCCTTCGCGTCGATGCCCCAGTAGTACTTCGCGGCCGCCTGGACACCGTAATTGCTTCCGCCGTAATTGACGAGGTTCAGATAGCCGTTGAGGATATCGTCCTTCGACTTGTTCTGCTCCATCGAGATGGAGAGCTTCATTTCCTTGATCTTGTCCAGCATGCCCTTGTTGGCACCCATGGTCGTGGTGGCGTCCTCACCGCTCTGGGTCGCCTGATCAATCAGCAGGTTATTCACGTATTGCTGGGTGATCGTGGAAGCGCCCTGACGCGAGCCAGGGTGGACGATGTTGTTCAACAGGGCACGTCCGATACCGAACGCGTCCACACCTCCGTGGTCGTAGAAGCTGTCATCCTCGATGGACAGCTGGGCGTTGACCATGTTGTCGGAGATCTGGTCCAGAGGGACCTCGCTGCGATTCTCTGAATAGAACGTCGCGATCTTCTGCCCGTCACTCGTCAGAACCGTCGACGGTTTCGACAGAGGGCCAGCGGAGAGATCATCAGGGAGCCCTTTGAACCAGTTGATCGAGGCGCTCGCGGTCAAACCGGCTGTGGCCGCCGGCGGAATGAGGAGGCCAGCGGTCACGAACCCCGCAACAATACTGAGGGCAAGGAACTGAATGAAGTCGCTCGGAGTTCGTCGGTCACGCTGCCGAGCGGATTTCTTGGGTGAAGCCATTCCAACAGCATACAAGTCGATATAGGAAAACGTACGCCTCTGGGCCCCCTCTGGGGACAAATCACTCCGTGTCCAAGACTGCGCTGAATGAGCGCTGGGAGAGCACCCAAAGTCCACTTTGTGTCGGGCCGGGCAATATGCCTTTCAGGAACGCGGACGCTCAGGAATAGCGCGGCGTTGCGGGGGTGGATAGGCTGGGACCATGACTCAATGGGAATACGCGACAGTGCCGCTCATGATCCACGCAACCAAGCAGATCCTCGATAATTGGGGTCAGGACGGATGGGAACTCGTTACGGTCCTCCCGGGGGCTGCGCCGGCAGGCGATGCTCCCTCGGGCAATATGGTCGCGCCGACACAGGCGAACCCCATCGCCTACTTCAAGCGCCCCAAGGAAGGCTAAGACTATGGCTACGTCGAAGGTTGAGGAACGATTGGCAGCCGAAGGGCTTGTGGTTCCGGACGTTGCCGTCCCCGTAGCTTCCTATGTGCCCGCGGTGGTTTCGGGGAACTACGTCTACACTTCCGGCCAGATCCCGGTCCAGAACGGCGAATTCGCGTTCAAGGGCAAGGTCTCCGACGGCGGCGAGCCGGGAACGGTCGGCATTGAAGACGCTCAGGACCAAGCTCGAGTGTGCGCCCTCAACACCCTGGCCGCGGTGAAGTCTGCGATCGGTGATCTCGACCGAGTGCGCCGGATCGTCAAGGTCACCGGTTTCGTCAGTTCCGTTCCGGAATTCACGGGCCAGGCTCAGGTTCTCAATGGCGCGTCGGAGTTGTATGGTAAGGCCTTCGGGGAGGCCGGGGTTCACGCCCGGTCAGCTGTCGGCGTCGCCGTCCTTCCTCTCGACGTACCCGTTGAAGTGGAACTCATCGTTGAATTTGCCTAATCCTCTCGCACTGCCCGTCAACCGGGTAACCGCGAAAACCGGCCCAGCATCCTGTCCGAAGCCCGCCGGTGACTATTATTTTCCGCTGACCTCGCGTGAGGCCACCGCCGCGCGAGCGTGGATGGCGGAAGAAGACAGGTCTGCTTGCTGCCAGGCGAAAACGGCTGCGTCGGTCGTCTATATCCGCGAGGGAAAAGACGGGCTTGAGACGTTTCTCACCTACAGGACGACACCGGCGTCCCCTCTGGGTCGTATCTGTTTCCCCGGCGGTGCCGTGGAGCCGGAGGACCACGATCCCGTGGGATGGTACGGGCCGACACCCGCGCAGTGGGCACAGAAACTGGGGCACAACGACGTTGTCGAGGCCAGGAGCGCGGTCGTTACGGCTATTCGCGAAAGCTTCGAGGAAGTCGGTGTCCTGCTTGCCGGGCCGAATGAGCAAGACACCGTCGAATATACGGAAGCCAGCGAAACGATGGCCTCGCGGGAAGCGATCGCTGGGCACGAACTGGGCTTCATCGCCTATCTCAAACGCGGGGGACTCAAAGTCCGGACGGATCTCCTGAAGCCCCTCGGACGGTGGCAGACGCCTGACTTCTCCCATCGGCGATTCGACACGCATTTCTTCGCTTCCGTGGTTCCCGTGGGCCAACGCCCGAAACTTCTGGCGTCGAAAGGCATGTGGGGACGTTGGGTCCCCGCACGCGAATTGGTCTCCGACAAAACGTCGACGGCGCTGGGGAACGAGATCGATCTTGAGGACACCCGCGGAAAATCACTTGAAGAGTTGATGACGCCGGGGACTTTGTCCGTCCTCGAATCCGTTGCGACCTGCCAAACGACTATTGCCTTTCTGACGAAGAAACGTCAGGTCCACGTCAAGAAACCGGAACTCGTAGAAAAGGACGGACAGCTCATGTTGGCCTTCACCCCACCGCGAGAGGCCGTCAAGACCAGGGCAAAAGGTTCGTAGTCCGCATTTCCGCATAAAAAAGGGGCCGGGTGCATATACACCCGGCCCCCTTTCAGCACCAGAACGCTCAAGCACGTCCCGTGGAACCTCTAGCGGCTCCGCTGACGCAGGCGCTGGAGGTCGAGGATGACGACGGCGCGGGCTTCGAGTCGGATCCAGCCGCGCTGCACGAATTCGGCCAAGGCCTTGTTGACGGTCTCGCGGGAAGCCCCGACGAGTTGTGCGAGCTCTTCCTGCGTGAGCTCGTGAGCGACCAGGATGCCGTCAGTCGCCGGACGACCGAATCGATCGGCAAGGTCCAGGAGCGCCTTGGAGACGCGGCCGGGGACGTCTGAGAAGACCAGATCGGCAAGGTTCTCGTTGGTGCGGCGGAGGCGACGGGCGAGTGCCTGCAGGACCTGGCCTGAGATCGATGGGCTCCGGTCCATGGCCTTCTTGAGGCTGGAGTGCTTGACACCGGCCAAGCGGGACTCGGAGACTGCGGTCGCCGACGTCGAGCGAGGGCCCGGATCGAACAGAGCCATCTCGCCGAAAATCTCGCCCGGACCCATGATCGCGACCAGGTTTTCGCGGCCGTCGGAGGCCGTGCGACCCAATTTGATCTTGCCGGAGACGACGAAGTAGAGCTGGTCACCCGGATCGCCCTCGTAGAACAACGTCGCACCGCGGGACAGGTCCACCTCGGTCAATTCCTCGGTTAGCGCGGCGAAAGCTTCATCATCCAGTGTTGCGAAAAGGGGCGCCCTGCGCAGAACCTCGATATCCATAATTCTCCTCATTGATCCGGGTCTTTAATGCCCGCCGCACGCGTCCACTCCATCTCGTATGTTCAATCGGGATGGGCGCGACGTCGGCTACTCGTGTGACAAATTCAACGTATCCAAAATCCACTGTATAAGTTGTGTGTCGAATCCGCCACAGACGAGCCCATATCCTCGCATAAAGGTTGCTGAACGTCGAATTGGCTTAGGTTCTTTCCAGGAGCGGCGACTAACATTGTGAGCCACCCCGACCGCCGTGATTTTCGGGGTGTGACCGCGACGATTGGTGATCATGCTGACCGACCTCACGATTCTGGACTGGATCCTCATCCTTATCCTGCTGGCCTACTTCATCGCGGGCTATTCACGCGGCTTCTTCATGACTCTGGGGTCCGTGATCGGATTCGCCTTCGGTGCAGTTGCAGCTTTTTACGTGACTCCGTTGTTGGTGGAGCACGTCCAGGGAGGTTGGAAGATCGTCGTCGCGATCGCCAGCATCGGCTTGTTGATCCTCATCGGGCAGGCATTGGGAATGGCCATCGGCCGTCCGCTGCGGAGGCTCACCGAGAAAACGGGCCTCGGCATCATCGATCGAATCGGCGGGGCCCTGCTCAACGTTCTGACATGCGCATTGGTGATTGTTGTACTCAGCTTTTCCGCAGCCCAACTGGGAGTCTCGGCGATCACCACGACGATCGGTAATTCCAAGGTGATCTCCGGTCTGGAATCCGCGACACCCACTCCAGTTCAGCAGGCTATCGCGCAGGCAAGGGCCGCCGTTCTGCAACAGTCCGGGATACCTCGTCTCGACGAGCAACTCTTCCCCCAGCAGGCTGCCCCGTCAGAAACGCCGGATACCGATTCTTTGCGCAATGCATCGGATTCAGTCCTCAAGATCAATGGGACCGCCGAGGCTTGTGCGCAGAACCAGTCCGGATCAGGCTTCGTGGCCGCTCCGAACAAAGTCGTCACGAACGCACACGTCGTCGCCGGCGTGAGCAACCCCCTGGTTCAGACCCGGCAGGGGCAGAGCTTCGAAGGTAAAACCGTCTACTACGATGCTTCGACCGACCTGGCAGTTCTTGACGTTCCCGGCCTCGAAGCTTCTCCCCTGAAGGCTGGAGACAACGGGCAGGCCGGGGAACTGGCGAATTTCATGGGTTACCCCTTGGGAGGGCCTTTTACGTCGCGCTCCGCCTCGATCCAGGGCCTCGGCTACAACGCCACGACGGCCGAAGACGGGTCGACCAGCAAGCCCCGTGAGATTTATCAACTGGCCGCCAACGTCGAGCAAGGCAACTCAGGCGGGCCCCTTCTGAATAGTCAGGGCCAGGTCATCGGAGTCATCTTCGCCAAGGCCACGCAGGGTGAAACCGGTTATGCGCTTTCCATGACGGAACTCGCTCCGGTCCTGGACAGCATTGATTCCCTGACCGAACCGGTCCCGACGGGGCAGTGCACGACTGGCTGATTCAGGGCAGGGTGGTTGCGTGGCGAGCAGCCTGCGAGGCTAACGCTGTGCCAGATACTCCAGCGCCATGATGTATCCGAATGCGCCGGCCCCAGCGATTACGGTCTCGGCCTGTAACGAGACGAAGGAGCGGTGTCGGAATTCCTCTCGCCGGTGAACATTCGAAAGGTGCACCTCGACGACCGGGAGCTCTGCGGCTTCCAAGGCATCATGAATCGCGACGGAGTAATGCGTGAATGCGGCCGGGTTGATGATGATGCTGGCCGCCTCGGAGCGCGCCCGCTGAATCTCGTCGACCAGAGTGCCCTCGTGGTTTGACTGCATGAATTCGATCCCGAGGCCCAGCTCCTGCGCTCGCTTTCGAACGGTGGACTCGATATCCGAAAGAGTCGTAGATCCATAGATCTCCGGTTTGCGTACGCCAAGGAGATTCAGATTGGGGCCATTGAGCACGAAGATCGGTTTGTTCATGCCGTCATTCTTTCACGTCGTCCCACAGCCAGGCGGCCGTGCCTCGTCATGAACGAGGCACGGCCGCCTGGCATCGAAGCTAATCTCTTCTATTTGCTGAGCGTCTGGGTGATCTGGTCCATGACCGTCTGATCTGCGAGCGTCGAGACGTCTCCGACCGGGCGGTCTTCTGCCACGTCCTTCAGAAGCCGGCGCATGATCTTGCCCGAACGGGTCTTCGGCAACTCGGGGACAATCAGTACCTTCTTCGGCTTGGCGATAGGGGAAATCTCTTCGCCGACGTGAGCGCGGATCTCCGCTGCAAGCTCTTCGGTATCGCGGCCCTCAGCGGCGGCTTCGTCCGAGAGAATCACAAAGGCGATCACGGCTTGTCCAGTCGTCTCGTCGGTGGCTCCGACCACTGCTGCCTCAGCAACAGAATGATGAGAAACAAGTGCCGACTCGATCTCCGGTGTCGAAAGTCGATGACCGGAAACGTTCATGACATCGTCCACACGGCCAAGAACCCAGATGTCGCCGTCTTCGTCACGTTTGGCGCCGTCGCCGGCGAAGTAGGTTTTTTCGTCGAAACGTGACCAGTACGTGTCGACGAATCGTTGGTCGTCTCCCCAAATCGTCCGCAACATCGACGGCCAGGGTTCGGTTAGGACGAGCAGGCCCGAATTTCCGTTCTCGAGCTTCTGTCCGGAGTCGTCCACAACTTCGGCACTCACACCAGGCAACGGCCGTTGAGCCGAACCGGGCTTGGCTTCCGTGACGCCGGGAAGCTGAGAGATCATGATGCCTCCCGTCTCGGTCTGCCACCAAGTGTCGACGATCGGGCAACGTTCCTTGCCGATCACGCGATGGAACCACAACCAGGCCTCGGGGTTGATGGCCTCGCCGACGGTTCCGAGGAGCCGCAATGAATCGAGTTTGTACTGTTCCGGAATTTCCTCGCCCCACTTCATCATGGTCCGGATCGCCGTGGGGGAGGTGTACATGATCGTCACCCCATACTTGTCGACGATTTCCCAGAAACGGCCACGGTGCGGAGAATTCGGGGTCCCTTCGTAAATGACCTGGGTCGACCCGTTGAGCAGCGGTCCGTAGGTGATGTAGGTGTGCCCGGTGACCCACCCGACGTCGGCGGTGCACCAGTACACGTCCGTCTCCGGCTTGATGTCGAATACGTTGTAATGCGTGTAAGCGGCATGCGCCAAATATCCGCCAGTGGTATGCAGAATTCCCTTGGGCTTGCCGGTCGTACCGGAGGTGTAGAGGATGAAGAGCGGATCCTCGGCGTTATTTGGGACCGGCTGGTGTTCTGAGGAAGCCTTCTCGACCGTCTCGTGCCACCAGACGTCACGACCGTCGGACCAGTCGACGTCCGCGCCGTTGCGTTTGACCACGAGGACATGCTCTACGCTGCCTCCGCCCTTCGTCAGGGCCTTGTCCACGGTGGATTTGAGCTGTGTCGGCTGGCCTCGGCGGAAGGATCCGTCCGCGGTGACCACGAGTTTTGCTTCACCGTCCTCAACACGCGAGCGAATTGCGTCGGCCGAGAATCCTCCGAAGATCACCGAATGTACCGCGCCGATGCGTGCGCACGCGAGCATCGTGATGACGGCCTCCGGAATCATCGGGAGGTAGACCGCGACGCGGTCCCCCTTCTCTATGCCGAGTTCCTGGAACGCGTTGGCCGCCCGCGAGACCTCGTCCTTGAGATCTTGGTAAGTGTAAGTGCGGCTATCGCCCGGCTCACCTTCGAAAAAAATCGCCACACGGTCGCCGTTCCCGGCCTCGACGTGCCGGTCGACTGCGTTATATGCGGCGTTGAGCTCGCCATCCCCGAACCACTTGGCGAATGGGGGGTTGGTCCAGTCGAGGGTCTGCGTGAATTCTTTGTCCCAATGCAGGAACCGCTTCGCCTGCTCGGCCCAGAAATCGGTGCCTTGCGAAGCAGCCTGGTCATAGAGGTCAGCCCCAGCATTTGCTTGTGCGGCGAAGTCCTGGTTGGGCGGAAAAGTCTGAGGAGTCTCGCTCACTTTTCTTCCTTTCTGGTCGAAGCGGTCAGGAAAACCGCGAAAGTTCCTTGCAACCACTGTAATAGAGATCTCGTGACTGGGATCACTGGGGCGGCGGCGTTTCGCAGGCAGGAAAATCCCCTGATCAGCCGGCCTCTAGGCCGTTGCCTCGCTTCGCCGAGCCTCACTGCTCTGGGTAGGCTTGACCAATATGACCACTGCACACAACCAGTCCCGTCCCAGCCTTGAAATTCGATACGTACCTGAGGACAAGGCGCGGGCAGGCGCGGCTCGACGTCGTCGACTCGGCAAACAGGAGACGCAGCTGGGATTGGTGCGCAGAGCACGAAAAATCAATCGGATCCTGGGGGAGACGTATCCGTACGCGGTTGCCGAATTGGACTTCGAGAACGCCTTCGAACTTGTGGTCGCGACGGTCCTGTCCGCACAAACCACCGACATCAAGGTCAACCTGGTGACGCAGAAGCTGTTCGCGGCATATCCGGATGCACAAGCGCTCGCGGCGGCCGACCACGAAGCCATCGAGGAAATCGTGCATCCATTGGGCTTCTACCGTGCCAAGGCACGCTCGATCATCAAACTTGCGGGACAGATCGTCGACGAATACGACGGAGAAGTCCCCGGAACCCTTGATGAGCTCACCAAACTCGCCGGAGTAGGTCGGAAGACTGCATTCGTGGTCATGGGCAATGCTTTTGGCCTTCCCGGTCTGACAGTCGACACGCACTTCGGGCGCCTGGCCCGCCGACTTGGATTTACCGATCAGAAGGACCCGGCCAAGGTTGAGCGCGATATTTCCGAATTATTTGAACCGCGGGACTGGACAATGCTGTCCCACCGGTTGATCTATCATGGTCGACGCATCTGCCACTCCCGTGTGCCAGCTTGCGGTGTGTGTCCGATCGCGGACCTTTGCCCGTCCTACGGCTCGGGCGAAACCGACGAAGACGCCGCGGTGGAATTGCTCCAGTACGAATTTGCGCCCGGGCGTGAAGAACTTCATCGCCGGTTCCTGGAAGGCGCGACGCGTCGCCAACTGCGTGAGGAAGGATACAGCCTTGGGGTATGACCCTATCCGCTCGCCTCAGGAATCCGCTCTCGATGCCCTCCGGCGTCTGGGTGTACGAGGACATGGAATCGTCATGGAGGACAGAGAACCGTGGCGAATCGGGGGCATGGAGCCCGAAACTGCCAAGGATGCTGCCGTCCTCATTCTTTTCGGCGTGCTTGACGACGCGCCGGCAACGTCCACCACGGGCGCCTCCGTCGGCGTTGGTGCCGACCTCGATGTCCTCATTGTGGTTCGGGCAGGTTCCCTGCGCCAACATGCCGGGCAACCGGCCTTTCCCGGAGGGAAAGTCGACCCCGAAGACCTTCAAGCAGAGGATTCGTTCGTTGAGGCGGCGCTGCGGGAAGCCGTCGAGGAGACGGGGCTCGACCGTGACGGGGTCGAGGTTCTGGGGAAACTGGCTCCGGTACCGTTGCCCGTCAGTAATTTCATGGTCACGCCGGTGCTGGGCTGGTGGAAGGACCCGTCTCGTGTTGCGGTAGTGGACAGCGCGGAGTCGTCGCAGGTTTTCCGAGTTCCGGTGCGCGACCTGATCGATCCGCAGAATCGGCATTACGCCACCGTGACCCGGGGTCCGAAAACCTACAGATCACCAGCCTTTGACGTAGCCTCGGCGTCGGGGCCTGTCACGATCTGGGGGTTTACCGGAGTGGTTCTGGATCGCGTTCTTCACGAACTCGGTTGGGACCAGGATTGGGACCGAGCCCGAACGGTACCGGCCCCCATGTGATGGATGCGTCGTTGCGGGCAGAACCGATTCCCGGCAGCGTCGGGAGAGCCGCCGGGGCCCGAGTCATTTCGCGTCCGCATAGGAACCGACGGTCGCGACCGTAAGAGGGAAATCCACCGGAGCATTGCCGAACAACAACCTCCCGGCTGCACCCGCGGACTCGGTGACTATTTGTGCCACGCTGTCGGCCTCTGCCACCGGGCCGTGGAGGACTACTTCGTCGTGAACGAAAAAGACCAGTGAGGTGCGCAGCGGCGAGCCTCCTTCTCCTCCGGACCGCAACCGACGTCGGATTTCGCCCATCCAGCACATGGCCCACTCGGCCGCCGTCCCCTGAACGACGAAGTTACGCGTGAATCGGCCTTGCGACCGGGACATGGCTCGGGAACGCGATTCCGAAGCTGCGGTACTGACGTCTCGGACGGCGTCGAACCATCGTTGGTCCGGCAGCGGAGAAGTACGACCGAGCCACGTGGTTACTTGACCGCCCCGTTCGCCCACAGTGGCGGCTCTCTCGACAAGGTCGATTGCTTCCGGGAACAAGCGCTTGAGATGAGGGACGAGCGCCCCGGCTTCCCCCGAGGTGGCTCCATACATCGCGCCCAAAAGGGCTATCTTGGCCGCCGGTCTGTCCTTGAGCGCCGAACCCGTCCTCCGACCGATTTCTGCAATTCCTACGTACAGGTCCTTACCTTGTCCGGCGACGGCCAGAGCGCCATCGCCGGACATGGCCGCGAGGATACGAGGTTCGACCTGGGAGGCATCCGCGACGGTTAGAACGTGATCGGGATCAGCCCGGACGGCATCTCTGACTGTCTGTGGAATCTGCATGGCTCCGCCGCCGTGTGCGGCCCAGCGACCAGTGACGACGCCTCCTACTACATAGGCTGCATGGAATCTGCCGTCCCGAACCCATTCATCCAGCCATTGCCAACCATTTGCGGTCCAGAGTCGGTACAGCTGTTTGTATTTGAGCAGCGGGGCGATAAATTCTTTGCGCGATTCCGCACGTGTTCCACCGTGCTCCGCCCAAGCCACGAGATCCCATTTCCGGGTTGAGGTCACCTCGACCCCTGCCGAATTGAGCGCGCGTAGGAGCTCTTGGGGAGAATCAGGATTGAGATGGCTCGATCCGAGCATTATTCCTATGCTTTCTGCGAGCTCTTGCATCCGGGCCGGACGCTGGCCTTCGGGTGGCATCGGCCCCAAACGGTCGTCCAGGATTTGCCGGTGTATCTCGGCGTTCCACGGCAACCCTTCCTGATACATCTCTGCGGCAATAAGAGAACCTTGCGATTCTGCCGCTAGCAGGAGTCGAAGGCGCCGGCGCTCCGGTGCTTCCTCGACTGCTCGATACTGTGCCTGGAACTCCGCGAGAAGATCGTCAACGGTGGCTTCGTGTGGGGCTTGGGAAGGAGAGGGCGCGTCAAAGAGCGAGATCTGATGCGGGTCGATGCGAGGAACGGACAAGCGGCCGGGAGGTAGAGGACCGGAGTCCTTGTTGATATCGACGACCGGAGCGTAGTCAATGCCGTTACTGGGCAGAGTTGCGGCATTGCCCAAGATCTCTTGGCCCAACGCCAGATCCCAGCATCTCGACACCGAGACACCGGCCCGGAGAAGGGCCGGATACACGGCAGCAGTGGAAGACCAGACCCATCGCACTCGGTCCGGGTGGTGAGAGTTTCGAAGAACCGCTCCGACGAATTGTGGCAACTGTTCCGGCCCGAATCGTCGAGTAGAACCGCTCTTTCCGTCTTCTACCGTGATGGCACGCCAGGCTGCTGCCTCCGTATCCGGAGCAGTACTGGAGTCTTCGGGGCCAATCACGATGAGCATGTCAACTATTATCCCGCTCTACACCAGGCGTAGGTTTAAGCCTGTGGATGACGCGAGAAATAGTTCCGGCGATTCGATACAACCCATGGTTTATGGTCGGACCGTAGACCGTATGACGCGTTGCGTGCACTATCACCAACCAGAAGACATCATTGCAATTCGTTTCAAGTGTTGCGACCGGTATTACCCATGTCATCTCTGCCACGCGGAGGCCGAATCCCACGAAGCCAGTCAGTGGAGTGTCGACGAGCGTCAGACGGCAGCGATTTTGTGCGGTGCTTGCAACTCGGAATTGCCGATTCACGATTACATATCTGCAAGTCGCTGTCCTCGGTGCGGTTCGGATTTCAACGAACGTTGTGCCTTGCACTATCACCTGTATTTTGAGATCGAGTAGCAGAGCATCCAGGGGAGCGTTGCTGCGTGGCTCGGATCGTCCACAGCACAGCAATTGGCGGAGGCTCTGCGGATAGAACCCACAACGTAGGTTTTTACCAACTAGTTGGTGGAGGCACCGCATTTGAACTGCGCCAGGATGTCGTCATGGACATCCAAAACCACCGATCTGATCGCCCCACTTGCATCCAGGACTCGGAAGCCTTTGTTCACGAACTGGTCAATCGGGCTCCGGACAAAGACCCTTCGAATGGCGTAACTCGCACACTGGTCGCTTGGGGCGATCGTCGGATCTTCATGCGTATTACCGAGGACGTGGCACGAGCGGCAGACATAGGTCTCCGCCGAGTGGGACCGGGAGAGAACCCGCTGATCGGACCGTTGGATGCGATGGTCATGGAAGCCGAACAAGCCTTGACATTGTCTGGACGCGCCGAAAAAGGCCTCTCCTCGTCTCCAGGGCCTCATGGCCCCTTGGTTGTGGCCGGCTTTGATGGGGGAGAAGATCCGTGGGACGCCGCCCGAAAAATCGCTCGTTTTTGGCGTCAGCCTGACGTTGTGATGCTTCCACAAGGCAGGGCCTGGCTCGCTGATCGGCTCGCGAGTGCTCAACGCACTGATCGTCAGCACCCGACGATCGGCGTCCTCGGGACGTGCGGCGGCATCGGAACCTCGACTACATCGCTGTGGATCGGCTCGCGTTTGTTGGAGGACGGCGATTCGCCGATCATTGTCGACGCAGTGCCCGGAAGTACGGCACTTGAGGCTTGCGTGGCACCGGATCCTCTGCGCGGACTGAGGTGGCAGGACATCCGGAGGCTTCCGAAACGTCCCGACCCGGCTGGAGTAGTGGCAGCCGTTCCCAGCCCGCATGGGTTGCCGATTCTTTCGGGTGATCCTGACGAGCCAGATGAGGTCGGCGTTTCCGAGGCTGAACTGTGGGAGACGATCGAAGACTTGGCTCGAGAGGCTGTTCCGGTAGTTGACCTCGGTGCCGTTCCGTTGTCTTGGTCTTGCCTGGAGACGACCGCTGTCCTTCGATGCTCGGCTCTCTTGCTCCTGGTTCCCTTCACCCTTCGTGGATTGTGCCAGGCCAAGGCCGCTTGTCAGCGTTGGTCTCGTCTTTTGCCGATTGTTCCTGTCGGAACCGGCCCACGATGGTGCGACGTTTCTGACGCGGATGTGGCTCAGGCCATCGGAATGCCACTGGCCACCGCGATACCTCACGTGATCGCGGTGCACGATGCCTATGAATCAGGTCACCTCCTCGAGGTCGCTTACAGGCGCCCCCTGCGCCGGACTCTTGGAGAGATCGTGGATGCCCTCAAGGACTCGATCATGGATTTTTCAAACGTTGCAAGGCATGTCGTTCCCTCGGTGGACCAGCAGTTCGCGTCAATTGCACTTCCTGCTCGACGACGTTTCGAGGGGCGTTCAGGGCAGAGACCCGGGCGTGAGCTCGTCCGGACCCGAGGCAGCCAGGGGTCCTGTCTGACTCGTGAGCATTTGCTGCAGAGAAATGGGGCGTGATTTCGATGGTTGCGGCAGGGGAAAAGCTTGCCTTGTGGGAATCGAAAAGGGCCGAATTCCAAGGACTGGGGGTCTTGGAGCCTTTGCTCGAAGAACCTGGCCTGACGGACATATACGTCAACGCTCCCGATGAGATCTGGACGGATGGTGTTGATGGGCTCGAGAGGAGAGATCTGCGTTTTCCCGACGAGGACACAGTTCGTGCACTCGCAATGCGAGTGATTTCGGCCGAGGGCCGGCGTTTGGATGCAAGCCATCCGTGTGCCGATGTGCAGTCCCCGAACGGCTACAGGCTTCACGCTGTCCTACCTCCCATCGTGCCCAGTCATACGCATCTGTCGATCAGGGTCCAGCCCGCGAACCGCCCAAGTTTCGAATCGTTGCAACGCAATGGGATGTTTACTGCCGAAACCGGGGAACTGCTCAGGGCGCTCGTGGCCAAAAAACGATCAATTCTGATCAGCGGGTCGACCGGAAGCGGCAAGACCACGTTTCTGAATTCTTTACTGGAATTGTGCCCGGCGAAGGAGCGGCTGATCCTCTTGGAAGATTCCGCGGAATTGTCACCGGCGCATCCTCATGTCATTTCGCTCCGGACCAGACATTCCAATGCAGAAGGCCAAGGCGCGGTGTCGCTCACCGACCTCATCCGCGAGGCGTTGCGGATGGGGCCCGACCGGTTGATCCTCGGGGAATGCCGTGGCCCTGAAATCAAAGATTACTTTCTCGCTATGAATACTGGCCACGAAGGCGGCGGAGTAACCCTTCACGCCAATTCTGCTTCGTCTGTCCCTTCTCGGCTTCTGGCACTCGGGGCCCTGGCCGGACTCAGCCCGGATGCGGTTGGACGCCAAGCAGCCAACGCGATCGACGTCGTGGTCCACGTGTCCCGTTCAGCGTCGCAGCGGTGGATTCGGCACATCGGGGTGCTGACGGGCCGCGGCAGTGAATTGGCGATAGCAATCGCCGTAGAGTTTGACGATCATGGCGGGGCGAAACACGATCGGGCCTGGTCCGACCTGCTCACGTTGGCGGATCAGAGCGCGGAACTACGCCGGTACATGGCAGGTCATGAGACGAAGAAGTCCAACACCGCGACGTGAGGGGAGTGCGGCAGATGATGGACGCTTTGACGACGATTGCCTGCGCGTGTGGCCTGTATTGGATGGGCCGCAGATCTCTTGCGCGAAACTCGAGGTGGACGTGCCTCTCGAATCCAGACAACAAGGCGAAGAGCAGAATATTCTCTCTGGTGAATGGAGCCTGTCGGCCTCGTCCGATGGAAGCGGAACTGGTGCTCTGGCCGGAGGCCATCCGACAACTCGCCGCACTGCTCAGGGCCGGGGCACCGACACAGCGGGTGTGGCTGGAACTGGCAGAATCGCGGGCTGCCGGACCCGCCCATGTCACTGACCGGGATTCCAGTCGCGTGCAAAAAGATATTACCTCCGTTGTGGAACAGACCGCCCGGGCCGCAGGGGCAGGAATGAACCCGATGAGGGCTCTCGAGTCGGTGAAACTCGGTTCGACCGCCTCGCGGCAGATCATCGATACCCTCGTGGCCGCTTGGACGGTTTCCCAACAGACGGGAGCGTCGCTCGCAGAGGTCCTGGAGAGGATCGCTGAGGCTGTTGAGGATGATTTGGATGCATGGGCGGCCAGGGAGGCGGCGCTAGCAGGACCGCGTGCCACGGCCAGAATTCTTTCCGCGTTGCCCATAGTGGGCCTGGGGTTGGGCGCCCTGATGGGCACCGATCCTCTCGGCATTCTCATCGGCCAAGTTTGGGGGCAGGCGGCCTTGGCCGCGGGGATCACTCTGGGCTTCATCGGCACGGTTTGGAGCAGACGCTTAGTCCTCATGGCCCAGGGAGAACACAGCCAGCAGCCGTTCCTGGCGCACCTCTCCGGATTGCTTGCATGGAAACCTGGAGCCCTTGCGAGAGCCGCTAGAGAATTGCTGGGGCCCCGAAGGTGGAATCCGTGACGATTGTGCTTGTGCTTGTGCTGTGTGTGGGTTGCGTTCTCTATCGATTGGGTGGGACCCGATCATCGCGATTGATCCAGGGTGATCTCGTTTCTGTACGCCAGAGAGCCCATGAGTTGAGTCCTCGGGTATGTCTCGAACTGGTCGCAACCATTCTCGACGCAGGGCTGCCGCTGACCGAAGCGGTTGGCATCGTTGCCAGGATAGAGGGGTCCCCGGCTTTCGTTTCTGCCGCCGAGAGGCTCCGGCTCGGAATCTCATGGGACAACGCGTGGAGTGTGGTCGGGACCGGGCGGGCAACGGAGACCGCAGCGGTGCTCCGGGAGGTTCTGGGGTTCGCGGTCCGCACCGGTGCGCCGTCGTCGTCCTTGCTCCGGGCGAGGGCTGGGCAAATGCGTCGTTCGGAACATCGCGAAGCGGAGAAATTGGCCGCGGCACTCGGCGTCAGGCTCGTGCTTCCTTTGGGCCTGTGCTCATTGCCCGCATTCATCTGTTTGGGAGTAATACCCGTACTGATTGGGCTCATGCCGACCACTTGGCGATGACCAGATCTTGCGAACGGCTGGACTCCGGCAACCGACAAGCCGGCTGAGAAAGGAAAGAAAAGATGCACGACCAGTTGACCGACCAAACCGGATTCATCGAGGAGAATGCTCCGGGCAATCCGGAACGAGCACTCGCGAAAACTGTTCTCGCGCCAGCGGGAGAGCCCGACGACCCGGATCTCGGCGCGACGACAGCCGAATACGGAATCGTGATGCTTGCTGCCGTCGGCTTTGCCGGCCTCCTCGTGGTGATCCTCAAGAGTGGAGAAGTCAAGGAACTCCTGCTCGGCGTGATACGAACGGCACTCTCGACTGGATAGGGGCCTCAACAGGGCGCCGTGAAGCCGTTTAAAGACTTCTCGGCGCCCTCGTCGTTCATGCCGCACTCAGGAAGCCACGCATCAAACCACGCATGTGCAGGAAGGAAACCTAGTGGAGATAGGACGAAAAGACGCCGCTTCGGGTAACCAGTTGCATTCGGCCGTTGGTCGCCGCCGAAAAAATGTATCGGTCTCTTGCCCACGAGCGAGAGCTTTTCTGAATCCAGACGGCGAATCCGGAACGATAACGGCAGAGTTCGCTGTGGTCATGCCGGTCGTCATCATTCTGGTTGCATTCGTCGTCGGTGCCGGAGCTGTCGGAGCATGCGCCGTCAAAGTCGAAGAAGCCGCACGGATGTCGGCCAGGTCAGCCGCGCGAGGTGAACCGTGGGAAGAAACGTCACACGTAGCTCGGGGTATAGCGGGAGATGATGCTCGCGTCGACATCAAGCGGTCCGGACAAGACATTGAGATCAGCGTTTCAGCTCGGCCCCCCGGAATCCTCGGGAGCTGGGGAAATCTCGTTCTCACCTCGCACGCGCACGCTCAGCGGGAAACCGGTACCGAGCCGTGAGCGTCATCCGATTCGATGTGCGGCAGGTCCGTGATTGCGATGACGACCAAGGATCGGCGGCCGTCATGGGTATCGTCGTCGTCATGATGGTCATCAGCCTTCTGATGCTGGTCTCGGGCGTGAGCCACGTGGCCCTGATGAACCATCGCGCGGCCAAGTCTGCCGACCTCGCAGCCCTTGCCGCGGCTGATGCGGCCCGAGGGATCACCCCGGGGGAACCTTGCGACATCGCGCGTTCGTTGGGCGCGGACAACGGGGCCAGGCTCGTTCACTGCGCGCTAGCACCGGAAAGAAGTGACGTCGTCGATGTCGAAGTCGAAGTCTCGCTGCACCCCATGCTCGCGGTCCTGGGCCCGGCGCGCGGGATCTCTCGTGCCGGCCCCCCTCCGTCCGAAGAAGAGGAAGCAGCTTCATCTTCCGAGGAGATCGGGGGCCGCCTCAGCGAGCATGCCCCGGAGCAAGGCAACGGCGCCTGATTTGCTCAAGGGATTGTTCTTGTTGCCGCACTTCGGAGACTGAACGCACGAGGGACATCCGTTCTCACATTCGCACGAGACAATCGCTTCGAGCGTCGCCTTGAGCCAGGAACGCGCGACGAAAAAACCATGTTCGGTGAAGCCTGCACCACCCGGATACCCGTCGTAGACAAAGATCGTGGGCAGCTCGGTATCGACGTGCAGCGCGGTGGAGAGGCCTCCGATATCCCATCTGTCACAGGTTGCCACGAGTGGAAGCAGACCGATCGAAGCGTGCTCGGCCGCGTGCAAGGCCCCGGGAACGTCGGATTCGACGACGCCGGCGGTGGTCATGAGATTCGGGGGAATGGTCCACCAGACGGCTCGTGTCACGAGCTCCTGCGCATCGAGATCCAGGGGTTCCTCGTCGATGAGGTCATTGCTCGACAACGCTTTCCTCTGAAAAGAGACCACCTGGGTTCGGACTCGGACAAGGCCGCGGTTGAGAGTCACGGTCCCCCAACTCCTGCTGTCTTCGGTCTCGAGGACGCTCACCTCCGTGACGTCCCGGGCCTGGGTATAGAAGTTGGGGTGCGCGCGGCTGACAACGACCGCTCTTGACTCCTCGTCCAGCTCTTCTACGTGCCAGGTCTTTCCTTGATGCACGTAAATGGCCCCGGGGTGTGCCTGATAGTGCGACTGGCTGGATTCCATCGTTCCGATGATTCCGCCCGTCTCGGCGTCAATGATCTGTAACCGATGACCACCGCCGCCCCGGATATCCACCATTTCAGCGGCAGATTCGGGATGTGTCCAAAACCAACCGGTCGGTCGTCGACGGAGGTAGCCATCGCGGACCAAAGTATCGAGCACAGACTCGGCAGTCGGCCCGAACAAGCTCAGCTCCTCCAGGCGCAGCGGCCTCTCGGCGGCGGCCGAACAGAGATGAGGTGCAAGAACATAAGGGTTGCTCGGGTCGAAAACGGTCGACTCGACGGTCGTGTCGAAAATATCCCGAGGGTGATGTGCCAAATAGGTATCAAGGGGATCATCGCTTGCGACGAACACCGCGAGGGACTCCTGGCCGGCACGGCCGGCACGGCCGATTTGTTGGAAGAACGAAGCCCGCGTCCCCGGCCAACCCGCGACCAGAACCGCATCGAGGCCGGCGACGTCGATCCCCAGCTCGAGAGCAGGAGTCGAGGCCACACCCAGCATTTCCCCCGAACGGACTTGGCGCTCGAGTTCGCGCCGCTCCTCAGGAAGATATCCCGAACGATAGGCACAGACCCTGTGAGCCACCGAGGGGTCTATATCCTGAAGATAATCCTGAGCCTGACCGGCCATTGTTTCGGCCCCGCGTCTGGATTTGATGAATGCAATGGTCCGAATGCGTTCCGCGACCAAATCGGTGAGCATCTCGGCTGCCTCGGACAATGCCGAGCGACGACGCGGTGCGCCGTTTTCTCCAGCGCCCGTCGGACCCGCACCGTTGAACCCGCGCGTGTGCACGGGGGAGGTTGGGGAGGACGGCGTCGGCAGTGCGCTGGTCGTGTCGGGCACACGAGGTACTCCCGGGGCAAGTCCGTCGCGGGAGACTGTTTCTTCCAAAAGCGGTTCCCAGAGAAGTACCGTGACGGACCCGTGCGGCGAATCGTCGTGGACGAAAGAAGAGACCCTCGGTTCCTCGACCCCCAAGAGCTTTGAGAATGATCGCTGCGGATCGGCTGAGGTCGCCGAGGCTCCGATGAATGTCGGGGAGGAACCATGAAGTGCGCAGATGCGCCTCAGTCGACGCAAGGCCATCGAGACGTGAGCGCCGAACACTCCGCGATATCCATGAGCCTCGTCGACGATTACGTAACGCAGCTGGCGCAGGAACCTCGCCCAGCGTTCGTGGTTCGGCAGAACTCCCGCGTGCAACATGTCTGGATTGCACAACACGAAGTTCGAGTGATCGCGAATCCAGGCCCGTTCGCCGAACTCCGTGTCTCCGTCGTACGTGTCCGCACGAACCTGAGGCACTTCCAAAGATCGCACCGAGGCCAGCTGGTCGGCCGCAAGAGCCTTGGTTGGCGCTAGATAAAGTACCGTGGCTTCCCTTGAATGCAGCCTTGAACCAGGCTCTACCGAGCCTCGGACGATCGCGTCCAGCGTCGGCATCTGGTACGCCATGGATTTTCCAGAAGCGGTCCCCGTGGCGACGATGACGTGGTGCCCTCTTCCTGTCGAGACCTGCCTTCCGGCGGATCTGCACTCCGTTGCATATTCGACAGATCGAGCCTGGGCCGAATGCGCGGCGTCGGCCGCGAGAACCTGGTGGCGGTACGGCTCTGGAACTCCGAGGCCCTGAAACGCGTCGACGACGTTCGGATGGAGCCAATCCGGCCAGGACGAAGTCACAGCATCGCGTTCGGGTAGGACGCGGGTATGGACGACCTCCGGTGGATTATCGCCTCGGTTGAGCGCTCGGAGGAGGTGATTGGGCTGCGGCACTAGACCATTGTGACACCCTTGTCATCGCGGCGCAGATCCGCATCTCGACCGCGTCCGTAGTCGCGGTGTTTAGGCCGCGAAGTGGCCACAAAATCAACTGTTCGTGGCAAACTGAAGCCATGAACATGCCGATGAATATCTCAGGTGAGAAGCGTCCGTATGATGATGGGCCCCGGGTCCGGGAACTGACCCATGATGAGAGCTGGCAGGTCCTTTCCCGAGCGCGAATCGCACGGTTCGTCACCGTCGACGAAGGCGAAATCGACATCACGCCACTGAACATCTTCGCTTCGGACGGGCGGATCTATTTCAGAACCGCTCCCGGGAGCAAACTCACCAAGCTTCAGCTGAACCCGAATGTGGCCTTGGAAACGGACAAAATTGAAGGGGCGGTCGCGCACAGCGTCGTAGTGCGAGGTAGCGCGCGTCTGCTGACCGATCCGGCAGAGACGGACCGGGTGGCCGCGATGCCCCTGTTCCCGTGGGTGCGCACAGAGAAGCTTGAGTTCGTGGAGATCACGCCGACCGAGATCACCGGTCGAAGGTTCCGGCTAGGTGACTGAGCCCGGCGCCGGAGCATCGGGCCGAAGATCACGCTCACCACGGGGCGGGCATCGCCTAAAATACTTTCGTGGCTCTTTCTCGCATCGTTCTCTATTACCAGTTCACTCCCATCGCGGACCCCGAGTCCGTCGTGCTCTGGCAACGCGCTCTCTGCGAAAAATGGGGGCTGAGAGGTCGTATTCTCGTATCCGAACACGGCATCAATGGAACCGTCGGCGGTGAGATCAGCGCGGTCAAACAATATGTCCGCACCACTCGGCAGTTTTCCGGATTCCGGGACATGGAATTCAAATGGTCCGACGGTGGTGCCGAGGACTTCCCTCGGCTTTCCGTCAAAGCACGCGAAGAGATCGTGGCGTTCGGCGCCGCGGACGAACTCAAGGTGGACGAGAACGGCGTCGTCGGGGGAGGAACCCACTTGAGCCCGGAGCAAGTCAACGAACTCGTCGAGCAGAACGGGGACGATGTCGTCTTCTTCGACGGCCGGAACGCGTTCGAAGCTCGCATCGGGCGATTCAAGAATGCGGTGGTGCCGGACACGCGAACCACGCACGACTTCCTGGCCGAGCTCGAATCCGGAAAATACGATGACCTCAAGGACAAAAAAGTTGTCACGTACTGCACCGGTGGGATTCGTTGCGAGATCCTTTCGGCCCTCATGAAAAATCGGGGGTTTGAGGACGTCTATCAGATCGACGGCGGAATCGTTCGCTACGGCGAGAAATTTGGCGACGCGGGGTTGTGGGAAGGTTCCCTCTACGTTTTCGACCAGAGAATGCACATCGAGTTCTCCCCGGAGGCCGTGATGATCGGTCGTTGCGAGGCCTGCGGATCAGCCTCGAACAAGTTCGAGAACTGCAGTAATCAGGACTGCCGGGAGCTTATTCTCTTGTGCCCTGACTGTGCGGCGAAGAACCTCGCCTGTCCCAGCGGCTGCGCCACCGCCCGCCAGGGCCGGCAGACCTCCTCCGTTTAGGCGCTGACGGGATAGAGCGGGTTGTGACCCGCCGCAACCTTCTCGTCTGCACGAACCGGCCCGGGCGGCGTCGCTCCGTTCTCGGTGTCGAACGGGCTTCCGCCGAGACGTTCCCGTCCGTGATCGGTCAGCCAACCGGAGGTATCAGGGCCTACGGGCACAATGCCCGTCGGATTGATGTCTCGTTGCACCCCGTAGTAATGCTCCTTGATCTGCTCGAAGTCGACCGTGTCGCCGAAGCCGGGCGTTTGGAAGAGATCGCGTGCGTACCCCCACAGGTTCGGCAAGGTTGAGAGCATTTGCCGGTTCGCCTTGAAATGCGAAAAATAGACGACGTCGAATCGCGCCAGGGTGGTGAACAACCTGACGTCAGCCTCGGTGATGTGATCGCCCATGAGGTAACGCCGGGAGGACAGGCGCTCTTCGAGCCAATCCATCGCGGTCCAGAGCCTCCGATAGGCTTTCTCGTACGCTTCTTGCGAGCCCGCGAAGCCGCAACGGTACACGCCGTTATTCACTTCGGTGAAGACGCGTTGCATGACTTCACGCATCTCCTCCTCGAGTTCTTCGGGCCACAGATCCGGGGCACCTTCGCGGTGGAACGCGGTCCACTGCTTCGAAAAATCCTCGGTGATCTGCGGGAAGTCGTTGGTGACCACTTTTCCCGACGGGACGTCCACGATAGCGGGGACCGTGATGCCCCGGGGGTAATCCGGGTAGCGCGCGAAGAACGCCTGTTGGAGCCTTTCGATTCCCAGCACCGGATCCTTACCGTCCGGGTCCAATGTAAATGTCCAGGAACGGGCGTCATGTGTCGGTCCGGGCATGCCGATCGATAAGGCGTCTTCCAGACCGAGAAGCCTGCGGGCGATGATCGTTCGGTTGGCCCACGGACACGCGCGTGCCGCAATCAGGCGATAACGTTCTGCTTCAACCGGCCAAACCCCACGATCGCGGTCTTCGGTTCCAGCGGGCAGGTCCGTTCCATCAAGAATCCGGTCCTCGATGTAGTTGGTGTCCCGGGTGAATTCTTCTCCTTGGGTGACATAGGACCCACGAGTGGAATGGCTATCTTGGTTCTGTTCCATAGTCCCACTATGCCCCCGAATGGTTGCTCCGTAAACCAATTCTGCACCTCGTATGCTAGAGGTGTGACTTCACAACCGGAATTCTCTCGCGTGCCCGAAACCCCTTACAGCTATGACGGCACGGCCGTGGAAAGCCTCGCTGAGGCGTTGGCCGCGGTCGATTTCTCTTATGAGGGGATCCTTTCCCTGTTGGGGGACGGAGCGTTCGAAGCAATGGTCAGGGAACAGGTGGTTCCGGCCAAGCACCGGATCCGGCAGATTTTGAGCGGACGAGCCTCCGCGAAACCAGGCCGGCGGAGACTTGCAGGTGTCGTCGATTTCTTCATGCTGGGAGGAGCTGCGAGCGCTGAGGCTCTCGAGGCGACCCTGGGCGAGGGTGCCTATGACGTACTCGATCGTCTCAATCTACTGATCCCGGAGTCCGCACCGGCACATCAAGGCTCCTCCATGTTCCGCGCGGCCTTCGACCTGCGACCGCATTCGGCCGACGACGGAACCGACCTCTGGGTCGTCTCCGATCTGGGCGCGCACCAGACCGATGGGGTGTTGCCTCGTGATTACGTTCTGGGCGTGGGACAGGCTTCCCTCACGTTGGCTCAGTTCACAGAGCGCCGGCCCGTGGACAAGGCCTTGGACCTCGGCACAGGGTGCGGAATTCAGGTGTTCCATTTGCTGGGGCACTGCCGTCACGTGACCGCGACCGATATCTCCTCACGGGCTCTAGGGATCACACGCTTCAACCTCGTCCTCAACGCACCGGCTTTGGGCATTGACCCGGACAACCTGGAGGAGCGAGTGAGCCTGCGCCTCGGAAGTCTGCTCGAGCCCGTCCAAGGGGATCGCTTCGACCTCGTCGTGTCGAACCCGCCGTTCGTCATCACGCCTCGGCGCGAGAGCGAAGGAGAGAATGATCGTTTTACCTACCGCGACGGCGGATTGCCGGGGGATGACATCGTCTCGACCCTAGTGCGCCGGATTCCGCAGGTTCTGAACCGCGACGGACGAGCGCAGATGCTGGGCAACTGGGAAATTCTGGAAGACGCTCACGAGGAAACTGGGAAACAGTCCTGGGACCTGCGCCCGAGGGAGTGGCTGCCTGATGACTGTGAGGCCTGGTTCATCCAGCGCGAAGAGACCTCGCCGGAGCAGTACGCGGAGACTTGGTTGCGTGACGCCAGTCAGAATCGCGACCCGCAGGCATTCGAAGAAGCTTATCTGGACTATATGCGGGACTTCTCGACAAGGGGAGTCGTCTCCATCGGGTTCGGGATGATCTGGCTTCGACGGCCGACCGGAACGCCCTCGGTTCTACGATTCGAGAAAATAGAGCATCCTATCCAACAACCGATCGCGCCCTTCGTGACCAGAGCCATCGAGGCCCAAGATACTCTCGCCCCACTGAGCGACAACGAACTTCGTGCGAGTCACCTGTCGGTTGCCGACGACGTGACCGAGGAGCGGCATCAAAGGCCCGGTTCCGAGCATCCGGGAGTAATTGTGCTCAGGCAGGGAGCCGGGTTGCGTCGGACCGAGCTTCTCTCGACCGAAGCCGCAGGTTTCGTCTCGGCATGTGATGGTGAGTTGACGGCCGGTCAGATCATCGACGCGCTCGCGGCGTTGCTCGACTGGGAAGCACCGGACGCCTCAGTTGCCCTCTTGTCCCATGTCAGACGAATGATCGAGGGTGGGTTCCTCGACTTCCACGAGGCAGGGTGAACCTCTGCGCCCCAAGAAAAGTGGGTTGGGTGACCAAGCCGATTGCGAGGGCCACGGCACATTACGCAAACCGGTAGCGTGGTCCGAGAACCCCTTGGCGGAGAGAGGCGTATCTCACCGTGTCTGTGGATACGTGACGAGCCGTCTCATTTCCTCGGCTATTGTGGGGGCGTATCCACCAGATCGGACACAAGGAGCGACGTGCCAACACAGGCCAAGGGCAAGACGACCGGTAAGAGTCTCCTCATTGTGGAGTCTCCTTCCAAGGTCAAAACCATCGGAGGTTACCTAGGGGACGCGTATATCGTCGAGTCCTCAATGGGACACATCCGGGATTTGCCCCAGCCTTCCGAGCTGCCCGCCGAGCTGAAGAAGACTCCGGTCGGCAAATTCGCCGTGGACATCGATCACGGCTTCGCGCCGTATTACGTCGTCAACCCTGACAAGAAGAAAAAGGTTACCGAGCTCAAACGGTTGCTCAAAGAGTGCGACGCTCTGTACCTCGCAACCGATGCGGACCGCGAAGGCGAGGCCATCGCCTGGCATCTTCTCGAAGTGCTCAAGCCCAAGGTTCCCGTGCATAGGGTGACTTTCCCTGAGATTACTCGGGAAGCAGTCGAACGCGGATTCGAGAACGTACGAGACATCGACGATTCTCTCGTGGATGCGCAGGAAACGCGGCGTGTGCTCGACCGCATCTATGGTTATGAACTCTCGCCAGTGTTGTGGCGCAAAGTTTCTCAGGGACTGTCCGCCGGACGTGTTCAGTCTGTCGCGACCAGGCTCGTCGTCGAGCGGGAGAGGGAACGGATGAAGTTCCGTTCGGCGCAGTACTGGGATTTGGCCGGCCTTTTCGAGACCAAGTCGTCCGAGAGATTCAAGGCGAAGCTCTCATCCCTCGACGGGATGAGGGTCGCAACGGGTAAGGATTTCTCTGATTCCGGCGATTTGAAGTCGGCCGCCCGCGCCAAGGTCGCCCACCTCGATGAAGAAGCGGCACGCGGGCTGGTTTCCGCGTTGGAAGGCTCGGAATTCTCGGTTTCGTCGGTCGAGACTAAACCGTATACCCGCCGCCCGGCCGCGCCGTTCACGACGTCGACCCTCCAGCAGGAAGCGGCCCGCAAGCTTCGTTTCTCCTCGCGGTCCACGATGCAGGTTGCCCAACGCCTGTACGAGAACGGGCACATTACATATATGCGTACCGACTCGGTGGCATTGTCCGATCAGGCGATCAACGCGGCGCGTAATCAGGCCACTGAACTCTACGGCTCAGAATACGTACCGTCGAAGCCACGCTTGTATGCCTCGAAGTCGAAGAACGCCCAAGAGGCGCACGAGGCCATTCGACCGGCAGGGGACTCTTTCCGCACTCCGTCGGCGGTCAAGTCCAAGCTTTCACCCGATGAGTTCAGGCTCTACGAGCTGATCTGGAAGCGGACCGTCGCATCGCAGATGGCTGACGCCAAGGGGCAGACGGCTTCCATCAAACTCGAAGCGCAGACCAGCGACTCGCGCACGGCGGAATTCTCCGCCTCGGGTACGGTCATCACCTTCCGTGGCTTCATGGCCGCATACGAGGAAGGCAAGGACGCCGCCCGAGACGCAGACGATGCGAAGGACGGCGACGACAAACGCCTGCCCAAATTGGTCGAGGGCGATGTGCTGACCGGCCGCGATATCGAGGCCAACGGACACGAGACCTCACCTCCGCCCCGATACACCGAAGCGTCTCTGGTCAAGGCCATGGATGAGCTGGGAATCGGTCGGCCCTCGACCTATGCCGCTGTGATCTCGACGATCATGGACCGCGGTTACGTGAACAACCGCTCGGGTTCCTTGGTGCCATCGTGGACGGCGTTTTCCGTGGTGCGACTCCTCGAAGAACATTTCTCGCGTTATGTGGACTACGAATTCACGGCCGAGATGGAAGACGATCTGGACAGAATCGCCCGGGGCGAGGAACAAAGGGTCGATTGGCTCACGGGTTTCTATTTCGGCAACGACGCCGAAAGCGGTCTCAAGCCGATCGTGGAAAATCTCGGAGAGATCGACGCCCGTGCGGTGAACTCGATCGAGATCACCGACGGCGTGACCTTGAGAGTCGGCCGTTACGGTCCGTACCTGGAGACCGGCGGCTCGGTTGATGAAGAGACTGGCGAAGTCACGGATCCGATCCGCGCCAACGTCCCGGCCGATCTTGCCCCGGATGAACTGACCGCTCAGAAGGCTGCCGAGCTCATCGAACAGGGCAAAGCCGACGGACGTGAGCTGGGAACAGACCCCGAGAACGGACGGACGATTTTGGCGAAGGACGGTCGGTTCGGCCCTTACGTCACCGAGGTCGTTCCTGAACTTACCGAGGAAGAGCTGGCCAACCAACCGGTCGAGTATTACAAGAACGGCAAGCCGAAGCCGCCGAAGAAACCCAAGAAGGAGAAACCCCGGACAGCTTCACTTCTGAAGTCCATGTCTCTTCAGACGGTCACACTCGAGGACGCGCTCAAATTGCTCTCCCTGCCGCGTGTCGTGGGCAAGGACGAGGAAGGCACGGAAATTACCGCCCAGAACGGCCGGTATGGTCCTTATCTCAAGAAGGGCACGGACTCGCGTTCGCTGAGTACAGAGGAGCAGATCTTCTCGATCACTCTCGACGAAGCGCTCGCGATATACGCACAGCCCAAGCAGCGTGGGCGCGCAGCCGCCAAGCCGCCTTTGGCCGAGCTGGGCAAGGATCCGAGCAACGACAAACCGATCGTGATCAAGGACGGGCGGTTCGGGCCGTATGTAACGGACGGGGAGACCAACGTCACGGTTCCCCGCTCGGAGACCATCGAGTCCATGACGCATACGCGAGCCGTAGAACTACTTGCGGAGAAGCGAGCCAAGGGGCCGGCGAAAAAATCCACCGCGAAGAAGTCGACCGCCAAGAAGTCGACGTCGAAAAAGACTCCGGCTGCCAAGAAAACGACGGCATCCAAGAAGACTTCCGCTGCGAAGAAGTCGACGCCCTCCCGTTCAGGATCCAAGACAGTGAAATCAGAGGAGAACTGAGGTGAGGCTCTCGGTTCTCGACGTGGGGTCGAATACGGTTCATCTGCTCCTGCTCGATGTGCGCCCGGGCTCACGTCCAGAACCGTACGCCTCCCACAAAATGCCGCTTCAGCTGGTGCAGTACTTGGATCAGAACGGTGATATCTCCGACGCAGGACGGGACGCGCTGACCAAGTTTGTCACCGAAGCGCGTGATTTCGCTGCTGACCACGACGCCGAGGATCTCTTGGCATTTGCCACATCGGCTATCCGAGAAGCCGGCAATGGAGGAGAAGTCCTGGACCATGTGAAGTCCTCGACTGGAGTCAACCTCACGGAGATTTCCGGTGACCAGGAAGCCGCGATCACTTACTTCGCGGTGCGTCGTTGGCAGGGATGGGGCGCCGGCAGGATCCTGGATTTGGATATCGGTGGAGGGTCCTTCGAGATGGCCCTCGGTATCGATGCCTTGCCGGATGTCGCGGTATCTACCCCGCTTGGTGCTGGTCGCTTGACTCGACAATTCATTCACCATGATTTGGCAAAGCCCAAAGAGATCAAAGCGTTGCGCAAACACGTCAAGGAGACGCTCAGGCCGGCCGTGGAGACGGTGAAGAAAGCGGGGTCTCCGAATATGGTCGTGGGCACGTCCAAGACCTTCAGATCACTGGCCCGTATCTGCGGCGCCGCCCCCTATGCGGCCGGTCCGTACGTCAAACGCGAATTCCATCTCGAAGACCTTCGTCTGTGGACCAGGAGGATGGAAGCCATGACACCCCACGAACGATCCGATCTGCCTGGAGTCTCGTCCAAGCGCGCAGCCCAAATCCTGGCGGGCGGAATCGTCGCGGAGACGGCGTTGGACATGTACGGGATCAACACCATGCGTTCGGTTCCCTGGGCACTGCGAGAGGGCCTGATCCTGCGACGAATGGATCGGCTCAATTCCCAAGATTCGGCGGCTATGGTTGACCCGAAGTCATTGACGCCGAACAAAAAGGAGTAAGTGCCGTGGAGGAATCGGTTTCCGGGAGGGCCATGGAAGGTGCAATGAAGCTGCCTCAGCGACCCGTGGCCCTGTCGACATCATCGGTCTTTCCATTGGGCGTCAAAGACACTTTCGCGATCGCGCGAGATCTGGGCTACGACTCCGTGGAGATCATGATTACCGGCAATCCCTTGAGCCGTGATCCCGACGAACTTCTCGATTACGTGCAGGAATACCAGCTGCCCATCTCGGCGATCCACGCGCCCACACTTTTGCTGACGCAACACGTCTGGGGCGACGCGTGGAACAAAATTCGTCTCGCCGCGAAGATGGTCAGGCGCGTCGGTGCGGACGTCATGGTGGCCCATCCGCCGTTTGTTTGGCAGAGGAGATACGCCAAGGGGTTTCCGGAGGGTGTACGTCGCATCTCGGACAGTGAAGGCGTGAAAATCGCGGTTGAAAACATGTATCCGTGGCGCTTCGGAGGACGAGAAGTTCTGATGTACGCCCCGCACTGGTCCCCTCTCGGCCAGAACTACGAGTGGGTGACCTGGGACTTCTCCCATGCCGCGGCGTCTGGGACGGATTCGCTGGAAGCAGTTCGACAGCTGGGTGACCGTCTGGGCCACGTGCACCTGACCGACGGCTCCGGCAAATCGGTGATGGACGAGCACGCCCGCCCCGGTCATGGGACTCAACCGGTTGCTCAGACCCTGCATCACTTGGTCGAGACCGAGTGGGAAGGTGTGGTCGCGGTCGAGGTTTCCACGCGCAAAGCCAAAAATGCCGGTGAGCGAGACGAATGGTTGTCTGAAACCCTCGAATTCGCTCACCGGCACTTGGGGAAGTAGGGGTCCTCACCCCTGAAATCCGCTTATCACTCGCACCTATGAGGTACTGACAACGTTAAACGCTTTTGATGTGCACCGACTTGGTTGCGTCTCAAGGTCCCCTGGGAATGAAAGTCTGTGTTGGCCTTCGCTAACGTAGAGGAAGAACGAACGACCGCAACCTCACAGGAGGACCAAATGTCCGAGCCCATCATCGCCTTCTTGGGAACGGGATCCATGAACGGCTCAATCATGTCCGGGTTGCTCGCCGGTGGCACCGACCCGAAGCGGGTCCGTGCGACCACCCGTTCCGTTGAGAGCGCTCGCAAGCTCGAGGAGTCACTTCCGGAAGACCAACGGGCAGTCGCCATCTATTCGGGTGAGGACAGCGATTCCGCCAACCTCGATGCCGTCGAGAACGCCGACGTCGTCCTGCTCGGCGTCAAACCGAAGGGCATTCTGGATCTGGCGGCCGAAATCAAGGACGCCCTCAAAGACGAGGCCTTGGTCATCTCCGTCGCGGCCGGAATCGACCTGTCGATGCTGGAAGGCCAGTTGCGAGATGGCCAGCCGGTCATCCGATCCATGCCCAACACGCCGTCTCGTGTCGGACGCGGTGTGATCGCTTTGGCCCCCGGCACGCACTGCACTGCGGAGCAGCTCAATCTGGCCCACGATGTTCTCAAGAACTCTGGCACCGTGATCGACGTCGAGGAAGATCAGATCGATGCGGTCACCGGCGTCTCGGGTTCCGGTCCGGCTTACGCCTTTTTCCTCGCTGAAGCGATGCAGAAGGCCGGTGAGTCCATGGGTCTCGACGCCGAAACCGCTCGTCTCCTCGCCAAGGAGACGGTATCCGGTGCCGGCGAATTGCTCCACGCCGACGATGCCGACCCCGAAGCGCTCCGTAAAGCAGTGTGCAGCCCCAACGGAACCACGGAGCGGGCCATCGATGTCTTCGCGGACGGGGGGCTGATCGAGCTGACGGAGAAGGCCGCAAAGGCCTCGGCACACCGAAACGCCGAAATGGTTGAGGAATTCCGTCGGTGACCTCTTCCGGTTGCTGACCCACGACGCCGCCTTGGGCTCCCGGACCGGGGCGGCGTCTACCGGGTGGGAAGCTAAGGGCGAGCCGCGAAGCGTTCGATCAAATCGACTTGGCCCGAGACGATCAGCACATCGCGCGAGGTGACTTTAGTGCGCGCCGTCGCATACGTGAATTCCTCGCCCGGCGATTTCACACCGACAATGGTCACGCCATAACGGTTCCGGACATCCGATTCCTGGAGCGTGAATCCGTGGGTTTCCTTGGGCGGGTACATTTTGACGATCGCGAAATCGTCGTCGAATTCGATGTAATCCAGCAAGCGGCCGGAGACGAGGTGTGCGGTACGTCGACCCGCGTCGGCTTCGGGGAAAATCACGTAGTGGGCCCCGATGCGAGAGAGGATCTTGCCGTGGGCCGGGGTGATCGCCTTGGCCCAGATTCTCTCTATACCGAGGTCCACCAGGTTTGCCGTGATGAGAACGCTCGACTCGATCGAGGTTCCTACGCCCACGACGGCCGAGGTGAAGTCTCCCGCTCCGACCTGACGCAGGGCATCGATGTCCGAGGCGTCCGCTTGGATTACGTGGGTAAGAAGCCCGGACCAACGCTGGACCATATCCGGATCCCGTTCGATGGCCAGGACCTCTTTGTTCTGACGCCTGAGTTGCTGCGCCGTGGCGGCGCCGAAGCGTCCCAACCCGATGACCAGAACCGGGGCGTTGTGAGGTGAACGATCAGCCAATGATGGGCCTCTCTTCCGGATACTTGTACAGACGGCTGCGAGTCCTCAGCGCCAAACCCGTGGCCACGGTAATGGTTCCGAGACGGCCGATGAACATCAGGACGGACAGAACGTACAATCCCGCGGCCGGTAACTCTGACGACAATCCTACGGACAGACCGCATGTTGCGTAGGCAGAGATGACCTCGAAGAGGATCTCGTCCAGCGGATGATTCGAGATCAGCATCAGGGCCGCCGTACCGAGCATGACGATCGTTGCGCTCATCATGACCACCGAAATGGCAATGCGCAGAACGGTATCGGGAATAGTGCGACGGAAAGCGATCACATGCTGGTCTCCTCGTGCTTCGGCGACGATAGCGATGAAAATGACGGCCATTGTGGTGATCTTGACGCCGCCTGCGGTCGAACCCGATCCGCCTCCGACGAACATCAACAGGTCACTGAGGAGCTTGGTGATCGAGTGCGTCTGGTCCATGTCGACGAGGTTGAACCCGCCCGAACGCGTCATGACCGAGGCGAAGAAAGAGTGAAGGAGGCGTTCGCCGACGCCTTCGTTGCCAATCGTGTCCCGGTTGTTCCATTCCGAAGCACCCCAGAGGATCGACCCGAAGACGACGAGCAGCAGGGAGCCGAAGACCGTGATGCGAGCATTGAGGTTCCAGTGCCTCAATCGCAGGCCGAACATCCTGACAACGAGGATCACGGGGAATCCGAGGGACCCGACCCAGACGCCCGCGCAGAGCGGAAGAAGAATCCACCAGTCGTTGCCGTAGGGTACGAGTCCATCTGTGTGCGGTGTGAAACCCGCGTTGTTGAACGAGGATATACCGTAGAAGATTCCGTGCCACAGAGCTTGCTGAAGGTTTTCCCCGAGGGTCATCAGTCGCAGAGTCAGGATAGCGGCAATCGTCGCCTCAATGCTGGCCGATGTCAGGACCACGGTGCGTAGGAGAGATCCGACCTCTCCGAGCTTCCCCTGCTTGCTCGTAATGCTGAGTCCTTCTTGGGCAAATAGCTTCGTGCGCAGTCCCAATTTGCGTCCCAGCGCCATCGACAGCAAAGACGTCATGGTGAGCGTGCCCAAACCGCCGATCTGAACGCCCAGAAGAATGACGAACTGCCCGAACAGAGTCCACTGGGCCGAGGTGGTGAGAGTGGTCAGGCCCGTGACCGTGACTGCTGACGTCGCCGTGAACGTTGCCTGCTCCAGGGCCGGGGGATGACCCGATCTGCTCGAGACGGGCAACATCAGCAGAAGTGAGCACAACACGATCACGAGGAAGAACAACGTGATCGAAATCCGTGCGGGCGTGGTCCCGAAGATTCGGTTGACCAGGTCTTTCACCTGATCCACGGGCCGGCGAGGCTCCGCGGTCAGGGTCGTGTCCTTGCTCAGCACGCGAACTCCTGACGACGAATGTTTGACCCTACCTAGCGTAGCGGTAGGCATGATATCTGACCGGCCCGAGTACGTGACCTGCCTGCTCCCGTGCCACAATATCCCTGTGACGTCACTTACAAACTTTCAGGAAAGTGGGCAAGGAGCGGACCCGACGGCGATGGTGACGTGGGATCCCGCCATGACCTCGTATTTCTTCGGCGATTATCATCCCATGAACCCCTGTCGTCTCGATGCGACTGCGCGATTGGCCCAGGAACTGGGGCTTTTCGACCTTCCTCATCTTCAAATCGAGAGGCCCGAGATTGCCGATGACGCCGCCCTGTTGACTGCTCACTCTCGCGAGTATGTGGACACGGTCAAGGCTGTCAGTGCGGACCCGGCTCTCAAGGTTCCGGGGAGCGGACTCGACGGAGAAGAAACGCCCGGATTCTTAGGCGTCCACGAGGCCGCGGCCAGGCTCGTGGGCGGGACGCTGCGGTCGGCGTCGGCGGTGATGGCCCAAGAGGTCACTCGCGCCGTCAACTTCGGCGGCGGAATGCACCACGCGCACCGTGACCACGCGAGCGGGTTCTGCGTGTACAACGACTGCGCGGTGGGAATCCAGTACCTCCTGGACCACGGCGTCGAGCGTGTTCTCTACATCGATGTCGATGCGCACCACGGGGACGGGACCCAGAGCATCTTTTGGGACGACCCGCGCGTGCTGACCATCTCGCTCCATGAAACAGGGATGTCCCTGTTTCCGGGTACGGGCTTCGCCGCAGAGATCGGAGCCGATGGTCCTGCCACGGGAAGCGCGGTCAACGTAGCCCTGCCGACCACTGTGGCCGATGCCGACTGGCTGCGGGCCTTCCATGCGATCGTTCCTCAATTGGCACGCGCTTTCGACCCTGAAATCATCGTGTCGCAACACGGCTGTGATTCGCATTTCAAGGACGACATGACGCATATGCGGTTGAGCGTCGATGCTCAGCGCGAAGCGGCCTTGTCCATCGCCGACCTGGCGAATGAGCTCTGCGAAGACCGATGGATCGCGACCGGCGGCGGAGGATACAACTGCCTCGACGCTGTGCCCCGGGCTTGGGCGCATCTGATCGGGATCGTGGCCAATCATCCTGTCGAGACCACGACGCCCACTCCGGAGAGCTGGCGGTCCTACATCACGGAGAAGTACGGCGTCCGTGCGGCCCATATGATGGGTGACGAAGCGGACATCTGGTGGCGTTCATGGGAGATCGGGTTCGACCCGGCCGATGTCCTCGACAGATCGGTTATGGCGACCCGCAAGGAAGTCTTCCCACTCTGGGGGCTGGACCCTTGGTTTGACTGAGGAATCGACTGTCCCTGAACTGACTCAAGAGTTCTCAATGGACCCAAGCGGGCGTGTATGCATACGTCATAGGGCATACACCGTTATGGTGGAGGCATGAGCAATGACGTGTTTGCTGTGGTAGCAGACCCTACCCGCCGGCGGATTCTGACAGTCGTGAAGAACGGGCCGCACCCGGTCAACGACGTCGTCACGGAACTGGGCGTGAGTCAACCGACCGTGTCGAAGCACCTCAAAGTCCTTCGGGAGGCGGGGTTGGTGACCATGAAGGCGCAAGGGCAGAGGAGGCTTTACTCGCTGAACCCCGAGCCGCTTCGCGACCTTCGCGAATGGACGGAGGAGCTGGTCGCCGAAGAGGGCGACACTGTGGGACCGGAGACCGGGGCCCCTGCAGAAGAAGAAAACAGTAACGAAGCCACCGAGTCGACCGCCGAATCGGCTTCTACCGAGGACCCCGGAGTGCAGGCACAGAAGAATGTTTCTGCCGGTGTCTCGGAACGCCGTGACCTCGGTCCCGAAAGAACTTCTTCACAAGCCACCCCGGCAGAACCTGACACCGTGGACGCCCATGAGGCCACAAGGCCTGCAGTCGTTAGGAAGCGCCACGGGGTTGTCTTCACCCCTCTTGCGCCTCTGAGTGCGAGTGCTCAGCCTGCGGGCGGTGACGACGTCGAGGAGTTCACCTCGGACCTGACGCCGGCCGTTATCAACCACGAGACCGAGAAGACGACCGCGGAACTGCCCGGGGGCGAACCCTCCTCGGAGAAGGAAACGGAGGGCTCGACGCAATCCACGAGCTGGGAGCCTCTGGACCCCGAAGTGCGCCGCACCAAAGGGGTCTCGGGCGCTCAACACGTGGCCGCAGAGAACAAACAATCAGGTTTTTTGGCTAATCTGTTTGCTAGAAAGCGTGGGCGATAGGAGGGGTGACCTCTCCGTCCTGGAACCTCATCGTTGACGACAGTGAAAGACTCATCACCGCATGGCTACCGACCGTAAGATCCTCCAATGGCTGGAGAACGAGCTGTTCGACGGGAACCTTGTCCTTGGGCAAGAGCTGCCGAGCGAACGCAGAATTTCTGATGCCGTCGGGGCCTCCCGCAACGCGACGCACGAGGCGCTGAAAAATCTCGAATCGATGGGCATCGTCCGGCTTTACGAAGGCAAGAGACACCAGATGATAGCGCAGCTGGTTCGTGAACCCGCCGCAAGCGCAGGTCCTGCCCTCAAACTTCATATGGCTACTGCCGAATACCCCCTGCGGGACATCGTTCACACCCGGGTATTACTCGAAACGTGGGCCCTCCGCCGTGCAGACCGAGAACACCCAGCAATGCGGGAACTCGTCAAGATCATGGACGAAATGGCTCGGGACGATCTGTCGCTCAAGGATTTTCACCACCTCGAAGTCTCTTTTCACGTCGCACTGACCCGGTTGGCCGGTAATTCGTTGGTAACAGGTCTCATCACCTCATTGAGGGACTCGATTTACGAGTACACCTTGTCGCTCGTGGGCTACGTTCCGTTGTGGTCGACGACCGCCACACGGCTGTGCGCGGAACATCGGGCGATCTACGCGGCAATCGAGGCGGGCGACAACGAACTCGCCGCTCGAATGGTCGCCGAACACATCGAGGGGCATTACCTCGAGGCCGGTGTGGACCCGGATCGTAAGCAAAGGTCTTCGGGCTCGGTCTTCGTTCAGCCGGAGACCGATGAGGACGGGGAAGTGCATCCTTTGGAGCCTTCTTCGACATTGGCGCACAGTGTCGCGGACACCAAGGAACGGGACGTGGATATGCCCGATACCGCCCCGACCGTCGCGGAAACCTTGAATTCCATGGAACCGGTCGAGAATAACGGGCAGAACGGGGGCTCCTCGTCCAGTCCTCCGACGGGTGACGGAAGGAGTTCGGACGATTCGAAGAAATTTGACTCGACCTTGTAGGGTATGGGAGGAACGTTTTCGCATTATTGGGCTTGTCTTTGCCCGCACGAAACTTTGTGAGCGAACGTTTTGACCGCAAGCCTCCGCCGTCCTCGGTACGGGGGACAAGGACGCCATCCGGTGGCTTTGCCGCGCTTGAGCGTGTCTGCCATCGATGTACGACTATCAAGGTAGGGATCCTATGGGTTCAGTTATTAAGAAGCGCCGCAAGCGCATGGCGAAGAAGAAGCACCGCAAGCTGCTTCGCAAGACTCGCCACCAGCGCCGCAACAAGAAGTAGACACTTCTTGTGCCCAGCATCTTCGGCCGCCACCTCCATAGCGCGAGGGGCGGCCGAATGCGTATCCGGACACACCCATCGACACGACTGGAGGTCACGGCATGGCCGCAGAACACGACGACGCCGCGCAAGCCGCTCGGGAGATCTCGGTTGAACTGCTCACGAGCCCTGGGTGCCATCTCTGCGAGGCGGCGAAATCCGACCTCACGGAGGTGACCGAGCCGCTCGGCATCGAATGGACGCAGATCAACGTCGAGGAACACTTGGATCTTCTCAAACAACATGCACAGGACATTCCTGTTGTCAGGGTCAACGGGATTCCGCGTGATTTCTGGCGCGTGGACAAGCGGCGCCTTGACCGGATTCTCCGCGGACTGATCGCCGGGTCCGATCCGGAAGATGTATGAGGGAAAGCTCCTTCCACAAATCCGCAATAGAATGGCCGCCGGATGCCGGATCTGCAAGACTGAAGACATGAGTGCTAGCGCAACTGTTCACCTATTGAGGCACGGTGAAGTTCACAACCCGGACCGCATCGTCTATGGTTGCCTCCCGGAATTCCATTTGTCCGAAACCGGCCGGGCCATGGCAGAACTGGCGGCTCGCGAACTTGCGCGCAGGGCCGAGAACGGTGCCGAGATCGTTTACTTGGCGGCGTCGCCTTTGACTCGGACGCAGGAGACGGCGCGCCCGATCTCGGAGAAGCTCGGTCTGCCGATCCATCCAGAGGAACGGGTCATCGAAGCCGGAAATTATTTCGAGGGCCTGCACGTCAACAAGTCCGAACTGATACGGAACCCCCGACACTGGCCGAAATTGCTGAATCCTCTGCGGCCCTCGTGGGGAGAGCCGTATCGGGAACAAGTTGAGCGGATGTCCGCAGCGATCAAGGATGCCGCGGTCCGGGCCGTCGCCCGAGGAGGAGACGGCGCGGAGGCGGTCATCGTGTCGCATCAGCTTCCCATCTGGATGGCGAGATCCAGCGTTGAGGGACGAATGCTGCCTCATGACCCTCGAACGCGACAGTGTAATCTCGCGTCTCTGACCTCCTTCACCTTCGACGACATCGGCGCCGGGCAGCGTCCGAGCATCGCTTATTGCGAACCGGCTTCGGAGTTGTATTCAGGGGTCGTTCAGCTTCCCGGATCATAATCTAACGGTTGGACTTGTACTTCGTCGCGTGAATTTGCGCAGGTCCGAACCGTCCGGAGCCCGACCGACAGATCCGTGGGTCGGAGCCGATAACAACATCGCTCAATCTTTCAGAGAGTCACCATGTCCAGTTCTCATCCCAACCCGCTGACTCGCCGGGGCCTGCTATCGGCAGCCTCGGTGCTTGGGCTGGCCGCCCTGACCGCGTGTTCGAACAACGACAACTCCGATCTGGCGAACCAAGCGAATTCGGCCGACGGCAAGGGATATGTTTCGGGTGATGGTTCGGTCACGGAATTCAAAGAAGCCGACCGTGGCGATCCCGTTGACTTCGAAGGCAAACTCTTCGGCGGCACGACCCTCAAAGGCTCGGACCTGACCGACAAACCGAGCTTGCTGAACTTTTGGTATGCCGGATGCGCGCCCTGCCGGGCCGAAGCGCCTCATCTGCAGAAATTATTCGACCAGTTCGGCGACAAGGCCAATTTCTATGGCATCAACCTGCGCGACGAGCAAGGCACTGCGGAAGCCTTTGAACGCAATTTCGGAGTGAAGTACCAGTCAGTGGAGGACCGCTCGGGTGGCGTCCTAATGGCTTTGTCCCAGTACGTTCCGGCGCAAGCCGTTCCGACGACGCTCATTCTGGACTCACGGGGGCGAGTCGCTGCCCGGGTGCTCGGACAGATCGACGAATCCGTGGTCCGTACTCTGCTCCAGGACCAGGTCGACGGAAAAGACTCCTCGTCCTCGAAGAACTCTTAGGTTGAGCATTGGATCTAGCCGCCGATTCCTCGTCCTTTGGCTCCGTAGTGCTGGAGGGGTCTCTCTGGGCCTCGATCCCGCTGGCCGCACTCGCCGGACTGATCTCTTTCGCCTCGCCCTGCGTACTTCCCTTGGTTCCGGGCTACTTGGCCTACGTCACGGGCCTGACGGGAACCGACCTGCAACGGAAACGTCGCGGACGCATGTTCGCCGGAACCGCGCTGTTCATCCTGGGATTCTCCGCAGTGTTTGTGTTGATGTCAGTGGTCCTGGCGCAGCTGGGAGCGGCCCCGTGGCTACGCGGACAAACCTGGATCCAGGTGATCCTGGGGCTCATGGTCATCGTCCTGGGGATCGTCTTCATGGGCGGTTTCTCGTGGTTCCAGAGAGACCGGAAAATTCATTCCAAACCCCCTGCCGGGCTGTGGGGCGCCCCGATCCTCGGGATCACCTTCGGACTCGGTTGGGCGCCCTGCATTGGGCCGACCTTTGCGGCCGTTCAGGCCCTGGTCTTCATCGAAGGTCCCAACAGCCTGAAGGCCATCGGCCTCACGCTAGCGTATTGTCTGGGCCTCGGGATCCCGTTCCTGGTCATCGCCCTTGGCTTCCGGAAGTCGGCGGACATGTTCGACTTCCTGAAACGGCACCGCCGGTCGTTGCAGGTGATCGGCGGCCTTGCGCTCGTCGTCGTCGGGGTGCTCATGGCGACCGGTTTGTGGGCCGACATGATGTCCTGGCTCCAGGCAACCAGTCCCGGATATGAGCTCCCGGTGTGATCGGACTCGGGGAGAACCCGAGCTCACTACGGCAGAAACCCGCTACCGAAAATGGATGGCATGAGTAAAAAGAAGAAGGCAGCCAAGAAAGACGCTCCGGTACTGGGGCCCATTGGCATGCTCAGGTGGGCATGGACCCAGCTGACCAAGATGAATACTGCGTTGTTCCTCTTGCTGCTGCTTGCGGTTGCGGCGGTCCCCGGATCAATGTTCCCGCAGAACATCCAGGACCCTCAGAAGGTCCAGGAGTACATGGATTCGCACAAGACGTGGGGACCCATCGCAGAGAAACTCCAGCTCTTCGACGTCTTCTCCTCGGCCTGGTTCTCGGCAATCTATATTCTTCTGTTCATCTCGCTGATCGGTTGCGTGATACCACGCGCGATCAAACACGCCAAGGCCTACGGGGCGAAGCCGCCTCGAACCCCGCGCAATCTGAAAAGACTGCCTCAACACCGTGTTCTGACGATCCCGGTCGACTCCGTCGACGGCGGACTCACCGCCGATACCGCGGTTCGCACGGCCAACAAAATCCTTCGCAAGCGTCATTACCGCACGGAAATTCGGGAGGATCGGGCCTACCCGAGCGTCGGGGCCGAGCGGGGATACGTCCGGGAAATCGGGAATTTGATCTTTCACGCCGCGATGATCGGCGTCCTGGTCGGCGTCGCTATCGGCGGCCAGTTCGGTTACAGCGGTCAGAAGATCGTGACCGAGGGAGATTCCCACGTGAACACGTTGATCAGCTACGACTCGTTCAAACCCGGAACCAACTACAACCCGGACTGGCTCCGCAATTTCTCGGTCTCGTTGGACAAATTGAACGTCACCTACGACCGCGACAAGACATCGTCGACCTACGGACAGGACCTCAGCTACGACGCTCAGATGACCGTCAAGGATAGCCCGAACGCGGAGGCGAAGAAGGAATCCCTGAAGGTCAACGAGCCGCTCAATATCGACGGCAACAACGTATACCTTTCGGGCAACGGGTACGCTCCGGTCGTCAAGGTCACCGGTGGAAACGGCGAGGTCGCGTACGAGGGCCCAGTGGTCACGTTGCCTACGGACAAGGTCTTCACCTCGTCCATGGTCCTCAAGGTTCCCGACGCCGGTCCCGACCAACTCGGATTCGTGGGCATGTTCCTGCCCACCGCCGTCATCCAGTCCGGTCAGATGCCGTATTCTGCCGACGCCGCGCCGGCGAATCCCGCGCTCGTCCTGTCTTCGTACTCCGGCGACTTGGGACTGGACAAAGGAGACCCGCAGAACGTCTACGTGCTCGACACGAATAAGTTGAACGAGCTCAACTCGATGAAATCGGAACACGGTGGCATCGTGTTGACCGAGGACAACAACAAATTCGATCTTCCCGACGGAAAGGGCAGCATCGAATTCGAAGGCGTCAAACGCTACGCGGGATTGGACATCCACTACGACCCGGGCAAGCCCGTGGTCCTGGTGTCGTTCCTCTTGGCTTTCGGCGGTCTGATCATCTCGTTGTTCGTGGCAAGGCGCCGCCTGTGGGTCAAGGCCCATGAGACACAGCTCGACGACGGAAGCAAGGCCGTCGTTGTCGAATACGGACTCCTGGCGCGCGGTGAAGACCCGCGGCTCGCATCAGAAGCCGACAAATTGACCGAGATTTTCGCCCAGGAATGGGGACTAGAATTCAGCGAGGGGTAATTTTCTCGCATCGGGCCGAACAACCGCGCGAGCACCCGTATCGGCGCTCGGCACGACTTACCGGCCCAGAAAGGGAAGCATGACCATCAACGAGAACCTAGGCCAGTGGAGCGAGACATTCATGCTCCTGGCCGCGGTGACCTATCTGGTGTCTTTCGTGGCCTTCACATGGGACCTGGCCTCCCACTCGAAGGCCACACGAAAGGCTGAGGCCGCCGCGCAGCGAGCGCCTGAGGAGGCCCCGGTCATGGCCGGCGCAGGAGTGGGTGCAGCCGAGAGCGGGGCCGCGTCCTCGGGTACCGGTTCCAGATCCGGTGTTTCGACGGCCCTCATCGAAGGCGGAGGTGGCGGAAGTCGCGGACGTGCTTACAACGCCCAGACGAGGGCCAAACTGAGTTCCTACGTCGCTGACGATTCCATGACCTACACGGGCGAGCGTCGCCCAGCAGCAAACGTTGCGGTGGCCGTGATGATCATCGGCTGCGCGATCCACGTCGTAGGTGTCGTGACGCGCGGCCTGGCGGCGGGTCGCGTGCCGTGGGGAAATATGTACGAATTCTGCACCACGGGCGCGCTCGTGGTCTCGATCGTTTTCCTGATTGCCCTGATTTTCCGCGACCTTCGATTTATCGGCTCGCTGGTTACGGGTCTTGCGCTGATCATGATGGTTGCAGCAACCATCGGCTTCCCCACACCGGTCGGGCACCTCAAACCTGCTCTCCAGTCCTATTGGCTCGTCATCCACGTGTCTGTTGCAGTCATGGCTTCGGGAGTGTTCACCATTACCTTCGCTATGGCGGTGCTCCAGCTCATCCAGTCCCGGCGCGAACGCAAACTGATTGAAGGGGAGAAGACCGGGCTCGGATTCATGCGCCTCGTTCCCTCCTCCCAGGCTCTGGAGAACTTTGCCTTCCGTCTCAATACCGTGGGCTTCGTGATGTGGACGTTCACTTTGGCGATGGGCGCGATCTGGGCCAACAAGGCCTGGGGCCGTTACTGGGGCTGGGACACCAAGGAAGTCTGGACGTTCGTCATCTGGGTGGTCTACGCTGCCTACCTGCACGCGCGTGCGACCCGCGGATGGACAGGCCCGCGTTCTGCGTGGCTGTCGATCATCGGTTACGGGTGCATTATCTTCAACTTCACTGCGGTCAACGTGGTCTTCAACGGGTTGCACTCCTACTCGGGGCTGTAGAACCCGTCCGTAAAACAGCGCTGCGTGAAAGAGACCGTCCACTGTGGGGTCTTTTTCACGCAGCGCTTTTTTGTATTTGGAGGGACCCGTCTCAGCTGGCGCCCTCGTTGCCGTCCTGTTCACGGCCTTGCTCACGGCGGCGTCGGTCTTCATCGCGTTTGCGGCGCTCGGTCTGCTGGTCCAGGAACCGGAGGTAAGCCTCGTCGTCATCGGGAGCGGCTCCGGGGCGTGGGCCCGAGGGTGCCGGGCCCTCACCACGTGTGGGAGGCCGCCGTTTGTAGCCGAAGATTAACCAGAGGACGGGCCCGAGGACCGGAAACACCAGCGCGATGACGAACCACACGGGCTTGGGCAAAGCCACGATATGGTGCTTCTCCGTACGGGAGATATCCAAAAGGGCGTAAATGGTCATGCCGACGACGACGGCTGCCGCGACGATGATCAGAACTGCTCGCATGAATACAGCTTACCGGCGGCTGGACCATGTGACACCGAGCGGACCTTCAGGTCCGGAGAGTAGAGTTAAACACCGTGAATTTCTTGTACTACACCCTGCTTCGCTTCGGCATGATGGCCGTGGTCTTCGTGGTCTGCCTCTTCCTGAAGACCGGTTTGGTCCTGGCCGGGGTGTTTGCAATTCTGATTGCCTTCGCCGTGTCCTATTTGGCCTTCCCCAAGCTTCACAATGCGGCCAGTCGCGATTTCGGTCGGTTCTGGCAGAAGATCCGTGGCAAGCGCGTGAAGAAGACGGTTGGGGACGAGGACGTCGAGGTCGAGGACCAGTACGTCGACGAGCAGCTCCGCCAGGAAGGCCGAGACGTCTGAACTTCTGTCCTCAGAGATAATGCCGGTCAGCAAGGAACTCTTGCCCCGTGCGCAGCAGTAGATCATTTAAATCCATGGCGTGCTGAGACGCATCGGGCCGATGGAGGATCACCATGCAACGTCCCGGGACTTGGGTCTCGGAATGACCCTTTCTGATCGTGATGTGTCGGACGTCCTCGCGCGGCCGGGCCAGCGCAAGGGCCGGGATGACCGCGATACCGAGTCCGGCGCCGACGAGGTCCAGGGCCGTTTCGAAAGTGTCGGTTGCGATCTCGTAGGGAGGCTCGAAGCCCGCGCCTCGGCACTGTTCGACGAGGCCTTGGGAGCACGAGCCGAGCGGATGGTCATGACTTATCCACGGTCTGCGCCCGAGCTCTTCGAGAGTGACGTCATTTCTTTCTGCCAAAGGATCGTCCGCGGGAACCACCGCAACAAAAGGATCAAACAAAACCGCCTGCGCGGCAAGGCCGGGGCCAAGGTCTTCTAACCGGACGAATGAGAAGGACAGATCCAATTCTCCGTGGCGAACCTTGTCCGCAGACGCGAGAGCGTCCGTCTGCAGAGTGAGTTCGAGCTTCACCTCGGGATGAATCCGGGAAAATGCCGCAGCAGCTGGGCTCAGTATTGAGCTTCCCACGCTGGATGTGAACTCGACGCTGACTCTCGAGGTGGCCTGCTGATGATGAACCCGGAGCTCGGCGTTGGCCCGGGTGAATCGGTCGAGCAGAGCCCGCGCATGTGGTTCCAGGACTCGCGCGAGTTCGGTTGCGACAATGCCTGTTCCATCTCGACGAAACAGCTCTCCTCCCGCTTCACGACTCAGAGTACGCATTTGCTCGCTCACGGTCGACGGGGCGAATCCCAGATTCCGGGCTGCCAGGGTGACGGAGCCTGAGTCGAGCACGGCCAGAAACAGGCGCAGTCGGTGGAGATCGGGCGACAGGCTCATCTGTATACTCCAGGTGCTCGCGAAGGGTTGGACAGTCCTTACTGTAAGACACCGGCCGCCGGACGGGGCGTCATCGTTCGGGCCGTCCGAATGATTGTGCGGGAATTGACTATGGTCCACCGAGCACGGACATCGGAAGCTGATACCGACAAACGTTTCTGAGAAGAATCAAGGGCCATCATGGATCAGCTCATCGCATTACTGTTTCTCGCCGCGGTGTCGGCGATTGTCATACTTCTTGTCCTGGTAGTTGCCTTCTTGTGCGGCCGGATCGTCATTGAATGCAGCGAGAGGATTCCCTTGAGGAAGCTGGGATGGCCGGATGCCTGCGCGACCGTATGGCGTGGTCTGTGTTTGCTGCCGGGCGGGTGGTCCCCGCCGGGGGAGCCACGTCCCATGGAAGCAGGCGAGGCCCTACCGTGCGCAGAATAGAACCGGTCTCGGAGCTGACAGCCCCGACGGAATACCGGGGTCCGCAAAGTTCGCCGGTCAGCGACCGGCACACGGTCCTGTGTCCCGTGCGTTATTTCTTGACGGTACCGATCTTGCGGTTGC